>NZ_JBIBZI010000014.1:0-138415 GCF_043084105.1 Streptomyces sp. NPDC014676 | reverse complement strand
GGTTTTTCCCCCCCCTTTTTCCCCCGCGTTTTGTTTTGGGCTCAGTGGGGGGGGGGGGGGGGGGTGGGGGGGGGGGGGTGGTTGGTTTTAACCCCCGCCTTAAAACCCCCCACCCCCCCCGACGGTCCGACCACTTCGCCGCCCCTCCTGTACTTACGGGCAGATCCACGTCGAGAGCGATGCCGTCGCTTCACGGCTGGAACTTGACCGGAGTCTCCGTCGGCCCACCGCTGTCGGTGACGAACTGCCAGATGGTGATGGCGGCGACGATCTGGGCGATGAGATACGCGGCCTGCAGGGCGAGGTAGCGCATCTGGTAGACGGACAGCAGGAGACTGAGCTGTGACGGCCAGTAACGTCGTTCTCCGCGGAAGGTCTCCAGGTCCATGGCGAGTGCGGTGATGGTGAGGATCAGCAGGGTGAGGGACACGTCCAGCGCGGCGTCGCCCTGACTTTCGTCGGTGGCGAGGCGAGCCAGCGAGTCGAGGCCGGTGGGCAGGGCGTACGCCAATCCGAGGCCCAGGGCGCGAGCAGGGCCGCGGCGCCCAGGCAACAGCCGCCACAGGGCTCCCAGCAGAAAGCCGGCGCCGACCCACCCCAGTTCCCAGAGCAACAGCGTGAGCGCTGTGTCCGCCGCGCCCCATGAGGTCTGCTCCCACGAGCCGTTCTCGATCCAGGTCCGCCATGTCATCAGTGCGCTCGCCGGGACGGCGAGGAGGGCGGCGTAGGTGGCGGCTCGGTGGCCGTTCTCCCACCAGGTCGCGCGTGGTCCCCAGGCCAGGACGACGTCGACGACGGTCACGTCTGAGGGGAGCCGGTCCGAGGCCGGTCCGTTGGTGTGCCGGGGCGTCCGCCAGCGGTGAAGTCCACGCAGCCGACGCTCCACCGCGGCCCGGGTCATCGTCGTCTCGTCGGACTGGCCGTGGTCCAGCCGGCGCAAGGTGGCGTGCAGTTCCCGGTACTGGCGGGCGCGGTGGAGGAAATCCACGCGGTGTGCCTCGGCGAAGAGTTCGCGCAGCGGCCGTCCGGAGACGTCCAGGCGTTGTGCGAGCGTCGAGCGTCGGCCGCCGACGATGAGGAGCAATCCCAGCGAGGCGATATCCAGGCCGATCGGAAGCCATGCAAGGGCACTGTTGTTGAGGTAGAACCCGATCGGGGGTGTGACGACAACCGTGTAGAGCAGCAGCATCAGCAGGACGTCCGGCGTGGCCGGGGCGGTGTGCCGGGACTGTGGTGCGGTGCCTCGTGCCCGCAGCAGTGCGGCGATCGCCAGCGCTGTCAGCAAGGAGTCGTAGCCGAGCAGCCAGGTGGCACCATCGGCTGCCAGCTCGTGCAGCCCGCTGGTCAGATGCTCGCCGTGCCGCGTGGCGTACTCGTCGGTGGTCGGGTCACTGAGCCAGGACACACGGTCCCACTCGCGCTCCGACAGCCACAGATGACAGCCGACCAGTACGGCCGCCAGTGCCATGGACAACGGGACCAGCACGGGGAGTCCGGGCCGCCGGTGAGGCGCCGACAACTGCCGGGCCCAGGCGAGGGCGCCACAGAGCAGGGCCGACTGAGCGAGCACGTCCGCCGTGATGAGGGCTCCGGTGGAGGAGGAGACAAGGGCTGGGATGACGGCCGCGACTCCGAGAGTTCCGGTGACCGCCACGACGGCGGGTCCCCGGCACAGTGCGGCGATGGCGACAGCCGTCCCCGCCCACAGGGCGACCCCCAGGACAACCCCTGTGTCGGGTGGGCCGATCCGGAACCCGTTCAGGAAGGCGAGGGCGGGACTCAGCCACACCCAGCCGACCAATCGTCGAGCGGCACCCGTTTCCTCCGGCGTGCCCAGCGCGCCCGCCGGTCGACTCCGGGCCGATCGGGCCGCCATGGTGGCGACCGCAGCGATCCCCACCATCCAGAGGAAGCCGCCCAACACACTGACGTTGTTCATGTCGCGGCCGTCGCGTGCCGCCCACGCCCGCTGCCAGGGCGGGGTCGTTCGTACCTCGATCTCGGGAATCGATCGCGCCGACCCCGTCGAGGGCTTCCACACCAGGGCGTGGGTGCCTCGGCCGGCCGACGGCTCGGGCCGTGCCCACTCCGCGCCCGGCGTGCCCGGGTCGATTTCAATGGTGTCCCACCGCGCGGCCTGCAGGGCCCCGGGTGCCTTGAACCGGATGGTCCAGCGGGTGAATCCCGTCTCGATCCGCCAGGGCCCGAGCGCCACATGGCGTTCGTCGACCCAGGCGTACGTCTCCATCCGGATACGCACCTCCTTGCCGTCGGAGGTGATGCGGGGAGGGGCCTTTCTCCACTCGTCCGGGCGGAGCCGCTGGGCATCGGTTTCCTCTCGCACCAGGCAGCGCAGGGCCTGCCGGTACGCGCCGCTGTCCTCACTCATCAGGAGTTTCGGCGCCAGTGGCCACGACGCGGGCACGCGCACGGTCATCACGCTCTCGGCTCTGCTGTGCGTACGGCCGTGGTGGAGCAGGCGCAGAGACGCGGAGACGTGTGCGGAGGCGAGCCGGCGAACGGCGCAGTCGCCCGCGATTCCCGCAACACCGTACGCCTCCGCTGGTGACGTCAGCCAACACACCAGAGTCACCAGCATCACGACGATCAGCCGCACAATCCGCCCCCGCTCCCCTCCGTCCCTCAGACGTCATGCCACCGGAAGGTTTGTCTCACTCCCCCGACTGCGGGATTGCGACCGAGCGTGCCGACGGAGACCAGGGCCGCAGGTCCGACGGTCGGCAGACGCGCGGCTGCCGACTGTTCCGGCGGACCCTGCCCACCCTCCCACCGCGAGACTCGGGGTGGGGCCGATGGAAGCCGCCCTGGTCAGGCATGCGGAGCGTCGGCGGTGAGCGGAGCCGGACAGATACGGGCCCTGTCGGACGCCCGGCCGCTCGAAGCGGGGACCGCGGGCACCGCACATGGAAGACTCGGCGGTCGACTCGCCGAGCCAGAAGGGTCATGCGTCATGTCGGATGCCGCACCGCCGCCGGTCCACCTCGACAAGGTGCTGGAAGGACTCGCGGAGAATCCCGCGTTGCCGCCCGAGTACGTCCGTCGCCTCTTCGCCCATCGCAAGAGCCGTCGCGGCGTCGCCGGGCGCCCGGATCTGACCGACGACATGATCGCCGAGCTCATCGCCCTGGACGATCACCGGCTCACACATTCGCTCGCGCTCAACCGCAGCCTGCCGGACGCCTTCCGGATGACGCTCGCCGAGCACCCGGATCCGACGATACGGGAGGCCGTGGTGGTCGGCGCGGACGGCGGCGCACCGCGCGAGTTGTTCGAGCGGCTGCTCGGCGACAGCGAGCCGCGGGTGCGGGAGTGGCTGGCGCAGAGCGACCGGATGCCGGAGGATCTGCGCGCCCGGCTGGCGGCCGACCCGGAGCCGGAGGTACGGGCGACGCTCGCCCGGTGGTGGACGCGGGCCCCGGAAGCGATACGCCGGACTCTGCTGACGGATCCCGAGGGCGTGGTGCGGGCACGAGCCTGCGCGACCTACTACGCGCGGCTTCCTCATCCCGTACCGCCCGCCGACCTGATCCCGGCGCTGCTGGCCGACCCGGTCACGCGCGCCGGGGCGGTGCGCCACTGCACCCTCGACGCCGACACGGCCCGCCGGCTGGCCGACGACCCGACCCCTGAGGTGCGGGAGGAACTCGCCGGGCACCCCGACCTCCCACCGCTGCTGCGCGACGTCCTTGCCGAAGACTCCAACCCGCAGGTCAGACTCCGCGTCTTCGCACGCCGGGACACCCCTGAGCCGACCCGCGCCACGATCCACGCACGGCTCCTGTCCGACGTGCCCCCACGGGACTGGCTCACCGATCTCCACGCCGGCCTGGACGACGACGCGCTCGAACAGCAGATCATGAGCGAGATGGCGCATCTGCAATTGCGGGCACTGCGCCTGCCGTGGGTGACCGCCGACCCCCTGCCGCACGTGGACTCGCCCTACACCTGCTTCCGCGCCTCGGCCGCGATGTCCGACGACCTCCCCGCGCCGGTCGTGGCCCGGCTGCTCGACGACGAGGACAGCGGCGTCCGTACGGCCATGGCCCTGCACGCCCGGGACCGGATCGACGCGGCCACCGCCGAACGCATCGACCGCACCTACCGCCCGGTGAAGAAGACCCGGTGGCGTCCGGCGGACGACTTCCCCCTCCCGACGGCCGTCCTCCGGCGCCTGGCCACCGACCCCGACCCGAGGATGCGGCAACTGGCCCCGCGCGACCCCGACCTGCCGGTGGAACTCGTCCGCCGCCTGGTCGCCGATCCCGACCCCACCGTGCGCCACACGATCGCGACCCACCCCCGGCTTCCGGTCCGCGAGCTGACGCAGTTGCTGGCCGACCCGTCGGAACGGGTCGCGACCGCCGCGGCCGGCAACCCCGACCTGCCGCCCGAACACATGCACCGGCTCCTCACCCTGGCAGGCACCGGGCGGTACACGTGAACGTGCACCATGCGCCATGGCCGGGCTTGCGGGAGTGTCATGAAGTGGCGTGGCTGCCTCGGCCGAGTTCCTTGAGGAACTGTCTTTGATCGTCCAGGAATCCGTCCGCGAAGAGCGAGTGGGGGGAGAGGAGCGCGGTGAGCGTGATCTTGAGGTCCGACTGCTCAATGGACTGCTTGAGCAGTGAATGGGTCGCGTCCGGGTAATGCTTGACCGTCAACGCACCGCCCGCGTCCAGCACCTTGTGGTACGTGCGCTCCGTGTCGGCGGTGTCCACGTTGATGTCGTGGCCCGCGAGGGTCAGCAGCACCGGTACGCCGCGCAGGGCGCGGAGGTCCTGCGTGGCGTCCGCGGTGTGGTTCTTGGAGACGAAGCCCCAGCGGTCGGCGGTCATGCCGTCCGCGTCGCCGCCCATCGCCCGGACGTACTCCTCGAAGGTCGCGTGGCGTCCCAGCAGCCGGCGGGTGGTGTCGCTCCTGGCGACCTCCGCCTTGGTGCGGGCTGCTGACGCGCCGTCGGCGCGCAGCTCGGCGAGGAGGTTGTAGCGGCCTTGCTGGAGCCAGTTGATCGCGGGCGAGACGGCGATGACGAAGCTCACGGGCGTCCTGGCGGCGATCTTCGGCAGGACCCAGCCCGCCTGGCTGGCGCCCCAGAGTCCGATCCGGTCGCCGTCGACGTCCGGGCGGGCCCGGGCCCAGGTGATGGCGGCGGCTGCCTCGTCGGCCCGGTCGTCCATGGACTGGTCGAGCCAGTTTCCGGGCGCGCCCGCGACGCCGGGCTTGTCCCAGGACAGGGAGGCGTACCCGGCTTTGGCGTTCGCCTCCCACATGGGCTTGTAACCGTCGTCGTGGGTGGCGTCGACGGGGCCGTCGCCGTGGACGTACACGACCAGGCCGTGGTGCTTGCGGCCGTCCTTGGGGACGGCCAGTACGCCGTTGAGGGTGTGGCCACCGTGGCGGATCGCGACCCGCTGCTCGTCCATGTCGTAGGAGTTCTGCCACAGCACCACACCGACGAGGCCGACGGCCACGACCAGGACCGTGACAAGTGACCACACGGCGATGCGGAGCCCGCGCCGTCGGGGCTGGGTCTTCGGACACATGGGAGGGCCGCCTCTGTTCGGGTGTGCAGCAGATACCGAAACTATCACTATGGGAACGGTCGTTGAGTATCTGATAGTTTCAAGTCTCGGTTTCAGGAAGGAAGGAGGCACGGCATGGGACTGGACGCGACAGGCTCCGGGGCCGGACCGGTGACGGTGCGGCGGGGCGTTCCGGCTGGAGCCGAGCGGCGGGTGGCCGAGTTGTACTGGGACGCCTTCGGCCGCAAACTCGGCCCCGCCCTGAAC
Source organism: Streptomyces sp. NPDC014676 (assembly GCF_043084105.1). Taxonomy (NCBI): domain Bacteria; kingdom Bacillati; phylum Actinomycetota; class Actinomycetes; order Kitasatosporales; family Streptomycetaceae; genus Streptomyces; species Streptomyces sp. NPDC014676. The sequence continues at coordinate 132,605 of NZ_JBIBZI010000014.1, read as the reverse complement.
CCGGCGGACAAGGCGGTGTCCTTCATCGCCACCCACCTGAACACCGATCGAGCGGTCTGCGCACTCCTCGACGGGCGGCTCGTCGGCCTCGCCGGCTACCACCACGGCGGGCGAGCCCTCACCGGGGGATCGGCCCGCGCCGTACTGCGCGCTTACGGGCACCTGCGAGGACTGCACCGACTCCTGCTCCTCGCCCTGTTCGAACGTCACCCGGCCCCCGGACAGCTCGTCATGGACGGCATCGCCGTGGACCCGGACATGCGCGGCCGCGGCGTCGGAAGCCTCCTCATCGAGGAAGTGGCCGCCGTCGCGGCGGAGCAGGACTGCCGGGAGATCAGACTGGACGTGATCGACACCAACCCGCGCGCCCGGGCCCTGTACGAGCGGCGCGGCTTCACGGCCGTACGGACCGAGCACACGCCCTACCTGCGCGGGCTGCTCGGATTCGGCGCGGTGACCACCATGCACCGCCCGGTCACGGCAGGAGGGACGGGAGAACTGTGAGCACCGGCACCGACCACGTCGAGGTCCCCACCCGCATGCTCGTCCACGCGCTGATCCGCGAGGACGGCACCGTCGGCGCGGACGAGCTGTACACCGTCGCCAACACCCTGGGCATGAGCGACCAGCAGGTACGGCTGTGCGTCAAACGCCTCGTGACCGAAGGCCGGTTCACCCACGAAGGCCGAGGCCGCAAAGCGGAACTGCACGCGACCCCGGACACCATGCGTGCCCTCGCCCCCAACGCGGACTTCCTGCGGCACGCATTCCAGCAGGACGCCGGGCTCGCGCCCTGGGACGGTGTCTGGCACCTGGCCGCCTTCGCGGTGCCCGAATCGGCGCGCACCGCCCGGGACGCCCTGCGCGAGACGCTCGTCCACCTCGGTGGCGCCCCGCTCCAGGGCGGACTGTACGTCTGCGCCAACACATGGGAACCGTACGTCGAGGAAGCAGCCCACCGCCTCGGCGCCCGCGACGCGCTCACCCTCCTCACCACGACAGACCTGCGCAGGGGCGACACCCGGGAGCCTGCCGAACTCGCCCGCCGCCTGTGGCCTCTGCAGGAGATCGCCGACCGCTACCACCGCCTCAGCCGCATCACCCGGCCCCGCCTCACCCGGCTCACCGGCCCTGCCGAACTCTCCCCGGCCGCACTTCTCACCATCGCTGTCGAGCTGGCCGCCGAACTCACCCGCGCCATGGAGCCCGATCCACTGCTGCCGCCTCAGCTCCTGCCCCACCCCTGGCCCGGCGCCCAGGCCCGGAAGCTCGTCGCCCGGTGCTGGGCGGCCCTGGCAGAACGCGGCCACGGCGAGGCCCGCCCGGCCCTCTTCCGCCTCTACGCCGACATCACCCGAGAAACAGCCGACCAGGCCACGCACTGAAGACGCAACAGACGGCGCAGGTCATGCCGGTCGAGTGAAGTCACCGCGAGGGCACCTGACCTGTGCCAGTGAGCGTTGACCGATTGCCCCTGAAGGATGATCAATGGCTGTCCGTGTCAGTGAAGGACGACGACTTGCAGATTCCTGTCAGCCAAGGACAACCGCGGGTGGCTCTGGCGTTTCGCACTGACAGGTCTCGTTAGGATCTCCTGATCATGGACCTGATGACGGGGAACGAGATGGTCGCCATCCCACCGGGGCAGGTGACGCTGTCGGACCGGCGGACACAGCGCAGTTGGTCGGTCGAACTCGCGCCCTGCCAGCTCGCGGCTTCCCCGGTCACCCAGGCGTTGTACGCACAGGTCACAGGCCAGCGGCCGAGTACCGCCCGTGGGGACCAGTTGCCCGTCGAGTGCGTCTCTTGGTGGGACGCGACGCGGTTCTGCAACGCCCTGTCCCAGTGCGCCGGCCTCACGCCCGCATACCACATCCGTGCCGAGGACGAAGTCATCGAGTGGGACGCGTCCACCGACGGGTATCGGCTGCCGACCGAAGCCGAGTGGGAGCACGCCTGCCGTGCCGGGACGACCGGGCCGCGCTACGGGGAGCTCGACGAGATCGGCTGGTACCGCGGAAACTCACACGAGCGCATCCGCGAGGTGGGCGGCAAACGCCCCAACTCGTGGGGGCTTTACGACATGCTCGGCAACGTCTGGGACTGGTGCTGGGACGTCTACGACGCCGAGGTCTGTGACTCCACCCACGCGTGAACGCGTGGGCTTCCTGCGTCGGTGGTTAAGCCGCCGCGCAGAGGACCAGCCCGGCCCTGTTGAGGACGTTCGTCGCGCCGACGTGGTCGGCGTTCGCTGCGAACCCGCATCTGACACATTCGAACTTCGCTTGAGTGACACGGTTCTCCTTCGCGACGTGCCCGCAGTCGGGGCGCGTGCGGGTGGGGGTACCTCCCGCTTGCGGGGGAGTGTTGCGCGCGTCCACCGAAACCGTGAGGCGACCGGCTCTTTCAGCCTTGTTCGCCAGGATTCCGAGGAACTGCGCCCAACCCGCGTCGAGGATGCCGCGGTTGAGGCCGGCCTTCGCTGCGGCACCGTTCGGCAGGAAGCTGCCGGGCTGCTCGGGGTCGGCCTTGGGTGCGGGGCTCTTGGTCATGCCCGCGGTGTTCAGTCGCTCGTGCGCGATCACGTCGTGGTCGGTGATGAGCGCGCGGGCGGTCTTGTGGTGGAAGTCGGCGCGCTGCCGCCGGATCCTGCGGTGCAGTTGGGCGACCTTCCGGGCGGCGGCGCGGTGGCGCTTGGTGCGCTGCCGGGTCCGCTTCGGGAACGTCGCGAGGTGCCGCTGCGCTTCGGCGAGTTCGTCGGCCATCGCCTGGAGGAAGCGCGGGTTGGCGATGTGTTCGCCGTCCGAGGTGGTGAGGAAGTGGGTGATGCCCATGTCGATGCCGACGTTTGTCCCGGTGGGCGGCAGTTCCTCGGCGGGCACGTTGTCGCAGGCGAGGACGGCGTACCAGCGGTTGCCTTCGCGCTTCACGCTGATCGTCTTGACGCGGCCCTGTACGGGCCGGTGCCGGTGCACACGGACGTGCCCCACGCCCTGGAGGCGGACGCGGGTCTGCGCATCGTTGCTGGTGGCGGCGCCGGGCGCAATGCTCGAGCAGGCCGTCTACCTGTCCGCCTCCGCGCTTGCCGGCATCGGGCGGTTCGTGGCCCTCCGCCTCGTCGTCTTCGCGCGGAACCGCTCGCAGGACGCAGCCACCGCCTGTACCGCCCGCCCCGCGCCCGAGGCCCGTGTGGCGGCACCGGTCGACCCGGTGGTGCTCTGCCACGCCGCCTGACCGACAGGACAATGTCGGCCATGCCGTGGTACTCCGCGAACCCGAGCCGATCGATCCGTTGGTATTCCGCGCTCATGATCTGCTTCCATGCGCGGGGCGACGTGAGTCGCGGTCACGGGCTGGATCATGGCGCGGAGGGAAAGACGCGGCCCGCCGGTCTTCTGCGACGGAGGGGTGACGCTGACGTGGCGTACCGCGACGTCACTTCTGCTTGGCGTGCTGATCGATGGCGGTGGAGAAGACATCCACGAGTCCGGCGGGCATGGAGTAGCCCTTGACCTTTCCGAAGCCGGGACCCTGCGCCTGGACCGGTGGCCGCATCCCGGCCGGCCACCAGCCCTCGCGGGCGCCGCGCTCCAGGACCCGCTTGAGTGCGCCGCTGTGGCCGCGGAGGCTGCCGCCGTCGGTGCGGAGTTCGTCGTCGGCGACGAAACCGCCGCGGGCGGCGGCCAGTTGGACGATGTGCCGTGCTCGCGCGGGCAGGGCCCGGTAGTACCGCAGGGCACGCTCGACGGTCCAGGTGGCGTCGACGTCGACGTGGGCGGCGTGTTCCTCGAGGAGTGCGAGGAGTCGCTCCCGGAAGTCGTCGGTGGGATCGTCGATCGTGACGGTGATACGCATGATTCCTTCCGTACCAATAGACGAGAATTGACGAGAACGGTAGCAGCGGTCCGTGTCCTGCCGTCAGGGGCCACGCCAAGAAGGGCCTTGGAAATCAGCCCCGTATAATTTCCCTTATACGAGGCTATTCTGAGGGAGGGGCACATGGCCGACTCCGTCGCCGTGGAAGTGGTCGACGCCGAACTGGTCGACGAGGACGAGAACCGGGCGCTCCCCGCCCTCGCGGACACGCCGGCACACCGCCCCCTCATCGGCCGGCACACGCTCCTCCGGCCGGACGCCCCGATCCCGACGACGGCCGACCAGCCGACGTACACCGAAGCCGACTTCCGGATCTCGCAGGAGACGGCCGACCTGATCGACGGGGCACCGCCCGCCAACACCTCCCGCACCTACGGCTCGGCCCTCGGGCAGTTCCGCACCTGGTGCGCCGAGAACGGCCGGGTGCCGATGCCGTGCACCACGGCGACATTCGTGGAGTACGTCGGACACCTGGTGCAACGGGACCTGGCGCCCGCATCCGTCCAGGTCCACATGTCGGCGATCCGCTCCGCCCACCCCGACGGGCAGCAGCCCGGGACGAAGGAGGCCCGGCAGCTCCTCCGCGGGCACGCCCGGGACCGGGCCCGGCGCCGCGCCCCCAGGAAGGCACCGCCGATCCGTACCGCGGCCCTGTCCGCCATGGTGGCCACCTGCACCGCGGCCGACGAGCGCGAGCAGCCGAAGGCCCTGAGGGACGCCGCGCTGCTCACCCTCGGATGGGGGATGCTGTCCCGCCGCAGCGAGCTCGCCAACCTCCTGGTCGAGCACCTGACCGTGGAGGACGACGGCGTGACCGTACGCGTGGCGTTCTCCAAGACCGACCAGGCCGCCCACGGCGAGGACACGTTCGTACCGGCCGACCCGGAGGTCCCGTCCCTCTGCCCCGTCGTCCAAGTACGCGCGTGGCTGGAGGAGTTGCGCCGTCACGGCATCACGTCCGGCCCGCTGTTCCGGCACATCACCCGCGGCGGCACCATCCGCCCGCGCTCCGGGCCGCGCGGCGACTTCCTCAGCCCCGACGCGATCGGCAACATCGTCAAGACCCGCGCCCGGCTCGCCGGCGTCCAGGCCCCCGGCGGCCGTACGGTGACCGCGCACGGCCTGCGCCGGGGCCCGGCACAGGAGATCTCCGAAGCAGGAGGAGACCCGACCGCCCAGGGCCGGTGGAAACCCGGTTCCCCCACGGTCCTCAAGCACTACATCGAGCCCGCCCGGGGCAAGACGAACAACCCCCTGCACGCCGTTCGCGCCAAGTCCCGTGCACAGACAGTCATCTGACCGGACATCACCCTGATCGTCGCCATCATCACCGTCCGACCCCGGGCCGGCGGCGAGTGCGTGGCCGCGTCGTCCGGACTCCGGCAGTCCTGCTGCGGGTCGCGGTCGGACAGCGGACTCGGGACTGGTGGGCCCGCATGTCGAGGTGTCGCGTATTCGTCAGCCGAGACGTGTTCACGGCCTGATGGGGTGCCGGACAGTGCTGTTCGGGGGTCCCGCCCTCCGCTGTTCGACGTCGCCTTGTGACTGCGGGCTTCCGCTTACTCCAGGCAGAGAGCTGCCGAGCGGGGCAGTCGGCGAGTCATTTCGTTGTGGTCGTCGAAATCGAAGTTCCAGGCGGGGACCAGCTCCCGGTAGCGGATGGTGGACGGGCTCGTGGGGAGCTGATCGCCGGTCGCCGGGATGTGTGCGTTCCAGGCGATGCCCAGCATGTCCTCACCCTCCGGGCAGACGTCGTCGACTGCGGAGGCTTGGACGACGGGCAGTTCTGCCAGGGCATCGGGTCGGTGACTACGCGCTCGAAGACTTCACGGCCCTGAGCGATCAGCCGGCCGCGGAAGTGGTCCCCGCAGCAGTCCCGCCCTTGGTGAAACGTACTGGTCATGTGGCAAACGGGCACTGCAGTCATCCGCTGGTCGCACCACTTCGTCGGCCGTCGGGCGGAGCCGAGTCGGCCCTCAGAGTGACGCTCGGAGCCCTCGTGACCGGGATCTTTATTACTGAACGGGCCGAACAGCAGTTCATCCAAGCCGAGGACCGCCCATGCAGCAGCTCCAGCACGCCGAAGAGCCCACTACCGTTCGCCCCGGACGATTACGCGTCGCATGGCGGGCGGCCCACGAGCCCGTTGCCGGAGTGTCACGGCGGATTCGACTCGTGGCTTACGCCGTGCCCCTGGCCGTCCTTCCTTCCAGTATCTGGCGGCTCCCGGCCGCGTTCGGCGGCGGTCACGGACTCGGCGAACGGATGTACGTCGTCTTCCTGTCGGTTCTGTCCGAAGTCTTCGCGTTCGCCGCGATCGGTCTGATCGCCCGCTGGGGTGAGGTGTTCCCGCGCTGGATCCCGTTCCTTCGCGGCCGCCGGGTTCCGAGAGGGGCAGCCGTCCTTCCGGCCACCATCGGGGCCGCGAGCCTCACCCTCCTGTTCACCCTTCTGTTCATCGCCTCCCAGGTCAGGGGGACCACGATCCGAGGTGGTGACCTGCCGGCCGAATACCCCAGCCAAGCCGGCGGCTGGGAAGCCGCCTGGTTCTATTTCTGCTATGCGCCGCTGACCCTGTGGGGGCCGTTGCTGGGCGTGCTGACCGTCGCGTACTGGAAACGCCGTTCCGCGGCCGGGAGGACACCTGCAGCGGCGTGAGATCGCCGTCGCCTTGATGCTCTCCGGAGACCGGAGCTGTAAGCGAGCAGTGCCGAGAACTCGCTTCGGCAAGCGTCTGCCGGCGGATTACTCGCTTCCCGGCCTCCAGGGCCACGTGTGGCGTCCGATGTGACCGTCGCCGGCCGTCCTGACGGGTGGCCGGCTGTCCCGCGTTCGCGGCCACGACAGTGCCGTCATCTGTCGTCGACATCCATGAGCCGGCTGATCACCGACTGGCTCCGGAACCCGTCGACAGACGCTGCTCCCGAAGATGAACGAAGCCAGGGAGCGGGTGGCTCCCCTGCTGCCGTCCGCTCCCGAGCGGCGCCGTCGCCATCCCGGGCGGCCTGCTCGATCCTCGCGCGGTGGGCCGCACGGGCTTCCTCGTCGATCGGCTGCTCGTGTTCGGGACGCAACCCGGTCCGGCCGTCGAGGCCCTCGCGCAGGATGTCGGCGTGCCCGGCATGCCGGATGGACTCGCCGAGGACATGGACCATGACGGCGAACAGGTTCGTGTCGGCGTAAGGCTCCGGCCACCACGGCACGTGGCCGGGGGCGTCGAGGGGAAGCTCGTCGATCGTCGCGTCCGAGTGTTCCCACGTGCGCCGGTAGAACCCGATGATCTGATCACGGGTCTCGCCCTCGGTCGCCCACAGATCGCTGCCGTCGGAGTGGTCCTGCCACCGGGGCAGCGGTTCCGGGGAAGGGCGGTCGAAGACCTCGCCGAAGTACCTGGCCTCGACGGTGGCCACGTGTTTGACCAGGCCGAGGAGGTTGGTACCGGTCGCTGTCAGAGGCCGGCGGGCGTCGTATTCGGACAAGCCGTCGAGTTTCCAGAGCAGCGCCTTGCGGTCCCGCCGCAGTCTCCCGTGCAGGTCGTCCTTCGCGAATTCGTCGATCATGCGGCACGAGCCTGCCATGGGCTGCTCATGGCCTCAAGATCCCGTACGTGGTCCGCGACGACCGGCGGAACCGAGGCCTGGCGATGGCCGTCGTTGTTCACCGTCGTGGTGCTCCGGACGACGCGGTACGCCGACGCCGCTGTCGTCCGGTCGCGGGCCGAGGGCCGCGAGGTCCGGGCGAGGACGTCGCCCGGACCTCCCCGCTCAGGGACCGGCACCCTACAGGTGCGGGTAGTCGGTGTAGCCGTGGTGGTCGCCGCCGTAGAAGGTGGCGGGGTCCGGTGTGTTGTACGGGCCCCGGGCGGCCAGACGGGCGGGCAGGTCGGGGTTGGCGAGGAACAGCGCTCCGAAGGCGATCATGTCCGCGGTGCCGTCCTGGACGAGGGCGAGTGCGTCCGGGCCGGTGGGCTCGGGGTGGGTGAGCGGGTTGAGGATGAACGTGGCGGGCCAGGTCTTGCGCAGGCGTGCGGTCAGTGTCCGGTCGGCGCCTTCGATCATGTGCAGGTAGGCGAGGTCCAGGTCGCCGAGCTCGGTGACCAGGGCGGTGTAGGTGTTCTCCACATCCACCGCGTCCGTCTCGGCGATGTCGTTGTAGGGGTTTCCGGGCGAGACGCGGAAGCCGGTGCGGTGGCCACCGATCGCTTCCGCGACGGCGGCGGCGACCTCCAGACCGAAGCGGACCCGGCCGGCGACGCCGCCGCCCCAGCCATCGGTGCGCCGGTTGGTGTTGGGTGCGAGGAACTGGTGGATCAGATAGCCGTTCGCGCCGTGGATCTCCACTCCGTCGAAGCCGGCGGCGACCGCGTTGCGTGCCGCGTCGGTGAAGTCGGCGACGGTGCGGGCGATGGCGTCGGCGTCCAGTTCCCGCGGAGTGACGAAGTCCATCGGTCCCTGGTGGGTGAACACCTGGCCCTGCGCGGCGACGGGTGAGGGCGCGACGGGGTGCAGACCGTCGGGAAGCAGGCTGGGGTGGCCGATGCGGCCGGTGTGCATCAGCTGCGCGAAGATCACTCCGCCTTCACGGTGGACGGCGTCGGTGACCTTGCGCCAGGCGGCCACCTGCTCCGGGGCGTGCAGGCCCGGCGTGTTGGGGTATCCCTGGCCGGCCGGCGAGGGCTGTATCCCTTCGGTGACGATGAGGCCGGCGCTCGCGCGCTGGCTGTAGTAGGTCGCCATCAGATCGGTCGGGGTGGCTCCCGGTCCGTAGGCCCGGCTGCGGGTCATCGGCGCCATCACGATGCGGTTGGCCATCGGCCGGCCGGCCACATCGATCGGGGCGAATGCGTCCGTCATGGAGATCTCCTTGCTGGCACAAAGGATGGAAGAGAGGAAGAGCAGCCCGCGGCGCGGCCGCTCCGCGGGGCGGTTGCGGCGCACCGGCCGGAACGGCGGGGTCCGCGCCCGTGCGGCGCCGGGGGGCCTGCTCCGCGCCGGCGTGCGTGTACGTGCGTTCCCCGACCGCCGCGGTGATGCGGTGCGCGCTGCTCATACGCGGCGTCGAGGCGTCCGCGGAGGGTTCTCGCCGTCCCGGGCGGCGAGGGCTGCCCCCGGGGCGCCCTCGCTCCGCGCGGGGCAGGGGGGGCGCGCTTCCTGGTGGGTGGGCCGCCCGGCCGTGCCTGACTACTCGGCAGATGCCTGCCGGCTGTGGTCCCTGACCGACTTCTCGATGGTGCGCGCGCACGCGGTGAACATCTCGACCTGGTCAGGGGTCAGATCGCGTACGGAGATCTGCTCCAGGGTGCGCCACATGTCGGCGATGGGCTCCCGCAGGGCGCGGCCGGCATCGGTGAGGCTGACCACCATGACCCGCCGGTCGTGGGCGGCGGGCTCCCGGGTGAGCAGTCCGGCCTCCTGCATGCGGCGCAGTGACTTGGAGACGGTGGAGTGGTCGAGGCCGGCAAGCTCCAGGAGCTCCGCCTGCGTCCGGCCGTCGCGGTCGAAGAGCTGCATCAGCAGCAACTCCTGTCCCGGGTGCAGGTTCAGGGCGCGCAGCATGGCGGCGGCGTGGCCGCGGTGTGCGCGGGCGAGCTGGAAGATGGCGTAGCTCAGCCGTCCGTCGCGCGCCGCGTCCGGTGGCTCCGGTGAGGTGGTGTCGGACATGGTCGCTCCCTGGTCGTACGGGTGGGGGTGATCGGTCAGTCGACGGTGAGGACGATCTTGCCGCGGTTGTGGCCGCCGTCGCTGGCCTGCTGCGCCTTGGCGGCTTCCGCCAGCGGGTAGGTGGCGCTGATCGTGGTCACCAGTGTGCCGTCGGCGGCCTGCCGGGCCAGTTCGGCCAGCCGTGCGGCGGAGCGGCGCTGCGGGCCCTCGGCGAAGACGACGCCGAGTTCACGGGCGCGGAAGTCGGCGGTGGTGACGATCCGGTCGGTGCCGCCGCGCAGGGTGATGGAGTCCTCCAGTGCGCCCTTGCCCGCGGCGTCGAGGACGGCGTCCACTCCGTCGGGGGCGAGCTCGCGGACCCGCTGGACCAGGTTGTCGCCGTAGACCAGCGCGGTCGCGCCGAGCGAGGTGACGTACTCCTGGTTGGCCGGTCCGGCGGTGCCGATGACGCGGGCGCCGCGTGCGACGGCGAGCTGGACGGCGATGGTGCCGAGCGCGCCGGACGCTCCGTGGATCAGCAGCGTCTCACCCGGGGTGACGCCGAGCAGGTCCAGCACGCGTTCGGCGCCGTCGCTCGCCACGGGCAGAGCGGCGGCGTGTGTCCAGTCCAGGCCGGCCGGCTTGGGGGCGAGGACGGCCGCGGACGCCAGGGCGTACTGGGCGTAGGAGCCGGTGTCGGACCAGCCCAGGACCTCGTCCCCCACCTTCAGGTGGTCGACGTCCTCGCCGACGGCGTCGACCACACCGGCGATCTCCCCGCCGGGCACGGCGGGCAGCGTGGTGGGGAAGATGGCCTCCATGACACCGGAGCGGATCTTGCCGTCCACCGGGTTGACGCCGACCGCCCGTACCCGCACGCGGACCTGGCCGGGGCCGGGCTGAGGGAGGTCGATCTCCGCCTCGTGCAGGACCTCGGTGCCGCCGAACGCGTCGAAAACAATGGCCTTCATGACTCTGGGTCTCCTCGCGTGGATGCCGCGCCGACCACTTTCTGTGGCCAGCCACATAAAAGTAGCACCGATTGTGTGGCTGGCCAAGTAATTGTTTCGAGCGGGGTCCGGGAGACAACCCGTCTGCCGGCGCGGCCGGGGCCGCACCCCGCGCGCAGCGCCGTACCCGCTGTGCACTACGGGTTCCTTGCCCGCTGCCGACCGCGCCACGGCAGCCAGGGCGCTCCGGCAGTCCCGGACCGGCGCAAGGACCGGCGCGAGGCCCGATGTGAGGCCCGGCGCAAGGCCCGATGCGAGGACGAGAACCGGGCCGGCGCGCTCACGCCGACCGGATGACGACCGCTCTCAGCGCCCATGGCCGTATCGACGCTCCCCGAGCCCGCACCCGTTCTGCTGGGCGGCCTGTGCCGGTGCGGGCTCGCCGTCGCAGGGTTCATGCCCTCCTGCGGGTGATCGCCTGGGTCATGGCCACCGCGGCCGCCAGGAGACCCGCGGCGGCGGCGAGCAGGACGCCCGTGGGCGCCAGGGCGTCCGCCGAGTCCGGCGCGTCCTGGAGGCGGGTGAGCAGGATGTTGACCGGGGAAACGCCTTCGCCCAGCAGTACGGCCAGGAGGAGCACCAGGGCGAGGACGAGCGCGTGGCCCTGCCGCCGGAACACCAGCCGCGAGCAGACCAGTCCGATGGCCATGCCGGTGAAGGCGCAGGTGAGTTGGGCCGCGGCCCCCAGCGCCAGATCCGCGAGGCCAGGTGTGCGGGTTCCGGACAGCGGCGGCAGCACCAGGCCGGCGGCCGTCAGCAGCAGGCACCACACGGCCGCCGTCCCGGCCGTCGCGAGCAGGACGCGCAGAGGGCTGCCGGCGCTGACGACGACGATCGAGCGGTGCGCCCGGTCCTCGAGGCCGATCAGTGTCATGGTCAGCCAGGTCGAGCACGGCAGCATGGCCCCGGCCACCGAGGCGTAGGTCGCGGTGAGGGGTCCGGTGTCGCTGCCGGTCAGCACGGTGACCAGACCGAGGAACAGCAGCAGCGGGGCGAGGTAGCGCTGGGAGAGCAGCAGCACCGTGGACATGTAGCCGACCAGGGCGATCACAGGGTGGTCCCCCTCGCGTCACCCCGGGGGACGCGTTCGTCCGTGACCCCGGCCAGGCCGGCCACCGACCACCGGTGCCGCAGTGCCGTCAGCAGTACGGCGTCCGAGTGCTCCCGCGTCACCCGCAGGACGACCTCCCCTCCGCGCCGGGCGGTGTCCGTCACACCCGGCAGCGCGGGCCAGTCCACCTCGATCGGCGTGACGCCGGTGGACGGCGCGGTCAGGACCAGCTCGGCCGTCGCGGGGCGGTTCCCGGCGCGCGGGCCGCCGTGCGGGGTGACCCGGCCGTCGCTGATGGCGTAGGCGCCGCGGGCGTGCGCCTCGGTGATCGCCTCGCGGTGGTCGGTGAAGACCACCGCCCCGCCCCGTGCGGCCACTTCGCCGATGAACTCGGCGAGGACACCGTGGGCCGAGGCGTCCAGGCCCGACCAGGGTTCGTCGAGGACCAGCAGGTCGGGCTGAACAAGCAGCGCCTGGGCGAGTGCCACCTTCTGCGCGTTGCCCTTCGACAGCGTGCGCAGCGGTGCGCTCCGCCCGCCCGCCAGGGACAGCCGCTCCAGCAGGTGATGGCCCCGGGCACGGGCGGCGGAGGCGGACAGGCCACGGACACGCCCCATGTGAGTGAGGTAGGAGATCGCCGAGATGCGGTCGTGGACGGTGAAGCGGTCCGGTACGTAACCGAGGCGCGGTGGCCGGCCCGACACGCTCCCGGTGGTGGGGTGCGACAGTCCGACGAGGATCCTCAGCAAGGTCGACTTCCCCGAACCGTTGCCGCCGACCACCGCGAGGACGTCACCGGCCGCGACTTCCATGGTCACGTCGCTGAGGATCCACGGTCCCCCGCCGTACCGCTTGCCGACCGCCTCGCAACGCAACACCTCGACTCCTCACTGTGGTCCACGCGCTGGTCCTCCAGTCTGGCGGACGGGCTTGGCGGTTGAGCCGACAGGCGGGTGAAGCCTCTGGTGAGGAGCTCTCGGCTTCCAGGTCGTGGAGCGGGCCGGCCCCGGTGCCGCCGGTGGGCGCCGGGAAGTCGCCGTGCCGGCGGCACCGGTCGCCGACGGTGGCGCGGGTGACTCCCGCGACGCGGGAGATCTCCGCGGCTGTCACCCGGGCTGACGGCTGGGGCATGACCTGTTCTCACCTCTCGCCGGGAACAGGGAACACAGTACAGCGCTCGCCACACCCGTTGGCACGTTTGACGCTGCTTTCAATGGCATGCTTACCTGTAGGTGCTTCCGGTCGGCGCGTGGTCGGCGGGAACTGCCGCGGTCCGGCCGCCGCGGCCTGCCCCGGACCGGCCGCCAGAGGAAGCCTCACGAGTGGAGGGACCTGCTTGACCGAGATGGACGATCCCGAACTGACCGTGTACCACCGCCACTCGGCGCAGTTGCCGGAGCGCGACAGCGAGGAGAACTTCCGGGCCCTGCTGGTCCAGGCCCGCCACATCACCGGCGCCTCCTACGAGACCACCCTCTACGACCACCAGCAGACGTTCCGCCTCCTGTGGCACCACCTGGAACGCGGCGGCCACCTCAGCCGCGCCCACCGTGACGCCCGCGCCCGCCTCGCCTCCGGCCGCACCGCACCCGGGGAACGCGCCGCCCTGGAGCTGTTCCTCACCGTCTACGCCCAGGTCCACCCGCCGAACGCCGCCGGCGCCTGACCCGTACGACCACACCCGGCGGACGTCCCCCGGGCCCGCGGTCGCTCCCGCCCACGCCGATCACCGCCCGCCCGCAACCCGAAAGGCCACCGTGACGATCACCGAGCACGCGGCGCTGGTCCGTCGCTTCGCCGAGGACTTCACCGCCCTGCAGGAGGCCGTCCTCGCACGGATGAACGGGATCTGCCCCGAGGAGACCGCCGCGGCCCTGGAGCACGCCTCGCTCGCCGGTCCCATCGCCATCGCCCTCGCCCACGCCGACGTCCTCGCCCGCGGGGACGTCCGGCGCGCGGAGCTCTCGGGCCGGCCCGCCGAGCGGCTGCGGCGGCTGCGCGAGCACGCGCGCAAGGTGCGCCGGGCCCGGTCGCGGGCGGACGCCGTGTGCAAGGAGCAGCGTGCCCGCCGCACGGCAGGCCTCTCCCGGCCGGTGGAGACGCTGGAGCTGCGCGTGGTGCGCGTCGCGTACCCGCAGGCCTACGCCACGGCGCTGCGGGAGGAACTCCGCGACAGGGGAGTGCCGGAGGGCACGCCGCGGGTGCCGGAGAGCGACCTCGCCCAGTGGGCGTGGGACCGGCGATCGGCGGGCGGCGAACCGCCGGCACCGGTGCGCGCACTGCTGGACCACTCCGACGACGCCTTCGTCCAGGCCCTCCTGCGCGACGCGCGGGAGGAGGAGAATCCCCACCTCCCGCACGACGCGGTGGCCGGACGATGGAACCGGCACGCCCGTTCCGCGCTGGCCTGGGGCCGCTACGCCATCGCCCGGGCCGAACGGGACGCACTCGCCCGCCCTCTCACCGCACGGCACGCGCAGCTCGACGCCCTGGACGACGCCTACCAGGACACCGCGGTCCTGGCCGCCCGCGCCCGCGAGGCCAGGCTCCGGGCCGCGGACCTCCACGACCGGATGCGGGCGTGCGCGGCCACGGGGCCCGTCGCGGAGCTCGTCGCACAGTGCCGCGCCGCGGCCCTCGTACGCTTCGCCACCGCGGAGCCCGAGTCGTGGCACGGGGTGCGCGAACTGACCGCCGGGCACCGGGCCCACTGCGCCGAGCGGGCCGGCGACTGCCCGCACTGCCACCACGCCCTCGCCGCCGCCCTCACCGGCGCGGGCGAGGACGGCGACGGCACGGCGGCGACGGCCCCGGCCGACAGGGACCGTTACGCCCTGCTCGACGACCTCCCCGACACCGCCGTCGTGGCCGTCGCCGACGCCGCGGTCGGTGACGAGTCCGCGCTGTGCGGCCATGGCTGGGCCGCCGAGGACGGGACGACCGGATACGGCGACTCCATGGCCTCGAGCAGCGGCGAAGCCGAGGTCATCGGCATCTGCGCGGCCGCCCTCAGCCTCCTCCGGCGCCACGAGGAAGTGCCCGTGGTCGTCCTGTGCGACAGCGTCGAGGCGGTGGGGGCGACGAACGCGGCCCTGGACCGCGCGGACCCGGCGGCGGCCCACCGCACCCTTCTCTTCCCGGAGGGCAGACACCTCATGGACCGTCTGCTGCGCCACCGCGACCGCGTCCAGGTCCGCTGGCTCAAGGGGCACGTCGGACACGACCTCAACGAGACCGCCGACGCCCTCGCCGGCCTCTCCCTCCGCCGTGCCACCGGCCGCGTCTCCCCCCTCGCGGCCCGCAAGGAGGAGGCCCGGATCCTGCGCTCACTCGGCCCAGGGGACCGCCCGTCCTCGGCTGCCGCCTGATGCTCCGGGCAGGGCCGGGGAGACTTCGTACCGGCATGACGGGGTCATGTCCTCCGGCCCGCCTCGCCCGGCCACGCGGGACCGGGGCGCACGGGTGGTGGGCCGTGCGGCCCCCTCTTCCTTCTTCAGCACAGGGGGCCGCACGTGGTGCGGCGTCGAGTGGCGCCTTGCGAACATCCATGATGAGGGATCGCGTGCAATTGCAGAGCAGAAGTGCTGTTTTTCTCCTCAAAGGGATGAACCCCCGCGCCACGAGGCCCGCGAGGCGGGTGGCGGGGCGTAGCGGGAAGTGGCGGGTCTTCTTATTGTTCCGTAATCCCATGATCACATAGCGTCGGACGGCTGTGTGCGGCCATCCTGGCGGTCCCTTCCTGATGGCGCTTCAGCACCGCCTGACGGAGGGCTCGTTGGTGCCGTTCGCTCACAGAAACAGAGTGCGATGTCGAGTAAGAAGGTGGTGGCCGCTGTCGTCCTGGCGGCGGCCCTCACATGGAGCACGGTGATGACCGTGCTCGGGCACGCGGCCGCCGCGGCGGTCCTGCTGCCCTCCCTGGGCCTGCTCGCGCAGCAGGTCGTCCAGGCGCTCACGCCGTCGGACGGACGTTCCCCGTCGGACGGACGTTCCCCGTCGGACGGAGAGCGTCCCGCGGACGCCGCGCCGTCCTCCGCCGGCGTCCCGGCCGGGCGGCGGCGGGACGGTCAGGAGGTACCGCGGTGATGCCGTCGTCCGATGCCGCCCAGCCCCCACCGCACAGCGTCAGACGGGGCCGCCCGCCGGCCCCCATCTCCCCGGAAGCGGGCCCGCTGCACCGCGCCTGGCTCGAACCCGTCCGCAATGTGCACCGCACCAGCGGCCTGACCCTGGACGACCTCGTCGACCGGTCCGGCTACTCCAAGACCCGGATCAGCGAACTCCTGCGCGGAAACGGCTACTACCCCGCCTGGGAGATCACCTTCAGCGTGATCCGCGTCCTGGGCATCCCCACGGAACCCATGCGCCGGCTGTGGACGGCCGCCGCCCGCGAAGCCCGCAAGGGCCCCGAGTGGATCCGCCAGTGCATCGAGCAGGTCGCCCACGAGGCCGAAGGACCCCCGCTGCCCTACCAGGCGTTCACCGACACCATGCACCACCCCTACCTGGAATACGCCCGCGCCTTCCTCCTGACCGACCGGCGGGCCCGGGGCGTCGTCGCGGAGACCAACGACATCCTGTGGCTCTCCTGGAACGAGGCCACCGCCAGCGCCAACCTCAACCGCTACGCCTGGCTCCTGCTGCGCTCCCGGGTCATGCTCCGCGCCCCCCGCCACGAAGGCCACCCCGATCTGCGCGCCGCCGTCTTCTCCACCCGCGAGATCCGCACCCGCCAGGACCCCGGACACATGATCGCCCTGTCCGAACTGGTCGATCTCTTCGACGCCATCAGCCGCCTGCCCGACGACCAGATGGACGTCGCCGTCCTGCACTACCTGTGCGGCATACCCGACCAGCGCATCCCCCACGTCCTCGGCCTGAGCCCCGCCATCGCCCACGCCGTCGACCACCACGCCCGCGCCACCGTCGAGGCCCTCCTCGGCGCCCCCGACACCCGGGAGTGACCCCGCCCGCCATGTCTGCCATCGACCAGCTCCTCGCCCGAGCCCGCCTGCACCACCACCCCGACGTCCCCGACGACACCGTCCCCCACGACGACGGCACCTGCCCCGCCGCCTCCCTGCCGGCCGCGGCCCCGCCCGCCGGCCCCGACCGCTCCGACCCGGCCGCGGCCCGGCAGCTCCACACGCTGTGCGAAACCGCCGTCACCGCCCTCACCCCCGACGTCCTGGCCTTCCTCACCGACCAGGTCCCCGACCACCACAGCGCCTGGCTCCTGGGCTGCGCCCTCCACCTCGCGGGCATCGAGGACGGCGCCCGCTTCTGGTGGCAGTACGCCGCCGGCGACGGCCACCCCCCGGCCTGCTACACCCTCTCCCTGCACCACCGCGTCCGCGGCGAACAGCACGCCGCCGCCTTCTACGCCCAGCAGACCGGCCTCGACCTCACCCCCGGGACCGGGGCGTCGGAACCCCTCACCGTCACCGGCGCATGCCCCACCACGGACATCCGCTTCGACGCCGGACTCCCCACCGTGCTCCGCGTCCTCAGCGAACTCGCGGCCCCGGGCCGCCGCCGGCGGCCCCACCGCATCGACGCCCTGACCAACTACGTCGCCGACGCCGTCACCCCCCACTACGACCGCCACCCGACCATCGAACTGCCCGTCCCCGAACCCCGGTTCGCCGACAGGGTCGGCTTCCTCCTCACCGCCGCCCCACCGTGGAAGGCCCGCACCCGCACCCCCCGCGCCACCGCGCCCGCCCTGCCCGTCCGCACGGACCACGACCGGAACGAGGACTCCCGGGCACGGCCGTCCCGCGCACACCGGGGAGCCGCCACGCCCTGACCCGGACACCGGCCGCGGGACGATCGCAGGCTCCAAGCACGTACGCACGCCGACCCTCTACCGGTAGTAGAGGATCGCGGTACGGTAGAGGCATGGCAGCAGACGAGACGAGCATCAAGGTGAGCGTGGCGGCCCGTGACCGCCTGGCCGTGCTGGCGGCCGAGCACGGCACGACCATCCGCTCCCTGGTCGAGGACCTCGCGCAGGGCACCCCGACACAGGCCGAGTACGCCGAGCGCGCCGAGCTGGCCCGGGCCGAGCTCGCCTCCGCCCTCGGCACCGCACCGGGCCCCGAGGCCGAGGCGAAGGCACGGGCACTGCTGGAGCGCCTGGGCGGGACGCGGCGCACCCCGCAGGCAGCCGCGTAGTGGGGGCGATCCCGGTCGTCCTGGACCACACGACCGCCGCGGCACTGTACGACCCGAAGGACCCGTTCAACGAGGCGGTCGCGGCGTTCTACGTCCAGGCCTCCGGCGGGCTGGGAACCCTGTACGCGCCGGTGCTGTCGCTGACGGCCGGCGACGCCGAGCGGCCCGGACTCCTCGGCTACGTCAAGGGACTGCGGTTCATCCGCATCGAGGCCTTCGACACCGACGCCGCGGTCACGGCCACCGAACTGCTGCGCTTCGGACACTCCTGGGCCGCCGTCCACGCCATCCACGCCGCCCGGCCCTCCCCCGCCCACCCCACAGGCCGCTTCCTGCTCACCCTGACGCCCAAGGCGTACGCGGGGACCGGCGTCCAGGCCGTCCACCCCGAGGAGTAGACGGCCGGTCCGCGTCCCCGCGAGGCCTCGTCGTCGGTGGTGCCCTTCCCGTGCGTCGGGGGCGGAAGGCGGCGGAGTGTGCGGGTGAGGGGCCCGGAACATCCCGCACCTGTACCGGACCGGCCACGACATCGTGGAAGGCGCGGTCGTAGGGCGGCCGGAACCGAGTGGCTTGTCAGCGCAGCCCGGGCGGCGGGTTCGATGTCCGTGACGAGGACGCCGCCGACAAGCAGCGAAACGCGGCGGGTGTGCCCGGACGCGCCCGCCGCTCGCACCGTTGTGAGGGTTTCTACGTGTGGGCCGCTTCGGCATGGGCGGCTCGGGCGCGGAGCACGGAAGGCCGGGAGAAAACGGTGACGGCGATGGAGACGGCGGCCACGGAAGTGATGGCCGTGCCGGCAGTGGAGTGCTGGGCGATGCCGCCGGCGATGGCGGCTCCGATGCTTTGCCACGTCATCCGGCCGGCGGACTCGACTCCCTGGACCTGGCCGCGGACCGGATCAGGGGTCAGCTCCAGAAGCTGCTCCTGGAGCGGCAGGGTGGCGGCGAAGCCGACACTCGCGATGAACACCGCGGCTGTTCCCACCAGCACGGGGGGATGGAGGGCGAACAGCAGGTAGGGGACGGCGAGCAGCAGTCGCAGGGCGAATGCACAGCGGCGCCGCTGCTCGGGCGTCAGCAGTCGCCCGATGGCCAGGTCACCGAGGAGCATGCCTGCCGATCCGGCGGCCAGGAAGACGCCGGCGTGATGGGGGGCGTAGGAGATGAACAGGGCCTCGCAGCCGACGATCAGGCCATTGGGGACCCACAGGTTCAGCAGCAGCGCGCGTTGGCCGGAGTGGGAGAAGAGCCGGGTGTTCGTCGTCCAGGTCCGGCGCAGTCCGGGGCGGAGGGTCGGACGGATCGAGCGTTCCCGGACGGTCGCGACCACGATGATCAGCCCCATGCCGGTCAGGGCCGCTGCGACGGTGAAGACCTCCTGCGGGCTCAGGTACCGCAGGAGTACGGCGCCGATGGCGTAGCCGAGGATGGCCGTACCGCCCGAGGTGATGTTCATCAGCGAACGTGCCAGTGCGTACGAGGAGGGCGGTACCACCTCGGCGAGCAGTCCCATCCGCGCTCCCGTTCCCAGGGACTGGAAGAACCCCAGGACGAAGAGCAGACCGAACCGGGCGGCGAGCGGCAGCCCTGGGACCGCCTGTGCGGCAACACCTGCGAGCGAGACGCACTGGAGTGCGGCGAGGGTCCGGCGAGGACGGCTTCCGTCCGCGACCGACATCAGCGTCAGCGCACCGAGCACCGTCGCGAAGGTGGCGCCGTACATGCTCACCGTGGTCAGGAACGGGGACTTGGTCTGCTGGTCGACCAACGTGCCGAG
Organism: Streptomyces sp. NPDC014676; assembly: GCF_043084105.1. Lineage (NCBI taxonomy): Bacteria > Bacillati > Actinomycetota > Actinomycetes > Kitasatosporales > Streptomycetaceae > Streptomyces > Streptomyces sp. NPDC014676. Next base: position 113,076 of record NZ_JBIBZI010000014.1, on the reverse strand, counting down.
CGCGAAGCCCGACAGGGTGCTCGCGGCGACCGTCAGGGTGAAGCCGGCGTACAGGCCGACGCATTCACGGTTGCGGAGCAGGTCACGGTAGGTGGTGGGAGGTGTGCCGGAGGCAGATGTGTCGGAAGGCATGAAAAAAGCCTTCGCGCGCACCCGATTCGGGGCGCCGAAGGCCGACTCATGGAGTGTAGCAACCGCCCCGGTCCTGACCCCGGCCCGCGCACGTACGATCTTGACCGCCCGTCCGCCCGGACGGTGCGTCAGAGGACGGCGAGCCGGTCCACCAGCAGCTCCACCCTGTGCCCGGCGTCCTCCGGCGGCAGCCGTCCCGCCCGGGACAGGGTGGCCAGGCCGTGCAGGGCCGCCCAGAACACCTCGGTGAACAGTCCCGGGTGGACGCCGTCGCCTGCGACCTCGGTGAGGCTTTCCAGCAGGGCGGCGAAGCCGTCCTGCAGCGGCTCCGGGGTGTCCTCCCGGGCGAAGGCCAGGCCGCCGTCGAGCCGGAACATGGCGTCGTAGACCGCCGGGTTGCGTGCGGCGAAGTCGAGGTAGGCGCGGGCGAGGGCGGTGACCCGGGCGCGCGGGCTGTCGGCGGCGGAGGCAGCGGCCCGCAGTGCCGCGGCCATCTCGGCGGCGCCCTCGAGGGCGACGGCGCCGATGATCTCGCGCTTGCCGCGGAAGTGACTGTAGAGGACGGGCTGGCTGTACTCGATGCGCTCGGCGAGCCGGCGGGTGGTGACCGCGTCCCAGCCCTGCTGCTCGGCGAGTTCGCGGGCCGTCGCCACGATGAGGCGTTCGCGGACCGCCCGTTCGCGCTCCTTGCGTTCCTGTACCGACATGCCCCGATCCTAGCACTGCTAGACATTCGAGCGGCAGTAGGTCTAGCGTTGCCTCATCAAATAGCAGTGCTAGATCCCAGGAGGGGTAGTCATGCTCACCGCACTCGAGGTCTTCACCACCGTGGTCGTCGGACTGATGGTGGGGGTGGAGTTCTCCGTCGCCTTCGTCATCAACCCGATCCTCAACGCGCTCCCCGGCGACAGCGATCAGCTCGGCCGCGCCCACGGGGGCCGGATGCTCGGCGCCGTGATGCCGTTCTGGTACGTCGGCTCGCTCGTCCTCGTCGCGGTCTGGGCCGTCGCCGGATGGGACCGGCACGGCACCGGCCTCGTCGTCACCGCCGCCGCGCTGCTGATCGTCAGCGTGATCATGTCGGTCCTGCTGCTCGTCCCGATCAACAACCGGGGCAGGACGTGGACACCCGAGAACCGGCCCGAGGACTGGAAGGAGCAGATGAACCGCTGGGACCGCTACCACTACGCCCGCGTCGCCGTCATCATCGCCGCCTTCGCCCTGCTGGCCACCGCCCTCACCTGAGCCCGCGGGCCGGGACCACGCAGGGGGAGCCGTCGTGCGGTTCCCGCCCGACACCCGCCGCTCGGGGGAAGCGCCCGGACGAGGTGGAGCGGACCACCCTCACACGACCGAAACCGCACCTCTGAATACGTCATGTGACGCATTGACCTCAGATCACCCTCACGATTGCATGCTCGTGGTCCTCCGGTGGGGAGCCGGAGAAGGGACCATGTCCTTACTGGGGGGAAAATGAGGGGAAACACGAACCGGAGCACCACCAGACGGGTGCGGACCGCCCTGAGCGCGGCGATCGCGGTCTGCGCGGTCACGGCGGTGCTGCCCGCGGCCGCCGCGAGTGACGGCGGAGCCGAGGTCGAGCGGATCAGTGTCGCGACCGACGGCACCCAGGGCGACGGCGACTCCACCGGCGCCACGATCACGGCCGATGGCCGACGTATCGCCTTCTCGTCGTCGGCGAACAACCTCACCTCCGCCGACCCGGTGACATGGAAAAGGGTGTTCGTCCGTGACCGGCGGACGGGCCGGACCACGCTGATGAGCACCAACACGCCCCCGATCGAGCGCCCGGTGATCAGTGGCGACGGGCAGTACGTCGCCCTGTGGGGGCTGTTGTTCAGGGACACGAAAACCTTCCTGTCCCAGGTGAGCTCGGGAAGCACGATCGGCATCAACTGCCCGGGCCTCAGCTGCAGCCAGCCGTCGCTGAGCACGGACGGTCGCTCCATCGCCCAGGCCGCCACCTCCGGCCGACCTCCGTCCCGGCAGCGCGTCGAGGTACAGGACTGGCACGCCGGCACCGCGCAGATCATCGCCGAGTTCGAACACACCGTCTCGTCCCGGCCGTCCCTCAGCGGCGACGGCCGCTACGTCGCCTACCAGGACGGCCAGGCCCAGGACGTCTTCGTGTGGGACCGGACCGGCGGCACCACCTCCGGCCCGATCGAGGGCCCGTCGAAGGCGGCGGAACTCGTCCAGCTCAGCAAGGACGGCGGCAAGGTCGTCTACCTCTCGGGCTCCGACACCCACGTCCACGACATGAGCTCGGGCACCGACCGACTGGTGCCGGACGTGCGGGGCGTGGCCATCGATCCCACCGGCCGCTACCTCCTGTACGCCCCGCACGGCACGGACGGGCCCTCGCTCGTGCTGCGCGACCTGGAGACGGGCACCGACGAGACCGTCTCGGACCGGCCCGCCTCGGCCGGGACCGACGCGGTCAGCGCCGGCGGGCGCGACGTGGTCTTCCACTCCGCGGCCGACGACATCGTGCCCGGTGACACCAACGGCACGTCGGACGTCTTCGTCCGCCGCTACTACTGAGAGCCCCGGCACCCGGAGAGGACCTGTAGTCCCAGTTCGGGCACCAGGGAACAAGCAACCCACGGGTAGTTCTCAGGGCTTCGCCGCGGTGGTCTTCTTCGGCCGGCGCGGCACGGTTTTGATCTTGTCAGGGTGCCCGTACACCGTGGAGCGGGGCACGCCGGACATGCCGGCGATCTGGGCGAGCCCGTCATGGGTGTTCGCCACGATCAGCTCGCGCTGAAGGTCGGTGTCACCGGAACCGGGACGAGCCGACTCGCGCAGTTCTCTGCGGTTGGCTGGGACGTGGTGGCCGCGCTTCCGTTTGAGACCGGCGCCCAGGCCCTGATCGTGGAGACTGCGGTCAAGCGCCGACTGATCACTGAACTTGGCCTGTCACCCTTCCTTACGGCTGAGGTGGGCAATCTCGGCGGGCATACGGAGACGTTCGACTCGGATCGGGTGTCGCCGTCCGTGTTGCTCGCCATGGCGGCGGAAGAGCGCAGCCGTGTCCCCGTCCAACGCGGACACGGGAAGGTCAAGACCACAACGGTGTCGTGGCACAGGCGACGCTCGGTCCAGGCGCAGTATGTATGTCCGAGCCCACTTGTTCCTGCGCCGATCCACCGAAAGTGGGGAACTCGGTGAGCAAGTCTGGCCAACACCTGAGCAGCGGATGGGGAAATTCAAAGAGCCCCATCAGTGCGGAAGTACTTCCACCCGTCCCCGGAGGCGATCGCCGAGGTCACCAGCCTGCTCGCCCCCGGTGACAGCCGACGCTGATCGTCAAGTGCTGGCGAGACGCCAAAGCGAAGTGACTTCCGCGGCGCGGGCAGCATGGAGGGGATCAGCGGTGTCCCTCGCTCGCGGATGCCGCGGCCGGGTGTCCGTTCTGTCCACCACGTGCAGACCCGCTGCCTTGATGCCGGCCAGAAGTTCGCTGCGCGCCCTGAGTCCGAGATGCTCGGCCAAGTCCGACAGGATGAGCCATCCTTCACCTCCCGGTTCGAGATGCGCGGTGAGTCCGTCCAGGAAGCTGCGGAGCATGCTGCTGCCCGGGTCGTAGACACCTTGCTCCACGGCGGAGGTGGGCCGGGCTGGAATCCAGGGCGGGTTGCAGACGATGAGGTCCGCGCACCCTTCGGGAAACAGGCCAGGGCCCACGATGTCGATACGCCCGGTGAAGCGCAGTCGGCGGACGTTCTCGCGTGCGCAGGCCAGGGCACGCGGGCTGATGTCGGTGGCCACGACGTGGTCGATCCCCCGGCGGGCCAGGACGGCGGCGAGTACTCCCGTCCCCGTCCCGAGGTCAAATGCGGTACGGCGACCCGCGCGATGGGCCGCCGGTGCGGGGAGCGGTGCATGTGCAATGAGGTCGACGTATTCGCCCCTGGCGGGGGAGAACACGCCGTAGTGCGGGTGAATGCGAGCGTCGAGGGCCGGTACCTCCACACCCTTCGTGCGCCACTGATGCGCTCCGATCACGCCCAGTAGTTCTGTGAGCGAGATGGCCATCGGCTCGGACGGCGGACCGTACGCCTCGGTGCATGCCTGGCGTACATCGGGGGCCCTGCGCAGGTTCAGGCGGTAGTCGTCTTCCAGCAGGACGAGGAGTCTGCCGAGCACGCGGGCACGGTGGCCGCGGGCCTTGCGGTGCGGGTGGAAGGAGTCTGCTGGGCTGCCGTCTTGCCGGGAAGGTTTCCGGTCGATACGGCGGCCCATCGCTTGCAGTAGTTGACGTGCGTTGTGGAAGTCGCCCCGCCACAGAAAGGCAGTTCCCTCGCAGGCCAGGCGGTAGGCAGTGTCGGCTTTCATACGGTCGTCCGCGCCGATGACCCGGCTGGGAGGCGGTGTCGCGCTCTCGGAATGCCAGTGGGCGGAACGGGGGGTGTTCGTCTCGGTCCAGTGGATCGTGGACACGATGTACTCCTCGTGATCGAACGTGCAGGGGCACGAAGAGCACTTCGACGAGGAGCAGGGCAAACGGCCCGTGCTGCAGCACGGGCGCGTGTGTCAGGGCAGGTAGGGCTACCGCTCCCGCGTCGAAGCGCGAGAGGAGGAGTCGCCGAGAACCATGCCAAGCGTCACGAGCAGCCCTTTCAGAGAGATGAGGTAAGAGGCTCGCACAGCCCTCTCTCCGCAGGCAAACCAGCGCATGGGCTGGGCGGGGAGAGCTGTCCCCGCCCAACACAGCTCGTCACTCCTCGGTGGCGTCCTTGTTGCGCAGCGGGCGCAGCCCGCCGGGCAGATCGGGCAGTTGGAAGGAGTACCGGCCGTGCATGTTGACGTGATGCCGCACGAACAGCGAGAGGCGGGCCACGTCCTCGTCACGGACGTCGAAGCAGTCCGCGCGCAGCTGGTTCACGGCGGCGTCCATGTACCTGGTGTTGAAGAGCACGAGTGCGTTGAGGACCAGGCCGAGGGCACCGATCCGGTCTTCCATGCCGTCCTGGTAGCGCTGGTAGAGCTGCCCGTTACGGCCGTGGAAGATCTTCCGGGCGAGGGAGTGGCGGCCCTCCTGGAGGTTGGCCTGGCTCTTGATCTGGCGGCGTAGCCGGGCTCGTCGGCCAGGCGCAGAATGTGGAGGGACTTGGCGATCCGCCCGTAGTGGGCGATGACGTCGCCGAGCGGGGTGGGGCGGCCGTCGCGGGACAGCATCCGGATCACGTCGTAGGCGCGGACGGCGCCGGTGTGGACGGAGAAGCCATCGACATCCAGCACGGGCAGTGCCTCCCGAACTGCCCGGGAAACGCTGCTCCTCATCATCGACAGAGCCATCAGTTCGCCGAATGGGGTCGCGGTCGACGACAGCAGCCGCCACGGGACCGTGAGCCAGGTGCCCTCGCGGTGGTCACGCAGCCGGACGAGCCGGATGGCGCAGGCGTCGACCGCCTGGATCGGATGCCACCTCCGCGCGGTGGATGGCATCCGACTGGCCGGGCGCCGGAACCGGCTACGCGCTCCGGGTCAGCAGACCGGCGTCGATGACCTCAGCGATAAGGGCGGCGCCGCGGCTGTTCTGGTGGATGTGGTCGGTCGTGAGCACGAGACCTCGCCGCCGCGAGATCGTGTCGAGGCTGCGGCGCAGCACCGCTTGCTGGACGAGGACGCCGACGGCCGCTGCGGGCGTCACTTCCCGGTATGAAATCGGCGGCGGGTCCGCTTGGCGCAGTTCCTCGATCTGGCGTTCGTGGAGCGGAAGGTAGGCCACCTCGTTGGTGGCGGCGACCTCGGCGATCATCCGGCTGTACGCCTGCGACGCCTGTGCCGCTGCTCCGTCGAGTCGTTGGCCGAGTACCGGTAGCGACAGCAGACCGATCGTCGCGTCGGTCTCCGCTCGCAGCCGTGCGACGACGGCTCCCAGGCACTGTTGGAACCAGCCTGCTGACGGACGATCGGGGAGCTGCTTGCGCTTCATGGCCCGCTCGACGGGGTAGCCGGCAAGGCTCGCTCGGGCGTCGTTGGTCCCGATCAACACGGTGATCACATCGGGTGGGTTCGTGACGACGGCGTCGAGGCGCTGCAAGAGGTTGTAGGCGAAGTCGCCGTTGGCGCCGAAACGGGCAAGCCGCACGTCACCGGGAGGGTGGCGTCGTCCGAGAAGATCCAGGTAGTCGACGCTGAACTGCGCGCGGGTGAGGCTGTCGCCGAGGCACGCGATGCGTGTCGTCACGGCGCTTCCTCCGGGCTGGGCGTGCCGACGCGTTCGGTCGGGCGGGTGTCGGTCCGAGGACGGTGGCCGGTGCCGAGGGTCGCAGTGATGGCCAGGAGGGACGCCGGCCTCTCCATGTCGACCACGTGCCATACCCCGGCCGGGTTGATGGTGGCCTCGCCCGGCCCGAGCAGAACGCGGTCGGGCACCCCGTCCACGTCGCGGGTGACCGTCACGGACCCGCTGAGGCAGACGACCAGTTCGTCGCCTGCGGGGTGGCTCTCCCAGTGGTCGCCGGGCCCGTCGCCGTCGAAGATCATCACCATCCGGCCCTCGGCGCCGTCTGCCGCGACCGCGGCGCTGTAGGCCTGGAGCACCTCCGGGTCCCAGGTGAAGCCCTCGACGGGTTTCGCTCTCGATCCCAGTCCGAGGTGCACGGGGGTGGTCCGCAGGTCCATGGCATTGCGTTCGTGGTGGACGAGTCTCATGCCGGCGATCGTCCACGCCGGCGATCGGGCGGTCTTGAAGAAAAGGGAAGAGAAGCCGACGCGACGGGCAGACGGTCGGCGGCTACCCGGCTCCGAGGAGGACTTCGCCGCGACGCCAGGCCGTCGGCGATCGGCCCGTGAACTCGCGCCAGTCCCGTACGAGATGGGCCTGGTCGGCGTAGCCGGAGACGGCTGCCGCATCGCCCCACGGGAGCGGGTCCTGCGCCGCCGCCAGTTCGTGCGCGTGCTCGAAACGCAGGACTCGGGCGAAGGTCTTCGGCGACAGGCCCACCTCACCGCGAAACCGCTCGGTGAGGTACCGACGGCTCCAGCCGAGTTCCGCGGCGACCGCACCGACCTGGACTCGACCCCGCGCGGCGACGAGGCGGCGCCACGCCTCGGCCACCTCGGGACGCACCCGGCGCACATGGTCGCCGCAGGCGCCACGGCCGACAGCTCGGAGGAGCAATTCGTCCAGCGCGGTGAACCGCGCCGCCCATGTCGTCGCCGATCGGAGCCGGTCGACCAGCTCGACGGCAAGCGCTCCGAGAAGCTCGTCGAGTGGGACCAGTCGGTGGGCGAGCTCGGCGGCGGGCATGCCGTAGACGGCCCGGGCCCCGAGCGGTGTCAGCGATATCTGAACACCTTGCTGGCGTCCGTCGTGGTGAATCGCGACGGACCGGCACATCAGACCGCCGGCCACGCTGCCGAATCGGGTGACCGGTGACCCGTCGTCAACGCCCGCCGCCACCTCCAAAGGGTCTGACAGGCTGATCACCGCAGTGAGCGCGCGGCTCGGCGGGCCGCAGTGCACCCCCGTCGGGAGCCCGCGGAGGTCGAAGCCGACATACGAGTCGACGTACTGCCGCAAGACGGGCGCCGGATGTGCAACGATCCCGGTGGCCGTGTGGTCCTCCATCAGGACCTGGCCAGGGGACGTTCCGCTTCAGCGGGGTGGGGAATGGCTTCTTGCACTGCTCTGACCTCGGCTTTCTGTACGGATCCGCACGGTTGTCAGTGGGGCCCGCTAGGTTGTCTGGACTGACTGTGACCGTGTGATGACGACAGGGGGTGGTTGGGGTGGTGCGTGCCTACAAGTTCCTTCTGCGGCCCACGGTGCGCCAGGAGCAGGCGCTTGCCGGGATGCTGGCCGATCACTGCTCGCTGTACAACGGCGCGTTGCAGGAGCGTCGGGACGCCTACCGGCACAGCCTGAAGACCAGTGTTCGGTACGGCGGTCAGTCCGCGCAGCTGAAGGAGATCCGGGCGTTCGATCCGGAGCGGCAGGGCCGATGGTCGTTCTCCTCCCAGCAGGCCACGCTGCGCTGTCTGGACAGGGCGTTCCAAGCGTTCTTCCGCCGGGTAAAGGCCGGTCTCACGCCGGGATACCCCCGGTTCAAGGGCGTCGGCCACTTCGACACGGTGGTCTTCCCGAAGGACGGGGACGGCTGCCGCTGGGACTCCACCCCGCACGAGGGGCAGACCCGGGTGCGGCTGCAGAGGGTCGGGCATGTGCGGGTGCACGGGCACCGGCCCGTGCGCGGCCGGGTCAAGACGATCAGCGTGAAGCGGGAGGGCCGCCGCTGGTACGTCGTCCTCGCCTGCGACGACGTACCGGCCGAGCCGCTGCCTCCGACGGGGAGCATCGTCGGCATCGACATGGGCGTGACGCACTTTTTCACCACGTCCGACGGTGAGCACGTGGACAACCCGCGCTTTGTGGAGACGATGGCGAAGGAGCTGGCCGCCGCCCAGCAGCACCTTGCGACGTTCCCCCACCGCACCCGGCAGCGCACGAAGAAGCACCGGGCCGCCGCCCGGAAGGTCGCCACCATCCACGCGAAGATCCGCAGGCAGCGGCTCGACCACCACCACAAGCGGGCGAACGAACTGATCCGCGACCACGACGTGGTCGCCCACGAGAAACTGAACACCGCCGGGATGACCAAGAGCCCGGCAAGCAGGCCCGACCCCAGGCAGTCCGGCGGCTTCCTGCCGAACGGAGCCGCCGCCAAAGCCGGACTCAACCGCAGCATCCTCGACGCGGGTTGGGGATGTTCCTGGGAATCCTGGCGCAGAAGGCTGAGAGTGCCGCTCGCCGCGTGATCCCGGTGGACGCCCGCAACACTCCCCCGCAAGCGGGAGGTACCCCCACCCGCACCTGCCCCCACTGCGGGCATGTTGCCAGGGAGAACCGCGTCACCCAAGCAAAGTTCGAGTGCACCGCGTGCGGCTTCCTCGCCAACGCCGACCACGTCGGCGCGCTCAATGTGCTCAGCAGGGCCGGGCTGGTCCTCTGCGACGGTGCTTAGCTACCGACGCAGGAAGCCCGCCGCTTCAGCGGTGGGTGGAGTCACCAGAGGCACCTTCAGCTCCACGTAATTCCCCAGTTGGTTGCAGCCGGTGACGGGCCGCCCGACTGCTGAGTGTGGGGCTGGACAGTGCCCTCAAGGGCGCCTTCGGCGGCACTCCGCGCTGGGCATTCGCCCACCCTTGACCGCCCTGACGAGCCCTGATGATCAGCGGCTGTCAGGTGGCCCGGAAACCGGGGGTTGAGGAACATCGGCGTCCGATCGTGCGCCTGTACGCTCCGTGATCACCGCGCCGCAGGTAATGCGCCGTTGTATGCGCAGTGCGGGGCGCCTCCTGCCCAGATGAGATGCAGGGATCATCGGCATGCAGAACACTAGTGCCGCTGGATAGCGTCATCATGGGGAGTGTCTGTGCAAGAGCGTCAAATTGGACGCGACTTGAGATTCGGGCGGACCGTTGAATCCGTGACGGGGATCGCTGCGCCACTCTTGGCGGCTGGTGCTGTTGCGATGCTGGGCGTGGTCGCTGCAGACGTAGAGAAGTTCCGATGGCCGGGCCCGGCTCTGCTGCTTCTGGCACTGTCAGCGATCTTCCTTGTGCTCTCGGTGCGTTGGGGATACCGGGCTAGGCCCTACCTGTACTCCATGGCTGAGGTTGAGCAATGGCTCAGCTCGCCACTCTCGGCGGTGGAACGTGCGCGATATGTGCAGCAGCAAGGTGTCGATCTCAAGCGCTGGCGGCGCAGAAGCCGCTTCGCTGCCTACTGCTACACCCTGGGACTGGTCACGCTGGGTACCGGAATCGCGTTGGTCTTGGCCCCCCAGCGGCCATCTGACGGAACACTGGCAGGGTGGCGCTGGGCGGCTTTCTGGGTCGTTTTGTTCGCCGTGGCTGTAGAAGCGTTCTGGACGTTGTTGAAGTGGGGCGACTCGACGTCCCGCGCCTGGGAACAACGGCGGCGGATCCGCCGAGCGCAGATCAGGCAGGCCACAGGAAGGGGTGGGGCAAATGGGTGAGGCGTTCGATGACGATTACGAAGAGGACTACTGCCCGTTCTGTTACGCGGTGTACAGAGGGTTCTTACACGGGAACAAGCATGCGGATGGATGTCGCATCGCCGTGCTGCCCTTGAGGCATGTGGCGGGATTGAATGAAACCGACGCGCTGCTGCTGCTTGCAGATCGCAGGTCAACGACCTCCGACTCTGAGCCCGGATCCACCGGTTGATGTGCGGTGCTGATCATTCTTGGTGACTGAGTCGGTGTGTCCGGCTGAGGGCATGGGTTGGCCGCTGGTCTGCTCAGCATTGCGGGGGTTGAGGAAGAACCGCGCCGAATCGTGCGGCAACGGCCTGCGGCGTGATACCGCAGATAACAGGGCTGCTTCGCGTGCCGCCCGCATCTCGTCTGGGCCGGTGGCGCCCCGTACTGCCGCAGATAACAGCGCATTACATGCGGCGCGGTGGTCACGGAGCGTACAGGCGCACGATCGGACGCCGATGCTCCTCAACCCCCAAACCCTGGTGACCGTGGGGAACGAGGAGCAGCTCCGGCGTCCGCATGGGAACGAAGGCGTCGGCGCCGTGATTCCCCTGGCCCCTTTCGTGAAGCTCCGGCTGGGGAATTACGCGACGTTCCACAACCCGGGAAGATCACCATCCAAGGGCTGATCACCGCCGTTTGCGGCTGGTGACGCGGTTCTTACCGGCACCCCCTTTGGTGCGTATCTCGGTCACACCCCGGGTTGGGGCAGCGGTGCCAGTACCGACTGGGACGGCCTACCGTGCCGGGCCATGACCACTTTGATCATCGGCGGCAGCGGTTTCCTGGGTGCCGAGTTGGTCCGGCAGGCGGCGGAGGCCGGGCACATGACAGCCGCGACGTACGCGACGAGGCCGGGCGACGCCTCTTGTGCCGTGTGCGGCCTCGGGGAACATCGGTACAGCGGTTAACGCTAAGCCGGTGATCATGGCGTCTAGCACAGGCGGCAGGCCCGACGGTGAAGTTCGACGGAAGATCCCTGAGCGGCTGCGGGCGCCGATAGCGTCGCGCTCGTGCCCGTGGAGTTCCTGACCGACGAGCAGGCGGCGTCGTACGGGAAGTTCGCCGAGGAGCCGACCCGGCCCGAGCTGGAGCGGTTCTTCTTCCTGGACGACGTCGACCGCGACCTGATCGCGAAGCGGCGCGGGGACCATAGTCGGCTCGGGTTCGCCCTCCAGATGTGCACGGTGCGCTACATCGGCCGGTTCCTCCCGGACGACCCGCTGGACGTGCCGTGGGCCGTGATCGAGCACCTGGCCGCGCAGCTCGGCATCGAGGACGTCTCGTGCGTGAAGCGGTACACCGAGCGCAAGCCGACGCCGTACGAGCACGCGTGGGAGATTCGGGACGCCTACGAGTACCGCGAGTACGACGATGCGGAGTGGTCCCGGCGGTTCTGTACCTTTCTGCACGGGCGGGCGTGGACGCACGCCGAGGGGCCGGTCGCGCTGTTCAACCAGACGGTGGGCTGGCTGCGCCGTCACCGGGTGCTGCTGCCCGGGGTGAGCGTGCTGGCCCGGCAGGTGTCGGAGGCCCGGAAGGTCGCCGGGAAGCGGCTGCACGCCACCGTCGCGGGCGCGGCCCGCCGCGCTGATCCGGCGCGCTTCCCGGCGAGCTGGTGGCGACGCTGAAGACGCCGGAGGGGGCGCGGTCTTCAGAGCTGGAGCGGCTGCGCCGGCCGCCGACACGGACGACGGGCACGGCGTTCGCCCGCGCGCTGGAGCGGGTGGACGAGATCGGCGCGTACCGGCTGGGGCGGCTGAGGCTGTCGCGGATCCCGCCGAACCGGATGGCGGCGCTGGCCCGGTACGCGCTGGGGTCGAAGGCGTCGCTGCTGGAGCGGGCGGCGGAGCCGAAGCGCACGGCGATGCTCACCGCGGTGATGCGGCACCTGGAGGCGAAGGCCATCGACGAGGCCCTCGACCTGTTCCAGGTCCTGATGGCCACCCGGCTGCTGAACACCGCGAAACGCAAGACGGAGAAGGAGCGGCTGTCGACGCTGCCTCAGCTGGAGAAGGCATCGCGGGTGCTCGCGCGGGCGGCGAAGGTGCTGTTCGAGGAACTGGAGCTGGTCGAGGAGCAGGAGGCGGACCTGGACGTGGTCGCGCTGTGGGCGGCGGTGGAAGAGGTCGCCCCGCGCGCCGCCGTGATGACTGCGGCGGCCACCGTGGTCACCCTGGTGCCCGAGGACGAGAACACGGCCGATGTCGCGATGCGGGCCGCGCTCGCGAACCGGTACGCCACGGTCCGCCCGTTCCTCGCGCTGCTGGGCGAGTCGAAGGCCCTGGACGCGGCGAGCGCGGGAAAGCGGGTCCTGGCCGGGGTGCACGGGCTTCCGGCGCTGGCGCGGCGGAAGGTGGGCATCAAGCCGCTGCTGCCGCGAGGTGGACGACAAGCTCGTGCCGCCGGTGTGGCGCAAGGCGGTGTACGCCAACCCCGATCTGCCGCAGGGGTCGGTGGACCGGGACGCGTACGTGGTGTGCGTGCTGGAGCAACTGCACCGGCCCCTGAACAACCGCGACGTCTTCGCCTCGCCCTCGCACCGATGGTCCAACCCGCGCGCCCGGCTGCTGGACGGGCCCGACTGGGCCGCGGTCGAGGAGGACGTGCTGGCCGGGCTGAGCCTGGACATGCCCGTCGGACAGCACCTGGCGGAGCTGGTGCGCGGCCTGGACGCCGCCTGGAAGCAGCTCGCCGAACGCCTGGAAAAGGCGGGGCCGGCGGCGAAGGTCTCCATCGAGGTGCAGGACGACGGTCGGGTGAAGCTGAACGTCGCCAAGCTCGGTGCGCTCGGCGAGCCGAAGTCCCTGACCTGGCTGCGCAAGCGGGTCGAGAAGATGCTCCCGAAGATCGACTTGCCGGACCTGCTGTTCGAGGTGAACGCCTGGACCGGCTTCCTCGACGCCTTCGTCCACCTCGGCGACGGCACCACCCGGATGAAGGACCTGTCCACCTCCATGGTCGCGCTGCTGGTCTCCGAGGCGTGCAACATCAACCTGGCCCCGGTGGTCAACCCCGGCTACGAGGCCCTGACCCGGGCCCGGCTCGTGCACGTCGACCAGTACTACCTGCGGGCCGACACCATCGCCGCGGCGAACGCCGCGCTGATCGCAGCCCAGGCCGAGATCCCGATTGTGCAGTTCTGGGGCGACGGGCTGCTGGCCTCGGTGGACGGCCTGCGGTTTTGTCGTCCCTGTCCGGACCGTGAACGCGGCGCCGTCGCCGAAGTACTTCGGGTTCAAGCGGGGTATCACCTGGCTCAATGCCGTCAACGACCAGGCCGCGGGCATCGGACAGATGGTCGTTCCCGGCACCCCGCGCGACTCCCTGCACATCCTGGACGCCTTGCTGAACCTCGATGGCGGGGTGAAGCCGGAGATGGTGGTGACCGACAGCGCCTCGTACTCCGACATGGTGTTCGGCCTGTTCAAGATCCTCGGCTACAACTTCAGCCAGCGGTTCCGCGATCTGGACGACCAGCGGTTCTGGCGGGCCACGATGCCCGGCGTCGAGACCGGCCACTACGGCGCGGTGGAGGACCTGGCCCGCAACCGGGTCAACCTGAACAAGGTGATCACGCACTGGCCTGACATGCTGAAGGTCGCCGGTTCCCTGGTCACCAACCAGGTCCGCGCCTACGACCTGCTGCGCATGTTCGGACGCGAGGGGCGCCCGACCCCGCTCGGGGCGGCGGTCGCGGAGTACGGGCGGATCGCCAAGACCGAGCACCTGCTACGCGTGGTCGACCCGATGGACGACACCTACCGCCGCCAGATGAACCGCCAGCTCACCGTGCAGGAGTCCCGCCACAAGCTTGCGCGGGACGTGTGCCACGGCAGGCGCGGCACCATCCACCAGGCATACCGCGACGGCATGGAGGACCAGCTTGGCGCGCTCGGCCTGGTCCTCAACGCCATCGTGCTCTGGACGACCCGCTACATCGACGCTGCCGTCGCCCAGCTCCGCGCGGAGGGACACGAGATCCGGGACGAGGACGTCGCCCGGCTCTCCCCGCTCAAGCACAAGAACTTGAATTTGCTCGGCCGCTACAGCTTCACCGCCAGTGTTCCCGCCGCTGGCGCCCTGCGCCCGCTTCGGGACCCTGATGCGCCAGAGCTGGACGAGGATGAGGACGAGTCGGTCGGCTCGGAGTGAGTTGGGGCTGTCACTGCCTGCCTCCCTACCGGCCGTCGCCCGGCGTCACAGGAGGGCGCCGCCGGAGACCTCGATGCGCTGGGCGGTGACCCAGCGCAGTCCCTCGGAGGCCAGCGTGGCGATGGCGTCACCGATCTCCTCAGGTTCGCCGACGCGGCCGAGCGCGGTCTGTCCGGCCAGAACCTGGCGCATTCCGGCGTCGTCCCGCATCGCTCCGCCGTTGAAGTCGGTGGCGGTCGGTCCCGGGGCGATGGAGTTGACCCGAATGCCGCGCGGGCCGAGTTCTGCGGCGAGGGTGCGGCTCAGAGCTTCGACGGCGGCCTTCGATGCGGAGTAGACCGAGGTGGCGGGGCTGGTGTGGCGGGTCAGTGACGTCGAGACGTTGATGACCTGACCACCCTGCGCCAGCAGCGGCACGAGCGACTGGATGAGGAAGAACGTGCCCCGGACGTTGGTGCCCATCACCGTGTCGAAGTCGTCGATCGTGACAGTCTCCAGCGGCCCGAAGACGCCCACCCCCGCGTTGTTGACCAGGATGTCGAGCCGCGAAGTATCCCAGCGCTCCAGCTGCGCGCCCAGTTCGGAGGTGAAGGACGCGAAGGAGGAGACGTCGCTGATGTCGAGCCGGAGAACAGCGGCCGTCCCACCCACGGCCTGCACCTGTTCCACCGTCTTCTCAGCCCCGGCCGCATCACCGCGGTGGGTGACCACGACCCGCACCCCGCGTGTGGCCAGGGCGATGGCCGCGCTGCGCCCGAGGCCGCGATTCGCACCGGTCACCAAAGCGATCTTGTCGACTGTCATGAACTTCCTCCACCGTGCGACAACCAGGATGCGCCCAGGTGCCACAGATCAGATGCGAGTCACTCGACTCGCCTTGCTGGTGCACCGTAAGCGGGCCCCCGAGGCGAGTCAAGTGACTCGCCTCGGGGCTGCGGCATACTCTCCGCATGGCAGCAGAACTCACCGCGCATCACCGCAGGCTCGCCCAGCAGAAGCGCGAGGCGATCACCTCCGCGGCCACAGAGCTGTTCCTGAACCGTGGCTACGACGGCACTTCCCTCGCACGGATCGCCGAAGCAGCCGGGGTCTCGAAGTCCACCCTGTTCAAGCAGTTCCCCACCAAGGCGGCCCTCTTCGAGGCCATCGTCACCGAGTCCTGGCAGCGCGACGCCGGCGATACCGCCGCGCGGCCGCAGGCGGGAGATCTGCGCTCCGGGCTGACAGCCATCGGCCACCGCTACGCCGACCTGATCGGCCAGCCCCGCATGGCAGGTCTGTTCCGGATCGTCATCGCCGAACTGCCTCGTTTCCCCGAGCTGGGACGGATGCAGTTCCAGCTCGGCAAACTGCCCTACTTCGCCTCCGTCCAGCACTACTTGGAATCCGAGCATGAGGCGGGCAACGCTGATGTGCCCGACGCCGAGAGCGCCGCGAACCAGTTCCTCGGCATGATCGCTAACTACGTCCTGTGGCCCCGCATGCTGCTGACCGGCTGGAACCCCGCAGCCTCCGACATCCACAACGCCGTCGAAGAGGCAGTCCAGACCATGCTCGCCAGATACACCCCCGACCCGCCGGCCTGACCCGAAGCCGGAATTCCCACACTGACGCACAATGCCCAAGACCGCGACGCCTTCACGCGGGATACCTGTCGGCAAACGATCGTTTGACGACAGGCGGGCGACGCGCCCAATGAACCCGTGCAATCCGGGGGTTCGAGGCGGCGCGAATCCAATCAAATCCGATGGTGATAGCTGACAGGGTTTGACGACAGATAGGGTCCGATCCTCCGTACGGAAGGGGCCCCGAGTGGCGAACCTGGTCTACAAGCGGGTCTCGACCGACCAGCAGTCGACCGCCCGGCAGAACCTCGTCCTGGACGAGGCCGGCCTCGAAGACCCGGTCGTCTTCGAGGAGGACGGCGGCACCTCCAGCCGTCTCCCCCCCCTTCAGCGCCCGAAGTTCCGCGAACTGCTCACCTACGCGCGGCCGGGCGACACCGTGCACATCGCCGAGATGTTCCGCCTCGTACGCGGCACCGGCCACATCCTCGACGTGCTCGACGTCCTCCACCGCGACCAGGTCGCCCTGCGCATCCACGACGGCGCGTTCTCCGCCATGCACCTCACCGCCCGCCACCCGCGCACCGGCGAACTGCTGTCCACCGTGAAGTTCATGGTGCAGACCCTCGCCGCCGCCGGCGAACTCCAACGCGACCTCCACCGCGAGCTGACCTACGACGGACTGCGCGCCGCCGAGGCCAAGGGCAGCAAAGGCCGCCGCCGCCCCGCCGTGGCGGCCGACAAGACCACCGACGTGCGCACCGCGTACCTGGAAGGCCGGTCCATCGCCGCCCTCGCCCGCGACCACAGCGTCAGCCGCGGCGCCATCCGCACCGCCGTCGCAGACCTCCTGCCCGACCACGCCGCCGCCGCGGAGGACTCCCCTGCGCCGGAGCTGCCGGTCACCCTCGACATGCCGGGCAAGGTCGCCGACTTCCTCCTCGCCGCCGAGCTGGAGCCAGCCGAGCGGGCCGCGCTCGACCAAGGGTGACCGTACGCCGCGGCCAGGGCTACACCCTGCGCGTCAGCGCCGTCCCCGCCGTGCACCTCAGACTCCTCACCCGCTGCCAGCCGCTCGACGGCGGCCCCGGCACCCCCGCCATCCCGGCCCAGCGCAAGGCCCGCCGCGAGTACGAGAACCGCGTCATCGCGCTCACACCGACCGGGCCATGATCACCGGCTTAGGGTTAACCGCTGTACTGATGTTCCCCGAGGCCGGTGTGGCACGAGCTCGACCTGCGGGATGCGGCGCGTATCGACGCCGTCATGGCCGGGCTCCGCCTGCGCTTCGTCGTCAACGCGTCGAGCGGTGCCGCCGACTGGGCGGTCACCGCGGAGGGGCCTGTCCGGCTCGCGATGGCCGCGGCGAGGTACGGAAGCCGCCTGGTCCACGTGTCGAGCGATGCGGTGTTCTCCGGTGCCCGGGTCCACTACGACGAGTTTTGTCTGCCTGATCCCGTCACCCCGTACGGTGCCGGGCGTGACGGGCTCGACGCTTCCCGGCTGCCTTCCGGGCTTCGGGTGCGCAGCGCGCTGCCCGGCGCCCTCGAGGGGTGCCTGGACAGCCGGGTGACCCAGTGGAGGCTGAGCACGAGGCTGCGTGGCGCGCGGCGGTTCTGCGGGCCAAGGCGTGATCGCCCAGCAGGTGACCGGATCTCCCGACTCTCGTTAATAAAAGCAAGAAGCCGAACACCCTGTAATCAGGGTCGACCGAGGCGGGAACGTATGTGGCCGGGAGGTCGGAGGACCGTATTGTACGTACCGGATCGACACGTACGTTTCGGTTCGACACGAGCCGAGACGATGGGCTCGCCGGAGGACGAAGCGGAATGATCAGTAGCTACTTGCTGTTATTTAATAGTACTGCAGTCGGATGCGGCCAAGGAGGAAAGACGTTGCCGAAGCTGACCCACCTCGCCGGGCCGGGCGCCTCATGAGCGTCCCCGACCGCGCCGTCACCGCCGTGAACCGGTTCCTCGACACCCTGCGCTCCGAGGCCACCCGACGCCAGCGCCGCGCCTACCTCCAGGAATACACCTCCTGGCTCGCCGCACAACGCCAGTGCGACACCGACCGGCTCACCACCGAAGACCTCCTGGACGAGGACAACGCCCTCGCCTGGCTCACCGCCGCCCAGCGCGGCACCACCCGGCGCCGCCCCGGCCTCCACGGCCCCACCGCACCCGCCGCCGCCAACTCCATGGCCGCCCGCACCAGCTCCCTCAACACCTTCTCCCGCCACTACGGCCACCCCCTCGACCTCCAGCCCCCCGCCCCCCACTTCGCCCCACGGCTCACCCCCACCGAAGCCCACCGCACCCTGCGCCTCCTCGCCGGCCACCACCCCGCCGGAACCCTCGAAGCCACCTGGCAGCGCTCGGTCGCCCTCATCGCCCTCGCCGTCTGCACCGGACAGGGCATCAGCACACTCCACCCCATGCGGCTCACCGACCTGGACCTGGACCGCCCCCTGCCCCGCGCCCGGGCCGCCGGCGAGTGGTACCCCCTGGACACCGTCTCCCGCGACGCCCTCACCCGCTGGAAAACCACCCACCAGGCCCTGACCGCCGGCCACCTCACAGCCCTGAAGGGCGGACGGGTCGAACACCTCTGGATCACCACCTCACCCGGCCGCCCCCGCGACGGACAACCCGCACTCCCCGCAGGCCTGCCCGCCGCCGTACGCACCCTGGAAGCCGCCCACCGCAAACTGACCGCCACCGCACTGGGCACACCACTACTACTCGAACAGTTCTGCGGAACCGAGGGCCCGCTCCCCCCGCCTGCCGACCGGTCACGAAGGAAGAACCACCACCCCGGGCCCACCCCGGCCCCATGACACCGAGTGAGCCGGCAGGGCGGCCGATCGCGGTCTGGGATGATCTCGCGGTGAGTGATGCGAGGGAGCCGGCCGCGGAGGCCGTCGAGGCACACGTCCGGGCGTTCTTCGCAGGGCACTCCGTGGAGGCCGTCGACCACGACCCCGGGCCGCAACGGCGAGCGGTGGTGCCCGGTCTGCGCGTTCTCGTCGCGGGCCCCGGTCCCCGCGGCGACGGCTGGGCCTATGTGACCGCCGGATGCTGGGCCGCGACGGAGAAGGACGGTCACGGCCTCGAGTTCGTCATGACCGCCCACGTCCGCGACCGGCGGTTCGTCGACCTCATGGCGATGATCGCCTCCTACCACCGCGGAGGACACCGGCTCGGCCTGGAGCACAGCATGCCGATCGGTGAACCGTGGGTGCCGGGGTCAGCCTGCGATCACCTGTTGATCAGCCTGCCCTACCTCCACGGACCCGACCTGGAACACTGCCCCGTTCCCGGAGGCCACGCCCGCATCCTGTGGACCCTGCCCGTGACAACAGCCGAGATCGAGTTCCGCCGGCGTCACGGACACGAGGCGCTGGAGCAGCTCTTCGACGAGGCAGGGATCGTCCCCACCGATCCCTTCAGGGCGTCGGCCGCCTGAGGTTCCGGCCTCCGGAAGTCACCGCTCGTGCCCGCCGGGGGCGTATCGGCTCCGGGTTCCGCCGGCCCCGGTGACCAGGCGGGCGAGGAGGCGGACAGCGTGATGCCGCGTTCGGCCAGGTGCGGCATGAGCTCGGCGGCGGTGAACACGCCGCGGGCGGCCATCAGCTCGCGCGGGCACCACCGGTGGCAGACCCGGCGTGGCATCACGAAGTCCTCCCCGGCCGCGGAGCGGCCTCGATACACCTCAGCGGGCGACGCGAGGCGAGAGGTGTTCGTGGTCGAGATCATTCACCGTCTGGTGTCGTTGCCGGGTGAGGGATGAGCGATGCCTCATGGGCCGCAAGCTGTTCGGGGGTTCCCACGAACGCCGGGCCCGCGTTGGCCGGCAGCCTCGCGATGACCATGGCGACGGCGGTTTCCGCGGTTGCGGCCGGACCGACTGTTTCGGTGCGCAGCGGACCCGGGTGTGAGTAGTTGCGGTACAGGAAGTGCCGCTGAGATTGATCTTGCTTGGGTCTGCCTACTTCGCGGGTGCTTCGAGCTGACGGGGCACTGTGTCGGCGCGTAGCTCGCGCAGGTCGGGGATGTGGTTGTAGAGGGTGCCCGGGGAGACGCCCAGCAGCTTGGCGATCGAGGTGATCGAGCGGCCAGGGTCGGGCAGCAGGTCGCGGGCGGCACGGATGACTTCCTCGGTGGCGACGCTGGGGCGTCCGCCGACCCGGCCGCGCTCGCGGGCGGCGGCTAGGCCCTCGTTGGTGCCGATGACGATGAGTTCGCGGATGAACTCGGCCAGGGCAGCGAAGACGTGGAAGACGAGGCGGCCGCCGGGGGTGGTGGTGTCGAGGTTCTCGTGCAGCGAGGTGAAGCCAATGCCTCGAGTGCGGAGTTCGGCGACCATGCTGATGAGGTCCTGGAGGCTGCGGCCGTAGCGGTCCAGACTCGGGACGACGAGGGTGTCGCCGGGGTCGAGGAAGGCGTGGCACGCCTTCAGCTCGGGGCGGAGCGCGTTCTTGCCGGACTTCTTGTCTGCGAAGATCTTCCGGCATCTGGCGGCGTTGAGTGCGTCGAGCTGTCGTTCGAGTTTCTGCCCGCTGGTCGAGACCCGGGCGTATCCGATCTTGATCTCGGTGCGGACGAGCGGTTCGGCGACGAGGAGATCCGGCTCGGCCGGTTCGGGGGCGGTCATGGCCCCGGATCATGTCAGAAAACGGTGGTCCGAGGTTGTTGAACGAGCCCGGTTTTTGAAGGGGTTTTTGAAGGCCGTGGGGGGTCCGGGCGGCCTTGCGGGGCGATCTTCAGAAAACGAAGGTTTTTTGAAGCTCGGAGGGTTCCCTCTCTGCCGCGTCGCCGCCGTGGTCGTTACGGTGCCGGCCATCAGGAGGCGGCGAGTTGGTTGATGTGGGCTGTGGCCAGCACACGGCGGGACACGCCGCCGCGTGCGGTCCGGATCATGGCCTGGCCCAGTTGCAGGCTCGTGGTGACGTAGCGCGGCGCGATGCGCCGCAGCACCGGGTAGAGCGGGCCGATCACCTTGTACAGCAGGACGTAGGACGCAGTCTTCGCCCTGGTGCCGGGCAGAGGAAGGATGAACGCGGGGCGGAACATGTGGGCCCGCGGTGACAGCTCCAGCAGGGTGTTCTCCGTCTCGCCCTTGACGCGTGCCCACATCATGCGGGTCTTGCCGGTGCCGTCGGTGCCGGCGCCGGAGACGTAGGTGAAGACGAGGCCGGGGCTGGCGGTCAGCAGGGCGCGGGCGGCGGCCAGGGGGAAGTCGTAGGAGACCAGGCGGTAGTCGGCCTCGTTCATACCGACGGCGGAGGTGCCCAGGCAGTAGAAGCAGGCGTCGAAACCGGCCAGATGGTCCTGGACGGCGGTGAAGTCGGTGAAGTCCTCGTGGTGGAGTTCGCGGAGCTTGAGATGGGCGCGACCAGTGGATGTACGGCCTATGGCGAGGACGTCGGTGACCTCCTCGTCGCGCAGGCAGGCTTCCAGCACTCCCTGCCCGACCATGCCGGTGGCTCCGAAGATGACGATGCGCACAGTGATCCTTTTTCTGCCGTACGGGGTGGTCGGCCGGATTGCCTTGGATGGGTCAGACGGGGAAGCGGACGTCGGTGAGCTGCTCGGATGCGCCCCGAGGCGCTGTTGGACCGTCGTGTCGTGGGACTTCTTGCCGGAGGCGACCGGCTCGGGGTAGCCGCGGGTTCCGCCCATGCCTGCGGGGCCGTAGTAGTGGACGCCGGTGACGGCGGGGTCGGTGGCCGCGCGCAGGATGGGCAGGGCGCCCATGGAGGCCGGCTGGGTGATCAGCTGGAGCTCCAGGTCCGCGGCCTTGCGCAGCGGGCGGGGCAGGTTCTGCCGGAGTTCGGTGGTGGCGGCGCCGGGGTGGGCGGCGACGGCGATCGTCGTGTGGTGCCGGGCAAGGCGGCGCTGGAGTTCGTAGGTGAACGTCAGGTTGGCGAGCTTGGCCTGCCCGTAGGCGGCGACGCGGTTGTAGGAACGGTCGAACTGCAGGTCGTCGAAGTGGATGTCGGCCTGGATGCGGTGGCCGAAGCTGCTGACGGTCACCACCCGCGAGCCGGGCACAGGCAGCAGTACCTCCAGCAGGAGGCCGGTGAGCGCGAAGTGTCCGAGGTGGTTGACGCCGAACTGCTTCCCTTTCATGGCGAACGGGAGCGGTTGCGTGGCCGCGAATGTCGCCCGGACCACGCGACCGCTTCCGCCGGAGGGTGTCAGACCGTCGCGTGCGCGGTCTGCGCCGCGAGGTTCTGGGTGAAGAACGGGAGGAGTTCGGTGGCGACCTGGGGTACGTAGCGGTCGTAGAGGTCGACGTGACTGGCTCCTTCGACCCAGTGCAGCCGCTTGGGCTCGTTCGCCTTCTTGACCGCTTCCTCGGACATCCAGGCGGTGGCCGCTTCGTTGCCGGCGACCATCAGGAGCGGTCGCGGGGCGAGCAGGCCGATGAGGTGGAAGGCGTCGAAGTTCACGATCTTGTCGACGCTGGAGAAGGTGAACTCGCCGGCCTGGCGCGGGTGCCGGCCGCGGTCGGTGCTGTAGTACTCCCAGGCTTCGTAGGAGTAGCGGCCGCCGGCGCGTGCCTCTTCCTCGGTTGGGAGCACGGACATCGTCGGGAGCGGCTCGTCGGCCGCCTCGGTGGTGCGTGCCGCGGCCGCCGCGTCGAGCAGCGCCTGGAGGACGGCGGGGTCCTGGGTGCCGTCGGGGCCGACCCGGAAGTACAGTCCGAGGTCGACGGCGCTGACCGTCGCGACCGCGCGGATGCGGTGGTCGGTGACCGCGGCGGGAATGACGTAGCCGCCGGAGGCACAGATACCCAGGGCGCCGATCCGGTCGGAGTCGATCTCCGGGCGGGTGGTGAGGTAGGAGACGGCGTTCTTGATGTCCTCGACACGCTGGGCGGGGTCCTCGGTGCCTCGGGGGGTGCCGCCGCTCTCGCCCTGGTAGGCGGCGTCGTAGGTGAGCGCGACGAATCCGGCGTCGGCAAGTCGCTGGGCGTAGGCGCCGGCGGTCTGCTCCTTGACGCCGGCGCCGGGGTGAGCGACGACCACGGCGGCGAGCGGGCCGGCGGCAGCGGTGTCGGGGGTGTACAGGTGGCCGGCGAGGGGGATCCCGGCGCTGGTGAAGGTCACATCGGTTCGCATGACCCCACCGTGCCCGCTGTGACCCGTGTGCGGGAGAGGAAGGTTCCTGCCTGGGAAAGGCGTGCCGGGGAAGATTCTTTCCCCCCTTGACGGCCCGAGTCCGCGGCACGGTGGACGCATAGTGGTGTCATGTCCGATTCGCGTTCATCCCGATCCGAGTTCGGTGCGTTCCTCAAGGCTCGCCGGGCCGAGCTGACGCCCGCGCAGGTGGGTCTCGCCGATGACGGAACCCTGCGGCGTGTCCCGGGGCTGCGCCGCGACGAGGTCGCCCGCCTTGCCACGATGAGCACCGATTACTACACCCGCATCGAGCAGGGGCGCGTGCGGGCCTCCGCGACCGTCCTTGCCTCCCTGGTACGGGCGCTGCGGCTCGACGAGGCACAGCAGGCCTACCTGTACGAGCTGGCGGGCAAGACCCCCGCCCCGCGCCGCCGCACTGGGCATCGGGTGCGGCCGTCGGTGCAGTGGATGCTCGACGCCCTCGGCCACTTTCCGGCGATGGTGCTGGGCCGCTACAACGACATTCTCGCCTGGAACACGGCCGCAGCGGCCCTCTACCAGGACTTCGGCAAGCTGACGCCATCCGAGCGCAACTACACCAGACTGCTGTTCCTCGACCCGGCCATGCGCAGCCTCTTCACCGACTGGGAGGACGCGGGCCGGCTCAGCGCGGCACTGCTGCGGATGGAGACGGCCAGCAACTCCGACGACCCGCGCCTGGCCACGCTGGTCGGCGAGCTGTCGGTACGCAGCCCCGAATTCCGCGAGTGGTGGAACGGACGGATCGTCTCCGACACCACCCACGGCCTCAAACGCTATCGGCACCCCCTCGTCGGCCCCCTCACCCTCGACTGCGACACCTGGACCAGTCCGAACGACCCCGACGTCATGTTCATGGTCCTCACCGCCGAACCTGGCACCCCTGAGGACCACGCACTGCGGATCCTCAGCTCCTGGCAGACCGCCCCCGCCCCGACTACACATCCGGCCGACACCCCCCACGACTGATCCGGCGATCCGACGCGTCCGGACCCGCCACCCGAAGGGCTGGACGCCGCGGCCCGCAGGCAACCACGGCGGCCGGCCGCCGGCAGCGGATGCGGTACTCAGGCTTCGTCCTCGGCGTCCTCCTCCGCGTCCGGGTCCCGGAAGGGCCGCAGGCCCTGGCCGGGCCCGCTGGCCTTGATGTTGAACAAATAGCGGCCCAGGAAGTTGATGTGCCGGTCCTTGAGCGGGGAGAGGCGGGCCACGTCCTCGTCCCTGATGTCGTGGCCCTCGGCGCGGAGCTGGGCAACGGCGGCGTCCAGGTAGCGGGTGTTCCACAGGACCACGGCGTTGAGCACGAGACCGAGGCTGGCCAACTGGTCTTCCTGGCCCTCGCGGTATGCCTGACGGATCTGGCCCCGGCCACCGTGGCAGATCGCGCGGGCCAGGCGATGGCGGGACTCCTGGACGGTCAGCTGCCGGTTCATCAGACGCCGGTAGGTGTCGTCGACCGGGTCGACCAGGGCGAGCAGGTGCATGGTCTTGTCGATGCGGCCGTACTCGGCGAACGCAGCCCCCAGCGGGGTGGGGTGGCCCTCGCGGCCGAACATCCGCAGCAGGTCGTAGGCGCGGACCTGGTTGGTGATGAGCGATCCGGCGACGCGGAGCATGTCCGGCCAGTGCGTGGCGATGCGCTTCAGGTTGACCTTGTTGCGGGCGAGGGCCTCCAGTGGCCCGTACCCGGCGGCCAGCTCCTCGCCCCCGGGGAGGTCAGCCCGCCAGAACCGCTGGTCGGCGAGGTCGCGGAAGCGCGGGGCGAAGCGGAAGCCGAGCATCTTGTACAGGCCGAAGGCCATGTCCGAGTACGAGGCGTTGTCCGTCGCGACCATCTCGGGGCGCACGCCGCCGTCGAGGTTGAAGAGGGTGTCCAGGGTGAACAGGCTGTCGCGCGGGGTGCCGCGTACGACCATCGCGCCGATCCCCGCGACCTGGTCATTGACGGCGTTTAGCCAGGTCAGGCCCCGTTTGTATCCGTAATATTTGGGTGAGGGAGCGGTGTTGATGCTCTTGACGGGGACGACGAAGCGCAGCCCGTCGACGGAGGCGAGCAGCCCGCCGCCCCACATTTGGGCCAGTTCGATACGGGACTGCGCGGTGATCAGCGCGGCGTTCGCCGCGGCGATGGTGTCCGCGCGCAGGTAGTTCTGATCCACGTGAGACAGCCGC
This sequence comes from Streptomyces sp. NPDC014676, assembly GCF_043084105.1. Taxonomy (NCBI): domain Bacteria; kingdom Bacillati; phylum Actinomycetota; class Actinomycetes; order Kitasatosporales; family Streptomycetaceae; genus Streptomyces; species Streptomyces sp. NPDC014676. The sequence continues at coordinate 87,847 of NZ_JBIBZI010000014.1, read as the reverse complement.
GAGCGGGTCAGCGCCTTGTTGGTGGTGGTGGCGTCGATGACCGGGGTCAGGCCGATGTTGCAGCTCTCGGCCACCAGCAGCGCCACCAGGGAGACGAGCAGCCCTTCCATGCGGGTGGGCCGGTCGGACACATGCTTGAAGAAGTCCAGGAAGCCGGTCCAGGAGTGGACCTCGAACAGCAGGTCCGGCAGATCGATTCTGGGGAGCATCGCCTCGGTGGTCTGCTTCAGCCAGGTCAGCGACTCCGGCTCGCCCACCGCACCCAACTTGTCCACCGACAACTTGGCCCGGCCGCCGCCCTCGGGGACGACGACCTCCACCTTCGCCTCGTCCCCGGCCTCCTCCAGCCGGTCGGCCATCTGCCGCCACGCAGCATCCAGGCCCCGGACCAGCTGGTCCAGGTGCTCGGCGGCGTCCTCGGACAGTGACATGCCCGCCAGCACGTCCGCCTTCATCGCCTCCCACCGCGGCCCGTCCAACAGCCTCGCGCGAGGGTCCGCCCACCGGTTCGACGGCGAGGCGAACACGTCCCGCCGGTTCAGCGCACGGTACAGCTGCTCCAGCACGCACACCACGTACGCGTCACGGTCCACAGAGCCCTGCGGCAGCTTGGAGTTGGAGAACACCGCCCGCTTCCACATCGCCGGCACGAGTTCGGCGTCGACCTCACAGGGCAGCAGCGGCCGGTCCTTCACCCGCCGCCGTGACAGCGCGGGCAACCGGCGCACCGCCGCGAGCACCCGCCGCCCGGCCGGGGCCGCGCCGAGCGCATCCGACTCACCCAGCAGGGAAAGGAATGGGCGCACCGTGTTGTACCGCAGGGCCAGCTTCTCCCGCATCGCCGCCTCGGCCGACCCGTCGTCCTCCGGCACCAGAGCCTCCACAGTCGCGACCGCCCCAGCGACCGCCGTACGCGGCACGGCCTCCTCCACCGCCGCCCACAGCGCGCCCACGTCCAGGTCCGTCCCGGCCTCGGTGACCAGGTCCAGCTCCTTGGTCAGGATCTTCGACGCCTTCGCCAGGATGCGCGCCGCCTTCTCCAACTGCGGCAGCATCGCCAACCGGTCCCGGTCCGACGCCCGCCGTGCGGGGCTGATCAGCCGAGTCGCCATGAGCACTGCGAACAGGTCCAGCGCGTCATCAACCGCCTGCGCCTCCAGCTGGCGCACCACCGCCGTCAACAGAGCGGTCTGCCGCGGCTCCGGCGCCCGCTCGATCGTCTGCGCCTTGCTCAGCTGCCCGTACCGGGCCAGCGTGTTCAGCCGGTTCACCGGCACCGATGCGAGATTCACCCGCCCCAGCCCGCTAGTGTCCTCAGCCATGACCGAGCCGACCTGCCTGCATGCCACCCGCGTGGCCTACGACACCGTTGCCGAAAACTACGCCAAGCTCGTGCCCCCCGCGTTCGAGGACGACCTGTACGGCCGCGCGATGATAAGCACGTTCGCCGAACTCACTCGGGCTCTCGACGCCGGGCCCGTCGCTGACCTCGGCTGCGGGCCCGGCCACGTGACAGCACACCTTCAGTCCCTCGGGGTGACCGCGTTCGGCATCGACCTGTCCCCGCAAACGGTTGCGGTTGCCCGGCGCAGGCATCCGGAGCTGCGATTCGACGAAGGGTCGATGACCGACCTGGACCTGGCTGACGGCAGTCTTGGCGGCGTCATCGCCTGGTACTCCACCGTGCACACCCCTCCGGAGCTGCTGCCGGTCGTGTTCGCGGAGTTCCACCGCGTGCTTGCTCCAGGCGGCCATCTGCTGATCGCCTTCAAGGCCGGTGACAGGCTCCGGAACCTGGAGAACGCATACGGGCATGAGCTGTCCCTCGACGTCTACTGGGTCTCTCCCGACCGCATCGCCGAGCTGCTGGGTCAGACCGGGCTGCTGGTGGATGCCCGGCTGATCCGCGAGCCGAACGAGCAGGAGAAGCCCCGGCAAGGTCAGCAGGCGTACCTCCTGGCCCGGAAGCCGGCGAAGCCTGGAACAAGGGTTACCGACACCCTCGCTTGACGTGCTCCCTCGCCGGCACGGGAGGTATCGCCGGGGCATTCATCGCGCGCCGTGTCGCCGAAAATCGTCGGCTGCCGCCCAACAGCTTTGCACAGTCGAGTAGTTGGCCGCCCTGAACTGTCAGTACCGGCCGCTACTGTCGAATGTTGCGCCGAGGAAGACCCCGCCCCGTCCCAGCCCCGCGACGAAACCCGACCACGCACTCCGCGGGAAGGCGAGCCGGGGTCCGCCGCGGTCCTTGGAGTCGCGGACGTGTATGGAGGTGGTGTCGGGGGCGACTTCGACGCATTCGCCGCCTTCGTCGCCGCTGTAGCTGCTCTTCGACCAGGTGAGCCGTGCGGACTGTTCGGTGTTCATAGGTCTCCCAGCATCTTCTCGATGAGGCGCAGGGACTCGCGCGGGGTGAGCGCCTGCCCTCGGATGCTGCCATGTTTCGCGGCCAGGACGCGTACCTCTTCCTGGTCAGTGATGAGGCGGCTGATGTGCTGGACCTCCAGATAGGCCACCTGTGGCTTGCCTTTCGGGGTGAGCAGGGTGAACGGTCCGCCCATGCCTGCGTGCTCTTCACTCGCGGTAGGCATGACCTGGATCTCCACATGACGCAAGCGGCCTGTCCGCAGCAGTTGTTCCAGCTGTCCGCGCTGTACGTCCGGCCCACCGAAGGGATGGCGCAGAATGCTTTCCTGGATGGTCGCACTTACGGTCGGCGGTGGCCATCGTGTCATCAACTCCTGCCGAGCCATCCTCGCGATCACCCGTTGTTCGATGGTCTCCTCATCGAAGAACGGCTGTCGACTGGCGAAGACGGCGCGGGCGTAGTCCGGGGTCTGGAACAGGCCGGGCACCGCCTGGTTGGCGAAGTAGCGCAGTTCGACCGCCTCCGCCTCCAGCCGCGCGTAGTCCCGGAACCACTCCGGATGGCGAACCCTTCGCCGTGTCTTCGCCCGCTCCACGTCCTCCGCCGCGGAGGCCAGCAGGCCCCCGCACTCCAGCAACCGGTCCACGGCGACGAGGAGTTCCGGTTGCGGGGTGCGCCGGGCGCGCTCGACGGAGGAGACGGTCTCCTCGCCGTACCCGAGCCGGTCGCCCAGTTCCTTCTGGCTCAGTCCGGCCCGCTCCCGGGCGACCTTGATCTGGCGGCCGAGGGCCCGGAACAGGTCCGCTACCCCGTCCGTGCCGTCCGTCTCGCCGCCCGTGGGAACCCCCGCACCCGGCTGTGCTGTCATGCCGTACCACCACCTTGTTCCTTGTGCTGAGGACGAACCGGCGACAGCACGGTCAGGTCATGGCCGTACGCCCGTACTTCGCACCGTCCGCACCGGGACAGTCACCCTGCGTACCGCCCGGAACGCTCCACACGGTAGGACGCGTCGATCACTCTCGGTGAGGTGAATCAGGAAACTGTCACCGCACCCGGTGAACCGGCCGTACTCACCCGCCACTTCCGCACCCTGTTCCCCGCCACGGCGCGGGGCGCGCACGGCGCCCGCCACGCCGCCGAGCGCTGGCTCGCCGCGCAGTGGGAACAACCGGAGGCGGCGTCCGGCGAGGAGGACACGGCCACGGCGTCCCTCCTCATCGCGGAACTGACCGCCAACGCCGCCCTGCACGGCCGGGTGCACGGCAGGGACGCACGTCTCGCCCTCACCCTGACACCCACCACCCTGCGCGTCGAGGTCACCGACGCGCGCGGCGACCGTTTGCCCGTACGCACGCCGGACGCCGACACCGATGCCGACGGCGGCAGCGAGTCCGGGCGGGGCCTGCTCCTGGTCACCGCGCTCGCCGATGCGTGGGGGTGCGAGCCCCACCACCCGGGAGGCAAGACGGTGTGGGCGGAGTGCGTCCGGGGGACCGCCGGGGCCGGGCGGTGGACGGCAGGGGCCGGGGACCGTCCTCCCCGCGTTCCTTGACCGGCACTGGGCCGTCAGCGCTACCGGAAGGCGTCGTCATGAGTCTGCTGTGAGCGGCGCCGCTCGGTAGGATCTTGCCGGCCTTCCCGTCGCGGGAGGACGGAGGCCGGGGCGAGGCGGCGGGGCCGGGCAGGGACGGGATCCGGCCGTCTCCTGTTCCTGTTCCTGCTGAGCGCCTGCCCGGGTCGACGGGGCGGGCGGAGACACGAGAGACGGGGGCAGCGGTGGATGCGGCATCGATGACGCTGCGCGGACTGTTCGGACCGGACCAGCGGCTTGTCGTACCGGTCTTCCAGAGGCCGTACGTATGGACCGAAGGCAGGAACTGGCGGCCGCTGTGGGAGGACGTCACCGCTCTGGTCCGCCGGAGGCTGGCGGGGGACAAGGTACATCCGCACTTCCTCGGCGCCGTGGTGCTGGATCAGATGCCGACCCCCACGGGGTCGATGCCCGCCCGGCAGGTCATCGACGGCCAGCAACGGCTGACGACGCTGCAGGTGCTCCTCGCGGCGATCCGCGACGTGGCGAGGGAACTCGAGGTCGACGACAGGTACGTGCGCGCGCTCGCCAAGCTCACCGCCAACGACGACGACATGGCCGACGACCCGTACGCCCTCTACAAGGTGTGGCCCACCCACATCGACAGGGCGTCCTTTCGCGACATCGTGGACGGCCGGCTGCGGCGGGCCACCGACGTCGCGGCACCGGCCGCTCCGGGCGCCTCGGCGATCGTCCAGGCGTACTGGTTCTTCCGCGACCGCACCGTCGAGTGGGTACAGGAGCTGACGTACGCATACACGGTGGACGAGATCTTCGACGCCGTGGTGCGCGTGCTGCGCGACACGTTCGAGCTCGTCGTCATCGACCTCAAGCCCGAGGACAACGCCCAGGTCATCTTCGAGGCGCTCAACGACCGCGGCACCCCACTGCAGGCCTCCGACCTCGTCAAAAACCTGGTCTTCCAGAAGGCGGAGGAGCAGGGGCTGCCGGTGGAGGAGCTCTACCGGGACGTGTGGGCCCGGTTGGAGACGCCCGACTGGCGCAAGGAGGTGCGGCAGGGAAGGCTGAAGCGCCCTCGGCTGGACGTCTTCCTCACGCAGTATCTGACCTGCGAGCTCGCCGAAGAGGTGCTGGCTCCCGAGCTGTTCCTGACCTTCCGCAGGTACGTGGCCGGTTCCGGCACGCCCCTGGTCGACCTGATGCGGCGCATGGTGGACCGGGCAGGCGCCTACCGGCAGTTGACGGCCGAGGAGCAGCCGGCCACCCCGGAGGGCCGGCTCCTGCGCACCGTCGGTGTCCTGGACGCCAACACCGTTCTGCCCGTGCTGCTGTGGCTGGTCACCCGCTTCGACGAGGACGACCGGGCCGATGCGATGCGGGCCCTGGACTCCTATCTGCTGCGTCGCACGGTCTGCCGGCTGACGACGAAGAACTACAACCGGCTCTTCCTGGAACTGCTCAAGGAGTTGAAGGCCAAGGACGACCCGGCGGTGGTGACCGACTTCCTGCTGCGTCAGGACGCCGACTCCGGCTACTGGCCCCGCGACCGTGACATCCGGGACGTCTTCCGCTCACAACCGCTGTACAAGCACCTCACCCGCGCCCGGCTGCGGCTGGTGCTGGCCGAGCTGGAGGCCACGTTGTACTCGGGCAAGACCGAGCGGATCGTCCACGACGGGGAACTGACGATCGAGCACCTGTTGCCCCAGTCCTGGGAGGCGCACTGGCCGCTTCCCGACGACGCGGGCCGCGGCAGCGTCGAGGCTCATCAACGCAGGGAGGCACTCGTCCATACCCTGGGGAACCTGACGCTGCTCACCCGCAAGCTCAACCCGGCGGTCTCCAACGGCCCCTGGGAGCACAAGCGGGCCGAGATCCTCCAGCACAGCGCGCTGTCCCTGAACCGTTCCCTGGCCGCGCGGTGGGACGAGGAGACCATCCTGGCCCGGGCGGACCATCTGACGGAGGCGTTCTGCCGTCGCTGGCAGCGCCCGGAGGGAGGCGCACCCGCTCTTCCGGCCTCCGGGCCGGCGACACAGGAGAGCGCGCCCGTCGGCAGGCCGGCGACGGTGAAGGTGCCCCAGACCCGCCGTGACGTCGCCCTCCACATGCGCGAGGCCTTCGCGGGTCTCCCGGTCGGGAGCGTCCTGACGGTCGCGCAGATCGTGGCGGTACGCACCAGTCAGTACGAGGCGGGCGAGATCAGCGCCGGCGCGGTGGCCGCCAGACTCCACAGCGGCACCGTTCCCGGCATACGGGTCGTTCCCGGCTCCAGCCCGCTGTCCGCCCGCAAGATCATCTGACCCGCCGCCGTGGCGGAGCGAGTGATCGTCGGACGGCCCGGACAGCTCTGCGACGGCTCCCCGCGGGCTGTCGCGGAGAACGTCAAGCGGCCCGCAGCCACGGACCGAGGATCGTGAAGTCCTGGTCGGTCAGACCGCGGGACGACGCGACGTGGTGGAGGAGCGCCTGCGCCGGGTGATGGGCGGACACCCAGTCCCGGTCGGCGTCGGTGATCTCGTCGTCGACCCAGGCGAACGGGCGTCCGTCCGCCCACGCGACGATGGCTCGGGTCTTCCAGTGGAGCCCGAACCACTGGTCTTCGTGCACGTGGGCGGCCGAGGGCTCCGGCCAGAGCACGGCCGGAAGCCGCGGCAGACCGAGCCGCGGCGCCAGCTCGGTATGGGCTTCCTCTCCCCAGGTGGTGGCCCAGACCAGGTCGCACGGCAGCGCTGCGAGCCGCGGTCCGAGCCTCGGGTCAAGGCGTGCCAGGTGCGCGTTCGGTCCGGTGCCCGTCGGCGCGTACTGCGGGCCGGCACCGAAGGGCAGGAGTGGCCCGTCGACGTCCAGGAAGAACAGGGGGCGGTCACGGTGCATGGTCATGCCGCCACCTTGCCGCAGGTGACGGCAGGAGCGGCGGGTCGTACCCACACCGTACGCACGGAGCATCGCGCCCTCGAGACCCCGGCGGGGGCAGGACGTCGTCCGGGCCCTCACCTTCGCCGGACGCCCCGCTCCTCCTGACCGTGCGGGGCTACGGCTCATCGTGCTTCTCGTCCGCCCAGGTCCGAGCCCGTCGAAACGTTCGCCGCCGTTCCACGGGCCCACGCCCGGCGGCGCGCGTCGCCGCTTCCGGTGCGGGCTGCTCGCAGGAGTCCTTCTTCTCCATGCGGCTCTTTGCCCGAAGGAGTGCTCGTGTCGCCCATGCCCGACCGACGATCCCGCCGGCCGGCGGTGTCGGGTTCACTGTCCGTCGTCGCCGGGCGCGAGCATGGGTACACCCTCGGTACTCCGTGCGAGCACACGGGAAGAGGGGTGGGCGAGGTCGACGGCGGCCGGGATGCGCTGGGGGCGTCCGGCTGCTCGCGGAGTTCTACCGCGGGTAGAATCGGAGGTATGGGCAAGCCGACGAGCATCAAGACCAGCGAGGAAGTGCGGGACCGACTGCGCGTCCTCGCCGAAGAGCGCGGCACCACCATCACCGAGCTGCTGGAAGAGCTCGCCGGCCGCGAACTCACGGCGGCCGAGCGGGAGCAGCGTGCTGTCGAGGCCGCCCGTGAGCTCGGTATCGAGTACGGCGAGCAGGTGCGGCAGGCCGGCCAGGACGCCTGGGCGAGGATCCGCGCCCACCAGGGCGACGCCGCAGCATGAACCTGACGGCCGTCCTGGACCACACCGCTCTGACCGCCCTGTACCGTGCGGACCCTTTCTTCACCGGCCTCTACGTCGAAGCCTCGCGCGGCACCGGCCGCGTCCTGATCCCGTCGCTCTCCCTTGTCGCCGCCGAGCGGCAGGACGCCGGCGCTGGCAGGCACGCGGCATCCCTGCGATTCGCCGAGAATGTCCCGTTCACCGCTGCGCACGCGGCGGACGCGATGGGCTGGGCGAGCACGGACTGGCCGGTGGCTCACGCGGCGGCGATCGCCTGGCACGCGGTCAAGGCGGGAGAGCCGCTGACGGTCCTGTCCCTGGAACCCGAACTGTACGCGGGCACCGGCATCACTCCGTTGAATCCCACCTGACCCGACGCCCGCCCCGAACCGCGAAGCAGGGAGAGTTCCCCGCCCGGCCGGTCCGTCGGGCAGCGCCTCGTTCGACCGGGCTGTACCCGGTGGAACTGTCGTGTGACCTGCTCGCGGCCGCCTCGGTGGCCCTGTGCCGCGACCACCACGCCGAGCCGCCCGCGCCCGGGCCCGCTCCAAGGCCCTGGCCGCCGAGGAAGGCCCCGACGGGGGCGGCGCACATGGCCGGCATGCGGGAGGTGGAGGCGACCCGGCCCATGAGGTGCGCCGGTACGATCGCCTGCCTCAGGGAGGGCCCGAGCACCATCGTGGCCCCCATGGCGGCCCCGCAGACGGCGGGCGCCGGCCGGCCGCGTACGGGTTCGGGGCAGCAGCGAGGCCCAGGATGGCGAGCCCTTCGACCGCGGCCGTGCAGGTCAGTGCGGTGCCGGTGCCGAGTTGTCGGCCGAGGCGGGAGGCGATGCCCGCACCGAGCAGGCCGCCGGTGGCCTCCGCCGTGAGGAACAGGCCGAAGCCGTGGGTGTCGGTGCCGAAACGGTCGTGCGCGAAGAGGGCGAGGACGGTCTCCACGGCGAGGAAGGCGACGTTCCCGACCGCCGGCCGGAGCGCGAGGCCGAGCGGTTCGTCGCGGCAGTCTGAACGGGAACCCGGCGGATACTTGCCGGATGGACGGATCAAGGGCTTCTTGGGTCAGCACCACGCACGATTGGGCCGGCACCGTGGACGTGGACCATCTCGACCGGATCCGCCGGGGGCCCGCGGAGTTCGCGCCGGGCGGACCCGGACACCTTGTTCTCGAGGTCGTCGCTTACGCCGCTGACGAGGCGGCGAGCCGGGGCGGCGGACGGTGTGTGGTCACGCTGCATGCCGACGGCTCGGTGTCGGTGAAGGACGACGGCCGGGGCACCGACACTCGGGTCGACGAGCACGGCCACGTGGTGAAGAAGCCGGTCATGGCCACGAAGGATCTTCGGTTCTTCGACCTCCCGGAGGCGGAGCGGCTTCCGGACGGACATCCGCGTCGCGGCATGTCCGTCGTCGCAGCGCTCAGCGAGTGGCTGATTCATACGAACCGTCGTCTCAACGGATCCTGGAGCCGGCGCTATGAGCACGGCGTCCCGGTGACCGGTCTGCGGCCCGTCGAAGCCGACGGGACCACGGGGACCTGCGTCCGCTTCCTGCCGGACGAAGCCCTGCGTTCGCGGTGGTCGTTGACCGCGGGCGATTTGGTGCGGTGGTCCGAGCACTGGCCCGCCCTGGCTGTCCGCCTCGACGATCAGCGCGACGGCGAGGACCGGTCGGCTCCGTGACCGCGGGGCGGCACGGCCGGGCCGCATCGGGGGGAGCGGCCCGGCCGGCTCCCGACCCGCGGTTCTGGTGCCCGGCCCCGTGGTGTGGAGGTGGCAGGCGTCAAGGCCGGTCTCGGTCCGCCGCAGCGGGGACCTCCTCGGCCGCATGGTCGGTGACGCCTGCCGCGCGGGAGGACGAGCCGGAAGAGGAGTGAGCGTCGCCGTTCAGCCGCCGCAGGCGCAGCCCGTGGCAGCCGGCACCGGCGCGGTGCCCGCCTCCTGCCCGGCGCAGCAGGCGTCACCGCCGGCGACGGGACTCTTGCCCAGCCGGTCGGCGTCGGCCTTGACGACGTAGACCTCCCACGGCTCCTTGCCGGGGCCGGTCACCCACACCTTGTCCTGAAGCGCGTAGCAGCAGGAGGTGTCGTTCTCCTCGAAGGTCGCCAGCCCGGCCTCCTTCAGCCGGGTCGTGGCGGCGTCGACCTGCTCGGTGGAGGCGACCTCGACGCCCAGGTGGTCCAGGCGGGTGTCCTCGCCGGGCTCGCCCTCGATGAGGACGAGCTTGAGCGGGGGTTCGGTGACGGCGAAGTTGGCGTAGCCCTCGCGGCGCTTGGCCGGCTCGGTCCCGAACAGCCTGGAGTAGAAGGCGATCGAGGCGTCGAGGTCGGCGACGCGCAGGGCGAGCTGGACACGGGACATGGCGGTCTCCCATCGGACGGCTTGTTTCGATGTCTGTCGATACAGTCGACCTTGCCACCGGGATCGACGGCTGTCAATATTGAAGAATGTCGAAACAAGCTGGTCTGCCGGTGCTCGGACAGGACGATGCCGCGTGCTGCGCGCCCATGGTCCGCGAGCCGCTCGGTGAGGAGGCCGCGGCCGAGCTGTCGCGGATGTTCAAGGCGCTGTCGGACCCGATCCGGCTGCGGCTGCTGTCGTTGATCGCCTCGTACGAGGGCGGCGAGGCGTGCGTGTGCGACCTCATCGGCCCGTTCGAGGTCTCCCAGCCGACGATCTCCCACCATCTGAAGGTGCTGAGGGAGGCCGGCCTGGTCGGCTCCGAGCGGCGCGGAACCTGGGTGTACTACTGGGTGCTGCCCGAGGCCCTGGCGAAGCTGTCCGACCTGCTCCGGATCCCCGCCGTTCCCGCGAAGGTCCCGGCGTGAGCGCGCCCGCGCCGTTGGCACGGCGGGCGGTGGCCGAGGGGCTCGGGACGGCCGCGCTGGTCGCGGTGGTGGTCGGCTCCGGCATCCAGGCCACCGAACTGACCCACGATGTGGGAACACAACTGCTGGCCAACTCCCTCGCCACCGTCTTCGGCCTCGGCGTGCTGATCGCCCTGCTCGGCCCGGTGTCGGGGGCGCACTTCAATCCGGCGGTCACCCTCGCCGCCTGGTTCACCGGCCGCCGCACCGGCGAGGGCCCCGCCCTGCGCGAGGTCGCGGTGTACGTGCCCGCCCAGGTCGCCGGGGCGATCGCCGGCGCGGTGCTGGCCGACGCCATGTTCGGCAGGCCGCTGGTGCGCCTCTCCACCCACGACCGGTGGGCCGGGCACCTGTGGCTGGCGGAGACCGTGGCCACCGCGGGGCTGGTCTGGCTCGTCTTCGGCCTGGCCCGCGCCGGCCGCGCGCACCTGGCGCCGCCGCTGGTCGCCTCCTACATCGGCGCGGCGTACTGGTTCACCTCCTCCACCAGCTTCGCCAACCCGGCCGTCACGATCGGCCGGACGTTCACCGACACCTTCGCCGGCATCGCCCCCGCCTCCGTGCCGCCCTTCCTCGCCGCCCAGCTGATCGGCGCCGCCGCCGGTCTCGGCCTGGTCGCCGTCTGCTTCGGCCGCCCGGCCGCCGCGGGCGAGGACGAGGCCGTCGTCCCCCGCACCGGGCAGCAGCCCGCCGCCCCCGCCCGTTCCACCGAAGAAAGCGGCCTGGCCCGATGAGCACCTCCGCCGTTCCCTCCGTGCTGTTCGTCTGCGTGCACAACGCCGGCCGCTCCCAGATGGCCGCCGCCTTCCTCACCCACCTCGGCGCGGACCGGGTCCAGGTCCGCTCGGCCGGATCCGCCCCCGCCGACACGGTGAACCAGGCCGTGGTGGAGGCCATGGCCGAGGTCGGCATCGACATCTCCGCCGAGATCCCCAAGGTCCTCACCACCGAGGCCGTGCGGTCCTCGGACGTGGTGATCACCATGGGCTGCGGTGACGCCTGCCCCTACTTCCCCGGCAAGCGCTACCTGGACTGGCAGCTCGAGGACCCGGCCGGGCAGGGCGTCGCCGCGGTCCGGCCGATCCGCGACGAGATCGAGCAGCGCATCCGCGGCCTCCTCACCGAACTCGGCATCAAAGCGGCGTGACGGCCACCGGGACCGGCCCGCACATCGCGCCTCTGCGGCCGGGGCGGGCCCGGGACCGGTGCCCTGCCGGACCGTGGGCGGGCCGGACCGCCGGTACCGGGGTTCGCCGGCCGGCGCTGAAGCCGGGGCGGGACGCCCCGGCGACGTTGTGTCGATCACGGGGGACGTCCCGCGTCACTCGGGTCCGGTCGCCGGTCACGGGCGCGGCAGCGCACCGCCGTCGTGGTGCGGGGACGCCGTGGGCAGTTCCACGGTGACGCGGAGCCCGCCGGCGGGGCGCGGGGTGAGGACGAGTGTCCCGTCGTGCGCGTGGGTGATGGTCTTGACGATCGCCAGGCCGAGGCCGACGCCCGCGTGATCGGTGTGCAGGCGCTCGGTGCCGCGCCGGAACCGTTCGGTGAGGGTCGGGACCAGGTGCGGGGTGAGCCGCTCGCCGGTGTTCTCGACGGTGAGCACCGCGGTCCCGGCGTGGGCGCTGGTGCGGATCCACACGGTGCCCCGTCCGGGCAGGTTGTGGATGATCGCGTTCTGTACGAGGTTGGCGGTCAGCTGCAGCAACAGCGCCTGCGATCCGATGGCGGGGGTGATGTCGCCGGACGTCTCGATGGTGACGCCGTGCTTCTCCGCGAGGGGGAGGAGCGTTTCAGCGGTCTCTTCCGCCACGAGGGACAGGTCGACGTGTTCTCGGGTGAAGGACCGCTGCTCGGCGCGGCTGAGCAGGAGCAGCGCCTCGGTGAGGTCGATGGCCCGGGTGTTGACGGCGTGGAGGCGGTCGAGGAGCGGGTCGGCGGCGCGGTCCGGATCGGCGCGGGCCGCGTCGAGAAGCGACTTCGAGACCGCCAGCGGGGTGCGCAGCTCGTGGGAGGCGTTGGCCGCGAACCTCTGTTGTTCGGCGACGCGCGCTTCGAGCTGCGCGAGCATGGTGTCGAAGGCGTCGGCGAGTTCGCGGAACTCGTCCTTGCGGCCCGGCAGCCGGATCCGGTGGGAGAGCGACCCGTGCGTGGCCGTGCGGGTGGCGTGGGTGATGCGGGTCAGGGGGGCCAGCATGCGGCCGGCGAGGATCCATCCTCCCAGGAGGCCGAACACCAGCAGGAACGCCAGTACCGCGGCCGCCCGCGGAGCGAAGACGTCCAGGAGGGCGCTCCGGACGGGAAAGACGCCGCTCGTGAGTTCGTCGTCGGGGTTGATGAGCATCGCACGGTCGGGGACGTACCGCAGGAGGAACACCCACACCGCCGCGAGCATCAGGACGCCGGCGAGCATGAGGAATCCGGCGTAGCTGAGGGTGAGCTTGAGGCGCACGCTCAGCCCGGGTGCCCTATCCACGGTCTCCTCCCGTGCCGCCGGCCTCCGGTCGCGTGTCGATGCGGTAGCCGACGCCCGGCACGGTGGCGATGATCCAGGGTTCGCCGAGCCGCTTGCGCAGGGCCGAGACGGTGATGCGTACGGCGTTGGTGAACGGGTCGGCGTTCTCGTCCCACGCCCGTTCCAGGAGTTCCTCGGCGCCGACCACCCCGCCTTCCGCGGCGACGAGGACGTCGAGCACCGCGAACTGTTTGCGGGTGAGCGCCACGTAGCGGCCGTCCCGGTGGACCTCCCTGCGGAACGGGTCCAGGCGCAGGCCCGCGATCTCCCGCACGGGCGGCCTGGTGTGGGCACGCCTGCGGTCGAGCGCTCTGAGCCTGAGCACGAGCTCCCGCAGCTCGAAGGGTTTCGTGAGGTAGTCGTCGGCGCCGAGTCCGAAGCCGGAGGCCTTGTCGTCGAGACGGTCGGCCGCGGTGAGCATGAGGATCGGTGTGCCGCTTCCGGAGGCGACGATGCGTGTGGCGACCTCGTCACCGGACGGTCCGGGGATGTCACGGTCGAGGACGGCGATGTCGTAGGCGCAGACGCTCAGCATGTCCAGAGCGGTGTCGCCGTCACCCGCGATATCGGCCGCGATCGCCTCCAGGCGCAGGCCGTCGCGGATGGCTTCCGCCATGTAGGGCTCGTCCTCGACGATCAGCACGCGCATGCGTTCGATGCTACGAGTCGGCGCATATCGTCCGCGTATCGAGAACCGCATACGGGCCGGCAACATCGTGTCGCCTTGACTGGCGGCATGCTTCCCAGCACATCAGCGGCACGAGCCACCGCCCGGACGTCCGCGCACGTCCGGGGCGACGCGGTCGGCCCCGGGGACTCCGATGCGACGGCGTGGCTGTCCGGCCCGGTACGCCGGCCCCGCCCGGGGCCCGGGGGCGCGGCCGTGACCAGGACACCCGGCGTGCCCCGGCGCACCCGCCGGCCTCTCTCCTCGTGCGGGTACCGCCCGCGAACGGTGAACCGCGGGCACCACCCGCGAACGGTGGACAAGGACGGACGATGCCCCAGGTGAAGACGCCGAAGACGCCGAAGACGGCGGAGGCCGGGCAGGACGGCGCCGGCCGCCGGAACGCCGGCGCCGGTACCGGCCGGCCGGCCCGGTGTGTGCGCGTCCGCCGGGCGGTGGGCGGTCTCTTCCGGCCAGGGCCCTGGAAGCGCGGCCCGGTGCTCGTGGTGTCGGCGGTGCTCCTCGGCCTGATGCTGCTGCTGCACGCGCGGATCACGGACCGCTGGGGCCTCGGCAGTCTGGTGGAGACCTTCCTGCCGTGGTTCGGCCTCTGCGTACCGGTGCTGCTGGCCGGGGCGCTGTGGCGTCGTTCCGCCTCGGCGGTGGTCGCGCTGCTGCTGCCGGCCGGGGTGTGGCTGCACCTCTTCGGCGGGCTGCTCGGCACCGCCTCCCACCCGGGCGGCGACGCCGTCCTCACCGTGGCCGAGCACAATGTCGGCGCCGGCAACCCCGACCCGGCCGGCACCGCCCGCGATCTGGCCGCCTCCGGGGCGGACGTGCTGGCCCTGGTGGAGCTGACCGGGCAGGCCCGGGGCACGTACGAGAAGGAGCTGGCGAGGACGTACCCCCACCACACGGTGCTGGGCACCGTCGGACTGTGGAGCAGGCTGCCGCTGTCGGACATCCGGCCGGTCGACACCGGGATCGACCACGGGCCGCTGGCGGCCACCAAGCCGGCCGACGTCAGGATGACCTACAACCGGGCGCTGCGCGCCACGGTGGCCACGGACCACGGGCCGCTGGCGGTGTACGTGGCCCACCTGGGATCCGTACGGCTGATGCCCAGGGGCGGCTTCTGGACGGACAGCCGGGACCGCAACGCGCAGGCGCTCGGCGAGGCCCTCGCCGCCGAGCGGAGCGAGCGGGTGGTGCTGCTCGGCGACCTGAACGGCACGGTGGACGACCGCGCGCTCGACGGCATCACCTCGCGGATGCGCTCGGCCCAGACGGAGGCCGGGGACGGCTTCGGTTTCACCTGGCCGGCGAAGTTCCCGGTCGCGCGGATCGACCAGATCCTGGTCCGCGGTGCGGAGCCGATGAGCTCGTGGGTCCTGCCGGCCACCGGCAGCGACCACCTGCCGGTGGCGGCCGGGATCGGCTGGTGAACGTGGTGGAACGCCCCGGGATCCGTCACGCCTCCCGCGGGACCGGCCGCCGCGGGGCCCGAAGGACGGCTGCGGGGCCGGGCATCCGCGGTTCGGGTACGGGATCCCGCCGGCAGGCGGAGCCGGGGACGATCCGCGCGGGGGCATGAACCGGCGAGGGCGCCGCACCCTCGGGAAGGCGGCCGAGGGGGGAGCCGGGGCCACGGCCATGCCGTCGTCGTCCGCCGGGAGAGCCGCACGGGCCCGCGTCGGGCACTGACCGCCGGCCTCCCGGCCCGTGCCGGGACGGGCCGGTGGCGTCAGAGGCGGAAGAGCTCCGTGAAGCGGGTGAGGAGGGACTCCGGGCCCTTGAGGGCGATGCTCTGGCCGGCGAGTGCCTCGGCGGGGGTCAGGGTGGCGCGCATGAGGTCGAGGACGGGATGACCGGAGCGGGTCTCGATGACCAGGTCGGGGTCGGGGTGGGGGCCGTGGGCGACGCTGAGGCGGTCGCCGTCGACGGACAGGGCGAAGGTCGCGTCCGCCATGCGCACCTCGTAGCCGAGGGTCTCTCCGGCGGCGGCCTCGGGGCGGAAGGCCGTGTGGAAGGACAGGGCGCGGCTTTCGGTGGTGGTGATCTCGCCGGGGCGGGGCCCGGTCATGGTGCGGGCGCCCCAGCGGCCGAGGGCGGTCACGGCCGGCTGGAGCGCGTGGCCGTGTTCGGTGAGTTCGTAGACGACACCGCGGTCGGGGTGGGGCAGGGCGCGGCGGACGGCGACGCCGTGGGCCTCGAGCTGCTTGAGGCGGGTCGCGAGGATGTTGGTGGGGATGTTCGGCAGGCCGTTGCGCAGGTCGGTGTAGCGCTTGGGGCCGAGCAGGAGGTCCCGGACGATCAGCAGGGTCCAGCGCTCGCCGACGACCTCCATCGCGCGGGCGAGGCCGCAGAACTGGCCGTACTCCTTCACCGTCATGGTTCACATTCTAGTTCCCGCGCCATAGCGCGAACAGGGCTTGCGTTTTACAAGTAGACTTCAGTCTGCTTAGTTGGTTCCACCGGCACGGTCGGCATCGGCAGAGGGAGTGGGAGAGGACATGTCCTTTCAGGCGTACCTGGACAAGATCGAGGACAAGACGGGCCTGACGCCCCGGCAGTTCATCGCGCTCGCGCAGGAGCGCGGCTACGACAGCCCGGACACCAAGGCCGGCGTCATCCTGGAGTGGCTCAAGCAGGACTACGAGCTGGGCCGCGGGCACGGGATGGCGCTCGTGCACGTCATCAAGAACGGCGCGAAGATCTCCGACAAGCACGTCGGCTCGGGCGGGACCCACCAGGACGAGTCGGACACGCTCTGGCTCGACGGCAAGGCGAACCGTCCCTGAGACGGGCGCGGGGCTCTTCCGGCAGGTGGGGTCCGCGCTCCGGAGGTCCGTGGGAAGACCGCCGCTCCCGGTGGAGCGGCGGTCTTCCCATGTCCGGGGCGGTTCCTCAGCCGGCCACCGGCCCGCGCCGGGCTGCGGCCACCAGCAGGGCCGCGCAGACGACGCCGAGGACCGCCAGGGCGGTCCCGGCCCCCATGGCGTCGGCGTAGCGCAGCGTCGTGCCCGTCGCCGGGTAGAGGAAGGCGCCCACCACGGCGATCCCGGCGGCGGCCCCCAGCTGCTGGGCGGTGCTGAGCACGCCCGAACCGGCGCCGGCGTCCTGGGGCGGCACCTGGGCGAGCACGATGCCGGTGAGCAGGGGGACGATCATTCCGTTGCCGAGCCCGTAGACCGCGAAGCCGGCCATCAGCGGCAGGATCGCGTCGTCCGGTGTGCCCAGGCCGACGGTCGCGAGCGCCGCGGCGAGGCCGGCCGCGGTCAGGGCGGCGGCGACGACGAGCACCCGGATGCCGTAGCGCTTGTGCAGGGCGGGGCTGAGGCGTGATCCCACGGCGATGGCGACGGCCGCCGGGGTGAAGACGAGGCCGGCGGCGGCCGGACCGAGGTGCGACTCGTCCTGGAGGTAGAGGCCGAGCATGACGGCGAACGGCACGCTCGACATGTACAGCAGGAAATTCAGCAGGACGCCCAGGCTGAATGTCCGGCTGTGGAAGAAACGGACGGGGAGCAGCACGGGGTGGTTCTTCCCGCCGCGCCGCGTCTGGTGTCCGACGAAGAAGGCGAGGAGCAGGACGGCGGCGAGGAGGAGGAGCGGCCCGGTGGGCAGGAAATCCCCTTCCCGCAGGGTCGCGAGCGGCAGGAGGAGCAGGGCGAAACCGGTGGCGCTCAGGGCGATGCCGACACCGTCGATTCCCTGTCCGGTGCGCGGGGTGCGGTCGGCCGGCGCGGTCCGGGCGATGGCGATGTGGGCGAACGCGCACAGCGGTACCGCGACGAGGAAGACGGGACGCCAGCCCAGGCCCAGAAGGTCCCAGGAGGGAATCGCGCCGCCGAGTATCTGCCCGCTGACCATGCCCAGGCTCATGGAGACGCCGTACCAGGACAGCGCCTTGGCCCGCTCGGCGGGCGGGAACTGGACCCGGATGAGGGCCAGCACCTGGGGCTGGAGCACGGCCGCGGAAGCGCCCTGGGCGAGGCGCGCGACGATCAGGACCGCCGGTGACCAGGCCAGCGCGCACGCCAGCGAGGTCACGGTGAACAGGACGAGACCCAGGCGGTACATGCGGCGGCGGCCGAAGAGGTCGCCCAGCCGTCCGCCGGTGATCAGGCCCAGCCCGTAGACCAGGCCGTATCCGCCGACGACGGCCTGGAACTCGAAGGGCGACAGCGTGAACGACCGGTTGATCGAGGGCGCCGCGAGGTTGACGCAGAACTGGTCGAACAGGGAGAGGAAGGGGCCGATGGCCAGGACGGCGAGCGCCTGCCACCGGCGGGGGTTCAGCGGCGCCTCGTCCGCCGCCGGGGGCGGGACGGGGGTGCCGGCCGGGGACGGTGCGCGGCCGGCTGTGCGGGGGGCGGTGACCGTACGGCCCTGTTTCACGGGATTCTTCTCCTCACGCGGCCGGTCATGACTGCCGATTCGAGGAGCGGTACGGATCGGCGGTTCATCCAATCCACCGGTCGCCGCGCTCACAAGCGGACTTGGCGAAGTCTCCGCGGCGGCCGTTGTTCGCGGCGGCTTGCGCAACTCCGCATGGACAGCCTCGTACGGGCACGAACATCCTTCCGGTGGCAGCGTCCCCTTTCAGGAAGGCTGTGCCGTGGAAAGCCATCGCTCGGCGTCCCTGCTTTTCGGGGAGAAGCACCAAGGCGAGAAGGACCAAGGCGAGAAGGACCGGCAGGAAGAGGCCCGCTCGCTGTTGCTGCGCGTTCTGGACGGCTCCGTGCGTTCCGATCCGTATCCGGTGTTCGACCGGATACGTGAGGCCGGGCCCTTGTGGTGGGACGGGTCGACCGTCGTCTTCTCCTCGTACGAGCACTGCTCGGCCGTGCTGCGGGCGCCGGAGGCCGTCGCCCGGCGGGCCGACGCGTGTCCCGCCGGGCGGGACGGCCGGCCGGAGGGGCTGGCCGTCGCCGCGGCGGGCTCGGCGGAGCACGTGTGGCTGCGCCGGCTGGTGGCGCGGGTGCTCACGCCGGAGCGGCTGCGCGCCCTCGTCCCCTTCGTGCGCGCCCTCGTCGACGACCTCCTCGACGGGGTGGCGGCGCGCGGGCGGCTCGAAGTGGTCACGGACCTGGCGTATCCGCTGCCGGCGGCCGTGCTCTGCCGTCTGCTGGACCTGCCGCAGGAGGACGCGTCCTGGCTGCACCGGCAGGCCCTGCTGCTCTCCCCCGCCCTGGACCCGCACCCGCTGCTGACCGGCACGGCCCCGCCGGGGGGCGAGGCCCGTCTGCGGGCGGAGGAGGAACTGGCCGCCTACCTCGGCGAACTGGTGCGCTCGCGGAGCGCGCGGGGCGGCGAGGATCCGCTGTCGGTGCCGAAGGGCGCGGACGGGCCGTCCTCGGCGGTGCGGCTCGCCGCCGCGTGCCGGGCCCTGCTCGTCGCGGGGCACGAGACCAGCGTCGACCTGGTCTCGGGCGGCGTCCTGGCGCTGCTGCGGGCCCCGCACGTACGGGAGGCGGTGCGGCGGGACGCCCGGTACGCGGGCCAGGTGGTCCAGGAGGTCCTGCGCCTGGATCCGCCGGTCCAGCTCCTCCACCGTCACGCCGTCGCCGATCTCGACGTCCGCGGCACGCGGGTGCCCGCCGGGACCACCCTGCTGCTCCTGCTGGCCGCGGCTCACCGGGATCCGCGGGTGTGGGACAGCCCCGAGGTGTTCTCCCCGGACCCGGCCGGGGCGCCGCACGCCGCCTTCGGGCTGGGGCCGCACGCGTGTCCGGGTGAACCGGTGGCCCGGCTGATCGCCGAGACGGTTCTCATCCGGTTCGCCCAGCGGGTCACCGGTGCCCGCTTCGCCACCGGGACCCCGTCCTACCGACCGAACGTCACCCTGCGCGGCCTGCGGGCGCTGTGGGTCGATTCCGACGGCTTCGGCGACCGCGGTCTGCCGTGGCCGCCCTCGTGACGCACCCGCCGCTTCGCTTCGCAGCGCTCACCCGGCTCACCCATGGGAGCAAACTCGTGACAGTCCTTCACACCGCTTCGCGCACCCTGACGCTGGACTGCGTGTTCGACACGCCCGCCGGCGAGGACCGGGACGTCCTGGCCGGCCGGCACGTCCTGGCCCGCATCGTGTACGGGCACCACGGCGGGCAGCCGACGCTGTACCAGGGGTCCCCCCGGCTCGACGTGCACATGATGGCCGCGTCCGGCGTCCCGTTCACGGAGGCCTGGGTCACCGACCGTCCCGTGCGCTCCGGACTGCAGGACAACCTGGTCTACGCGGAGGACGGCGAGCACTTCTTCTGCGCGGTGCGCGTCGAGGAGAGCGGCGTGTACCGCGACGCGGTGCACGCCGCCTACAGTGCCGCGTTCCGGATGGCCTGGCAGCAGGGGTACACCGACCTGTTCCGCATGTGGAACCTGGTCGGCGACATCACCGGCGACAACGCCGAGGGCACCGAGATCTACCAGGACTTCTGCGCCGGCCGGGCGCTGGCCTTCGAGGAGTGGTCCGGGCGCTTCGAGGGCATCCCCGCGGCGACCGGCATCGGCTCCCTGGGGACGGGCATCGACCTGTACTTCCTGGCCTGCCGCCCCGGACGCACGACCCATCTGGAGAACCCCCGGCAGACCCCGGCCCACCGGTACCCCGACCGGTACGGGGCCCTGCCGCCGAGCTTCGCGCGCGGCACCCACCTGGCGTCCGAGGGGTACGGGACGGGGGCCCTCTACGTGTCGGGCACGGCCAGCATCCTCGGGGACGACACCGTGCACCCCGGCGACATCGAGCGGCAGCTGGACGTCACGCTGGCCAACATCGAGGCGCTGGTGAGCGGGGAGAACCTGCGCCAGCACGCCGTCGACGCCGGGTACGGGCTGACGGAGCTGGACAGCGTCAAGGTCTACGTCCGTGACGCGGAACATCTGCCGGCGGTGCGGGCCCGGTGCGCCGAGGTGTTCTCCGGCGCGGCGGACGTGGTCTTCCTCAACGTCGGCATCTGCCGGCCGGACCTGCTCGTCGAGATGGAAGGGATCTGCCGGTGACCACCGCCCCGCCCCGCCCCGCCGGTGACGCCGTCGCGCCGGCCTCGGTCTCCGGGACCCGCAGCGGCAACTTGGTCGAGCTGCTGGAGGAGACCGCACGCGCGCACGGCCTGCTGGACCGCACCGCCTACATCGACGAGGACGGCGAGCACTCCTTCCGCTCGGTGTACGAGGGGGCGGGCCGGGCCGCCGCGGCGTTCGCGGCGCGCGGTCTCGGGCCCGGCTCACGGATCCTCGTCGCGCTGCCCGACGGCATCGACTTCGTACGGGCGTTCCTGGGCGCCGTACGCATCGGCGCGGTGGCGATCCCCGTCAACTCGATGTTCCACCCGGACGAGATGGCGCGGGCCTCGGAGATCGCCGAGCCGGCGGCCGTGGTGGCCTCGCCGGAGTTCGACGGGCTGTTCACCGCGCCGGTGCTGACCGCCCAGTCGTTGACGCGGGACGACGGCGGTGCGGTGCCCCCGTACGCCGACTGCGCGCCGCACACGCCGGCGTTCGCCGCGTTCACGTCGGGCACGACCGGCGGCCCCAAGCTCTGCTTCCACACGCACGCGGACGCGGAGGTCCTCGACCGTGCGGCCGGCGAGGCGATCGGGGTGCGGGAGGACGACGTCTGCTACTCGGTGCCGCGGATGAACTTCGCGTACGGGCTGGGCAATTCGCTGTTCTTCCCGCTGCTGCGGGGTGCCGCCACCGTGCTCACCGGCCGGCGGCTGGGCCCGGCCGACTGCCTCGCCCTCATCGCCCGGCACGGCGTGAGCGTCTACTACAGCCAGCCCACCTTCTTCGCGCACATGCTCGCCCACCCCGACGCGGAAGACGTCCTCGGCCGGCTGCGCGTGGCGGTCGTCGCCGGGGAGGTGCTGCCCCAGGCGCTGGAGCGGCGGCTGCGCCGCATCATGGGCGAGCGCCTGCTCAACGTGTACGGCACGACCGAGATCGGGCACGCCCTGCTGGTCAACGGGGCGGGCTCCTACCGGGAGTTCACCCTCGGCAGGGTGCTGGCGCCGTACCGGCTGCGCGTCGTCGACGAGGAGGGACGCCCGGTGGCCGCCGGCGGCGAGGGCCGGCTGGAGCTGGCCGGGCCCACCATCGGTCCGGGCGTCGCCCGGGGAAGCGACACCCCGCTGCGGACGGCGCCCCAGGAGTGGTACGCCACCAGCGACGCGGCGACGGTCGACGCCGACGGGTTCGTCCGGGTGCACGGGCGTCTCGACGACGTCGAGATCGTCGGCGGCATCAACGTGCACCCCACCGAGATCGAGGACCGTCTCATGGAGCACCCGGCCGTGAAGGAGGCGGCGGTGTGCGCGGTGCGGCGCGACGACGGGGTCTCGGTGCTGCGGGCCTTCACCGTCCTGCGGGCGGGTGTCGACGCCGCGGCCGCGCAGGAGGTGCGCCAGGAACTGCTCGCCGCCTGCCGCAAGTCGCTGACCTGGTACAAGGTCCCCGAGGACGTCTTCTTCGTGACGTCGCTGCCCCGTAACCACATCGGCAAGCTGCTGCGCCGCACGGTCCGCGCGCAGGCCGCCGACGGTTCGTTCCGGCCCTGACATCCGCTGCCCCGACCTGTCCGCCGGTTCCTCGTCGGGTCCGGCCCCGTCCACCTGGAGTGAGAGCGTTGACAACAGCTGACACCGGCACCACCACGGTCACCTTCGACGGTGAGAGCCTCACCACCGACGCGGTCGGCCGTGTCGCGGAACTGGGAGCGCCCGTGGGGGTGTGCCCCGGTGCCGTCGCCAAGGCGCTCAAGAGCCGCGCGGTGCTCGAGGACCTGGCGGAGCAGAACATCCCCATCTACGGCGTGACCACGGGCTACGGCGAGATGATCTACATGCAGATCGACAAGTCGAAAGAGGTCGAGCTGCAGACGAACCTGGTGCGCAGCCACAGCGCCGGGGTGGGCCCGCTGTTCGCCGAGGACGAGGCCCGGGCCATCATGGCGGCGCGTCTGAACACGCTCGCCAAGGGGCACTCCGCGGTCCGCCCGGAGATCCTGGACCGCCTGGCGCTGTATCTGAACGAGGCGATCACACCGGCGATACCGGAGATCGGTTCGCTCGGCGCCAGCGGTGACCTCGTGCCGCTCTCGCACCTCGCCGGCACGCTCATCGGCGAGGGCCAGGTGCTGCGCGACGGCAAGCGGCGGGAGACCGGCAAGGTCCTGCGCGAACTGGGCATCACCCCGCTGCAACTGCGCTTCAAGGAGGGCCTGGCGCTGATCAACGGGACCTCCGCCATGACGGGACTCGGCTCCCTCGTCGTGGAGCGGGCGTTCACCCAGGTCCGCCAGGCGGAGATGGTCTCGGGCCTGCTCAACGACGTACTGCGCGGGTCCAGGAGCCCGTTCCTGGCCGAGGGCCACGACGTCGCCCGGCCGCACGCGGGACAGATCGACTCGGCGGCCAACATGCGGACCCTGCTCGCGGGCAGCCGGCTGGCCCTGGACCACGCCGACCTGCGCCGCGAGCTGGAGAAGGCCAGGCAGGGCGGCGGTGACGTCCAGCGCACCGACGTGTACCTGCAGAAGGCGTACACGCTGCGCGCCGTGCCGCAGATCCTCGGTGCGGTGCGGGACACCCTCGAGCACGCGCGGGGGCGGCTGGAGACGGAGCTCAACTCCGCCAACGACAACCCCCTGTTCTTCGAGGGCGAGGAGATCTTCCACGGGGCGAACTTCCACGGCCAGCCCATCGCGTTCGTCATGGACTTCACCACGATCGCGCTCACCCAGCTCGGGGTGCTCGCCGAGCGGCAGGTCAACCGGCTGCTCAACCGGCACCTCAGCTACGGTCTGCCGGAGTTCCTCGTCGCCGCCGACCCGGGCCTGCACTGCGGTTTCGCCGGCGCGAACTACCCGGCGACGGCCCTGGTGGCGGAGAACCGGACCATCGGGCCCGCCAGCACCCAGAGCGTGCCGTCCAACGGCGACAACCAGGACGTCGTCAGCATGGGCCTGATCGCGGCCCGCAACGCCCGGCGGGTGCTGCAGAACAACAACCGCATCCTCGCGGTGGAGTTCCTCGCCGCCGCCCAGGCCGTGGACGTCTCCCGGCGGTACGACGACCTGAGCCCGGCGAGCCGGGCCACGTACGACGCGGTGCGCTCCCTGGTGCCCACCCTGGGCGTGGACCGCTACATGGCCGACGACATCGAACTGATCGCCGCGGCGCTGTCGCGGGGTGAGTTCCTGCGCTCCCTGAGCCGGGAGGGAATCTCGCTGCGCTGATCCGGCGTACGGCGGTGCGGGGGACGGGGCACGACCGGTGCGCCGTCCCCCGCACCGCGTTCGGGGCCCTTCAGGGGCCCGGAAACACCGCACGTCCCGTCCCCTGTTCCGTCCTCTTCGGCGAAAGGCGTTTCCATGACTCAAGTGACACAGCGTCCCACCCTGGACGCCCCGGCCCCGCCGCAGGCCGGCACCTCGCGCACGCCCTCGTTCTTCTTCAACGGCCACGCGCCGCGACGGCGGCTGCTGGTCGCCGTGGTCAGCGCGCTGTTCGGCTTCGCCCTGACGGTGGTGTGGTCGGCGGAGTTCGTCGACAGCACCATCGGCGACAACGTCGCCGACACCCTGCTCGGACACCACGCCAAGGACAGCCCCATCGCCGGCGCCCTGGCCGGTCTGGCCTTCGCCGTGGCGACCGGGGTGGCGGGCACGTTCACCGCGTGCAACGTCGCCGTGTTCAGCGCGCTGGCCCCGCTGACCGGCGGCCCGTCCTCACCGCGCCGGCGGCTGACCGCCGCACTGCAGCCGCTGAGCGGACTCGCCCTGGGCGCGATCACCGTGTCGGCGCTGTACGGGGTGCTCGTCGCGCTGGTCGGCACCGGGATGCCGCAGTTCGACGACACCCCGTCCGGCAGCGGGCTGTCCGGCCGTCTGATCCAGGCGATGGTGGTGTACGGGCTCATCGGCCTGTGCATGCTGGTGCTCGGGCTCTCCGCGCTGGGGGTGGTGCGGGACCCGCTCGCGCGGCTGACGCGACGCTTCCCCGGCGCACCGATGCTGTTCATGGGCGCCCTGGTCGGGGCGTTCCTCATCGGGCGTCCGTTCCCGCTGTTCCGGCAGCTCTTCCGGGACGCGGCCGAGAGCGGCAACCCGCTCTACGGGGCGGCGGTGTTCGTGCTCCAGACGCTCGGCAACCTCGCCGTCGTGGCGGTGCTGTTCCTCCTGGTCACCGTCGCCTTCGGGGACCGGTTGAGCCGCTGGCTGACGGCCCGGCCGAGCCGCGCCTCGGCGCTGATGGCGGCGGCGTTCATCGCCGCCGGCGTCTTCATGCTCCTGTACTGGGACCTGCGGATCCTGGCCCGCCGCGACCTGATCTGGTACCCGATGGC
Organism: Streptomyces sp. NPDC014676; assembly: GCF_043084105.1. Classification (NCBI taxonomy): domain Bacteria; kingdom Bacillati; phylum Actinomycetota; class Actinomycetes; order Kitasatosporales; family Streptomycetaceae; genus Streptomyces; species Streptomyces sp. NPDC014676. Next base: position 62,880 of record NZ_JBIBZI010000014.1, on the reverse strand, counting down.
CCCCTGGGCGCACTGAGGTACCGGCGGCACGCGGACGGGCCGGGCGCGGGGTGCGCACCCGGCCCGTCCGCACACCCACCACGCCGTCCGGCCCCTGCGTCTGATCGGCGGGCCGGACTCAGGACGCCCCGGCGTCGTCGCCGGAGCCGGCCGTCTCCTCCCGCGCCATGCCGAGGAAACGCCGGATCGCCTCGACCGGCATGTCGAGCCCCTCGGACGCGGACTGCTCGTCGCCGAACACCTGCACGGCCTCGGCGACCGCCCCGGCCAGTTCCATCTCCGCCTTGCGGACCTTCGCCTCGGCCTTGTCCACGGTGTCGACCACCGCCAACTGGCGGCGCTGCTTCTCCTGGAGCCGCTGCTTACGGGAAAGGGTCTTGTCAAAGCTCTGCACGGACATGACCAAGATCATAATCAGTTCACGTGAGCGTCCGACGCCCTCTCGCCTCCGCCCCCGGTTCCGTCGGCGGCTCCTCAGGCGGGCAGTTTCATGTCGATGACGAAGCCGATCTCGACGACCTGGCCGGGCAGGGTCAGTTCGGTGAGGCCCACGACCGTGCCGGCCGGGCGGTGGTCGCCGAAGTACGCCAGGTTGCCCTCCGCCGTCGCCGCGGCGTTCTGCCGCAGGTCCACCACGTACAGGGTCTGCGAGACGATCTGGTTCCGGGTGGCGCCGTAGTGGTTCAGGACCTTGTCCATGTTGGTGTGGGTCCGCTCGAGCTGGGCGGCGAAGTCGCCCGCGTGGAGGAACTCGCCCGCGTCGTCGAACGCGAGCTGTCCGGAGACGTGGACCAGCTCGCCGGACCTGATCGCCTGCGCGTAGCCGAAGTCGCTCTCGGCCGGTATGCCGTAGCTGAAGACATCGAGGGTGGTCATGGGGCTCGCCCTTCCGATCGACTCTCTTGTGGTTACTCGGGAACTGTAGGAGAGTGAGGGCTGACCTGGAAGAACGCACTTTTCGGTGACTGAGGAACCTCATGGTGACCAAGCAACTGCTCGAGGGCCTGCCCGAGGACGCCGACCTGCGGCGCGCGGACTCCCTGGCGCGGGAGATCTTCTCGGACGTCGCCAACAAGTGGGCGCTGCTGATCATCGAGGCGCTCGGCGAGCGCACCCTGCGCTTCAGCGAGCTGCGGGACGAGGTCGAGGGCGTCAGCCACAAGATGCTCACCCAGAACCTGCGCATGCTGGAGCGCAACGGCCTGGTCGACCGGAAGGTGCACCCCACCGTGCCGCCGCGGGTCGAGTACACCCTCACCGAGCCGGGCCGGGCCCTGCGCATCGCGGTCGACGTCATATGCGGCTGGACCCAGCAGCACCTCGGTCACATCGAGAGCGCGCGCGGCCGTTTCGACGCCTGACGGGCACGCGGCGGCACCCTCGGCAGAGCCGGCCGACCGGTCCTCCCGGGCCCGGTGAACGGCGCCGGCCCCGCTCCGGACAGTCCGGGGCGGGGCCGGCGCATGGGCGGGGCCGGTGTTTCAGCGCCGGGGAGGTTCAGACCGCCGCCGGCTTCGGCGCCGGCTCCTCCGCGGTCTCGGTCTCGGTCTCGGTCCCGGCTTCGGGCTCCGGCGGGGCCTCCTCCTGGCCGACCGGCGGGATGTGCCGCATCAGGACGACGAAGAAGGCGCCGGCGACGGCGATGAGGGCCGCGCTGACCCCGGCCACCGTGTGCAGGCCACTGGTGAAGGCCACGCGCACGGGCTCCATCAGCGTCTCGGCGAGCGGTCCGGACAACCCGTCGGTGGCGGCCGCGGCACCGGCGACGCTGTCGCGGGCGGCGTCGGCGGCGCCCTCGGGCACACCCGCCGGGACGGTGTCGGCGATCTCGCTCCGGTAGACGGCCAGGCCCGCGGTGCCCAGGGTCGCCACACCGAGGGCGGCTCCGAACTCGTTGCTCATCTGGGACAGGGCCCCGGCCGAACCGGCCTTCTCCACGGGGACGGTGCCCACGACCATGTTCGTGCCCAGCGCCACGATCGGAGCGCCGCAGAAGGAGAACACGGCGAACCCGGCGATCAGCACGGCCGTGCCGGAACCGGCGTCGAGCTGGGTGAAGGTGAGCAGGACGGCGGTCACGCCCGCGATGCCCGCGCCGATGACGTACGCGGGACGGACCTTGCGGGCGATGATCGGGCACACCGCGAAGGAGACGGTGGCCGCGGCCATGCCGGGCAGCATGCCCAGTCCCGCCTCGAACGGGGACATGCCCTGGGCGGCCTGGAAGTACTGGGTCATGAAGAGCATGACCGTACCGCCGATGAGGCTGTAGGCGAGCAGGCTGAGCAGCGCGGCGGTGAACCGGCCGTGGGCGAACAGGGTGACGTCGAGGAGCGGGCTGCTCAGCCGGCGCTGGCGCTGGACGAACAGCACGCCGATGACGAGCCCGGCGACCAGCACGGCGACGGGCAGGGCCTCGATGCCGTCGCGGGCGAGTTCCTTGATGCCGTAGATGACCGGGACGGTGCCGCCCAGGCTCAGCAGGACGCTCGCCGGGTCCAGGCGGCCGGCCTCGGGGTTCTTGAACTCGGGCAGGACACGCGGGCCGACGATCAGGGTGAGCACCATCACCGGGACGCCGATCAGGAACAGCGAACCCCACCAGAAGTACTCCAGCATCACGCCGCCGAGCAGCGGGCCGACGATCGCGCCGATGGTGAAGCAGCTCGCCCACAGGCTGATGGCGACCGTGCGCTGTTTGGCGTCCTGGAACATGGTGGTGATGAGGGCCAGGGTGGACGGCGTCAGGCTGGCGCCGGCGATGCCCAGGAGCACGCGTGCGGCGATGAGCATGCCCGGACTGGTGGCGAAGGCCGCCATCAGGGACGCGGCACCGAACGCGGCCGAGCCGATCAGCAGCAGCTTGCGGCGGCCGATGCGGTCACCGAGGGTGCCCATGGTGACCAGGAAACCGGCGACCATGAAGCCGTAGATGTCCATGATCCACAGCTGCTGGTTGGAGTCGGCGCCGAGATCCGCGCTCAGGTGCGGCAGCGCCAGGAGCAGTACGAAGACGTCGAGGGCCACGAGGAGGGTCGGCAGAGCGAGGATGCCCAGCCCGATCCACTCCTTCCGCCCGGCTTTGGGAGCACCGCCTGCAGTCATGTGCCTGTTACTTCCCCTCGTCATGGGTCGTGCGCGTGTGGGTGTGGGTGTGGGTGTGGTGGCGCCCGGGTGCCGCGCGTACCGCGCGTACCGCGTGTGCCGCGTGCCCTCGGGCCCACCCGTCACCGTCCTCCGGGGCCTGCCGCGCCCGCATCTCTCTGCGTGCTGAATCCGGATGCGGAATCCGCGAGTTGCATGAAGCAACTTGGAAGATGCCCAGGCGGAAGCAGGGCCCGTAACTTCATGGACACAGCAGCCGGAACGCCCGGCTCGCCACGATCCGCAGGGAGTCAAGGACATGACCGTCAAGAACAAGCTCGGCCTCGTCACCCGTGTCGGCGCCACCGCCGCCCTCGCCCTCGGCCTGGGTGCCGCGGTCGTCCCCGGCGCGTCGGCCGCGGCCGCGGCCCCCGTCGTCTCGGTGACGCCGGCCACGGGCCTCAGCGACGGCACCACGGTCACGCTCAACGCCTCGGGGCTGACGCCGGGGACCGTCTATCACGTGGGCCAGTGCGCCTTCGTCGACGGCGGGCAGTACGGCTGCAACAAGGCCACCGCCCTGGACGTCACCGCCGACTCCTCGGGCAACGTCAACACGAAGATCACCGTGAACCGGTCCTTCCAGGCCGTGGTCGGCTCCGCCACCACCCCGTGGGGCACCGTGGACTGCAAGGTCACCGCCTGCCAGGTGGGCCTGGGCAGCGACAAGGGGGAGGGCGGTGGCCAGCTGATCTCCTTCTCCTGACACCGGTACCCGGACCGGTCGCCTTCTGAGGCGCGGTCAGCTCACTGACGTCGGCCCGCTCTCCGTCCCCGCTCCGCCACGGCCCTCCCCCTCTGGGCCGCGGTGGCGGGGGCGGAGAGCCGCTTCAACTCCGCGGGTCGGTACCGAGACGGTGGCCGTGCCGGCGCCGGGCGGGCCGGGGCCGACGCCGTACGGGGCAGGGCCGGACCTCCAGCGCGGGCGCGGACGCGGCTGCGGCAGGAGGTACGGGGGTGGGGGTGGGAGACGCGGGTGTGCCCGGGGAAGCGGGCCGCGGGGCGGCAGACGCCTTCGGCGGACTCTCGGTCCCCGGCAGGTCTTCGGCGTCCGGCAGCCCGATGTCGAAGTCGCGCCAGGCCCAGGCCCAGGCGGCGGCCCGCCGGAAGGGCCCGTCGGGGCCGTCGTCGAGGCGGGCGCCGGCCGGGGTGCTCATCGTCCGGCCGTCGTCGGGGAGCCGCCGGCCGTGGTGCGCACCGGCGCGAGGCCGTAGCGGACGCCGGTCAGCGCCTCCGACAGTTCCCACAGACGGAGCCGCGCCGAGGCGTCACGTGACGCGCGGCTGGAGGACGCGGGAGCCGGCGCGCCCCGGCTCTCGAACCGTTCACCGGGGCCCAGATAGGCCCCTCCCGGCACATGGGGGTCGGTGGCGGCGCGCAGCACCGGCAGCATCGCCCGCTCGGGCGGCTGTGCCAGCAGCCGCAGCGCGATGCCGCTCACCGGGCGCAGCCACGCGGGCGCCTCCCCCTCCCACAGGGCGGTCGTCGACAGACCAGGATGCGCGGCGACGGAGAGGGTCTCGGCTCCGCTGCCGGCCAGCCGCCGCTGCAGCTCCCGGGCGAACATCAGATTCGCCAGCTTCGACCGGCCGTAGGCGCTCAGCGAGCGGTGGCCGGCGCCGTCACGGGCCCCCGGTCCGTCCACGGCGCCCCGGCCGGCCCGGTGGGCGAGGCTGGCCACCGTCACCACGCGGGAGCCGGGAACCGGGCGCATCAGGTCCAGCAGCAGTCCGGTCAGGGCGAAGTGACCGAGGTGGTTGACGCCGAAGTGAGGCTCGAAGCCGTCCTCGGTGCGCGGGCGGGAGGGGAACATCACCCCCGCGTTGTTCACCAGCAGGTCGAGCCGCCGGTGCCGGCGCCGTACCTCGTCCGCGGCCCGGCGTACCGAGTCCAGGGAGGCGAGGTCGAGACGGACGACCTCGGTGCTCCCTCCGATGAGGGCCGCGGCGGCCCGGCCGCGTGCGGTGCTGCGGCAGGCCAGGACGACGTGCGCACCGCGTTCGGCGAGTGCCCGGGCCACCTCGAGTCCGAGGCCGCCGCTGCCGCCGGTGACCAGTGCCGTTCTGCCGTACTGGCCGGGGACGCCGGCCGGGGACCAGTGCATGGGAGTCCTCCTCGGGTGGCGGCGTGCGCCGTGGAAGGTCAGGCCGCGGCTCCGTAGCCGTGCCGGACGATGAAGTCCGCCGTGACGTCGTAGTAGGCCGGGTCGGAGGGCGCGTCGGTGGCCAGGCCGCTGACGTAGCGGTTGTACATGCAGAAGGCCGCCGCGATCAGCACCGTGTCGTGCAGGTGGGCGTCGGTGGCGCCCTCGGCGCGGGCGGCGCGGACCGCCTCGTCGGAGACGGGACGGGCGTGGGCCCGCACCTCGGCGGCGACCCGCAGCAGGCTCTTCAGCAGTGCGGAGACCGGGGCGCCCTCCGGGTCGGCGAGGACCGCCCCCACCACGTCGGCACCGCCCTCCAACTGGGCGGCGGCGAACGCGCTGTGGGAACGGGCGCAGAACGGCGTGCTGTTGAGGTGCGAGACGTAGGCGGCGATCAGCTCGCGTTCGCCGCGGGTCAGGGGCGAGTCGCCGCTGCGCAGCAGCGTCTCCGCGAGCCGGTTCAGCGGGGCGCCGGTGTCGGGGCGCTGGGCCATCAGGCCGCTGATGCCGGGCAGGTCGTTGTCGATCGCGATGTGCGCCATCGGAGCACCCTTCACTGGGGCGGGCTCGGTCGGTGCCATCGTCGTCAGCGGCCGGGAGGGCGGCCAACTCCGAGGATGCGCAGCCCCGGTACCCACGACGGGCGGCCGTCGAAGGTGCGCACGCTCGGAGTTGGCCGGAACCCGTGCCGCTTTCCACGATGGGCACCGGCCGGCCGCCCCGGGCAGGGGCGGCCGGCCGCCCCTGCCCTTCGGGGCCGCCCAACGACTTACGGAGCCCCATGCCCGCATCCGTGTCCGCGTCCATGCCCGCGTCCGTGCCCGCGCACGGGAAGGCCCACCGGCGCTCGGTCGCCGCGACGGTCGTCGGCAATTTCATCGAGTCCTTCGACTGGCTGGCGTACGGGCTGTTCGCGCCGCTGTTCGCCGCCCGGTTCTTCCCCTCCGACAACGCCCTGACCTCCGTACTGGGGGTGTTCGCGGTCCTCGGTGCCGGTGTCCTGATGCGGCCGCTCGGCGGTCTGCTGCTGGGCCGGTTCGCCGACCGGCGCGGTCGGCGGCCGGCGCTGATGCTGGCCATCTCCCTCATGGCGGGCGGCTCGTTCCTCATCGGGGTCACCCCGACGTACGAGCGGATCGGACTGCTCGCGCCGCTCGTGCTGCTCCTGGCGCGGACCGCCCAGGGCATCTCGCACGGCGGCGAGTGGCCGGCCGCGGCCACCTATCTGATGGAGGTCGCGCCGGAGCGGCGCAAGTGCGCGTACGGCAGCCTGTTCTCGCTGACCACCTGCGCCGGCGCGTTCACCGCCTCCCTGCTGGGCGGCGCGCTGACCGCCACGATCGGTTCCGAGGCCATGGCGGCGTGGGGGTGGCGGGTGCCGTTCCTGGTCGGCGGCGTCCTCGGCCTGGTGCTGCTGGTGCTGCGCACCCGGCTGGCCGAGACCGACGTGTTCCGCCGCGAGGTGAGCAGCCGGACGGGCCGCGGCTCGGTGCGCCGGGTCCTGGGCGCCCACCGGCGCCAGGTCCTGCTCGCCGTCCTGTTCGTGGCCGGTACGGGCACCGTCGGCGGTACCTGGACCGCGGTCGTCCCCGCGCTGGGCGGGCGGATGGCCGAGCCCGGCACGATGATGTGGGTCGCCGTGACCGCCACCGCGTTCCTCATGGTGGTCAACGTCCCGCTCGGTCTGCTCGCGGACCGGATCGGGGCCGCCCGCTTCCTCGCCGCGGCGAGCGTGGTGTTCGCGGTGGCGGGCTCCTGGTCGTATCTGACCATGCGGGGCACCTTCACCAGCCTGCTGCTCGCCTACGGCTCCGGCGTGGTCTACCTGACGTGCGCGACCACGGTGCTGCCCAAGCTCCTGACGGAGATCTTCCCGCCGCAGGTGCGCGCCCTGGGCATCGGGCTGCCCAACGCCGTGACCAGTGCGGTGCTCGGTGCCGTCATGCCGGTGTCGGCCACGTTCGCCGCCGAGCGGGACGCCTCCGGCTGGTTCATCGCCGCGGTGATGGCGGCCGTCCTGCTGTCGCTGCCGGCGGCGGCGCTCTCCCGCCGCCCGGGCGCCGCCCGCCCCGCGCTGGACCGGGCCGGGCTCACGCTCACCAAGTGAGGGAGGAGAGCGGATCAGAGTTCGGGTTCGCGGTGGAAGTACGTCACCGCCCGTTCACCGCGGACGCCGAGGTCCCGGCGCAGGGCGTCGGGGTCGAGGAGCTGGGCCGTGTCGACGGCGACGAGGGCCTGTGCGCACCCGCGTCGGCGCAGTTCCGTGAGGGCCGCCGCCACCAGGGCGAGACCCACGCCGATCCCGCGCAGGGCGGGGGCGACGGCGGCCTCCAGGACGCGGCCCCGGTCGCTCGCCGCGTACGCCAGGACGTGACCGGCGGGGTGGCCGCCCACCTCCAGGAGCAGCGCGAACCCGGAGAACTCGCCCAGCCGCCGGATCCGGGCCCGGAAGAGGGCGGGGTCGTACGTCTTGGGGACCCGGGAACGGCTGCGCAGGTGCAGGCCGTGCAGCACCTCGGTGTCCTGGTCCGGCACGGCCGCCCGGATGTGCCCGGCCGGGGGCAGGGCCGCCGGCGGCGCCCCGTGCGACAGGTCGACGTCGTACTGGGTGAGCGCGGCGGCGCGTACGAAGCCGGTCTCCTCCAGGACGCGGGGCAGCACCGGGTCGCCTTCGAGGATCCCGCCGACGTCCAGGCCCAGCGGGGTGCCTCCGGCCAGTCCGAGCGCGTCCGTGCGGTCCAGCAGGTGCAGGATCAGGAAGCGGGCCGCCGGGGCGCTGCGCGGGCCGGGCGGGACCGTGAGGGCCGCCTCGGCGGCGGTGCCGCCGCCGAGGGCCAGTGACGCCCAGGCCAGCAGTTCGTCGCCGGGTCCGGTCAGGCACCAGCTGTTGTCCGCGTAGTGGGGGTGCGAGAGCGTCAGCCGGATGTCCTCGTGGGTGCACGCGGCCGTGCCCGTACTGCCTTCCTCGTACGCCCTGACCAGTCGCACCAGCGTGTCCACGGAGACGTCCGCGGAGCGTCTGAGGACGAATTCTCCCGGCACGGTCATGGAAATTCGTGCCCCTTCCTGGGGGATCGGTCGTGGGTCGGCGAGTCATCGCCCGGGGCGGTCGGCAGCGGGTGGGCGGCGCGGACGGGAGGGCCGGGTGCGCGCGGGCGCCCCTTCCCGGTCGCGGAGCCGGCGGAAACGGGGTCGCCGGACACACCGTGGGCCGTACGGGGTCGTCAGCGTCTGCGTCGTCCGGTGCGGGCGGGCAGCGATCCGGTGGAGAGCCGGACCGTGTCGGGCGCTCGGCCGGGTAAGGAGCCGGGGCGGAGGTGCGGACACCGCGCGGCGCGGGGCCGCCCGGGGGCAGCCGCGGAGGCAGCCGGGATGTGGCGCGGGGCGCCGGCACGGCGTCCGTCGAACGCCATGGCACCTCACCGCCCTTCGCTCCGGCCAACACCCTTCGGCGTAGTCGGATGCTACTTGGCGAAGTCGTTCCGGATCTTCTTCCAGATTGCTCTCTGCCTTCGTGACGTGCGGGAATTGTCCCCGTCTGCCGGACGGAAGCCGTTCGGGGACACCATGTCCACCGTGGCGGGGACGCCCGCCCGGAGAAGAAACGACGTGCTCGGACACCCTCGCGGGCGCCGGGCCGCCCACCCGCCTACCGCGGTTCACGCCGGACCGGACCGGCCGCGCCGGGGGCGACGTCCCCGGCGAACACACCGTGCGGGTCGACGCGGGCCCGCACCCGGCCGGCGGCGGCCGCGCGGTCCTGGTCGAGGTGGAGCTGCGGACGCCCGTACCCCTCGACCAGGGACGGCACGGTGCTCCCCGTGTCCCAGGGTGCGAGCGCCTCCCGCACGGTGGCGCAGTGGTCGTGCAGGGCCTGGACGGTGACCGGTCCGAAGGGCGGGCCGGACCCCATGTACGCGTAGGCCGCGTCCACCCCGGACAGCGCGCCGCCCTCCGGGTGGGCCTCGGCGAACGCCCCGCCGAGCTGGCGCAGTGTGGCCACGGCCAGCGGTGAGCCCGACCCTTCGCCGACGGCGCCCAGGAAGGCTTCGGCGCCGGCGTCGTCCAGCTCGCGCAGCAGCAGGTGGTCGCCGATGAAGGGGACCGGTTCGGCGGGGTCCATGTGGGCGTCCAGCACCCCGGCGGGTCCGGTCGGCGCCCAGGTGTCCAGCAGCGGCTCGGCGATGTCGCGCAGCGGGCCGAGGAGCCCCGCCGCCGTCTCGCGGGCCGTCGCGGTGTCCTCCGCACGGCGTGCGAGGACGGCGCCGTCGACGCAGAGCACCGGGCCGGCGGCGAGCTGCGGCGGGACGCCGGGGACCGGGGGCAGGTTCATGATGCGCAGGGACGTGGTGGCCTCGCGCGGCGCGTGGCGTGACCAGGCGCGCCACCGGTCGAGCAGCGGCCGGGCGTGCGCGGCGGACCAGTAGCAGGCGCCGGTGACGACCCGCGCGACGGGGAAGAGGCCGATCTCGACGCCGGTGACGACGCCGAACCCGCCTCCTCCGCCGCGCAGCGCCCAGAACAGCTCGGGGTCGTTCCCGGCGTCGGCGCGCACCGACTCCCCGTCGGCGGTGACCAGTTCGACGGCGCGGACGGTGTTGACGGCGAGTCCTGTACTACGGCCGTAGAAGCTGACGCCGCCGCCGAGCAGGTAGCCGACGACGCCGACGCCCTCGGCCGAGCCGTGCGCGGCGGCGAGCCCGTAGGGGGCCGCCGCGCGGACGACCTCGCCCCAGGTGGTGCCGGCCGGGACGCGGGCGGTGCGGCGGACGGGGTCGATCTCGACGCCGCCCGCGAGTGCGGTGCGGATGAGCAGGGCGCCGTCGGCGGGCCGTACGGCGCCGGAGGCGTGCCCGGTGCTGTGCACGCGCACCGGCAGGGCGGCCCGGACCGCGGCGCGCACGGCGGCCCGTACCTGAGCGGGGGTGCGCGCGGTGACGGCGGCGGCCGGACGGGGCGGTGCGGCGAGGTTGAACGCGGCGGTGGCCCGCTCGTACTCCGGGCTTCCGGGCCGGGCGAGGGCCGCCTCCCGGACGTCGGAGAGGGACATGGACGGATTCCTTCCGTAGCGGGCTTCCGTATCGGACTTCCGTATCGAGCTTCCGTATCGGCTTCTGCGGCGGCGGCCGGCCGGGCCGTCAGGCCTCTTTGACCGCGGTGAGGAACACGAAGGTGCCCGGCCCGCTCTCCTCGCGGACCGTCAGGCCCGCCTCGGTCAGCCAGCGCCTGAGGTCCCGCGGATCGAACAGCCGCAGTCCGCCCTCGTGCTGCGGGAAGCGGTGGGCCGACTGGAAGTAGCGGTAGACGGGGTCCTCGGAACGGCGGAACGTCATCGCGGTGAAGGTGCCGCCGGGCCGCAGGATCCGGCCGGCCTCGGCGATGGCGGCCGGCGCCTCGTCGTAGAAGGCCTGCAGGGCGTTCCAGCACACGACCGCGCCGACGGAGGCGTCGGCGAAGGGCAGGTCGGCGGCGCCGGCCAGCACGGCGGGCACGTCGGGCAGCCGGCCGCGCAGCACGTTGAGCATGGGCAGCGAGCTGTCGACCGCGACGAGGCGGTCGGCGCCGACGGCCTCGGCGACCACGGTGGTCCACCGGCCGGCCCCGGCGGCGAGGTCGACGACGGGGCCGTCGACGGGGATCACGTGCTCGGCGATGTAGCGGTCCTCGTCGTCGGGGGTGACGGCGCCGCCCCAGTTGGAGCCGGCGACCCGGAGGAACGAGGGGCGGGCCACGGCCTCGTAGAACAGGCCCATGCTGGGCACCTGGGACAGCTTCTCCAGGAAGTCGTCCACGCCCGCCTCCTCGCCGACGGGGGCGGTCAGGTCGAGGATGCCGCCCGCGGCCGGATAGTCCGCGGCGCAGCCGGTGCAGGTGAAGCGCCCGTCGCCCGGCTCGAGTTCCTTGTGGCAGGCGGGGCAGCGCAGCGCGGCGGTGTGCGCGGCGATCAGTTCGGGTCCGGCGGCGGGGGCGGTGGCACGGGCCCGGTCGGGGACGGCGGCGGCCGGGGCGTCGGCCGGGTCGCCGTGGCACACCGCCCAGTAGGCACGGGCCCCGGTGCAGCCGAGGACCGTGCGGGTGTCGTTGTCCCAGGCGGCCAGGAGCTGCTGCGGGCTCAGGGCCTTCACCCAGCTCTGGTCGAAGGCGACCTCGTCCTCGTTGAGGGTCCACACGGACGGGGAGGGCCACACCCGGCCCAGTCCGGGCCGGCCGGGGTCGAGTTCGCTCAGGGCGCGGTCGAGGCGGGAGAGGTCGGCGGGGTCCAGTTCCAGGCCGGATACGGCCGCGAGGATCTCGTCCCGGTCGGCCGGGAAGTGCGACAGCAGGTAGAGCAGGGCGAGGGTCAGCGGGGTGCCGATGCCCTCGGTGCGCAGCAGCTCCAGGTACGTGTCCAGGTGGACGCGGACCGCGCGGGCCACCGGCCCGGCGACGGTGGGGTGTTCGGACTCGGCGAGCAGACCGAGCAGGATCGCCAGGTGCCCGCGGCGCCCGTCGCCGGCCCGCTCGAGCGCGGCGGCCAGGGCGGGTACGGCGTCGAGGGCCGACGCGGTGGGTTCGCCGTCGTCCCACACCGCCTCGACCAGCGTGCGGTAGTGGTGCTCCGCCTGTTCCGGCGCGGCGTTCACGAAGGCGTCGATCAGGGCGTCGGTGGCGTGGGCGGTGGCTGCGTTCACGGGGCGTCCTTCCTGCATCGGTGCGGCGTCACCGGCATCACCCGGCTCCCTGCGTGACCGGCGCGCTGACCTGCGACGAAAGGGGCCGGTCGTGGGGATGCTGCCAGTGCCGCACGCGCCGTCGCATCTTCTGGGCTGCCCTCCTTGCGAGGGTCGCGGGACCGTCGGCGGACGCTGTCGGCGCACCCCCGAGGGACAGCCAGGGCACGCCGCGACGGAGAGCGATGGAGAGCGACGGAGAGCGAATCTCCAGGCAGAACAGCCACAAGTGGCGTTGCCGCCTGGAGATTCGCTCCCATCAGCGCCCTGTGACGGGACGCGCCGCCCTGTGACGGGACGCGCCGACAGCGACCGCGGAACGCCGGGGACCACGGAGCAATCGACAAGATGCGGGGCCGTTCCGCGGCGGCGCACGATACGGCTGGACGCACGTGTTTCGGGATCCGTCCCGCCGGGCGAGCCCTGTGACCTCCTTCAGTGAGCCGCGGCCTTCACGCGCGGACCGACTCTCCTCGGAGCGCTTCATGCATCCCTTCCGTATCGACATCCCGCAGGACCAGCTCGACGACCTGCACCGACGGCTGGAGGCGACCCGCTGGCCCGACGAACTGCCCGGTGTCGGCTGGAGCCGCGGGGTGCCGCTCGGTTATCTGAAGGAGCTCGCCGAGTACTGGCGCACGTCGTTCGACTGGCGTGCGGCCGAGGCGCGCCTGAACGCGCACCCGCAGTTCGTCACCGAGATCGACGGCGCCCCCGTGCACTTCCTGCACATCACCTCGCCCGAGCCGGACGCGACGCCGCTGCTGCTCACGCACGGCTGGCCGGGTTCCGTCGCCGAGTTCCTCGACGTGATCGGCCCGCTGTCCGACCCGAGGTCCCACGGCGGTGACCCGGCGCAGGCGTTCCACCTGGTCATCCCGTCGATCCCGGGCTACGGGTTCTCCCGTCCGCTGCCGGAGAAGGGCTGGGACACGGGCCGTATCGCCCGCGCCTGGGCCACGCTGATGGAGCGTCTGGGGTACGACCGGTACCTGGCGCAGGGCGGTGACGCCGGCGCGGTGATCTCCCTGGAGCTCGGACGGATCGACCCCGAGCACGTCATCGGCGTTCACGTGAACATGCTGATGACCTTCCCCTCGGGCGATCCGGCCGAGCTCGCCGGGCTCGGCCCGGCCGACCAGGCCCGCCTGGGCAAGCTGGCCCGCTTCGACGCGGAACTGTCGGGCTACATGAAGGTCCAGCAGACCCGCCCGCAGACGCTGGCCTACGCGCTGACCGACTCGCCGGTGGGCCAGCTCGCCTGGATCGTGGAGAGGTTCCTGGACTGGACCTCGGCCGAGCAGCGGCCCGAGGAGGCGGTCGACCGCGACCTGCTGCTGACCGTCGTGTCGATCTACTGGCTGACGGCCACGGCCGGTTCGTCGGCCCAGTTCTACTTCGAGGGCGCCGAGGGGGTACGGGCCGCCGCCTCCGGCGCGGTCCCGCCGCCGCTGACGGTGCCGGTGGGCGTCGCCGTCTTCCCCGACGACATCTTCGTGCCCGTCCGGAGCCTCGCCGAGCGCGACCTGCCCCACCTCACGCACTGGACCGAGTTCGAACACGGCGGGCACTTCGCCGCGATGGAACAGCCGGCCGCCCTGACCGGCGACATCCGCGCCTTCGCCCGCTCCCTCACGTCCGCCACCGCCACCGCCGCCTGAGCCGACACCCGTTCAGACAGAGAAGAGGCCGTACATGACCACCCCGACCGTGATCGACGTCTGGCTGGGCGACCTGACCTTCCCCGGCTACATGGACCGGTTGCACCGGCTGGGCGCCGAGTTCGAGAAGGCCCACCCCGAGTACCGGATCAACATCGAGGGCCGGGACTTCCGCAACCTGTCGAAGGAGATCGCCGAGGCGGCCGACGCGGGCCGCCCGCCGGCGATCGGCGAGTTCTACTTCGCCGTCACCCAGGCCGCGTACGACATGCGCGGGCGTGACGGCAAGCCGCTGTTCACCTCGGTGCAGCAGGCGATCGCCGGCCGTACCGAGATCCTCGGCGAGCCGGTCGTCGTCGACGACCTGCTGCCGGCCGTGCGCGAGCACTACTCCCGCGACGGCGACCTGGTCTCGATGCCCGCCGTGGTGACGGCGATGCTGATCTACGGCAACCAGGACCTGCTGCGCGCCGCCGGCGTCGAGCGTCTGCCCACCACCTGGGAGGAGCTGGAGGCGGCCTGCGAGGCGGTCGCGGCGCTCCCGGACGGTCCGCGCCACGCGGTGACCTGGGCCAACCACGGCCTGTTCTTCCAGCAGGCGCTCGCCGTCCAGGGCGGGCACCTGGCCGACCACGACAACGGCCGCTCGGGCCGGGCCTCCCGCCTGGACCTGTCGTCCAAGGAGATGCTCACCTTCGTCGAGTACTGGCAGCGGCTGCACCAGGAGGGCCACTACCTGTACACCGGCAAGATCCCGGACTGGGAGGGCAACCTCAAGGCCTTCGCCGACCAGGACGTGGCGCTGCGCATCACCTCGTCCAACGACCTCAACTACATGGCCCAGGCGGCCGAGCACGCCGGCTTCGAGATGACGGTCGGCCGCTTCCCCGGCCGGGCGGGCGAGCCGTACGGCGGGAACATCATCGCCGGCACCTCGCTGTGGCTGACCGCCGGTCTCGACGAGGTGACGCAGGACGGCGCCCTGGCGTTCATGCAGTTCCTGAACAACCCGCGCAACGCGGCCGACCGCCACATCGCGAGCAGCTTCGTGCCGGTGACCCGCTCCTCGTACCGGCTGCTGGAGGACGAGGGCTGGTTCGAGGCGAACCCCTTCCACCGGCTGGCCAGCGCCCAGCTCGGCAGCTACCCCGAGGGCGAGGGCGTGCCGCCGTGCCGGGGCGCGCTGTTCGGTGACTTCGCCGGCGCGCAGGACGTGATGACCCGCGCGATGGGCGACGTACTGCTGCGGGGCGCGGACCCGGCGTCCCGGTTCGCCGAGGCGACCGCGGAGGCGCAGGAACTGCTCGACGCCTACGAGCGCGACCGCGTCGACAACGGCGTGCGCAGCCCCGAGAGCCTGCGGGTGGAGTACTTCACCGGCGCCGAGGCCTACACGGGCGCGCAGCTGGAGAACGCGGTGCGCGGCAGCAACGGCTGACACCGGACACGCTCGAAGGGGCGCCCCCGGGTGGGGGCGCCCCTTCCGTGTGACGTCAGGCCACCAGAGTGCGGGCGGGCTCGCGGTAGTAGTCGAAGTCGACGGCCTGGCCGTCGAGGGCCAGGCGCAGTTCGGCCAGGCAGGTCCGTACCGAGGCGAGGACCGCGGGCACCTGGACGGTGTCCGCGAGGTGGGTCAGGGTGCGGTAGCTCTCGATGAGGTGGAGCTCCTGCTCAGCCGTGAGAGGTGAGGACGCGTTCGTCATGGAGTCGTGCCGCCTTCCATTGTGATCGGGGCAGGCTGCCGGCGGGGGCGAGCTCCACCACGGGTCGGATGCCGATCTCGCGCTTGAACTCCTCCGCGATACGGCCGCACAGCGCGTCGGCGACCGGGCCGGCGAGCTCGCCCGCGTCGACCCTGACGTGGACGGTGTCGAGCCCGCGTACGGTGCGGAGGGACGACTGGAACTCGTTGACCTCGTCGAAGGAGCGGACGACGTCCTCGATCATGACCGGGGTGACGGACACCCCGCGGATCTTGCGCATGTCGTCGACGCGCCGCAGGATGCCGCCGTCGTAGAAGTCCCAGGTGCGGCCGCAGCCGCACTCGGTGTGCGGGCGCCTGACGACGATGTCCTCGGTCCAGTGGCGGAAGAGCTGGACGCCCTCGCGGGAGAGTCCCGTGGTGACGCGGACGCCCTCCTCGCCGTAGCCGACGGGCTGTTTCGTCTCGGGGTGGAGCACCTCGTCGTAGCAGGACTGTTCGTTGATGTGGCAGGCGTTGCGCCGCGCGGGACACTCGAACATGAAGACGCCGCCGAACTCGGTGGTGCCGGCCGCGTTGAAGACGCGGGCGCCGAAGGCCTCCTCGATGGTGCGGGTGGTGAAGTCGGAACGCGGCTCGGCCCCGGCGAGGATGATCCGTACGTTCGCCTCGCGGGCGAGGTCGACGCCCATCTCGCGGGCCGTCTCGATCAGCCGCATGGCGTAGCTGGGGGTCAGGCCGAGGACCTCGATCCGCTGGTCCACCAGCAGGCGGACGCGGGTGCGGGAGTCGAGTCCGCCGGAGGGGAAGACGGTGCAGCCCATGCGTTCCAGCGCGTAGTGCATGCCCCAGAAGCCGGCGAGCAGGCCGTAGCCGAAGCACACCATGCCCTTGTGGTGCGGGCGCACCCCGTTGGCGTACAGGGCGGTGCAGAAGGTGTCCACGCACCACACCCAGTCCCGCTCGGTGTCGAAGGTGCGCACCGGCGGGTTGCCGCTGGTGCCGCTCGTCTGGTGGTGGCGCACGCCCAGCGACGGGTCGAGCGAGGGCCAGGTGCCGTACGGCGGTGCCTGTTCCTCGGCGGCGAGCAGGTCCGCCTTGTACAGCAGCGGCATCCGGGCGGTGTAGTCGGCGAGCGAGGTGATGCCCTCGGGTATGCGGGCGTTCCAGAACGGTGAGGAACGCCGGGCGTGGTCGAGGGCGCGTTCGAGGCGCTGCCACCGCCAGGCCTCCAGCCGTTCGCGCGGCATGGTCTCCGCTGTGCTGTTCCAGTAGTCCACGTGTGTCTCCCCCATGTACGCCCGGCGGCTGGTGACACCGGGAATCCTGACGTCCGCCGGCCCGGCGGCGCATCTTTGCGCGTGCGGTCCGTGGGCTCACGCCGAGCGGCGGTTGTCACGGCGTGATGATCCGGTGAGGGCCGGTCGTCTCAGGCGGCCGTGACGGTGGCCGCCCGGGTGCTGAACTCGCGTACGGTGCGCAGGTAGTTGGTGATGATGTCCATGCCGTGTTCGGTGCGGAAGCTCTCGGGATGGAACTGGACCGACTCCACGGGCAGGGTGCGGTGGCGCAGTCCCATCACATAGCCGTCGTCCGCCGAGCGGGCGGTGACCTCCAGGCAGTCCGGGACGGTCTCCTCGGGCACGACGAGGGAGTGGTAGCGGGTCGCCTCGAACGGGTCGGGCAGGCCGGTGAACAGGCCGCGTCCGTCGTGGCGGATCCGGCTGGTCTTGCCGTGCACGAGGTGCTCGGCGGGCACCACGCCCGCACCGTGGGCGCGTCCGATGGCCTGGTGTCCCAGGCACACCCCGAGCAGCGGCAGACGCCCGGCGAAGGCCCGTACGAGTTCCACGTGGCCCGACGCGTCCGGGTGCCCGGGGCCGGGGCCGAGGAGGATGCCGTCAAGGCCCATGGCGGGCACGTCGGCCGGGGTGAGCGCGTTGGAGCGGACCATGAGGGGGACGGCGCCCGCCGACATCAGGTACTGGCGCAGGATGTCGACGAAGCTGTCGAACGCGTCGACCACCAGGATCCGCGGGGGCGGACCGGAGGCGGGCCGGACGGTGAACATCCGGGTCACAGCAGTTCCTTTCCGGTGACCGCCCAGTGTGCGGCGCTCATCTTGGCCAGCGTCTCGCGCCATTCGGCGCGGGGCTCGGAGTCGGCGACGATGCCCGCGGAGGCGCGGGTGCGGTACACGCCGTCGCGGTGGAACAGGGTGCGGATGCACAGGGCGAGGTTGGTGTAGCCGCCGACGTCGAGGACGCCGAGGGCGCCCGCGTACAGGCCGCGGCGGCTGCGCTCGACGGATTCGATGATCTCCATGGCCCGGATCCGGGGGGTGCCGGTCATGGTGCCGGCGGGGAAGAGGGCGGCGATCGTGTCGAAGGCGTCCTTGTCCGGTTCGGCCTGCCCCAGCACGGTGGACACCAGGTGCAGCACGTGCGAGTAGCGTTCGACGGTGAGCCGGTCGGGCACCTGGAGGGTGTCGGCGCGGCAGATCCGGCCGATGTCGTTGCGGCACAGGTCGACGAGCATGGTGTGCTCGGCGATCTCCTTGGGATCGGAGGACAGCCGCCGGGCGCCGGCCTCGTCGTCCCCGGTGCGCGGCAGCGTGCCGGCGATGGGCCGCATGGTGACGGTGCCGTCCTCGATCCGCACGAACAGTTCGGGGCTCGCGCCGATGACGCACTGGCCCGCCAGGCTCGCGAGGTACATGTACGGCGAGGCGTTGCGCCGGCGCAGCCGCTGGTAGACGTCGGCCGGGCGGGCCGGGGAGCGGATGGTCAGCTCGTGCCCGATCTGCACCTGGTAGACGTCGCCGGCCGCGATGTGCTTCAGGCAGCGTTCGACGTCGGCGGCGAACAGGTCGGGCCCGCTGTCGTCGGTGACGACGGATGCGGGGAAGGTGTCGGCGGCCGGCTCGGGATGGGTCTGTTCGGCCCGCGCGAGCAGGCCGAGGACGCCGTCCTGGTCGAGGGGTTCCCAGTGCGCGGACTCGTGCAGCAGCAGCTCGGCCCCGCCGCCCTCCAGGTCGGCGACGACGCAGCCCTGGTGCAGGACGAGGTGGACGTCGGGCAGGTCGGGGCGCTCCTCGATGAGGTGCGGGAGGTCCTCGACGTAGCGGACGGCGTCGTAGCCGAAGTAGGCGAGGAAGCCGAAGCGGAAGCGGGTGGCCGAGCCCTCGGCGTCGAACATCCGCTGGGCGGTGCGCAGCAGCGCCCACAGGTCCTTGAAGGAGCGCAGCCGCGCGGTGGCGTGCCCCGCGCCGCCGGCCGTGTCGGTCCCGTCGGGTGCGAGCAGCGGCCGGGCGCGTTCCAGCAGCAGCCGTACGAGGCCGGGGCGGCCCGCGACGCGCACCGTCCCGTCGGTGACGGACAGCGACAGCAGGGTGCCGAAGCCGGCGAACTGGTAGCGGCGGTCGCGCAGCGGGCCGGCGGCGGACTCCAGGAGGTACACCTGGTCGGGCCCGAAGCGTTCGGCGAGGGCACGGTAGGCGGGGAGCATCGCCGGCTGGGGCAGGGCCCGCGCATGTGTCGTCACGCGGACCGGGGCGGGCGCCGCCGGGTGCTGGTCGGTCATGACAGGTCCTCGGGGGTCAGGTGGTGATCGCGTAGCGGTGCGCGACCTGTCGGGCGGTGCGCGCCGCGCCGTCGGGCCCGGTACGGCGGTCCAGGACCCGGGCCGCCTTCCAGCTGACGAACGAACCGGTGTGGGTCACGGGGTCGATGTCGGTGTCGACCACGACGGTGCTGTGCGCGCCGGTGCGTTCGCGCAGCCGGGCGGTGACGGCCGCGGCGACCCGGTCGGGCCGTGCGGCGCCGGGGAGGAGGTCCATGCGGACGGTGACCCGGTCGCCGCCGTCCGGTGCGCTGTCGACGACGACCTGGTAGCCCAGGCAGCCGCGGACGTCGGTGAGCACCGCCGCCTCCAGTTCGGCCGGCCACAGCAGGCCGTCGCCGAGCGGGATGCGGTCGCCGGCGCGTCCGACGACCTCGACGACCGGGCCGGGCAGGGCGGAGCCGGGCGGGGCGGGGGTGAGCCGGACCAGGTCCCCGGTGCGGTAGCGGATCAGCGGCTTGATGCCGTCGACCAGCATGGTCAGCACCAGTTCGCCGGTGCCGTACGGACCGAGCGGGGCGCCGGTGTCCGGGTCCACCAGTTCGGCCAGGTAGTTGGGCGAGGACAGGTGCAGGGAGCCGCTGTCGGCGCCGGAGGCGATGCACAGGGCCTCCTGCGAGCCGTACAGGGCGGGCCGTACGACGGCCTGCGGCCAGACCGTGGAGACGTTCGCCGCGAACTGCGGGGTGCAGATCTCGCCGAGGACGAGGAACAGCCTCACCGGCAGCGCGGCCGGGTCGTAGCCGTGGTGCAGGGCGGCCTTGGCCAGGCTCAGGCACAGCGCGGGCGCGCACACGACGACCTCGACGCCGAGTTCCTCGATGAGGCGCAGCGCCTTCCTGAAGCCGACGCGCGGCGACTCGGGCCAGATCTTGACGTGGCAGAGGTCGAGGGTGGCGGCCACGTCGGTGAACACGTCGCCGAACGCGTACAGCTCGGACGGCCCCATGAGGCCGACGACGGGTTTGCGGTCGCCGAAGCGGGTGCGCAGCAGGTGGCGCCAGGACTGCTCCACGGCGGTGTTGGAGGCGGCGATGTCGCGGGCGCCGCGCGGGCAGGGGGTGGCGGCCCCGGTGGTGCCGTTGGTCTCGTAGTAGATCCGCGCGTCGGCGAGCGGCCCGGACAGGACGTCGTACATCTCGCGGCGCAGGTCGTCCTTGGTGGTGAAGGGCAGCGTGGTGAGCGTGGCGGGGGTGACGGCCTCGATGTCCACGCCGGCCAGGTGGCGGCGGTAGAACGGGGAGCGTGCGGTGACGTGCCGCAGTACGGCGGTCAGCCGCTCGGCGTGCCAGTCGGCCAGCGCCCGCTCGGTGAGGGTGCCGTCGTGGAAGGAGTCGCTGATCCGGCGGTGGGCGGCGAGGAAGGCGTCGGTGCCGGCGGTGCCGTCGGCGGTCACGGCCGGGCCTGCGCGGAGAGGGCGGGCTCGGGGGTGGGCTCGGGGGTTTCCTCGAACTCGGCGGCGTTCAGGGCGAGTCCCACGCGTTCGTTGGCCTCGCCGGTGTGGATCGGGCCGTCCTGCCCGGTGAGCCTGCGGTGCTCGGCCAGCAGCTCCATCATGTCGATCATCCGGTCCACGAGCCGGGAGACGTTGGTCAGTCCCTCGTCGTCCTTCAGCGCGTCGCCGCGGTGCAGGGCGTGCACGGTGGCCGGGAATCCGCTGCCCACCACGATCATCCGGTTGAGCAGGGCGTTGACGGTGAGCTGCGCCCACACCTCGCCGGCGCTGTAGCGGCGGGCGACGGAGACGACTCCGGCGACCTTGTTGGTCAGCGGCCGGTCGAAGCGCAGATGGCCGACGCCGGCCCGCTCGATGAAGGTCTGCATGAGGCTGGCGGTGCCGAAGCCGTGGACCGGCGCGGCGAAGACGATGCCGTCCGCCTCGATCATCCTGGCCACCACGTCGGCGACGCCGTCCTCCACCGCGCAGGGGACCGTACGGGTGTTGCAGTCGCCGCACGGGCCGCAGCGGTCCATGCGGACGGAGCGCAGATCGACCGTCTCGAACTCGACCCCGCGCCGCGCCGCGACCCCGGCGGCGTACCGCAGGACGTCGGCGGTGTTGCCGTCACGCTCCGATCCGTTGATCGCCAGGATCCTGAGTGGTGCTGTCACGGGATGACTCCTTCGCATGCGAGGATTCGGCGGTTCCGGCGCAGTCGGCGGTGGGCCGCCGGAGAGCAGGGCGCGGAGGGCGGGATGCTCGGCTTCACCAAGTCGTCGTGGGGCCTGCCGACTTACCTGAATCGTCACGTCTGCGGGCGTGAGGGCGCATCTCTCTAAATGCTGTGCGAGAATCCCGGCCCCGCGGGCCCGCGGGAGGGGCGGCGACGCAGGTCAGGCACCGAGCACGAGGGGATACGTGTCGAGTCCGCGGACGACCCACCGGTCGCGGTAGACGGGGGAGGCGGCGGCCGTCAGGCGCGGGAAGCGGCGCAGCAGCCGGGGCAGGGCGATCCGGGCCTCCAGGCGGGCCAGGGGGGCGCCGAGGCAGTAGTGGGGGCCCGCGCCGAAGCTCAGGGGCCCCGGGGCGCCGCCGCGCGCGGGGTCGAAGCGGTCCGGCGCGGTGAAGCGGCGCGGGTCGCGGTTGGCGGCGGCCAGGATCAGGGTCAGCCGGGTGCCGCGCGGGACGGCGGTGCCGAGCAGTTCGGTGTCCTTCGCGGCCCAGCGGCTGGTGACGTGGACGGGCGGCTCGTAGCGCAGGATCTCCTCGACGTAGGCGTCGGCGAAGTCCGTGTCGTCGCACAGCCTCCGCGCGTACGGGGCGTGGTCCAGGGCGATCATCAGGCCGTGGCCGATGAGGAAGCTGGTGGTCTCGAAGCCGGCGGTGAGCAGCACCATGAGGTTGCCCATCAGCTCTTCGTGGCTGAGCCGCTCCGGTGCGTCGTCGTGGGTCGCGACGAGGAGGGTGAGGAGGTCGTCGGCGGGCCTGCGGCGGCGCTCCTCGGCGAGCCGGCCGAAGTAGCCGGCGAGGGCGTCCATCGCGGCATCGGCCCGGTTCAGGGCCGTGGGGTCGGAGAGGCCGTCGGTGGACACGGCGATGGTGGAGGCCATCTCCCGGAACCAGACCTGGTCCTCCTCGGGGAAGCCGAGCAGGGCGCCGATGACGGCGATGGGCAGCCGGGAGGCGAACTCGGCGATGACGTCGACGGGGCTGCCGTCGGCGCCGAGACGGGCCATGCGGTCCAGCAGGCGGTCGGCCATGTCCTCGACGACCGAGGTGAGTTCGCGCACCCGGGGCGGGGTGAAGGCGAAGGCGGCCAGGGACCTCAGACGGGTGTGGTCGGACCCGTTGCTGTAGAGCATGGAGCTGGTGAAGGCGCGCAGGGAGGAGTGGGAGCGCCAGGCCGGACCGGCGGCGTCGTAGGCCGTACGGTCCTGGACGTGCAGGCTGTTGTCGCGCAGGGCGCGGGCGCACTCGTCGTACCCGGTGACGACCAGCTTGCCGGGGCCGCGCCGGGTGAGGTCGCCGTGGGCGCGGATCGCCTCGTACAGCGGGTAGGGGTCCTGCCGCCCCCGCACGGTACCCAGGGCGGCGAACGCCTCCGTCAGGGACAGGGGGGCGGACTCGGCCATCCGGGGTCTCCTCTGCGGCGGGCCGCTCGGCGCGGGCGGGCGGGCCGGTCACGTGGTACGGGCGGGCGGGTCACACCGTGCCGGCGGGCCGGCCCGTGGCGCGGCCGGCGACGGTCACGTGGTGCGGTCTGCGGCGGTCAGTTCGATGATCGCCGAGGGGCCGGCGGGGTGAACGGCCGCCACCTTCAGGCCGGCGTCGGCGGCGAGCGCGGCGAACTCGGGCACGCCGCGCTCCTGGGCCCCGTAGACGCACAGCATCCGCAGGTCCATCCCGGTGTGCGGGGCGTCGCCCTGGGGGCCGACCGACTCGATGACGAAGACGGAACCGGTGCGGCCGGCGGCCTCGGCACAGCGGCGCAGGATCGCGGTCGCCGCGGTGTCGTCCCAGTCGTGCAGGATCAGCGAGAGCACGTAGCCGCCGGCTCCGGCGGGCAGCGGGTCGAAGAAGCTGCCGGTGACGGCGTCGGCGCGGTCGTCCAGGCCGGAGGCGGCGAAGGACCGTTCGGCGTCGAGCGCGGCCTCCTTCAGGTCGACGACCGTGCCGCGCAGACCGGGGTGGGCTTCGAGCAGGGCGGTCAGCAGGGAGCCGTCGCCGCCGCCCACGTCGACGACGTGGCCGAGGCGGCCCCAGTCGTAGCCGGTGACGATGTCCGGGGCGCGGACGGCCACGTCGGCGCCCAGCAGGGAGTTGAAGGCGGTGGCCCGCTCGGGGTCGGCGGTCAGGTCGTCCCAGTAGGAGCGCCCGTAGCGCACCGGGAAGGCGGCCTCGCCCGTGGTGACGCTGTGCAGCAGTTCCACGAAGGAGAGTTCGCCGCGCCCGCCGGTGTGGATGTCGAACCAGGCGCGCAGACCGGCCGGGTGGTCCTCGCGCAGGGGCCGGCCCAGGGCGGTGAGGTCGTACCGGCCGTCCTCGTCGCGCTCGAGCACCCCCCGCACGGCCAGGTAGCGCAACAGCCGCTCCAGGGCGCCGGGATGGGCGCCGACGGCCTCGGCCAGGGCCGGTGCCGTCCGGGTGCCGGCGGCCATGTGGTCGGCGATCCGCAGGGTCGCGGCCACGCGCACGGCCATCGGCGTGCCCAGGTTCGCCATCCGCCACAGCGCGGCGGCACTGCCGTCCTCGTCACCCAACACAGCGATGCCCTCCTTCACCGCGGGCACAGCGGGGCCCGCGGTGCCATCCTCGCGGAGCGGCGGGCGGGGGCCATCTCCTGGATTGCGCTCCTGGGATGCCGGGTTGTACGGGGGTGCGGCGGGCGGTCCTCGGCGTCACGCCGCGAACGCGCCCCTCCGCGCGGGCCGTTGACGGGTCGGCACGGCACAGAGGGCACCCCGGCATGCAATTGACAAACCACACTTGCAAAAGACAAGCTCACTTCCAATTCGGATGTCACGAGTTTCCACGGGAAGCTCTTCCAAGGAGTGATCGCATGACCGCAGGGCGCAAGATCGTGGCCGGGCTGTTCCTCTCGCTGGACGGTGTCGTGGAGAGCCCGGAGAAGTGGAGCATGCCCTACAGCACCGCTGAGACGACCGAGGCGTTGATGCGGCTGTTCGACGACGCCGACACCGCCCTGCTGGGCCGCAGCACCTATCAGATGTGGAGCACGTTCTTCCCGCACGCCACCAACGAGCAGGTGCCCACCGCCGGCTGGATGAACGCCGCGCCGAAGTACGTCGTCTCCTCCACCCTCACCGAGGTCGGGGAGTGGCAGGGCAGCCACCTGGTCACCGGCGACGACGTCGCCGGCCAGATCCGGGCCCTCAAGCAGCAGCCCGGCGGCAACATCAACGTCGGCGGCAGCATCACCCTCGTCCAGTGGCTCATGAGCAACGGCCTGCTGGACGAGCTCTACCTGCAGATCGCCCCCGTCATCGCCGGCACCGGCCGCACCCTCGCCAACGGCGAGCAGCTCCCCATGCGCCTGGCGTCCACGCGCGCCTTCGACAACGGGGTCGTCGAAGCCCACTACGTCCCTCAGCCGCGCTGATCCCGGCCGACCGCCTGTCCTTGTGGCCATGACAGCCCGGCCTCCCGAGCCTTCTCCGCGCCCTGCTCCACCGGGAGGGCTCCGCGCCTCTCACGACGACGGGGAGGCGTCTGCCGTGGACGGTCGACCGCGCGTCGGGGCGGGGCACGGGCTCAGCCCTTGCCCGCCCCGCGCCGGGGCGCAGGCGTGTTCCGCCGGGAACGGTGACTCGCCGAGAGCACCCTGTCCATCAGGCGGTCGGGCAGGTGGCGGGCGAGGGGAATGGTGAAGGCGGCGTCCACGCCGAGCGTGTACCGCGTGCGCGGTCGGGCTTTCGTCGCCACTTCGGCGATCCTGGCTCCGGCCTTCTCGGCGGGCATCGCCCGCTTGAGGAAGGCGGTGTTCGAGGCAACGGTCGATCTGACGAGGCTGCCGTAGAGGCGCTGGTGCTCGGGGCTCATCCTGTCGGCGAACTCCAGGGAGATGTCGCCGCTGTGGGCCGCCATCTCGGTCCTGACGCCGCCCGGTTGGACCACGACCACCTGGATGCCCTGCGCTTTGACCTCGCGGCGCAGGGCGTCGCTGGCCGCTTCGAGCGCGAACTTCGTCCCCGCGTAGGCACCGAAGATCGGGAGTGCGGCGACCCCGCCCACCGAGCTGATGTTCACGATCCTGCCTCGGCTGCGCCGCAGGAACGGCAGGAGCCGCTTGACGACGGCGATGTGTCCGAACAAGTTGACCTCGAACTGTTCCCGCCACAGCTCGAGCGGCAGTACCTCGACGGGCGCGTTGATCTCGATCCCGGCGTTGTTGACGAGGGCGCGCAGCGGGCGCTGCTCGGGGTCGTCGGCGATGCGCTGTGCGAGGGCCTCGATGTGCTGGGGAACGGTGATGTCCAGTGTGACGGGCTCCACGCCGTCGGCGCGGATGGCGTCGGCCTCCTCGCCGGTGCGCACACCGGCGAGGACGTGGAATCCCATGGAGGCGAGTTCGTGCGCTGTCGCGGCGCCGATGCCCGTCGCGGCCCCGGAGACGACCATGAGCTCTTTGCTGTGCGACTGCGTCATGACAGGAGGCCTCTTCGGGGAAGGGAGGGAGGAATCGAACACGGCCCAATGTAGTCATTGACAACAATGTCGTCAATGTAAACATGGGCTCGATATGCTGGCTCCATGCCTGAACCTGCTGGACATCGGCCCTACCATCACGGGAACCTCCGGGCCGCACTCCTCGACGCGGCCGAACACAGCCTGAGAGCACACGGAGCCGACCGGCTCTCACTCCGGGATCTGGCCAGGGAGGTCGGCGTCAGTCACGCCGCGCCGCGCCGGCACTTCGCGGACCGCCAGGCAGTGCTCGACGCCCTCGCGGAGGCCGGATTCGTCCGCCTGGGCGCTGCTCTGCGCGCCGCGCTGACCACGGGTGAAGGCGAACACGACTTCCCCACACGCGTACGGAACGCCGTATCGGCCTACGCCCACTTCGCGACCGAGAACGCCGCGCTCTGCGAGCTGATGAACACCAGCAAGCACCATCCGGGAGCGACCGTGGTCACCCAGGCCGCCGCGACCGCGTTCGGGCAGATGACCCACCTGATCGAAGAGGGGCAGGAGCTCGGCGAACTCGAGCAGGGCGATCCCGAACAGGTCGGGCTCATCCTCTACGCCACCGTGCAGGGCATCACCGCCATGGTCAACAGCGGCGCGATCGGCAAGGAGCAGCTCGACGGACTCGTCGACACCGCGGTGTCCCAGTTCCTACGGGGCGCCCGTCCCCTCCCCGACCGCCGGTGAGGTCTGCCGGCGACGACGCTCTCGCGCGTGACGGTGCCGTCCACCGGGCCGGCGCGCGGACAGGACGCCGGGCTTCCGCCGCAGCAGGGACGACACGGTCCCCGGGCGCAGGGACGACAGGGGAAGGAGCAGCGGAATATCCGGTGTCCCGCACGCTCCACGGGGACCCAGGATGGGGCGCATGACTTTGGCCACCCCCGTACTGCACACCGCCCGCCTGCGACTGCGGCCCTTCACCGACGCCGACGCGGACCCCCTCTTCGCCCTGCACGGCAACGCCCACGTGCTGCGCTACTGGGACTCCCCACCCTGGACCGAACGGGCCCGCGCCGAGCGCTTCGTCGCGATGTGCCGGAAGACGGCGGACGAAGGCACCGGGGCGCGGGTGGCGATCGACCGGGCCTCCGACGGGGCCTTCGCCGGCTGGTGCGGCCTGGTCGACTGGAACCCGGTCCACCGCAGCGCGTCGCTGGGCTACGTCCTCGGCGAGGCGATGTGGGGCCACGGCTATGCGACGGAGGCCGCGCACGCCCTGCTGCGGTGGGCCTTCGACACGCTGGACCTGAACCGGGTCCAGGCCGAGGCGGACACGCGCAACGCGGCGTCCGCC
Organism: Streptomyces sp. NPDC014676; assembly: GCF_043084105.1. NCBI lineage: Bacteria > Bacillati > Actinomycetota > Actinomycetes > Kitasatosporales > Streptomycetaceae > Streptomyces > Streptomyces sp. NPDC014676. The sequence continues at coordinate 35,956 of NZ_JBIBZI010000014.1, read as the reverse complement.
CGGGCCCTGGAGAAGCTCGGGTTCGTGCGTGAGGGGACGCTGCGGGAGGACTGCGTCGTCAACGGCGAGGTGTCCGACTCCTGGGTGTTCGGGCTGCTCAGACGCGAGTGGCGGCCGTCGGCCGTGTCGCGTCCGGACCACTGAGCGGTCGTCGAGGAGGGTGCGGCCCACACTCACTCGTGACGCGGGCGCGGCGGCTCCCGTTCGGCCTCCTCGATCCGGTCTGCGGTCAGGCCCGGCGGGTGCAGCTGGGGCAGCGTCCCTCGGCGCTGGTCGGCTGGGCGTCGGCGGGTGCCCGGAACGGCCGGGCGGCTCAGGAGAGTTCGTGCCGCGTGCCGTCGGCGACCGCGTGGAGCTTGTCGGGGTTGGCCACGTTGTGGATGGTCGAGATGCGGCCTTCCGCATCGAAGTCGAAGGTCAGCGTGGCGACCACGCGGTCCGGGCCGCGGAGGACCACGCCCGGTCCGCCGTTGATCCAGGTGATCTCCGCCCGCATCTGCCCGGGCTCGATGCCCTGGTAGGTCGCGGTGCCGAGCGCGGCGAACCAGCGGGCCACGGTCTCCATGCCGACGACCGGCTTGAGGGCCTGGCGGACCTTGCCGCCGCCGTCGGTCCACAGCGTCACGTCCGGGGAGACCAGCTCCATGAGGGTGTTGATGTCGCCGCCCGCCACCGCCGCGAAGAAGCGCTCGGTGACGTCGCGCTGGCGGGCACGGTCCGCGGTGAAACGGGGTCGGCGGGCCCTCACGTGCTCGCGGGCGCGGTGCGCGGCCTGCCGGACCGCCGCCTCCGAGCGTTCCACCGCCTCCGCGATCTCCACGTAGCTGAAGGCGAAGACCTCCTTCAGCACGAAGACCGCGCGCTCCAGGGGGCTCAGCGTCTCCAGCACGACCAGCAGGGCCGTGGAGACCGAGTCCGCCGTGGCCACGTCGTCAGCGGTGTCCGGGCCGGTGAGGATCGGCTCGGGGAGCCACGGCCCGACGTAGGTCTCGCGCTGGTGACGGGTCGAACGAAGCCGTTCCATCGCCAGGTTGGAGACGATCCGGGTCAGGTAGGCCTTGGGGTCGGCGACCCGGGAACGGTCGGCCGCCGACCACTTGAACCAGGCGTCCTGGACCACGTCCTCGGCGTCGGCGGCGGAGCCGAGGATGCGGTAGGCGACGGAGAAGAGCAGGGTGCGGTACTGCTGGAAGGCGAGCTGGTCGCGGTCGGCCTGCTGCGGCTGGGTCACTTGGCGCTCCGGATCCGGGTGTGGCGGCCGCCGTGCGGCCAGAACGCGCCCGAGACGGGCATCTTCTTCATGCAGGCGAAGGTCGGCCACGGCGCTGCGGTGACCGCCTCCTTGTACTTCACGGCCCGCCTGCCGGTCAGCACCATCCGGCGCGGGCTGTCGTCGGGGTGGGTGAACTGTACGACGGCGTCGTTCCGGCCCAGGCTGACAGGGGTGTGGTAGTAGCCGAAACGGAAGGGCTTGGGCTCCTTGCCGGCCAGCACCCGCAGGATCGAGAGGGCCGCGTGCACGCCGGTGGGCATGCCTCCCTGACAGGTCCCGTGCATCACGCCGTAGCCCTGACGGATCGCCGCCGCGTCGCCCACGGCGTAGACGTCCGGGTGGGAGACCGAGCGCAGCGCGCTGTCGGTGACCACGCGGCCGCGCTCGTCGACGGCCAGGCCCGCGGCGGCGGCCAGCGGCGGGACACGGGTGCCGCTGGTCCACAGCACCGCGTCCGCCGGGATGCCGGAGCCGTCCGCGAGCTCGACCCTGTCCGGCAGCACCTTGGCCACCTCGACGCCGCTGCGCACCCGCACGCCGAGCCGGGCGAACGCCGCGTCCAGGTGGGCCCTGGCCTTCGGGTGCATGCCCGCGCCCGGCTCCTGCCGGCCCAGCAGCACCACCTGGAGCTCCGGGTGCCGCTCGGCGATCTCCGCGGCGGCCTCGACACCGGTGAGGCCGCTGCCGGCGACCACGACGGTCCCGCCGTCGAGCCCGGCCAGCCGATCGGCGAGGACGGCGGCGTTCTCCGGGCCGTCGAGGGTGTGGGCGTGGTCGTCCGCGCCGGGGACGGCGACGGTGTCCGCGACGCCGCCCAGGGCGTAGACCAGGGTGTCGTAGCGCAGGACCCGCTCGTCGTCGATCCGGACGGTCCTCTCCTCTACGTCCACGGCGGTGACCCAGCCACGGACGAAACCGGCGCCGGTGCCGTCCAGCAGCTCCGGGATGTTCATCTCGGCCGTCTCCTGACCGGTGGCGGTCATGTGCAGCCGGAGCCGCTCGGTGAAGGTCTCGTAGGGGTTGACCAGCGTCACCCGCAGGTTCCCGCGCTTCCTGGTGCGGGCCGCGAGCTGGATCGCGGCGGAGAGCCCGGCGTAACCGGCACCCAGGACCAGGACCTCGTGCCGCTGCGCTGCTGTCGCGTTCATCGCTCTGTTTCCTCTTCCGTGTCGGTCGTTCCCGCTGTGCGGACGACCAGCAGACGCAAGTTGGCCTTCCGATCGTGACGTCGGTCCGATATGACCCGCGTCACATCGAAGAGGAGGGAGAGCGTGCACGGCACCGGCACTCCGAGCACCGCGACACGCTGCGCCCGATCATGATCGACTGATTCCGCACGGGAACCGACGGAGCAAGCGAAAGGCATCGTCCCGGTGGTCCGCCGCAGGTACGAGTGCAACGGGCGGGACGGCCTGTGCGACCGCCCCGTCGACGTCCAGGGCGACCGGTGCCCCGCGTGCGCGCGGATTCCGGAGCCCTCGCGATGAGGGCCCCCGCACACGGCTCCACCCGCCGCCGAAGAATTTCGGGGGCGGGCTGGGACACAGGGCGGGTTACAGGGTGGCGGGCTGCAGGTCGAAGGTGGTCGGTTCGGTGGTGCCGGCAACGAGGGCCTGGTCGAGACAGGTCATGTCGCCGGTCCCGCACAGATACACGCGGGCACCGGTCTCGGCGGCCAAGTCGGCAAGCCTCTGGGATCGGCCTGACCGGGCAGGCAGGCAACTGCTGGTGAGGCCCCTGGCCCTCCCAGCCAATTCGGTTGAGCAGGACGCGGGGGGAGGTCTCGGCGACAGCTGCTGTCCTACCGGGGCCGAAGGCTTCCAATACGGGGTCCAGGGAGGCTCCCCGCCTTTTCAGGCCTTGGCCACCGCGACCTCGCGCGCCCGGCCGGACAGCTCCCGTACCGCACGCGTCTTGGCGTACGGCGTGAGTTCCTTGCGCATCGTGGCGAAGTGGTCGTCACCACGGACGGACGACACGTGCTCGTACTCGTCGAGGAACCGGCCCCACGACTCGCATGACGCCTCGACGTGCCCGTACCGGAGCTGCCGCTGCGCCAGAAGCGCGTAGGCGTGGACGCGGCCCTGTCGTTCGTTGGCCGGCTGCACCTTGATGGACTGCTGCAGGGCGCTGATGCTGCCGGGCAGGTCGTTCTCCTCCGACAGCACGTGGGAGACGTGGAAGAGGTAGGCGGTCCGGTCGTAGCCGCCGATCGCGTCGCGCCGGTTGTCGGCCTTCGCGAGCGCCGTCTCGGCTTCGCGAAGCCGGGTGTGGGCCTGGCGACGGTCCCCGACCATGCTCGCCGCGTGCGCCTGCTGTCCCCGCAGGAACGCCACCAGACGCGGCCCGGCCGACGGCGCGGCCTCGGCCGCGGAGTCCGCCAGCTCCAGCGCCGTCCGTCCGTGCCGCAGGTTCGACGCCTGGAGCGACATGCCGCGCAGTGTGCGGCAGTAGGTGACGTGGTCGCTCGCCTCGTCGGCCAATTTGAGCGCTTGGACGTAGTACTTCTGGCCCAGTCCGTGAGCCTTCTCGTACATGGCCATCCACCCGGTGAGGTACGTCAGGTCCGACGCGGCGGCGAGCATGTCCTGCTTCACCGGCTCGGATGCCTGCGCCTTGAGCCACGGGCCTACGGTGTTGACGAGGAACGCGGCCGCCATGGGCCGGGCGTGGCCGGCGCCGAACTCGTCGAGGATGTCGGCGATGCGCTCCGTCATGGATCGTACCGACGCGACTTGGGATGCGCCGATGCGGGTGGTGACCTTGCCCGGGGTGACCGGGTCGTCGGCCGCCCGCGCCGTGTGCTGGAACGCGGGTACGGAGAGCGCTGCGGAGAACAGAGTGGCGGCCAGGACGCCGCGACGGGACGGGTCCATGTCCGCCCTTCCTAGGTCGATCAACTCCTCAACAGTGTCCACTGGTTGTGAGCCGTCAGTGGATACGGCGGGTTGCAGGCCGGCCTCCGCGTGAGTGACCGGCCGTCCCAAGCGAGCGGACAGTGCCTCCAGGATCAATGGCCTGACCTCGGGTTTCGGCGGGGTGCCGGCGATCCAGTGGGCGACTGCCGTTCGGTCGTACGAAAGATGCAGCCCAGCCTGCGGGCCGAGCCTGTTCACCTGCTGGGCAAGTTGCGTGCGCGTCCATCGGGCCTGTTCAAGCAGCCTGTCCAAGGCAGGATTGGGCGTGCGTTTTCTCGTGGCCATGCCCTCAACTCCCGACAGCTCCATGGCGTTCACGGTGTTCACGGTCCCACCTGCCCTCAACGGTACACACAGACAGTGATCACGCGGTTACCTCTTACGAGTCAAGCACCGATCTCGGCCCTTGGGAGCAGAGGTGACCAGCGCACCACCACTGAGAAGAGACACCGCCGCAGCGGCAGACGACCTCTGTCGTGAGCGCCGACCCGAGCGTCCACGGCTGACCGACGACCGGGTGAGCGTGTCCTTCGAGGTCCGCCCGCCCCGGGCCGGGGACGGTATCCACGAACAGGACGCGCTCCGCGTGGGGATGGCCCGGCGGGTGACCGCGGCCCGGCTGCGGTTCTGCGGCCTGGGACCGCTGGTCGACGACGCCCAGCTCATCGTCTCCGAGCTGGTCACCAACGCCATCCAGCACGGCGACGGCACGCGCGTCACCTTCACCATGACGGTCCGCGACGGCTTCCTGTGCCTGGCCGTGCACGGCGGGACACCCGGCCGGCCGGTCGTCCGCCACGCCGACCACGACGCCGAGTGCGGCCGTGGCCTCTTCCTCGTCGACCACCTCGCCACCGCCCACGGCGGCACCTGGGGGAGCAGCGACGACGGAACCACCACCTGGTGCAACCTTGCCGTCCACGAGGGCCGACCGTGACCGCCCCCCGGCCGGCGTTTCCTCCACCCCGTACGAGAAAGAACACTGTGCGCACCGAGCCGCCCCTGGTCCCCTTCGTCGTCCAGCGCGAGGGGGAGGAAGCCGCCCCCGACAACCTGGAGCTGTCACCGATCGGACGAGGCCGCTACCGGCTGCGCTACGCCGACGAGGACCCCCGCGACCGGGACCTGCGCGGTGTGCTGTGGGCCCGCTGCTCCTTCGGCCCCGTTGACGACCTCGGGAAACCGACGGGCCGGCCCCAGTGGCGGCTGATGCATCCCCTACGGCAGCGAGGGACGATGCAGACGCTGCGCTGCCAGGTCTGCGCCGAGCGCGCCCGGACTCCACTCGGTCACATCTTCCTCGCTAGGCCCGACACGGTGGACCCGGACGACCCGATGATCCTCACGAACCAGCCACCAGTGTGTCCCCAGCACGTGCGCCCCGCCGCTGAGCTGTGCCCGCACCTCACCCCCGACCCGCTGGTACTCCTCACACAGAGCGCCCCCCCTGTACGGGGTCAACGGCGTCGGCTACGGCTGGGGCGATCACGGTGTGCAGGTCGTCAAGCGACCGGATGGACCGATCCCGTACGGCCACGAACTCCTGCCGACCGTCCTCGCCTCCCAGATGGTGCGCCGGCTCAGCTCCTTCCGGCTCGTCGGCCTGACCCAACTGCTGTGGGAGCTGGAGCGCACCGCATAAAGCCCCTGTCCGGCGGCCCGGATGTCCTCCGGCCGAGCCGCAGGGCAGACAAGCCTCCTGGCGGGTCTCACTGACCGACTCGTGTCTCCCACGGCGAGGCCACTGTCCCGCAACCTCCTTGTGCCGCTCTCCTCCCGTCAGGACGCACAAGGAGGAGCCCGACCTTCACAGACGGTCTGGAGTTCAGCATGCAAAAGCTGCCCCTATCCGTGGAAACCGACACCATCGACTTCACGGCCCTGCAAAATTTCGCCGCCCTGCGCGGGCAACTCCGCGTCTCCCTCACGCCGCAGTGCAATATCGCCTGCTGGTTCTGCCACAACGAAGGCGACGTCCCGCCCCCACGGATCCGGGCGGACCGCTCCTTGCAGCCGCGCCCCCGGGCCCTGGACACAGAGGACTACCTGAGGCTGATCGGCGCCCTGATGGACGCAGGGCTCAAGCGGGTGTACTTCACCGGCGGGGAGCCCCTGACGTCTCCCATGGCCCGGCCGATCCTGGAAGGTCTGCCGGAGCCGAGCCCCGACGCCTCTTACACACTGATCACCAACGGAACCCGGACCCGCACCCATCAGGCGTGGCTGTCGCACACCCGCCTGGACAAGGTGAAGGTGTCGCTGCACTACTTCTCAGACGAGACTCTGCGCGCCATCGCCGGCACCCGCATCGGCATCACCACCGTCCTCGACGGCATCGAGGCGGCCCGGGAGATCTTCCCGCGGGTAGAACTCAACACGCTCCTGCAGAGGGAAAACGCGCACGAGGTACCGCGCATCCTCGACTTCGCCCTGGAGCGGCGTCTGCCGGTGCAGTTCATCGAGCTGGTGGGTACGGACTTCAACAAGACCCGCGCCTCTTCCGCGGTGTCGGCCGACGCGGTTGTCGCCCACCTGCGCACCCTCACCTCAGACGAGCACATTGAGATCGCCGGGGTCGGTCAGGGGCGGCGCGTCTTCCATGTCGACGGTGTGGAGATCGACGTCATCCACCGCAACCTGGGCCGTCACCACGTCGGCCAGTGCGGTACCTGCCCCCTGCGCCCTCAGTGCGTCGAAGGATTCTGGGCCCTGCGCATGGACCACAACGGCGGCGTCCAGCCCTGCCTTCTGCGCGATGACCTGCGCCTGAACGTGACCGATCTGCTGTCCGACCCGGAGCGGCTTGTCTCGACCGTCGCCGAGCACATCACGTCATTCACCGAAGGAACCCTATGACGCACCTGCCGCCGCCCTACCAGCCCTTCTCCTACTCGAGCGAGCCGTACCCGGCCATCGTCTTGGAAGGCGTCTCCGGCATCGGTAAATCCACGCTGGCGGACCTCCTCACCAAGCAGCTGAAGGCATCCGGCCTGCACACGCTTCCAGACCCGCACACCGGCTGGTCCCCCACGGCCAACAGCAAGCTGCGCTCTCTGCCGCAGTTCGCGTTCTACCTGTCCGGGCTGCTGCACGCCTCCGACCGACTACGCGTAGCCCGAGTACACGGCCCCGTGGTGGCAGACCGCTACCTGTCGTCCATCATCGCCTGCCACTCCGCCGTCCACCACGTGCCGGTGGACGTGGTCACCGATCTCGTGGGGCCCTTCCGCTCCTATCTGGAGACACCGACCCGCACCTACTACCTGCGTTGTTCGGAGGAAGAACTGCGCACGCGGATAACGGTCAAGACGGACGTGAAAAGCGACGACACCGACTTGTTCGAAGTCCCCGGCCGGCTCTCGCGGCTGCTTGCCAACTTCGCCCAAGTCGCTGCGGCAGACCAGACCGCGGTTTGGGTCGAGACCGACGGCAGGACACCGCAGGAACTCGCCGACTGGATCATCGCCGACTTGGAGCTCAACCATGCTTAACCCCATCGACACCGCCGCCGTCATCCGTGACGGCGGCGCGGTCGGACAGTACCCCGGCCAGATCCATGAGGGTGTGGGGTGGTGGCTGGGCGCCTGCCTGGTCGTCACCCTGCACGCTTCGCACCTTGCCGTGGCCCACGACGGACACCCGGTCAGCGCCGCATTCACCGACCGTCTGTGCCAGGGAGCGATCAACGCCCAGCACTACGCGTGCCACGTCCACCACCTCGGGCAGCAGCACGAACGGGACCTGCTCTCCAAGGCAGGCGCCCGCCAGACCCCAGGGGCGTGGCTGACCACGGAGACCACCGACGGTGTGACCACCGTGCGGGTCCGCCTCCACACCTCGCACGGCGCCCTGCTGGACGAGACCAACGGACTCGCGGCCATCCGCAACCTCATCGCCCAGGACCGTGTACCGATCCCCGTGAACTCCCAGGCCAAGGGCGTGATCGAGGCCTCGCACCACGAGATGACCGATGGAGTCCGCTTGTGATCGACGCAGCGCAGATCATCGCCTCCCGCACCGGCATCCTGTTCGTGACGCTCGACTCCCTGCGCCACGACGTCGCCCGCGATGCGCTGGTGAATGGCCTCACGCCGCGCCTCGCCGGTCTCCTGCCGGGCGGGCAGTGGGAACACCGGCAGACCCCCGGCACCTTCACCCTGCCCGCGCACATGGCGTTCTTCTCCGGTTTCCTGCCCAAGTTGCCCCAGCCCGAGCAGCCGACACGCCTGTGGGAGTGCCGCCCACCGGCCTTCAAGAAGGTGCCGTCCGAGACGTTCGTGTTCGACGCCCCGAACCTCCTCGACGGGCTCGCCCTGCACGGCTATCGCACCGTGTGCGTGGGAGGTGTCACCTACTTCTCCCGGGAGACTCCCCTCGGGTCGGTGCTGCCTGCGATGTTCCATGAAGCGCGCTGGCGTCCCGAGTTCTGCTCACCGGAGACCGACTCCACTCGCCACCAGGTGGACCAGGCTCTCGACATCGCCGACCGCTACCACGGTCGACGGCCGCTGTTCCTGTTCGTCAACGTCTCCGCCACACACGTACCTCACGGCCACTACCTCGGGAGCAGCCAGGACAGCACCGCCTCGCAGGCCGCAGCGCTCGCCTACGCGGATGGGCACGTGGGCCGACTGCTCGACGGGCTCAGTACCCGGGGCCAGTGGCTGGTCATCATGTGCGCCGACCACGGCGATGCCTACGGAGAGGACGGTCACCACGGCCGCGGCATCGCCCACCCCACCGTATGGAACGTGCCTTTCGCCGCCTGGGTGCACGGCTAGCCGCTACGCTCGCCCCGCATGAGCGATGGACATACGCGCGACGCCTCCGTGGTTGTAGCGCGCGACGCAGAGGGCCTGGTCGCCCTGCTGAGCGCTTCCTTTCCCGCCCACGGAGGCGAGTACCTGTTCCTTCCCGGCGGTCGCCGCGAGGAAGGGGAAACCTCTCTGGAATGCGCCCGCCGCGAACTCCGTGAAGAAGCCGGCGTCACCGCCCGGCAGTGGCGCCTTCTCGGCTCCCACGCGATCACGCTGTCCTCACTCGCACGCGTCCACCTCTTCGAGGCCCACGACCTGACGCTCGGCCCACAGGAACTCACCGAATCCGAGCAGGACTTCAAGCTGATGTGGTGGCCGATGAACGATGCGCTCCGGGCCGTCCGCGAAGGACGGTTCCTCCTTCCCGCCGGACCACTCGCCCTGCTCCTGGCGGATCAGCACCCCGCAGACGACTGACACGCCGCCCAAACACATTTCTGAGCACCCCGTTAAACGACGGGAAGAAGTACCGCGTGGAAGACGAGCCCTCAAGGACTCATCGGAGGTCGGCGCTGACCCTCTCACGCTCCCCGTAAGTAATACCAGATGAGGAGTGTGTTACTGCCGGGCGCAACTATAACTGGCGCACATGCCATACATAGTGGCACTCGGCAGGTTGAAGGCAGCCTGTGAGGTACGTCGCCGGTCGGTAGGGACTTCCCGGCCGGCGATTTCGCCGACCCGGATGCTTCACCACGGGCGCTCGCGTGGCACCTGACCACACTTCAGAGCACGGGCCGAAGCCGCGTCAGCGCAGGACTCACCGCTGCTCAGCCCTCCTTGCACCCCGGCTGGACCTCGGCCACCGAAGGTCAGCCCGCAGCGGATGGGACAGCCAGGCGGTCAGGCATGCGCGCACCCCAGCCATCACCCTCCGGAAAGCAACCAAGCGCTCTCTGCCCGGTATCCGACTGCCCTAAATTAGGCGTTTTCGATTCCTGACCTCAAGGCCGACGGTACCGCCCGCCCATGAAATGCCCGACCACCCGGTCGAATCGAACATGAAAAACGTAGCCGATTCACCATTTATAGTAGTGAAGCTTCATCAGAAAGCAGTAGGGGCACCGACCTCGCCCGGTCGATGCCCCTCGATCCCTACCCAATCAATAACCAGAGAGCGGTTACTGCACCAATAAACAGAGAGCGTTTACTGCACCAATAACCAGAGAGCGGTTACTGCACCAATAACCAGAGAGCGGTTACGGCACCAATAACCAGAGAGCGGTTATTGCTGGGCACCGAGCATACAGGTTATGTGGCGCGGACACAGGCTCCGCACCTATCTGTAGCGTCTCGATACGCAGTATCCGCCTCTCTGTTCGAATAGAGAGAGTGTTCATGACCGTCAAGCACATCGCGATGGCGTTCGACGCCGAAGGACTCGACGGGGCGGAGAAGCTGCTCCTGATCGCGTACTGCAACTACACCGACGCCCACGGGTACTGCTGGCCGGGTCAGCAGCGTCTCGCCGACGACTGCGGGACGTCCCCGGCCACGGTGAAGCGCGTGAAGAAGAGGCTTCTCGACAAGAAGCTCATCCTCTCCCAGCGGCGCATCGACCCCCGCACCGGCGAACCCATCTCCAACCTGACCCGCGTGAACCTCGAACTCCTGGCCGCCATAAGGCGTACTGACGCGGGTTACGACGACAACGTGTTGGAGCAGCTCACCTTCGATCCCGACGCGCCCTTGCCGACCAAGAGGAAGAAGGTCTCGAAGGCCACCGAACAGGGCGCTGACCTGCTGATGGCTCATCTTGAGCCCGACCCTGTGGATAACCCGGACACCCCCTCTGACCTGCTGATGGCTCAAGATGAGCCCGACCCTGGGCTCAAGATGAGCCCGACCCTGGTTCAAGTTGAGCCCGACCTCGGGCTCAAGTTGAGCCCGACCTGGGTTCAAGTTGAGCCCCTAACCGTTATTGATCCCCCAGAGAACCCCCAGGGATCCGTCCGTCCCTCCGTAGGTTCCACGGACGCCCCCGCGACGGAGGGAAGGACGGACGGGAAGAAGTCCCCCCGGCGAGAGATCCCCCTGACCGAAGGCGTGCGGTTCCTGCAGGAGCTCGGCAGCCGGAATCCGGAGTTGATGATCACCGGCAGGCCGCTGCGGGATCAGGGGCTGGTCGTCGACGAGCTGTTCGCCCGCGGCTGGAAGGACGAGGTGCTGTGGGAGCTGCTGACGCGGCCCCTGCCGCAGCCGCTGCGCAAGGACGTGAGCGCCGTCATCGCCAAGCGGCTGCGGGACGTCGGCGACTCGCCGATCCCCGGACCGCGCCGGACACGGGAGAACGAGCCGACCCCGACGCCGAGGCCGTACGCGGAGGGCGTCGACCCGGTGGTTCGCCACAGGTACGAGTGCGACGGGCGAGACGGCATGTGCGGCCGTCCCGTCGACGCCCGGGGCGACCGGTGCCCCGCGTGCGCGCGGATCCCGGAGCCCGCGTGGTGACGGCCCCCGCGCACGGCACCGCCCGCCGCCGGAGGGTTCCGGGGCGGGCGGGGACGCAGGGCGGGCTACAGGGTGGCGGGCTCCCGGTCGGAGGTGGTCGGTTCGGTGGTGTCCGGGGTGGCGGGGTCCTGGGACGTGGCCGGGCGGGCCGGCCACCAGAAGCGGCGGGCGCCCAGGTCGAGGGCGAGGGCCGGGACCAGGACCGTGCGGACCAGGAAGGTGTCGATCAGTACGCCGACGCCGACGATCACACCCATCTGGGCCATGGCGACCAGCGGCAGCACGGCGAAGACCGCGAAGGTCGCCGCGAGGACGAGGCCCGCGGAGGTGATCACGCCACCGGTGCCGCTGAGGCCGGTGACCACCGCTTCCCGGTGTCCGCGCAGCCGGGACTCCTCCTTGACCCGGTGCATGAGGAAGATGTTGTAGTCGACGCCGAGCGCCACCAGGAAGACGAAGCCGAGCAGCGGCACCGACCAGTCGGTGCCGGAGTAGCCGAAGACGTGCTCGAAGAGCAGGCCGGAGGCGCCGAGCGCGGAGAAGTACGAGACGACGACGGTGGCCAGCAGCACCAGCGGGGCCACCAGCGAGCGCAGCAGCCAGACGAGTACGAGCAGGACGACGAGCAGGACGGCCGGGACGACGGTCCTCAGGTCGCGCGCGGTGGCGGTCTCCTTGTCGAGGCTCTGGGCCGCCGTGCCGCCGACGAGGGCGTCGGTGCCGGCGCGCAGCGCCTCCACGGCGTCCTTGGCGGTCTCGCTGTCGGGCGTTCCCTCCAGGACCACGGCCAGCCGGGTCAGCTTCCCGTCGGCGGTGGTGGCGACGGTGGTGACGTCGACGACGCCGGGGGTGCCCTCGGCGGTCTTCGCGACGTCCGCCGCCTTCGGGCTGTCGGCGATGACGACGGCCGGGTCGCCGACGCCGGAGGGGAAGTGGGCCGAGAGCCGCTCCTGGGCGACGACCGACTCCGGCTCGTTCTGGAACCACTCCGACTGGTGCAGGCCCATGTTCAGGCCCAGCGCGCTCAGTGCGAGGCCGCCGGTGACCAGCAGGGAGACCAGCCAGGCGCGGCGCGGCCTGCGGGCCACGGCCTCGCCGACGCGGCGCCATCCGTCACCGGTGCGCGGGGCGGTTCCGTGGCGCGGCACGAGCGGCCAGAAGACCCAGCGTCCGGCGATGACGAGCAGGGCGGGCAGCGCGCTCGCCATGGCGAGGAAGCCGAAGAGGACGCCGATGGCGCCGACCAGGCCCATCGAGCGGGAGGAGTTGATGTCGGCGAGACCGAGGCAGAGCAGGCCGACGGCGACGGTGGCCGCGGAGGCCAGCACGGCGGGGAAGGTGCGGCGCAGGGCGACCCGCATGGCCGCGTGCCGGTCCTCGTGGCGGTGCAGCTCCTCGCGGTAGCGGGCGATGAGCAGCAGCGCGTAGTCGGTGCCGACGCCGAAGACCAGCACCATCAGGACGCCGGAGCTCTGCGGGTCGACCTGCAGTCCGGCGTGCTTGGCGAACAGGTAGGTGAAGGCCTGGGTCAGTACGGCGGCGAAGGCGACGGCGAGGACCGGGAAGACCCACAGCACGGGGCTGCGGTAGGTGAACAGCAGCAGGACGATGACGATGAGGCAGGTGATCCCCATCAGGGTGGCGTCGAGGGTGTCGAAGACGGTGAAGGCGTCGGCGGTGGCGCCGCCCGGGCCGCCGACCGCGGTGTCGAGTCCGGGCGGGGCGTTGGCGGCCGCGACGGTGCGCAGCTCCTCGACCTTGTCGGCGAGTTCGGCCTGCTCCTCGCCGGACAGCGGGACGACGAGCATCAGGGCCCGGCCGTCCTCGGAGGTCACGGCGGGCGGTACCTGCTGTCCCGGCTCGGCGATCTTCGCGAACGCCGCGCGGTCGGCCTCGACCTTGGAGCGGACCGCGTCGGTGACGGGCGTGTCGCCGGTGTAGACGGCGACGGCCGGCATCAGGTCGTGGCTGCGGAACTTCTCCAGTTCGGTGTTGACCTGCGCGGATTCGGCACCGCGCGGCAGGAAGGCGTTGGCGCTGGTGTCCTGCACCTCGCCCAGTTTGCCGGCCAGTGCTCCGAGGGCCATCGCGGCGAGCAGCCAGACGGCGAGGACGAGCCACTTGCCGCGCCGGCCACCGGGCACGGCGGTGCTCCGCTCGAGCCATGTGGACATGGGGGGTTCTCCTTCTGGGGTGGGGACGTACGGCGGTGCGCGCGGGGCCGTGCCGTCACGGCGGGACGGCGGGCGGGCCCAACGCGGCGGCGCCCGTGGGGCCGAGGCTCCACGGGCGCCGGGGCGGTGGATCTCAGCTCTCGAAGAACTCCTTCAGCACGGGGGCGAGGACCGGCGGCTCGACGGCGATGCCCTGGCCCGCCAGGGAGCGGTGCCGGGAGTCGGGTACGACGTCGGCGACGGCGCGGGCGCTCGCGTGCAGCCACGCGTCGGCGTCGCCGCCGTGGGCGACGAGGACGGGCACCTTGACGGCGGCCAGTTCCTCGGCGGGCAGGGCGAAGTCGTCGCCGGTGATCGTGGTGTCGTACGGGAGGGTGTGGGCCAGTGCCTCCAGGCCCGCCCAGAAGGGGGCGAACCGCATGCCCGCGACGGCCTCGGCCGGGGCGCCCATGCCCTGGGTCATGAAGAACGCCACGGCCTCGCCCCGGTCGGTCGCGGCGAGTTCGGTGAGCTTCTCGGTGAAGCCGGCCGGCGGCTTCGGGCCGGTCTCGTCCACCACGAACGGCGGGTCGTAGACGGCGACCCGGGTGATGTCCACGCCGGCCGCGGCGGCCTTGAGCGCCAGGACGCCGCCCGCGGACAGGCCGAACACCTTCGCCGATCCGCCCGCCTCGGCGATCACGGCGGCGAGGTCCTCGATCTCCCGCTCGACGGCGTACTCGGCTGCGTCGGCGCTGTCGCCGCGCCCGCGCCGGTCGTAGTTGTAGACGGTGAAGTGGGGGGCCAGTTCGGCGGCCAGCTCGGTCATGGTGGGGTGCGCGCGCTCGCTGAACGAACCACCGACCAGGACGAGGGGCTCGCCCTCGCCGGTGCGGTCGTAGGCGATGGCGGTACCGTCGGCGGACTGGACAGTGTTCATTGCTCTCCCGATACTGAGCGGCTTGGGGGGGCACATGCGGTGGTGCCGCACTCAGCGTCCCGGGTGGCGGGTCGCGGCCGCATCTTCGAGATTGCTGCCTTCGTGTTCAGGGCGGAGGATGTCGTGGTCACGCGGTGGGCGGCCGTCGGGACAGGCCGCCCACCGCGTGGGGTTCCGTCGTCACCGTCAGCGGGTGAGGACGTGCTCCTCCTTGGCGGGCGTCGCGGGCGCCGGCGCGGCGGCAGATGCGGCCGCCTCCTTGCGGCGGGCCCAGCGGCCGACCGCGTTGATGACCGGGCGTTCCACCAGGTAGTGGCTCAGCGACGCGGCGAGGATGCTGCCGACGAGCACCGCGGACATCAGTTCCGGGAAGGAGATGGTGCCGCGCAGCTGCTGCATGAGGGCCGGCTCGGTGCCGAAGACGCTGCCCGTCTCGAACCAGAAGTACATGACCGCGAAGTGCCACAGGTAGATGCCGTACGAGATGCGGCCCAGGTAGCGGGCGACGGGGTTGGCGACGACCGCGTCGATGACCCGTGACTTCGCCTCGGGGACCGACAGCGGCATCACGACCAGGAAGGAGAAGGCCAGCAGCAGGAAGTACTGGGTGACGGCCAGGCCGACGCCCTCGTAGTCGCCGTAGCCGGGGCGGCCGAAGGGCTGCGTGCAGTTGACGGCGTAGAGGGCGACGGCGGCGCCGCACAGCAGCAGCGGCCGGCGGGCGGCGATGCGGTACAGGGCGGGCCGGTCGTGCGGCTTCATCTCCGCCAGGACGTGGACGACGGCCATCGCCATGCCGAGGGCGAAGGCGCCGCCCACGGCGAACGGCCACCAGTACTCCTCCGGGTAGACGCCCATCTCGGGGCGGTGGATCCACCACGTCCACACCGCGGACGCCATGGTGATGACGGCCGGCGGGATCATCATGCGGCGGGCCTTCTTCACCGGGTCGGCGGTGCGGCCCGCCATCCAGTGCATGAGCACGGCCAGGAGGGGCAGGGCGAGGTAGTACTGCATCTCGGCCGGGACGGTCCAGGCCGGGTCCATGCCGGCGATCCACGTGTAGTCGTAGACCTGGAGCATCAGGATCGGCCGCAGTACGTACCAGGGGCCGTCCACGGCGTCGTAGTTGAGCAGGAAGACGCAGACCAGGGCGAGCAGGATGTACGCCGGCCACAGCCGGGCCAGCCGCTTGGCCAGGAAGGGGCCGAGCCGGGGCCGGCTGCCGCCGGTGAGGGTCCAGCGGGCGAAGGGGCGGTAGAGCAGCATCCCGGACAGGACGAAGAAGGGGCCGAGGGCCAGGGGTCGCAGGCCGGCCAGCAGGGTGGCCAGGACCTCGTTGCCCGGTTTGGCGGTGTAGGCGCCCATGACGCCCGCGGCGAAGGAGGTGTGGACGGCGGCGACGCCGAGGGCGCACAGTGCCCGGACCCCGTCGAGCCGCCCGACTCTCTTTGGTTGCTGGGCCCTTGCGGTGGCCCCGTCGGCATTCACTACGTCAGCGCTCCTTTGTCGGTGGCCCGTTCAGCATGGGTGTGGCTCAATACCGGTGCCATCTTCTGAAGTGCGGTGTTGGCGGTACCGGGCATTCCGCGGGTGCTCAGGCCACGGACGGGTGCGGCCGTACCAGCGGGGCGGCGTCGCCGAGCACCGACTTCAGGTGGGCGGGGTCGAAGTTGACCGCGCTGCACCAGCGGCCGTCGGTGAACCTGAACCAGACGGAGCTGACGATCTCGCCGACCGGGTTCTCCCCCTCGACGACCTCGTCGCCGAGGGCCCAGCCCTCGGCGGTGTGGGCGGTGACGCCGTCGGGCAGCAGCAGGTCGACGACCGGGCTGTCCAGCGAGGGGCCGCTGCGGACGTTGGCGTCGCGCCAGACCGGGCCGGGGGTGCTGGGGGCCGGGTGGTAGGAGGTGGCGGGCATGGGCGTGCCTTTCGGTGGGACGGACGGGTGGGCCGGGAGGGGGCGGGTTGGGGGGCTCCGAGGAGCGGAGGCAGGCCGTTGGGCCCCGGTGAGTGGGAGGGCGGGACGGTGACGGTGACGGCCGGGGCCGTGCCGGTGCCGCCGGCCGCCACCGGACCCCGGCGAGCGCGGGCGGGCCGGGGTCAGGCCGCGGCGGAGACGCTCCTCGTGCCGTCGGCCGTCGCCGCGCGGACGCCGGCCAGCCACAGCACCTGGTGGACCATCTCGTCCAGGCGTGCCTCGTCCGGTGCCTGTTGCCGCTCCACCGCCGCCGGTGCGGGTGCCTTGGTGACGGCCACGCCCAGCGGAGCGGGCCAGCCGCGCAGCGCGTGGGCGATGGTGCGCAGGGTGGTGAGGGTGGTGGCGGCGCCCTGGGGGCCCGCGCCGACGGCGACCGTGCCGATGGCCCGCCCGTCGAGGAGGGGCTGTGGGCCGTCGATGTCGTTGACCGCGTCGAGGGCGTTCTTCAGCAGGCCGGAGACGCTGGCGTGGTAGGTCGGGGAGACGAGCACCACGCCGTCGGCGCGGCGCAGTTCGTCGAGGAACCCGGCGACGCCCGCGTGGCAGGCCGCCAGTCCGGGCCGGTAGGCGGGGAAGTCCAGTTCCGCGCCGGTGAAGACCCGGGCGGTGGCGCCCTGGGCCGTGACGCGCTGGGCGCACCACTGCGCCACCCGGTCCGAGGTCGAGCCGGCCCGCAGGGAGCCGCTGAGCAGGACGATGTGGGGGGTGTGCACGATGTCGTCACCCTTCCGTGGGGCGGAGGCGTGTGCCGGGTCGGCGGCCAGGGGTGCGGGCCGCCAGGCGGCGATGTCGAGCGCGTCCTGGTCCTTGCGGCCGGCCGCCCGCATACGGGCGTTGCGCCGCTGTTCGCCGTCCCGGTCGGCGCCCTGGTCGAGGGCGCCCTGGCGGCGTGAGGACAGGACGACGGCGGCGGTGCGGTCCATGCGCTCGCGGGCGTAGGCGGCGAGCGCGGTGGGGACGTGGGCGCAGGCGCCGAGGCGGTCGGCGAGCACGGCGGCGTCCTCGAGCGCCATGTTGGCGCCCTGTCCGAGGGCCGGGACCATGGGGTGGGCGGCGTCGCCGAGCAGCGCGACCCGGTGGTCGGTCCAGCGTGCGGCGGGGTCGCGGTCGTGGATGTCGGTGACGACGACGTCTCCGGGGTCGGCGGCGCGCACCAGGTCGACCACGGGCGGGTACCAGCCCTCCAGCGCGGCGAGCAGGGCGCGCCGGGCCTCCTCGGGGCCCTTGGCCGGCCACTCCCCCTCCGCGGCGGTGATCTTGGCGGTCCAGTAGAGGGTGTCGTCGCCGACGGGGGCGACGAAGAGCTGGATGCCGCGGCCGTTGACGACGTGGCCGCGCTGTCCCAGTACGGAGCCGCGGGTGCGTCCGCGCACCGAGGTGTAGCCGCGGTAGACGGGGGGTCCGTCGCCGAGCATGCGGCGCCGCACCGCGGAGTGGATGCCGTCGGCGCCGATCAGTACCTGGCAGGTGGCGGCGGTGCCGTCGGAGAACCGGACGGTGACGTGGTCGTCGTGGCCGGTGTAGTCCTCGACGGTGGTGGCCATCCGCAGGGCGGCGCCCGCGGTG
Organism: Streptomyces sp. NPDC014676; assembly: GCF_043084105.1. Classification (NCBI taxonomy): domain Bacteria; kingdom Bacillati; phylum Actinomycetota; class Actinomycetes; order Kitasatosporales; family Streptomycetaceae; genus Streptomyces; species Streptomyces sp. NPDC014676. The sequence goes on along the minus strand of NZ_JBIBZI010000014.1, from coordinate 17,857 downwards.
ACGGCCTCGTCGAGCAGGGCCCGGTGCAGCGCCGACCGCAGGACGGGCATCGGCGGGCCGCCCGCCGGCCCGCCGGCGGCGCCGACGGGCTCCTCGGCGAGCACCGTCCCCCGGGCGTCCATCAGGACGCGCACCTCGTCGGGGGCGGTGGCGTGCCCGGTGGCCCGGACGCGGGCGCCGACGCCCGCGCCGAGCGCGTCGGCGGCGCGCAGGCCGTTGGGCTGGATCATGAGTCCCGAGCCGCCCTCCCGGAGGGTGGCGGCCCGTTCGATCACCGTGACGTCGAAGCCGCGCGCGGCGAGTCCCGCGGCGGCGGCGAGGCCTCCGACGCCGCCGCCGGCGATGAATACGGTCTGGCGTTGCGTCATGGCGTCGGAGCCTCCGTTCCGGCCGTGCCGGCCGAGGGGGTGGGGGCGGCGGGCGCCGCGCCCAGCAGACGGCCGTCGGGTGCGCCGTAGGAGCCCGTGGACGCGTCCCACACGGTGCGGCCCGCGCGCAGGGTCCGTTCGATGCGGCCGGTGAAGGTCCATCCCTCGTACGCCGACCAGCCGCACTTGCTCTCCACGTCGCCCGCGGACAGCATCCAGGGCACGTCGGGGGCGAGGAACACCAGGTCGGCGTCGGCGCCCGCCTCCAGCCGGCCCTTGCCGGGCAGCCGGAACAGCTCGGCCGGCCGGGCGGACAGGTGACGGGCCAGCCGTACGGCGGCCGTGTCGGGGTGTTCCTCGGGCCAGCGTCTGCGCATGCCCGTCCAGACGGCGACCGCCAGTTCCTGGACGCCGGGCAGTCCGGGCGGCGACTGGGCGACGCCGCGGGTCTTCTCCTCGACGGTGTGCGGGGCGTGGTCGCTGCCCAGGGTCGCCAGCTGGCCGTCGCGCAGGGCCCGCCACAGCCGGTCCTGGTCGCCGGTGCCGCGGATGGACGGGGAGAGGCGGGTGCGGGCGCCCAGGCGGCGGGTGTCCTTGTCGGTGAACGACAGGTGGTGGCCGGTGACCTCGAAGGTGACGGGGAGCCCCGCCGCCCGCGCCGCGCACACCAGGTCGGCCTCCTCGGCGCTGGACAGGTGCAGGATGTGGGCGCGGGTGCCGTGGCGGCGCACCAGCTCCAGGACCTTGGCGACGGCGACGATGCCGCCGGTGCGCGGGCGGCGCGCCTCGTACTCCAGGTAGCTGCCGGGCTCGCCCCACCAGGAGTCCAGCAGGGCGAACAGTCCGTCGTCCTCGGCGTGCAGGACCAGTTGGACGCCGCCCTGGGCGGCGGCGGCGAACGCCTTCTCCAACTGGTCCGGGTCGCGCACCACGGTGGGTGCCGTGTGGTGCCCGGCCATGAATATCTTCACGCTGGTGGCGACGCGTGCGTCCAGGTCGGCCAGCAGTTCGGGGCGGTCGGGGTCGAGTCCCAGGTGGAACCGGTAGTCGACCAGGGAGTGCCCGTCGATGAGGGCCGCCTTGGCGGACGCCGTCTCGGGGGTGAGCGTGGGCGGCACCGTGTTCGGCATGTCCATCACGGTCGTGACACCGCCGCGTACGGCGGCCCTGCTGCCGTGTTCCCAGTCCTCCTTGTGGGTCAGGCCCGGGGTGCGGAAGTGGACGTGGGAGTCGATGAGTCCGGGCAGCACGTAGTGCTCGCCCGCGTCGAGGCGGGCGGCGGCGGGCCCGGGGTCGGTGTCCGTGACGGCGGTGACGCGTCCGCCGGTGACGCAGACGTGGCCGGGGCGCACGCCCTGCGGGGTGACCAGCCGGCGTCCGCTGACGACGAGTTCGGGGGTGGGGGTCAGCCGGTCCACGACACCGCCACCAGTTCCCGGCACAGGTCGTTGGTCGGGCCCATGAGGGAGACGCCGCGCGCGTCCGCGAGCAGCCGGCCGATCCGCGCGCCGTCCCGGTATCCGGCCGAGCCGAGCATGCGGGCGACGTCGAGACAGATCTCCTCGGCGGCCTCGGTCGCGTGCAGCTTGCTGTGCAGGGTGGTCAGGCCCGGGTCGGCGGAGGTGCGCGCCCCCGCCCGCTCCACCACCGCGCGGGCCGCCTCGAGCCGGGTGGCCAGGCCCACCAGCCGGTGCCGTACGGCGGGCAGGTCCATGAGTCCGCGGTCGTGGGCGTGCGCGACGGCCAGGTCGAGGGCGGCCTGCGCGGTGCCGACGGAGACCGCGCCGAGACTGGCCCCGCTCTCGCGGACCGAGGCGATGACGGTGGCGGCCTGCCCCTCCGGGCCGAGCCGGTCGTCGTCCGCGACGACGGCCCCGTCGAGGGAGACCAGCCCGGTGGCGGAGCCCCGCATGCCGGCCAGGTCCAGGCCGAGTTCGGGGACCAGTCCGGGGTTGTCGGCGCCGACGAGGAAGAAGGTCTGCCCCGGCGCTCCGTAGCCGGCCGCCGGTGCGGCGTCGGGCCGGGCGGTGCGGACCAGGACCAGGTAGAGGTCGGCGACGCCCGCGCCGGTGGTGAAGGCCTTGGAGCCGTTCAGCACCCAGGTGCCGTCCGTACGGCGTTCGGCGGTGGTGGACAGGTTCTGCTTGGCGGCGCCCGCGCCGCTCTCGCTCCACGCGGAGGCGGCCAGCCAGGTCCCGTCGGCCAGTCGCGGCAGCCAGCGGGCCTGTTGCCGCGCGGTGCCCCAGTCGGCGATGCGGGCGCTGACGGCGAAGTGCTGGAACGCGATGATCGCCAGGGAGGGGCTGACGGCGGCGATCTGTTCGACCAGCGCGTTCACCGCGGCGGCGTCCCGGCCCGCACCGCCGTGTTCGGTGGGGACGGCGGTGGCGAGCAGGCCGCTGGTGCGCAGCGCCGTCAGCGCCTCGCGGTCCACCTCGCCGGCCGCTTCGGCCCGTTCGGCGCCCTCGCGCAGCAGTGCGCGCAACGCGGGCGTGAGCCGTGGGCTCAGCCGGCTCCCGACAACGCCAGGCATTGGGCGACCTCCTCGAATTGAAGGTGACTCAGGGGTGCCAGGGCGAAGGAGCCCTGGAAGGTGACGTGTTTGCCGGCGACGGAGGACCACAGCAGGGCTCCGTCGCCGTCGGCGGCGCCGGGCGGGGAGACGGCCGAGGCGCCGGGCAGGGAGACGACCGCGGTGACGGCCGTCCGGCCGCCGGGGGTGGTGATGTCCAGGGGTCCGTCGCCGGCGTCCGCCTCACGGGTGATCCGCCAGGGCACGGTGCCGGGGATCCGCGCGGCCGTGCCCAGGCACACGGCCCCGGTGAGGGCGAGGGCGGGGTGCCAGCCGGGCACGGTCAGGGCGCGGGCCGCGATGCCGCCGCCGGCGCCGGGCAGTACGGCCGCGATCTTGGGGAAGGCGCCGCCGGGCGGCCAGCCGAGCAGTTCGGCCGCGGCGGCGCGCAGCGACTCCAGGCGCCGGAGCAGGTCGCCGCCGGCGGCGAACAGGGCGGCCTCGTCGGGCACCTGGAGCGAGCGCGCGTCGACGAAGACGTAGGTGTTGGCGCTCGCCACCATCGACACCTCCACGCGCCGCCCGTCGGCCTCCAGCACCGTCCGGGTCCCCCCGGTGGGCAGCAGTTCGGCGAAGGGCACCGGGCGCGGCTGGACGAAGGTGACGGTGAAGCCGGCCTCGTCGCGTTCGGCCCGGTCGACCTCGCACACCACGCTGTCGCCGTTGTTGCGCACCCGCACCCGCACCCGGGCGCCGGGCACGAGCCGCGGCAGCATGCCGGAGCGGGCGGCGGCGACCACCGACGCGAGCGCCGAGTGGCCGCAGGAGCCGCGCAGGTCGAACCGGTCGGGCGCGCCGGGCAGGGCCTGCACGAACCGGTAGTCCAGGTCGAACATCGGGTGCGCGGACGGTTCCACCAGGGCGATCTTCAGTACGTGGGCGCCGCCCGCGGAGGTCAGGTAGCGGCGGGCCTCGGTCAGATGGCCCAGCAGCGCCGTCTCCTCGCGCGGCAGCCGGGCGGCGTCCAGTACGAACGTCGGGCAGGGGGCGCCGGCGGCGTGGGCGAGGTGGCCGATCATGCCGCCACCGCCATGGCGGGTGGTGCGAGGTCGCCGGCGGCGCCGTGGAACCGCTCCCGCCACACCTCGTGGACGAGCAGCGCCCACAGCGTCGACGAGGTGGTGTCGTCCGGACGGTGGGCCTGTACGTCGAACAGGGCGTCGACGGCGGCGCCGTCGAGCCGTCCGTCGGCGGCCAGCCGGGTGGGCGTGAGCAGGTCCCGCGCGTGCTCCCACAGGGCGGTTCCGGGGGTGAGCATCGCGGTCACCGGCAGGGTGAAGGGCTGCTTGGGCCGGTCGAGCACGGTGTCGGGCAGCAGCCCCCGGGCGGCCGCGTACAGGGTGCGTTTGACCTGTCCGCCGCCGATGCGCAGCGCGTCGGGCAGCGCCCGGCCCAGGGCCACCACGGACCGCTGGCAGAACGGCAGCCGCACCTCGATGGAGCCGGCCATGCTCAGGTGGTCGACGCGGCGCAGGTGGTAGGCGGGCAGGCGGTGGCCGAGTTCGAAGCGGGTGATGCGCTCCAGGACGCTGCCGGGCCCGTGCAGCAGGTCCTGGCGGGCCGCCTCGGGCAGCGGGGGGACGTCCCGCAGGTGGTCGCGGTAGGCGTCGGTGTAGAGCCCGGCGCGCGTCGCGGCCGGGGCGGCGGAGAGCGCGTCGAGGTAGGCGGTGCCCCAGTCGCCGCCGGCCGCGGCCGTCTCGGCGGCGGCGCGCATCCGCGCGTAGCCGCCGAACACCTCGTCGGCCGCGTCCCCGGTCAGCGCGACGGTGAACCCGGCCTGCCGTACGGCCCGGAACAGGGCGTACGTGCTCAGGGTGATCGGGTCGGCGTTGGGCTGGCCGAGGTGGCGGACGGTCTCCTCCAGCAGGGCGGGGAAGCCGGCCGGGTCGATCTCGACCTGGTGGTGCTCCGTGCCTGCGTGCTCGGCGACGGCGCGGGCGAAGTGCCGCTCGTCGAACGGCCAGTCGCCCCGGTAGGCGATGTTGAAGGAGTGCACGGGGCCGTGCTCGGCGGCCAGGGCGGTGACCAGGCTGGAGTCCAGGCCCCCGGAGGTGATCAGGGCGACGGGCACGTCGGCGACGAGCAGCCGGCCGACCTCCTCCCGCAGCCGTTCGCGCACCCGCTCGGGGGCCCGGCCGGGCTCGGGCAGTTCGGCGGCGGTCGCCACGCGCCGCCTGCGGCGGGGCGTGCCGCCCAGGTCGCACACGAGCGTGGTGCCCGGGGCCAGCACCTCGATGTCCTCGAACATGGTCTGCTCGCCGAAGGGCGTACGGGTGGCCAGGTAGGCGTCCAGCGCGGTGTCCCGCATCCGGGTGCCGACCGGGCCGAAGCCCAGCAGGGCGGGGATCTCGGAGGCGAAGTGCAGGGAGCGGGCGGCCTCGTCCCACCGGAGGTGGAGCGGCTTCATGCCGATCTCGTCGGTGGCCAGCAGCAGCCGGGGCACCTCGCCGCGCCGGTCGACCAGCGCGATGGCGTACATGCCGTCGAGGTGGTCGGTGAAGTCCTCGCCGTACTCCAGGTACAGGGCGGGAATGACGTTGCCGTCGCAGCGGTCGGTGAAGGTGTGGCCGCGGGCGCGCAGCCGGCGGCGCAGCTCGTCGTGGTTGTAGATCTCCCCGTTGAACACGGCCTGGACGGGGCCGCCGAGCCCGTACGGCTGCTGTCCGCCGTGCGGGTCGACGACGGCGAGCCGGTCGTAGCCCAGGCCCCAGCCGGGGGCCCGGGTCATGCCGGTCGCGTCCGGGCCGCCGTGCCGCTGGAGGGCGGCGACGGTGCACATCTCGTGCGGTGTGGCCACCGCGTTGAAGTAGCCGTGGATCCGGCACATGTCTGCCTGTCTTTCCGTGCGGAGACGACGGGTCAGCGGGGCGTCGTCGACAGATAGCGCTCCCCGCTGTCGGGGAAGACGGTGACGACCGTGGCGCCCGCCCAGCGGGGGTGCGCGGCCACGGTCCGGGAGGCCCACGCGGCGGCCCCGGAGGACACCCCGACGGGCAGTCCGGTGGCGCGCACCACGTCGCGTACGGTGGCGGCCGCCGCCTCGTCGGGCACGGCGAGGACCTCGTCGACGAGGGTGAGGTCGGTGATCTCGGAGACGTAGCCGGCGCCGATGCCGGGGATGCCGTGCGGGCCCGGCTCGCCGCCCGACAGCACCGCGGAGCGGGCCGGCTCCACGGCGACGACGTGCACGTCGGTGCGTTCCTTGAGGTAGCGGGCGGTTCCGGTGAGGGTGCCGCCGGTGCCCACCCCGCACACCAGGACGTCGACGCGACCGCCGGTGGCCTCCCAGATCTCCGGTCCTGTGGTGTCGTAGTGGGCGCGGACGTTGGCCGGGTTGGTGTCCTGGTGCGGCACCCACGAGCCGGGCAGGGAGCGCTGGAGCTCCTCGGCGTGCGCCCAGGCGGCCATGAGGCCGTCCCCGTGCGGGACGAGGACCACCTCGGCGCCCAGTTCGCGCAGGATCAGGCGGCGCTCCTCGGTGGCGTTGTCGGGCATGACGACGACGCAGCGGTGGCCGCGCCGGGCGCACAGGGCGGCCAGCGAGATGCCGGTGCTGCCCGAGGAGCACTCGATGACGGTGCCGCCGGTGGCGGGCAGCCGCCCGGACTCCTCGGCGGCGCGCATCATGGCGAGCGCGGCCCGGTCCTTGACGCTGGAGAGCGGGTTGAGCATCTCCAGTTTGGCGAGCAGGGTCACGCCGTCGGTGAGGCCCGGCAGGTCGACCCGCAGCAGCGGGGTGCCGCCGACCAGGTCCTCCAGCGACCGGGCGATGGAGGCGGCCCGTGTGGCCCGTGCGGGCCGCAGGTCTGTGTCTGTCGTCACTGTTCCCCCAAGTCGTGTGGTGCGGCGGCCGGTTCAGGCGGCGAGGTGCCCTCCGGCGGCCGTCAGGTGACGGGCCGCGGCCTGCTGCAGGTGGGTGATGTCGCTGGAGACGGTGGCGAAGGTGAACCCCTCGGCGAGCCGTTTGGCGGCGCTCTCGCCGTCCAGGACGTGGATGCCGCAGGCGATGCCGGCCCGGTCGGCGGCGTCGGTGACGCGGACCAGCGCGGCCTCGAGCGCGTCGGCGGTCGCGGGATCGCCGAACCAGCGGGCGCCCAGGGCCGCGGAGAGGTCCGCGGGGCCGACGTAGACGGCGTCGAGTCCCTCGGTGGCGCAGATGGCGTCCAGGTTCTCCAGCGCGGCCGCGGTCTCGATCATGACGATGCAGGCGACCTGGTCGTCGATCTCGGCGGGCACGTCGCCCAGGCGCAGCCCCGCGCGCACCGGCCCGGCCAGACTGCGGGTCCCCGCCGGGTGGTGGCGGCAGGCGCGTACGACGGTGAGGGCCTGCTCGGGCGTCTCCACCATGGGCACGACCACGCCGCGGGCACCGGTGTCGAGGGCGACACCGATGGCCACCGGGTCCGGCGAGGGGACCCGGATGATCCCGGCGGAGCGGCCCCGGGCGTCGACGGCGAGCATCGCGGCCTGCCAGCCCGGCTGGTGCATGACACCGTGCTGGCCGTCGACGCCGAGGTAGTCGTAGCCCAGGCCGGCGATGCGCTCGGTGGCGGCCGGGTCGTTCAGGGCGATCCAGTAGCCGACGAGCCGTTCGCGGTCGCGCAGGCGCTGGGCGAAGGACCCCGGCCCCTGGGCGCGGGAGCCGCTCATGCGCCCTCCTCGATGATGGCGTAGCTGCGCTTCCCGTCCAGGCCCACCGGCACGTCGCCGTTGATGGAGACCCGGTGCAGCACGCGCCGGTGGCGGTCGTAGTCGTTGACGGCGTAGTGCTGGGTGGCGCGGTTGTCGAAGATGAGGACGTCACCGGGGCGCCAGGTCCAGCGCGCGGTGTTCTCCGGGCGCCGTACGTAGGACTGCAGCACGTCGAGGAGGGGGCGCGACTCGCGCGGCGTCAGGCCGACCAGCCACTGGGCGAAACCGCCGAGGAAGAGGACCGGCTCGCCGGACTCGGGGTGGACCCGGACCACGGGGTGGGCGGTCTCGAACCGGCGGGCCAGGAAGGCCTTGCGGACCTCCTCGCCGCGCTCGGTGCCCAGGCGCGGCTGCTCGGCGTGGTTGGTGTGCACGGCCCACAGCCGGTCGGCGATCTCCCGCAGCTCGGCGGGCAGGTCCTTGTACCCCGCGACCGCGTTGGCCACGAGGGTGTCACCCCCGTACGGCGGGAGGACCACGCTGCGCAGCGTGGTGCCCAGGGAGGGGGCGGTGGTGAAGCTGATGTCGGTGTGCCAGTGGTCGGCGCGCTGGTCCTCGCCGTCGACCGGGATCACCTGCGCGGCGGCGTCGACGGTCCGCATCATGGGATGCTTCCGCGTCAGCGGCCCGAACCGGCCGGCGAAGGCCAGCTGCTGCGCGTCGGTGATCTCCTGGTCGCGGAAGAAGAGCACCTTGTGCTCCAGGAACGCCTCGTGGATCTGGCCGAAGACCGAATCCGGCAATTCCGTGGAGAGGTCGACGCCCGTCACCTCCGCGCCGATACGGCCGCCGATTCTGCGTATGTCAAAAGAGGACACCAGTTTTCCTTCCGAACTCGTTCAGAAGTCCGCGTCTCCCGGGATGGGTCTCACGGTCCGCCGCCTGGAGAAAAAGGGGGCGCGGACCGGCCACGGGAGCGGTTGCCGGCAGCACGGAGCAGGGTCGGCCGGACTGGACGGCACCGAGCAAACCACGGAGCGCTCGCTTCCGGCCATGGATTCCCGTGTGAGTGCGACGACTTGGCCAACTCGCCCGCCGGGCCGCCCGGACGGGCCGGCGGGCCCGACCTGTTCAAGTCGTCGGCACCCCGGTTCTCCCCCTTGCCGCCGCGCCGGCCCGCGTGGTGGGCTCGGGAAATCCCGAATCACCTTGCGCCGCTGCCGAATTCCCCCTCAGCAGGCGGATTCACCCGCGTGAAAGGGTCCCCATGAGACTCGGCGAGCTGCACCCCAACATCCGGCTGCGCATCGGCGTCGGATTCGTCCAGCGTCTGCTGGCCGTCATGCTGATGCCGCTGCTGGTGATCCGCCTCTCGGAGCTGTACGGGGCCGCCGCGGCCGGTGCGCTGACCCTGGCGGTCGCCGGTGCGGGCATCGCCGCGAACTTCCTCGGCGGCCACCTCGCCGACGTGTACGGGCGCCGCCCGGTGCTGGTGGCCGGCGAACTCGGCGCGACCCTGACCTTCGCCCTGCTGGCGCTGGCCAACTCGCCCTGGTGGTCCTCCGGCTGGGCGACGTTCGCGCTGTTCCTGCTCAACACCTGCTGCGCGCAGCTCGCCACCCCCGCCGCCGAGGCGATGATGGTCGACGTCTCCACGCCCGAGAGCCGGCCGCTCGTCTACACGATCAACTACTGGTCGGTGAACCTCGCCTTCACCGTCGGCGCGCTCATCGGCGGTTTCCTCTACGAGGGCCACTTCGCCCGGCTGCTGACGGGCGCGGCCGTGCTGAGCGCGCTGACCACGGCCGTGATCGGACGCTGGCTCAGCGAGACCGCGCCGCGCACCGGCAAGGACGTCGCCCGCGGTGTCGGTGCCATGCTGCGCGGCTACCTGGCCGTCGCCCGCGACACGGTCTTCCTGCGGGTACTGGTCGCGGCCGCGCTGATCTCGTCCGTCGAGATGCAGATCGGCTACTACATCGCCGTCCGGCTCTCCGACGAGTTCCCCACCCAGGTCCTCGCCCGGATCGGCTCCTGGGCGCCCGCCGTGGACGGCACGGCGATGCTCGGCATCCTGCGGGCGGTCAACGCCGCCCTGGTGGTGGTGCTGGTGCTGTTCGCCAAGAGCCTGCTGACCCGGCTGAGCGACCGGGCGCGGCTGTACGCCGGCATCACCGTCTTCGCCGTCGGCTACATGGTCTGGGCGGTCAGCAACACCGGCTGGGTGCTCATCGCCGCGGCCGTGCTGCTCACCGTGGGCGAGATCGCCGCGGTCCCGGTGCGCCAGGCGCTGCTGGCCGACCTCGTCGACCCCGAGGCCCGCACCAAGTACATGGCCGCCTACGCCCTCAACGCCCGGGTGGGCCTGCTCGTGGCCTCCCTGTGCGTCACCCTGGGCGCCTTCGTCCCGTCCCTGGCCATGAGCCTCCTCTACGGCACGGCCGGCCTGGCCGCGATCCTCCTGTACCGCTCCCTGCTACGGGTACGCGAGGACCGCCGCTCCACCGAGCGCGAACAGACCCCCGCCCAGGCCGTCTGAGGGCGTCCTCCGCGGGCAGTCGCATGCCGCGTCAGCCGCGGGCAGTCGTGCCTCCCCCAGTGCCTCAAGGGCCTGGGAGGTACCCCCAGGGCGGCACGGGTGGGCGGTGGGGGTACCTCCCGCTCGAGCGCAGCCGAGAGTGGGGGAGGCGCCCCGCCAGCGCCGGGCAGCGCAACCCACCCCCGGCCCACACCGACGCGGGGCACCCACAAAGCACCGGTCAGCGCGACCGCCCCCGCCCCACACCAACACGGGGCACCCCACGGACAAGGCCCCGTGCCAACGGCTGAGCAGCCTCAGAGATGCCCCCACCCACCCCCACCCCAGAGCATGGTCGCCGCGGGCAAGCCGCCCGGACCTTCTCCCGGATGAGGTGCTGAGCAGTGACGGTGGACATCGCACAGAGCAACACGCGCGGCATTGCCTCGCTCTTCAACTCGGCCGTGGCCGCCTGGGCCATCGCCGCGGCCTGGGAGATCGGCGCGCTCGACGAACTGCACCGCGCCCGCACCCTGGACACCGCCGACTTCGCGGACCGCGGCGGCCTGGACCCCGCGTCGACCACGGGCCTGTTCCGCGCCCTGTCCGCGGTGGGCCTGGTGCGACGCGAGGGCACGGTCGTCACCGCGCTGGACGGCTTCGACGAGATGTACCGCAACAAGTCCTTCTTCCACTGGCTGGCCCGGGGCAGCGCGGAACTCTTCCAGCAGATCCCGGCCGTGCTGCGCAACGAGAACCGCACCGGCTCCTTCTACCGGCGCGACTCCGCCGCCATCGCCTTCGCCTGCCGCGAGATCGACCAGGTCACCTACGCCCCCGCGTTCTGGGCGGCGATGGGACGGGTGGAGTTCCCCTTCACCCGGGTCGCCGACCTCGGCTGCGGCAGCGGGGCCCGGCTGATGCAGATCCTCGACCGCCACCCCGGCACCACCGGCACGGGCATCGACATCGCCCGGCCCGCGCTGGAGGTGGCGCGCGCGGAGGCGGACGCGGCGGGCCTGGCCGACCGCACCGCGTTCCTGCACGGCGACGTCCTGAGCCTCGAACCGCGGCCCGAGTACGCCGACGTGGAACTGCTGACGTGCTTCATGATGGGCCACGACTTCTGGCGGGACGGCCGGCGCGAGAACGCGATCGCCACCCTGCGACGGCTGCGCGAGGCCTTCCCGTCCGCCCGCCGGCTGCTGATCGGCGACGCCACCCGCACCGACCTGCCCGACACCGAACTGCCCGTCTTCACCCTCGGTTTCGAGCTCGGCCACGACCTGATGGGCACGTTCCTGCCCACCGTCGCCGACTGGGAGTCCGTCTTCGCCGAGGGCGGCTGGGAGCTGGTGCGCACCAACCGCATCGAGATGACCGTCGGAGAGGTCATCTTCGAACTGGCCTGACCCGGAAGAGGCCCAGCCATGACGACATTCGCGACCGCGGTCGCCCGGACCCTGGCCGGCTGCGGCATCGACCACGCCTTCGGCCTGGTCGGCGGCGGCAACATCCTGGCCACCGCCGCGCTGACGCGGGCCGGTGTGCACTACACGGCGGCCCGGCACGAGGGCGGCGCGATGGCCATGGCCGACGCCTACTTCCGGGCCACCGGGCGGGTCGCCGTGTGCACGACCACGCACGGGCCGGGGCTGGCCAACACGGCGACCGCGCTGGCCGAGGCCGCCAAGAACCGCAGCGCCGTCGTCCTGCTGTGCGGCGACGCCCCGGTGGCGGGCCCGCGCGCCCACGACATCGACCAGAGCGCCCTGGCCGCCTCCCTGGGCGTGCCCGTCGTCCGTCCGACGGACCCGGACACGGCGGTGGCGGACACCGTACGGGCCGTGCGCACCGCGACCGCCGACCAGTGCCCCGTGGCCCTGTTCCTGCCCGGCGACCTGACCGACCGCGAGCTGTCCGCCGTACCCGTGGCGCCGCCGCAGGCCCACTCCGAAGAGTCCGCCGAGGCCGACAGGACCGACGAGATCCTCACCCTCCTGTCCGCCGCCCGCCGCCCGCTGCTCCTGGCCGGGCTGGGCGCCTGGCGTTCGGGGGCGGCGAAAATCCTCACCGACCTCGGTGACCGGCTCGGCGCGCTGCTGGCCACCACGGTCATGGCGAACGGCATGTTCGCCGCGCACCCCGCCGCGCTCGGCCTGTGCGGGGGGTTCGCCTCCCCGCCGGCGGCCGCCCTGATGGGCGAGGCGGACCTGGTGCTGGCGTTCGGCACCAGCCTGGGCGACTTCACACTGCACGGCGGACGGATCCTCGACCCGGCCGCCCGCGTCGTCCAGATCACCCTGGAAGGCGCCCGCGCGCCCCGCGCGGACCTCGCCGTACGCGGTGACACGGCGGCCGTGGCCACCCGGCTGCTGGACGCGGCCGACGCGCACGGCATCACCCGTTCCCCGTGGCGCGAGCGGGCCGCCGCCTCCGGTGCGCTCCGGCGCGCCGCCGACGGCTGGGCCGCCCTGTCCCACCCCGACGCCTCCGGCGGCGGCCGGATCGACCCGCGCACCCTGACCCGGGAGCTGGCCCCGCTGCTGCCCGCCGAACGCACGGTTGTCCTGGACGGCGGCCACTTCATCGGCTGGCCGGCCATGTACTGGCCGGTGCCGGACCCGGCGGGGCTGGTGTTCACCGGCGCCGCCTTCCAGAGCATCGGGCTGGGCCTGGCGGGCGCGGTCGGCGCGGCCGTGGGCCGGCCCGACCGCACCACGGTGGCCGCCGTCGGCGACGGCGGGGCGCTGATGGGCCTGCCCGAACTGGAGACCCTGGTGCGCTCGGGCCGGTCGGCCCTGGTGGTGGTCTACGACGACGCGTCCTACGGCTTCGAGGAGCACATGTACGTGCCCCGGGGCGCGGACGCGGCCACGCTGCGCTTCGGCGACACCGACTTCGCCGCGGTGGCACGGGCGTTCGGGGCACAGGCCGTCACCGTCCGCGACACCGGCGACCTGGCCGCCGTACCGGAATGGACCGCCCGGGGCGCGGAGGGCACGCTGCTGCTGGACTGCAAGATCTCCCGGGGCGTACTGGCCCCGTTCCTGTCCGACCTGCTCGGCCACTGAAGGCAGAAGGAACGGCAAAAGGAGCGGCCGGGACCCCTTTCCGGGGTCCCGGCCGCCCGCTCGGCGCCGCGGGGGATCAGCCGCCGAGCAGACCGGGAAGAGACCCGCGCAGGTGGTCGAAGGAGACGAGGTCGGGGGCGGTCCAGCCGTCCAGGTCGTACTCGGACAGGCACTGGTCGGCGAACGCCTTGTAGTCGTCGAGCTGCCCGGAGGCGGTCTGGGCGAACAGCAGCTCGGCCCGGGTCGCCTCGTGATTGCCGGCGTAGTTGCGCTCGTACAGCTCGTGCCGGCCGCCGAACTCGGTGCCCACCGCGTCCCACAGCAGCTTCAGCACCTTGACCCGCTCCTCGGCCCCGATGCCCCCGGAGCCGCGCAGATAGGTGTCGAGGTAGGGGCGGATCTCCGGGTTCTTGAAGTCCTCGGCGCTGGAGTTGAGGTAGATCAGCCCGCTGGCCACGTCCTGCTGGACGATCTCCTTGACGCGCGGGTAGCCGATCTGCATGAACCACCGGTACGCCATGCCGTACTGCGGGTTGGGCAGCACCGCGCCGTTCCGCCACTTCACCGGGTTGCGGGCGGCCGCGTCGGACAGCCCCCAGAACAGGTTGCGCCAGGCGAGCACCTCGCCCAGCCGGGTCTGGACGCCGCGGAAGTCCTGGGTGCCGGTGATCTCCAGGGCCTTGGCGAGGAGCCCGGCGATGAACTCCAGCTTCACCGCGAGGCGGACGCAGCCGTGGAAGGTGAAGCGCTCCATGAAGCCGGACTGCCCGGAGAACATCTGGACCTTGGCCGTGTCGCCGTAGACGAACACGTTCTCCCAGGGGACGAGGACCTTGTCCAGGACGAGGATGGTGTCGTTCTCGTCGAGCCGGGAGGAGAGCGGGTAGTCGAAGGGGCTGCCCATCACCGCGGACGTCGCGGTGTAGGAGGGCCGGCAGATCAGTTTCACGCCCTTGTCGCCGGTGGGCACGGTGGCGATGAGGGCGAACCTCTTCTCCTTCACCGGCAGTCCGTGGTGGGCGATGAAGTTCGCGTGGGTCAGCGCCGACCCGGTGGCGACCACTTTGGCCCCGCTGACCACCAGGCCCGCGTCGGTCTCCTTCTCCACGTGCACGAACACGTCGGAGACCTTGTCGGGCGGCAGGTTGCGGTCCACGGGCGGGTGCACGATCGCGTGGTTCCAGTACAGGACCTTCTCCTGCGACTCGCGGTACCAGCGGCGCGCGTTGTCGTCGAAGGGCGCGTAGAAGTCGGCGTTGGCGCCCAGGGTGCCGAGGAACGCCGCCTTGTAGTCCGGGCTGCGGCCCATCCAGCCGTAGCTCATCCTCGACCAGGCCGCGATGGCCCGCTGGTCGGCGACCAGGTCCTCGGCGGAGCGCGGGGTGGTGAAGAAGCGGTGCGTGTAGCCCGCCGCCGCTCCGCCGTCCGTGTGCGTGGTCAGCACGTCCCGGTGGGCGGGGTCGTGCAGGGCGTCGTAGAGGCGGGCCGTCATCCGCGCCGGGTTGGCGAACGCCGGGTGCGCGGTGACGTCCTTGACCCGGTCGCCGTAGAGGAAGACCTCGCGGTCGTCGCGCAGGCTCTCGAGGTACTCCTCGCCCGTCAGCGGCCGCGTCCGGGGTCCGTCCGCCGGGTGAGCGGCGGCATCCTGCTGATCGGTCATGCGTCTCATCGTGGCAGCCGGGACACCCCCCGGGCTTCTTCCCCCGTGCGGCACTGGGACCGGTCCGCGGGCGACGTGCCGAAGTCGCGGCCAGGGCGCGGCAGCGCAATCCGGAAGGTGCCCCGGCGGCCCTCCGCGGTGTGAGGTCGGGTCAGCACCGCCTGGTGGTACGACCTGTCACGTCCCGGGAGGACTTCACGATGCTCACCGCCGACATCCCCACGCGTGCGCGGCTTGTTCAGCGCGCGGCCGACGTCGCGCCGCTGCTGCGCGAGAACGCCCAGAAGGCCGAGGACGACGGACGGCTCCAGGACGAGACGATCGAGGCGCTGGCCGGGGCCGGCGTCTTCAAGCTGCGGGTGCCCAAGCGGTACGGCGGCTACGAGGCCGACACCCGCACCCTGGTCGACGTGGCCACCGAGCTGGCCCGCGGCGACGGGGCCGCCGCCTGGACGGCGTCGGTGTACTGGATCCCCACCTTCATGACGTGCCTGTTCCCCGACAGCGTCCAGGACGAGGTCTTCGCCACCCCCGACGTGCGCGTCTGCGGCACGCTCAGCCCGTCCGCGCACGCCGTCCCCGTGGAGGGCGGCATCGTCGTCAACGGCAGGTGGAGCTTCGTCAGCGGCGCCCGGCACGCCCACTGGCAGGAGGTCATCGCCGCGCAGGAGATGGCACACGGCCAGCACCTGCCGCTGATGGCGCTCGTGCCGGTGGACCAGCTCGAGATCGTCGACGACTGGGACACCTCCGGACTGCGCGGCACCGGCAGCGTCTCCACCGTCGCCAAGGACGTGTTCATCCCCCAGGAGCGCGTGCTGCCGCTGCCGGCCGTCCTGACCGGCAAGTACGCCTCCCGGCTCAACGCGGACTCCCCGGTCTACCGGGCCCCGCTGCTGCCGGTCGCCGCCGCCTCCTCGGTCGGCACCGCGGTGGGCCTGGCCCGCGCTGCCCAGGACGTCTTCTTCGAGCGGCTCCCGGACCGCACCCTGACCTACACCTGGTACGCCAAGCAGGCCGAGGCCCCCCTGACACACCTCCAGGTGTCCGAGGCGGTGCTCAAGGCCGACCAGGCCGAGTTCCACGCGCACCGCCTGGCCGACCTCGTCGACTCCAAGGGCGTCTCGGGCGAGGAGTGGACGGTGCTGGAGCGGGCCCGCGCCCGCGCCGACATGGGCGCCGCGGTCCGCCTGGCCAAGGAGGCCGTCGACATCTTCGCCTCCGCCTCCGGCGGTTCGTCCGTCTACCGGGACGTGCCGATCCAGCGGATCACCCGCGACATCCAGGCCATGAGCCTGCACGCCCTGATGAACCCGAACACCAACGCCGAGCTGTACGGCCGCATCCTGTGCGGCCAGCAGCCCAACACCCTCTACATCTGAGCGACTCCCGCCCGCGACAGAAAGCAGAGAGCACACCCATGACCACGCAGACCCCCGCCCCCGCCGTCGAGATCTCCGACGAGGACAAGGCCGCCGTCGCCTCCATCCCCCAGCGCATCGTCGAGGCGTGGGCCGCCTACGACGCCGACGCCTTCGCCGAGGTGTTCACCCCCGACGGGACCCTGATCCTGCCGGGCGTGTACGAGAAGGGCCGCGACGCCATCCGCGCCTTCGCCGCCGCCGCCTTCGCGGGCCCCTACAAGGGCACCCGCGTCATCGGCACCCCGATCGACATCCGCTTCGCCAACGAGGGCGCCGGCGTGCTGATCACGCGCGGCGGCATCCTCGCGCCGGGCGAGACCGAGCCGGCGCCCGAGCGCGCCGTCCACGCGTCCTGGGTCGTCGTCAAGCGGGACGGCCGGTGGTTCCTCGGCGCCTACCAGAACAGCCCGCGGCACGCCGCGTGAGCACGACGGACCACTTCACGCGAGAGGAAGAGAGAGGTGACAGCGATGGCCGGCGCACGGGGTGACCGCGCGGTGGTGCTCGGCGGCAGCATGGCGGGGCTCCTGGCCGCACGGGTGCTCGCCGATTCCTACGGCGAGGTCCTGGTCGTCGAGCGCGACGACATCGGCGGGTCCACCACGGCGCGCAGGGGCGTGCCGCAGGGCCGGCACGTCCACGGGCTGCTCGCCCGCGGGCAGCAGATCCTCGACGAGCTCTTCCCGGACTTCACCGACGAGGCCGTCGCCGCGGGCATCCCGACCGGCGACCTCGGCGAACTGCGCTGGTTCTTCGGCGGCCGGCGGCTCAGCCCCCGCGCCACCGGGCTGGTCTGCGTCTCGGCCACCCGCCCGCTGCTGGAGAGCCGGGTACGCGCACGTGTCGCCGCACTCGGGAACGTCACCTTCCTGGAACGCCACGACATCACCGGCCTCGTCACCGACGAGGACGGCGCGAACGTGACCGGCGTCCGGGTGCAGGGCCACGACGCGGACTCGACGGAGCGCACGCTCACGGCGGACCTGGTCGTCGACGCCACCGGCCGCGCCTCCCGCACCCCGGTGTGGCTGGAGGAGCTGGGCTACGGGCGCCCCGAGGAGGACCGGATCCGGATCGACCTGAGCTACACGACCCGCCTGTTCCGGCTGCGCGACGAGTCGGTCCTGGACGGCGACCTGTCGATCAACCCGGTCACCTCGCCGACCCACCGGCGCGGGGCGTTCCTGTCCCGCATCGAGGACGGTCTGGTCGTGGTCTCGCTGACCGGCGTACTGGGCGACAGCGCGCCCGCCGACCTCGACGGCTTCCTCCAGTGGACCCGGACCCTGCCGGTGACGGACATCCACGACGCGATCCACGACGCCGAACCGGTCGGCGACGGCACGGTCTTCCGGTACCCGGCCAGTGTGCGGCGCCGGTTCGAGCGGCTGTCCCGCTTCCCGGGCCACTACCTGGTGCTCGGCGACGCCGCGTGCAGCTTCAACCCGGTCTACGGCCAGGGCATGACGGTCTCCGCACTGGAGGCCCTGGTCCTGCGCGACCACCTGTCCCGGGGCGAGGTGGACCCGCTCGCCTTCTTCCAGGACATCGCCGGCGTCATCGAGGTGCCGTGGCAGTTCTCCGCGGGCGCCGACCTGGGCTACCCGGA
>NZ_JBIBZI010000013.1:0-215353 GCF_043084105.1 Streptomyces sp. NPDC014676 | reverse complement strand
ATCGTCAGCCCGATGACGTAAGGGACGTTGTACCAGGCAGGGGGCATGGGCTCTCCGCCCATGCCGTACCCGAAGCCGATCGGTAGTCGCCAGATACCGACGGGCAGTACGACCAGAGGGATAGCGTGTGCGACGCGCTCTGCCCAGGCGGGCACGCCGTGCTGTGCGGGGCCCGTCGCTTCGGAGTCCGGGTGGGAGTGCCTTGTCGTCGTCATGCATCCACCCTGCCGTGAGGCACGGCGACGCGGATCAACTCGGAGGTTGGCCTTGTCCCGCCCCGCGTCCGCCTCGCGGTGGAGCAAGGTCAGCCTCCGAGATGATGAGGGCGGAGTTTCGCGGCACGGGGGCGCGACGAACCTGCATACCAGGCAGCCCACTTCGTGGGCGCCGAAGAGTCGATCGCCCAAAGCTTGAAGGCTCTGCCCGACCTTCGATGAGAATGCTCAAACTTCGCTGCGGCAGGTCAATGAAGATCACGATCTACGGCTGGAGTACTAATGTGCGGCGTCCAGTTTCGCCCGCTGGTCCTGTGTGAGGTCGAGGTCCGCCGCCGCCAGGCTCTCCTCCAGTTGAGCCACCGAGGACGCGCCCACCAGGGGGATGACCGGGATCTCGCCACCGATCAGCCAGGCGAGGACGACCTGGTTCTGCGTGGCTCCCGTCTCCGCCGCGACCTCGGCCAGGGCGGCGAGGCGGGTGGCCGTTCCCGCGTTCTGGTAGCCGGGGTCCAGAGGCTTGTCCGTACGACCGTAACTGCCGTTCAGGAGCGGGGAGTAAGCGACCAGGGAGAGGGACGGGTCCTCGCGGAGATAGCTGAGGTGGTCGCCGGAGGCGACCCCCAGGTCGCCGTCGGGAGAGCGGAGTGTGGGCTCGTCGGTGCGATGGCGGAGGTAGCTGTGGTGGTACTGCAGAACCTCGTAGCCGGGCAGACCCGCGGCTGCCGCCAGGGTCCGGGCGCGTTCCAGGCGCCAGACACGGTGGTTGCTCGCACCCAGCAGGCCCACCGTGCCGTCGGCGACGACGGCGGCGAAACCCTCCACCGTCTCCTGGAGGGGGACGCGGGGATCCTCGATGTGCGCGTAGAGCAGGTCCAGCTTGTCCGTGCCGAGGTTCTCGCGGCTGCGCTCGGCCGACTCGCGGATCGTCTTCGCGGTGAGGCTCTCGACGTCCTTCGTGAAGGTCGAGGTGGGGTGGTTGGGGCGGCCGCCGAGCTTGGTGGCGATCGTGATCTCGTCGCCGACGCCCCGGCTGCGCCGCCAGCGTCCCAGGAGCTGCTCGCTCTCGCCGCCCTGAGTGCCGTTGACCCAGAACGCGTAGTTGTTGGCGGTGTCGATGAAGGTGCCGCCGGCTTCGACGTACCGGTCGAGGATCGCGTACGAGGTCGCCTCGTCGGTGGTGGTGCCGAACCGCATGGCGCCGAGGCTCAGGACGCTCACCTTGCGGCGGCTGTCCGGATTCTGACCGATCGTGCGGTAGCGCATGCTGAGGCCTTCCGAAGGGGTGCCTGGGGCTTCGGCGGCGATCCTGCCTGCTGGAGTGCTCTCGAAGTCAAGGGGCGCCGAGGTCGCCCCCCCTCGGACCAGGGAGCGGGTCATCAGGTGCCGGACCGCCACGACCGCGGCATGATCCGCCGGACAGGCCCTGGTCGTGCCGGTGGCACCACCTCGAGCCCGTACAGTACGTTTCCGTACGGTGACTTGACGTACGGGGCTCTCCTCTGGAACGCGTCCCCGCGCGCCCGCCACGGTGGCCCCATGAGCACAACCACGCCCCAGCTTCCCGCCGCCGCGCGGACGTTCACGCAGCAGTTCTCGTCCACCCGGCGCGGTGCCCGCCTCACCCGGCTGCTCACCTACGAGCAGCTGCGGACCTGGCAGGTGTCACCCGGCGTCACCGACCGGGCGGAACAGATCGTCGCGGAGCCGGCCGCCGACGCGGCGCTGCACGGCCGTGTCCAGGGCCGCGACTTCCGTCTCACCCTCTCCCACGACCCGACCGCCGGCGTTCTGCGCATCGCGGTCTCCGAAGCCCGCGGGGACCGGCTCCCCTCCCCGGTGGCGGACGTCGTCACGCCGTCGGACGACGAGTCGGGCCGGGGCCTGCTCATCGTCACCGCCCTGGCCGACCGCTGGGGCACGGGACCGTATCCGCCGGGCGGCAAGACCGTCCGGGCCGAGTGCGCGTGCTGAACGCTGACACGCTCGATGGGGTGAGGCCGCCGTCGCTCAGGTCTCCCATCAGCGATGAGAACGGTATGGCAACCAAGAAGTACACCGTCACGCTTCCCGAGGAGCTCGCCGAGGCCATCCGGGCGGAGGTGGGCCCCGGCGGGTTCAGCCGCTACGTCACTCACGCCATAGAGCGCCGGCGGGAGCAGGACCGCCTCGGAGAGGCGGTCGCCTGGTGGGAAGAGGAGTACGGCGAGGCCACCGAGGCCGAACTGGACCGCTGACGCGAAAGCGGACTGGCGGCGAAAGGAGTACGTGCCGGCGTCGGCCTTTCCCTTTCTGCGGGGAGCGTGATCGCGTAGGTTGTGGCTTTTCGAAGTTGTACGTGAAGGAGTGGAAGTGGGCGGGACCCCCGGGACAGCGGCGCTCGCGCAGGTCGTGTCGGCGGAGCACGGCGTGGACGAGCAGATCGACTGGAGTGCGCTCGAAGAGATCTGGGGGACCCGGTTTCCTGCCGACTATGTCGCCTTCATGGAGGTGTACGGAGCAGGGGAGCTCAGCGGGGCGATCGGCATACTGCTGCCGGTCCCGCGGACCGACGCCTACTCGGACGGGTCCGGGCTGAAGGACGAGACGGCGAACGCCCGCGGCACCTGGGAGATGTACGGCGGCAGAGCGGCCCTCGACGTGGACCCGGACTCCATCCTGGCCTGGGGCGTCACCAGTGGCGCAGACATCTATGGTTGGCTGACCACGGGCGACGATCCCGACCTGTGGCCCGTGCTCGTTTGCGGGCGGCAGACGAATCCCCACTTCCAGGTCCACTCCTTCGGAATGGCGGAGTTCCTGCGCAGACTGCTCACCGATGAAGAATTCCAGGAGGAGACGATCAGCGTCGTCCTTCCGGGAGAGCCCTCCTTCGTCAACTGGCGTGAGCAGAAACGGCGTCTGGAGGCGGGCCTCGACCCGTCCACCGGGGAGCCCTGGTAAGAGCAGCCGCTTCGGAGCGGCTGACGGGACGCCTTGACCGGGCTCGGGATCAACGAGTTTCCGCGACGGCCCGGAGTGGGCGTCGATCGGATTCGCCCGTGAGGCGTGGTCGGGGTGAAGCACAATCCGGGAGCTTCTCCTGGTTCGTCTCGACGTCTCCGAGCTCGCGTCGGAAGCACGCGCCGCGCTGCGCGGGTTACTCCCGGACGAGCGGGTCGCGAGCGGTGAGGGGCGCGGCGGGCCCGTGCAGCTGCGGACCATCACCGCCGCCGACTGGCACGGCATCGGGCCCCTTACCACGCTCGAACTGTCGCCCGGCCCCGGTGAACGGGGTCATCGGCACAGTGTGCCTCCCGACGCTGCGGATGACCGTCCGGCGGACGACGTCCCTTCGCTTAGATCGCGCCGACGAGTCATGCGCCCTCGGCCCCCTGCTTCCCGTGACCGCTGTTCACTTTTGACGGTCCGTATCGGCGATCGTACACACCCTGCAAAAAATAGCTTGTTGACATTATCAACGCGCATGCCTCATGCTCCAGTTCGCAATGGCATGACCAATCCAGCCGCGCCCATGCGCCTCGGCTGCCGTGCGCCCACCTCCGCTCGCCGTCCCCGGGAGAAACCGTGATTCCGCAGAACCACCCGCAAGGTCCGTCCGACATACGGCCGTTGCGCAAGCGCAAGAGACTGTGGGCCGTCGGCGCCGCCCTGTTCGCCCTGGGGGCGATCGGCGGCACCCAGTCCGCGCAGGACGAGGTGGACGCCGCCCAGGCCCTGGCCGCCAAGCCCGTACCGACCGTCACGACCACGACCACGGCGACGGCGACCGTCACCGCCGAGCCGGAACCCGCCCCCACGGTCACCAAGACCAAGAAGGTCACCACACCCGGCCCGACCGTCACCGTCACCGTCACCAAGACCGCCCGGGCCGCCGCCGGATCCGGCACCAGCAGCAGCACCGGCGACAGCAGTGGCAGCGGCTCCGGCACCTGCTCCATCACCTCCAACGCGGGCAACTGCTACCAGGCGGGGCAGTACTGCCGGAACAGTGACCACGGGGCCACGACGACGACCGCGGGCGGCACCCGGATCACCTGCAGCTACAGCTCGAACGCGTGGCGCTGGTCCTACTCCTGACGGGCGACAGGGCAAGGCCGCGAGCCGCTCCCGACGGTGCCCGCCTACAGGGGCGGCTTGGTGCCCGGCACCCAGTCGAAGCCGAATCCGTAGGCACGGTCGATGAGTTCCTGGTTCGACAGGAGCGGCTCGGCGGTGAACCAGCGGACCTCGCGCCGCAGGTCGAGGGTGGCGGCGCCCTGCCCCGGGGTGAACAGCGCGATGGCGCACGCAGTGGCTCCGGCCGGGGAATCGTCCAGGTGGATGCGCCAGGTGCCGTTCGGCGCGCTGACGGTGACGACGCCTCCGAGGCGGCGGAAGTCGGCCGCGCCTTCGTAGAGGTACACGTAGGCGAGCAGCTTGGCGAACCGGTGCCGGTGCTCGAGGCTGATGCGGAGGGTCTCGCCGTCCGAGGTCTCACCGGTCCGGTCGTCCTGGTCGAGGCTGACGTGGGGCCAGGCGTCGAGGTCGCCGAACTGCGCGCCGAGCGGTTGCACCGCCGCTCCCGCTCCGTCACGGGTGAGCACCAGACAGCCGAGGTCGAGGTCGGCCTCGGCCGTCACCGACCAGTTGAGGTTCAGCTGGATGACGCCCCGGCCCGCGATCTCGGCGCGGGGCGCTCACTCGGTGAGGTCCACGGGAGGCGTCGGCGCTCCCCACCGCGCCCGCGCTTCCGTACCGGCGTCCGCGCCCCTGGTGAGGTCGATGACCGTCCGCCGTCTGCCGTCGCCGCTCGATGAACGCCCCTATACCTCAAAGACCTGCACAACGGCGTTGCACCACGCCGTGGACACCATGTGATCGTCGTCCATTGTTGCCCAATCAGTGAAGAGGAAGTGAAGATTCCTCTTCACTTCCTCTGCGTGACAGGGATGTGCGTGGCATGCCATCGCCCCCTCCTCCGTCACTCTCGGATCTGTACGAAGTCCCGGCATCACCGGGCAAGGGTGGGAAATGTTCACCGGGACACACATCGACAAAGGGGTGACCGCGCGTCACCTCGAGGACGCCGCGCAGGATCCCGCGCTCGCCCCGCGCGCCGAAGAACTGCGCGTGCTGGCGCACGCGCTCGACTCCACCGACGCGGACGCCCTCGACGCCTGGGCCGACCTCGACCTGATGGCCCACTTCGCCCGGCCCGAGAGTGTCGCCGAACCGGCGGACACCGGTCGGGGCGAACGGTTCGACTCCGTGCTGGACTGGGTTCTGGGAGCCCTGGTGTTCCTGCCGCTGCTCTTCACGTGGTTCGGTCTGTGGCAGGCGTCAAGCGCCTACGGGGCGCTCACCGGGGACGACCCCAAGGCCGCCGGCCGGCCGTTCCTGCAGCTGTGGCAGTCCGGGTTCGACGGACACCTGAGCGAGGCGTACCGCTTCGGCCACGTCGCCGTGTTCGGGTGCCTGGCCCTGGTGATGCTGTTCGTCCTCACGGCCGTGCACGGCTACCGGCGCACACGCGCCGAACGTCGCGAGGAGGAGGTGCGGGAGCGTGCCCGCGCGGCTCTGGCCCGCCTGGTCCCCGTCCTCACGCGGGCGCAGCTCTCGCTCAACGAGCACCGGTTCGCCTCGCCGCAGCGTTTCGCGGCGGAGCTCAACTCGGCGGCCGGCCGGTTGAAGCGGATGCACTCCAAGGCCATCACCACGCAGGAGGCGCTCACCCGGGCCGCCGAGCTGGTGGGCGAGGCCTCGGACAAGGCGGAACAGCGCCTCGCCCGGGCGGAGGCGTACGTACGGCCCATCGAGGAGGTGGTGCTGCGGATCGAGGAGAGCGTCCGGGACAGCGGCACGGCCATCCAGGCCGCCGTCCAGGGCCTGGACGACCCGCTGACGCAGGCGGGCCGCCGCCTGGCCGACGCCGTCAGCGGGCAGACCGGTGTCCTGGACAAGGCGCTGGAGGACCTGAGAACGGCCGGCGACGACATGCGCGACGTCCTGTCCCGCGCGGCGGACCGGCTGGAGACGGCGGTCGGCGACAACGGCGACCGCGTGCGCGGCGCGCTGTCGGACGCGGCCCGGCAGGTCGAGGACTCCCTGACCGTGCTGGCCGCCTCCCAGCGCGGGTTCACCACCGGCATCGAGGTCGTGGCGGACGTCAACGGCCGCCTGCTCGACGACCTCGGCGCGGTGGCCGGACGGACCGGCGAGGCCGCCGAAGCCTCGCGGGAGGCCCTGCTCGGCATCGAGGCGCGCAGCCGCGCCGTCCAGGAGGCGACGGACCGCTTCGTCGCGGTCACCGACGTCCTGGAGCGGGCGCTCCGTGAGACGGAGGCGGCACGGGTCGAGGCGGAGGCTGCGCGAGGCGAAGCAGAGGCCGCACGGGGCCGGGCGGAGACGGCGCGGAACGAGGCGGAGGCCGCACGGGGCGAAGCGGAAACGGCACGCGGTGAGGCGGAGACCGCACGCCTGGGTGCCGAGGCGGCCCAGCGACGCGCGGAGAGCGAGCTGCGACAGGCCGAGAAGCTGCGGGCCGGGATCGGACCGGACCAGTGAGCCCGTTGAAGAGGCGCTTCCGGTTCACGCCACTTCACCTGGCCGGATGGCTCTTCGCCGACATGCTGCTCGTACTCGCCCTGGTGTCCATGGGGGACCGCGGTGACCCGCTCGCCGCACAGGCCGACGCCAAGCCCTCGAAGTCGGCCGCGGTCAAGCCGTCACCCGCACCGAGCCCCACACCGACGGGACCGCGGTCCGTGGCGCGCAAGCCGGTGAAGGTCCGGCTGACCGCGGCGGTCGGCGACACCACGCGGATGGTGAAACAGCTCCGTTCCGCCACCACTCGCTACGAAGGGCGCGAAGCCGCCTTCGTCCTGACCTTCGGCCAGGCATCGGAGCCCAGTGACGGCCAGGCCTATGCGCGGGAGGTGAACAAGGCCCTGCGGAAGGCGCGGCCGGACATGTTCGCCGACGCGACGACGCGGGACTTCTGGAACGGCGGCCCCTCGGGCTCGGCCGACCTGGAGATCTACTTCTACACCCGGTGACGGCCAACGCCGTCCCAAGAGCTCAGGAGAGCTTATCCATGCAAATCCTTCCCTTCTACATGGTGTGCGACGAATCCGGCTCCATGGCCGGTGACGGCGTGGACGCCATCAACTCGGCGTTGCCCGACCTGCACCACGAGGTCAGTACCAACCCGAGCGTCGCGGACAAGACCCGCTTCGCGCTGATCGGCTTTTCCACGCAGGCCTCCGTGCTCCAGCCGCTCGCCGATCTGAGCGAGCTGACGCATCTGCCGTCCCTGTCGGCGGGCGGCGTAACCTCGTTCGGAGCGGTCTTCCGGCTACTGAAGGACACCATCGAGAAGGACGTCGCCGCGCTGAAGGCAGAAGGCCACGACGTATACCGGCCCGTGGTGTTCTTCCTCTCCGACGGCATCCCCACGGACGAGGGCTGGCGCACCGCGCTCAACGACCTGAATGGGTTCCGCTACGCACCGAAGATCATCGCGTTCGGGATCAGCGACGCCGACGCCGCGACCATCACCGAGGTGGCCAACTTCAAGGCGTTCCTTCAACGGGACCACTCCGTCTCCCCTGCCGTCGCGCTGCGCGAGTTCGCCGCGAGTATCACCCGGTCCATCGTCAGCTCGGCGACCAGCATGGCCGCCCAGGGCGGGAAGGGCTTCGACCTCCAGGTCGAGGAGCAGGTGCCCGGTTTCACCAGCCTTTCCCTGGACAAGCTGTGAGCGGCCCGATGCGTTACGGAGAGTGGGCGGCCCCTGCATCCGCCGAGCAGCCGTCGTCCCGGGTACCGGGCCCACCGGAGCCGATCCAGATGTCCGAGACAGGGGTTCTGCGAGGAATTCCTGAGCACGTCGGCAATCGTCCTCCCCGCTATCCGCCCCATCCTCTGCGGCGTCCCTCCCTGCGGGACGGGGATGAATTCGCGGCCTTCTCCCCCGTGTCCTGCTGGACGGAGGAGAAATCGGGCAGTTGACGGTGCGTGCCGCCTCCGTGCGCGGCGACTCCCACAACTGGGAGGGAAATTGCCGTCAGGACGCGATGGTGGTGACACGCATCGGCCCGCCCGAGGCGGAGATGCTCCTGCTGGCCGTCGCCGACGGTGTGGGATCGGCACCGTACTCGCATGTGGGCTCGTACCAGCTCTCCCGCCTGGCCGCCGTTCATCTCGATCAGGAGGCCGAGAGCCTGTACGCGGCGCTATGCGCCCGGAACGAGACGAAGCTGGGCTTCATCGCCACCAAGGCGGTCGCTGGAGCTGTCAGCCGACTGCGTGCCCAGCGGGAGGGGTCCGCAGCACGCCACGGAACTCCTCTCCGCGCCGACCAGGACTACGCCACCACCCTGCACGTCCTCCTCGTCCCCACAGACCCCCGTGTCCGCGAGCGGGTCCTGTGCAGTGTGGGCGACGGCGGCCTGCTCGTCCTGCGCGAGGGTCGCTGGGAACACGAGGATCCGAACGACGACGGTGACCTGCTCGATACCCGCACCGACGCTCTCCCGCACGCCTATCACGGCGTCAAGGCCAAGCTGCTGCACACCGCCCCGGGCGAGGTCCTCCTCCTGGGCACCGACGGCATCACCAACCCGCTCACCCAGAGGGATCCCGAGTTCGCCCAGCGTCTCGCGCACATGTGGGGCGGGCCCGAGGTGCCTTCGCTGTCCGACTTCCTGTGGCAGGCGCAGACGCGGGCCAAGTCCTACGACGACGACCGGACCGTCATCTGCGTATGGGAGAAGCCGGAGTGAGCGCGGAGGACGGGGCCGACGTCGCCCGGTCGTCGCTCGCCCTGGGTGAACGGATCGGCAGCGGCGGCCAGGGAGACGTGTACGCGGTCACGGGCGGCCCGCTCCTCTTCAAGGAGTACAAAGACCCGTCCAAGGTGAACGGCACCGCCCTCGCCGACCTGGTCGGGCTGCGGCAGTGCCTCGGCCGGGCGGATCAAAGCCGCCTGGACGCCCTTGCCGCCTGGCCCCTGTGCCGGGTGGTCGAGGGCGGCCGGACGCTCGGTTTCCTCATGAGGCGGGCCCCCGCCCCCATGACGTGGCGCACCGCGACGGGGGCGACGAAGCTCCTTGAGCTGCAGTACCTGATCCGGCCGCCCAAGGCGGCCTGGCAGGACGTCGCGCAGCCGGTCCCGGAGCAGCGCAGGGCCCTCGTGCTGGCCTGCGTCGAGGCCATCGGCCGGTTCCACGACGCCGGGCTCGTGATCGGTGACATCTCGCAGGCCAACGTCCTGTGGTCCCTCTCCCCCGAGCCCGCCGTCCACTTCCTGGACTGCGACGGCTTCCGCCGGGTGGGACGCGCGGCGGTCCAGGCCCAGGCCGCCACTCCGGACTGGAACGACCCGCTCGCGCCCTCCACCGACGCGACGGTGGACACGGACGCCTACAAGACGGCTCTGGTGGTGGGGCGCATCGTCGCCCGGCAGCCGTACGCCAGACCGGGCCAGGACCTGGAACTCGTCCCCGGCTGCCTCGACGACCGGCAGGGCGACGGAGTGCGCAGGCTCTTCGCGCAGGCCGCCGGCGAGCGCGGCAGCCGGCCCCGGCCGGGCGAGTGGCGGACCGCGTTGGGCGACCGCGGCGTCATCAAGCTCACCGCGGCAACGCCCCGGCCCCGGCCCGCCGTCGACCACACGGTCCTGGACGGAGCGCGTGACCGGACGCCGATCAGGCTGCGAGGTCCGGTGCAGTAGAGGAGTACCGGTTCCCCGGTTGCCGGGGAACCGGACACCTGCTCAGGCCGACGCCGGTTCCCAGCGGTAGGCGTCGGCGGCCTCGCCGTACGGGCGCAGCAGCGGCTCCAGTTCGCCGCGGATCAGGTCCGCGTCCCCCGGCGGCAGGGTCAGCGATGCCCGCCGCATGCACACGCTCCACGTCGCCGGGTCCGGGAAGACCGACAGCCGGGGCACCAGGTCGCGCAGGACGATCCCGTCGCGGAAGGGAGCCAGGCCGGACACCTCGAGGCGGCAGCCCTCCGTGAAGGAGCGGTCGCCGAAGACGGCCGGCTCGTCCAGGGCCCGTACGGGAGTGGCGACCGAGGCCCGGGCGATCACACGGCCCAGGTCGCGGGTCGGGTTCCGGAAGCAGCCGCGCGTCGTGTAGAGGAAGATCTCGTCACCCTCTTCCAGCGTCCGCGCCGCCTTGGCCCGCCCGGCCGGGAACGCCATCCGCTGCTCGGTCACCACCCAGCTCAGAGCAGCCCGGTCTCCGATGATCAGCAGGTGCGAGGACGACATGCCGATCACCTTATCGAGGCTCCGGATACCCGGCCGCCCCCTGCCGGTCGGAGGCCGGCCCCACGTACCGCTCGAACTCCCCGGCCAGGATGTCTCCGCCCGCTCACAACCGCCTGTGGACGCCGCGTACAAGCGCTACGACCGTCGATCGACACATCGAGCACTCCCCCCACGTGTACACGTTTTCGAATTGCCCTATTTTCATCAACTCGTTGACCATGCTCACAAACGTGCGTCATTCTCTTTGGGCAAACAGGATGTCCATCGCTCTCAGGCACACCTCATCCCGCACCCCAGGAAAGAGGCAGTCGTGATCGACCAGCCGCGGACCACCGCCGACTCGACGATGCGGACCTCACTGCTGAGGTGTGGCCCTCGCCGCGCGAACCGCCTCCGGCCCCGGCGCAGATCCACACCCGCCTGCGGGAGGCCACCGACCTGCTGACGGCACTCGACGCCGCGGAGGACCGAGCAGTCGCCCCCTGCACCCCGCACATCCCCGGACATGAGGATCCCGCCTTGGACACCCGCCGATACCGCATGGTCGTCACCAGCGGACTGGACTACGTCACGACCGGTGCGCAGGTCGACGACCGGCTGCGCCGATGGCTCAGGGAACCCCCGAAGGGCTACGACGTCGACGCCTTCACCGAGGGCCGCAACGAGATAGCCCGCGGCGTCACCCTCGACCACGACTCCACCACCGGCGCCTCGGGGGCGTACGGCCGCTGGCGGCTGCGCGAGACGCTGCCCGGCGGAACCTGGCAGACCACACTGCTGATCCGCCAGGCCGGCGACGGCCCGACCAGGGTCCAGCTGGACGTGGAACACCTGCCGGACGACCCCGAGGCCGTGCCCGTACCGGCCAAGACGCCCCGGCTCGCGCGCGGTCTCCTTGAGGTCCTCGACGCACGCGACGGCCTCGCCGACGTCACGGCCGAACCCCAGGTGGTCGAGGCGGAGGACGTCGACGCCGTCATAGACGAACTGTGCGACGAGACACGGCGCCTGCCGGTCGTCGTGGCCAGCATGCCGTACGGAGCCGACTTCGACGCCTGGCTGGAGGACACCGTGGACCCGCTGGTCCGGCCCTTGGCCGGTCTGGCGATCCTCTACGTGCTCACCCCCGAGGCGGAGGCCCGCTTCAACCGCGCGCTGGAGTACCACCGGGTCTACGGCGGCGGTGTGCGCACCTACCTCCCAGGAGTCGACCCGGCCTGGCCCGCCGACGGGCAACGGCACCGGGTGATGTCCCGCAGGCTGATCACCGACCGCCCGTCGCAGGCCCGCAGGATCATCGCCCAGCTGCCCCAGCGGCTGGCCGCCCGTGCTCCCCTGCCCGCCGAGCTCGACTCCGTGCCGGTCATGCGGACCCGTACACCGGGCGACTCCGCCGCGCCCGAGCTGGAACGGTTGCGCGTCGAGAACGAGGTCCTCCACGAGATCCTGGAGGAGGCGGGGCGGGAACAACGGGTACGGGCCGACGAGATCCGCGACCTCAAGTACGAGCTGCGCAAGGCCGAGGACAACGAGACCTTGCTGATAGCCGAGTACGACGAGCAGTACCGGGAACTGCACTCCGTCCGAACGCAGTTGCAGGTGCTGCGCAAGCAGATGGTGGAACTGGGCGCCGCCGCGGCCGCGTACACCCCGCTCACCGCGCCGGAGAACGAACCGGACTCCTTCAAGGAACTCCTGCACCGCCTCGACTCCCTGCCCCGCCTGCATTTCACCGGCTCCCGGAAGGTGACGCTCGACCTCGACGCGCAGGCGTACGGCTCGTCCTGGGTGCGCATGACCTGGGACGCACTGCTGGCGCTCGGAGACTTCGCCCGGGCGGCAACCGCCGGACAGGTCGGCCGGGACTTCAAGCAGTGGTGTGCCGACGCCCCGGGCGGAGTCCGCACGATCTCACCCCGGAAGATCGTGCGGGACGAGTCCAAGACGGTGAAGGGCAACTCGAGCTGGCGTCGGCAGCGTACGTTCCCCGTGCCGGAGCACGTCGATCCGGCACGGAGGGTGTTCATGGGCGCGCATGTACGCGTCGGCGGCGGCAACACGATCGCGCCGCGGCTGCACTACTTCGACGGAGCCTGTGCCGAGTACGGCATCTACATCGGGTACATCGGGCCCCATTTGTCCAACACGTTGACGTGACAGACCGCTGACCACCGGGAGGTGTTCAGCGAGTCAGTCGTGGGCCGGCCCTCTCGTCATCGGAGACCGGCCCACCGGTGCCGGCGTCACCACAGGATTGTCGGTGTCCGCCAGTACGCTGCAGACGGATCGACCAGCAGGTGTGAGAGGGTCCCATGGCCGACGAATATCCGGAGTTCCGGCTCCGGCTGCCCAGCGGTGACGGCATCGACCAGGCCACGGAGTACTCCTGGACGAGACGGGCACCAACGGCAGCCGGAAGTTCCTCGTTCGGGCCGGTTCTCCGGCGCGGGACCATGTGATGCCCTCGCTGGGCAAGCATTTCAAGGCGCCGACCAAACGCCACGAGGATCTCCGGGCGCAAGGCGTGCTGGTGCCGTCGGTACGCTGGCCGGGCTGGCTGGAGCTGACCGAGGACGTGGTGTTCGGCTCCCCCTCCTTCGCCGCCGTCGTGCTGGTCGGGGCGCCGCGCAACGGGTGGGAGGAGTGGCGGACCGAGGACGACAGGCCCCTGTCCGACTTCATGTCCGGAGTGTGGGCGGGACCCAGCCGAACGTGGCTCGTGCGCGGCTCCGACGTCACCGGCTTGGACCTGGTCCAGCGTCTGTGGCCGCCCGTGGGGCGCGTCACCCTCGCCGCCTCCCGGCTGCGGCAGGGCGTTCGGCAGGGCGTCAGCAAGGACGAGCTGCGCACCCTGGTCCAGGAGGACTACGAGTCGACCGCCACGTACAGCCAGCGGCAGCAGCTCGTCGAGGACCTCCACGCCTTCCTGTCACGCATGAAGCCCGGCGACACCGTGTGCACGATCTCCGGCGGCCGGCTGTACGTCGGCGAGATCACCGGCGAGGCCGGGCAGACGGAGTCCGAGGACCGCCGGTCCAACCTGCGCCGGCCCGTGGAGTGGCAGCCGACCGGTTTCCCCTACGACGACCTGCCCGAGGAGCTCCAGCAGAAGCTGTCCGTCCAGCACGACGTCGTCGACCTCTCCGCCGTCCGGGCCCACGTCGAAGGGCTCGGTCCCACCGACCAGGAACTGGCCGAGGAGGCAGGGGGGACGGAGCGTGACCCGAGCGTGGAGATCCCCGCGCTCGCCGCCCGGCGGGAGCTGGAACTGCCCGAGCCCACCGACGAGCTGGCCGCCGAGCTGCTCGTACACGGGACCGAGTGTCTGCGGGAGGTGCGCGATCTGCTCTGGGACGAGCGGCAGCTCGTGTTCTACGGGCCGCCCGGCACCGGCAAGACCTACCTCGCCCTCAAGCTCGCCGAGTTCCTGGGCGGTGGTCCGGAGCAGGTGAAGCTCGTGCAGTTCCACCCCTCGTACTCCTACGAGGACTTCTTCGAGGGGTTCCGGCCGCAGGAGGGCCCGGAGACCCGCGAGGTGGCGTGGGCGAGGGAGGCGCTCGCGGTGTCATGGAGCGGGACCGCGAGCCCGTTCCTGCTCCGCTGAGGCCCGACACGAGTGCGACCGCCGCCTCCCGCGAGGCAGCGGTCGCACTCATGTAGTCCGTGTTCCGGGAGCCATCCGTTTCAGAACGGACCCCGGCGCCGGCCCGTCACCGTGTCGCCGGCACCGTCGTCCCGCACTCGGGCACCCCGTCGAGCCAGGCCGCCCCCTTGACGTAGATGTTGGTCACCCACGCCCTGTAGTCCGGCAGGTACGACCACACGTCGTTGGTGTAGCCGTCGGAGGTGACCCGTTCGGCGTGCTTCTGGCACTGGACGCGGATGGTGGTGGAGTAGGGGAAGGCGTAGACGCGGGCGGCGCTGAGGGAGGGTTCCGCCTTGGTCCACACGTCGGTGCCCCACGTCTGGTGGATGTGACCGGTGACCTGCCCGGTGTTGACGCGGACGGCGCCGAAGTAGTCGCCGCCCAGGCGGACGTCGCTGACCATGAGCCTGGTGCCGGACTCCTTGGCCTCGACCATCTTGCCCGCGCCCAGGTAGATGGCGATGTGGTGCAGGTCCTGCGAGGTGCCCCAGGCGAGCAGGTCGCCCGGGGCCAGCGGGGCCAGGCCCTGGGCGGCGGTGAAGCGGGCGGCGGCGCGGTGCGTGTAGTACTGCTGGCTGGCGACGCCGTCGAGGATGTCGGAGCCCGCCGCCTCGGCGTACGCGTGGCGGACCAGGCCCGAGCAGTCGAAGCCGAGCCGTTCGGGGTCGTGTTCGCTGTCCGGGTCGGTCGGGTCGACCTGGCCGTACGTGGGGCCGGGTTGGGCGCCGTGCCCGCCGCCCCACGTGTACCAGGTACCGGCCGCGACCTCGGCGCAGGCGGCGGCGATCGCGCGTTCGGCCGCCGCGGAGGCTCCGGGTGCGAGGACGCCGCACGCGTCGGCGGCCGTACGCTGCGCGGGTGCCTGGGTGTTCGCGGCGGCGGACACCGGCGCCCAGAAGAGGAAGGCCAGTAAAGCGATCAGTGTGCGGATGAGACCGGTCCGGCGGAGCATGCCAGGACCCCCGTTTCCCGTGGTCGTCGGATGAAGTGGTCGTACAGGAGCTTGCTGACCGCGCCTCGTGCTTGTCGAGGAACCGGGGGTCGCCTCCCTCCGACGGGCAACGGGAAACACCCGGGAAACCCCCTGCGGGCAGGTGAGTCACCGTCACCCCCGCCCGTCGCAGGCCGCCTTGTCGTCGGTGAGGCGGACACCGGGCAGGAGCTTCGCGCGGGCGTCCGCGTCGATGCCCGCGCCCAGCCGGCAGATCCGCGCCAGCCGGGCCCCGGGATCGAGGTCCCACAGCCGTACGGTGCCGTCCGTGCCGGCGCTGGCCACCGTGCCCCCGTCGGGGGCGAAGGTCACGCTCCACACCGCGTCGGTGTGGCCCGTCAGCGTCGCCCACGGGCGCCGTCCGGCGACGTCCCACAGGCGCACCGTACGGTCGTTGCCGCTGCTGGCGAGCGTGCGGCCGTCAGGGGCGAAGGCGATGCCCCGGGTGGAGCCGATGTGACCGGTCAGGACGGCCTCCGAGCGGCGTTCGCGGACGTTCCACAGCCGTACGGTGCCGTCGTTGCCGCTGCTGGCCAGGGTCCGCCCGTCAGGGGTGAAGGTCACGCCGCGCACCGCGCCGGTGTGGCCCTCCAGCGTGCCGAGCGGACGGTGCGAGGAGACGTCCCAGAGCCGTACGGTCAGGTCGTCGGCGGCGCTGGCCAGGACCCGGCCGTCGGGGCTGAAGGCGACGGCGTTGACGAAGTCCCGGTGGCCGGTCAGCGTCGCCAGCGGTGCGCGCTCCGTCACGTCCCACAGGCGCACCGTGCGGTCGGCGCCGGCCGAGGCGAGGCTCCGGCCGTCGGGGGCGAAGGCGAGGGAGAGGACCTGCCCGGTGTGGCCGGCCAGGGTCGCCAGCGGTTCCCGTGCGGCCACGTCCCACAGCCGGACCGTGCCGTCGGAGCCCGCCGACGCCAGGGTCCGCCCGTCGGGCGCGAAGGACACCGAGAAGACGGCCTCGGTGTGTCCCCGGAGCGTCGCCAGGAGCCGGCGCCCGTCCACCTCCCACAGCCGTACCGTGTGGTCGGCGTCGGCGGTGGCCAGCAGCCGCCCGTCGGGGCTGTACCGGGCCTGCCAGACCTGCGTGAACGGACGGGCCGTCAGCACCGGGCCGTCGAGGTTCCACAGGACCACGGACCGGTCGAAACCGGCCGTGGCGAGCAGGGTGCCGTCGGAGGTCGCGGCCGCCCCCATCACGTAGTCGGTGTGGCCGGCGAGCACGGCGGTCTGGCGGCCGCCGCGGGCGTCCCACAGCCTGGTCGTCCCGTCGCCGACCGCGCCGACGACCGTGGCGCCGTCGTGCGTGTACGCGACGGCGTTGATGTCGTCGTTGCTCCCGGACAGCGTCGCGCCGGGCCGGCCGCCGCGCACGTCCCACAGCCGTACGGTCCGGTCGACGCCCCCGGAGGCCACCTCCCGGCCGTCCGGGGAGAACGCCACGCCCAGCACTTCGTCGGTGTGCCCCCTGAGCACGGTGAGGGGCCGGGCCCGGTCGGTGTCCCACAGCCGCACGGTCCGGTCGGCTCCGGCGGAGACCAGGGTCCGGCCGTCGCGGGCGTGGGCCAGGGCGTTGACCGTTCCCTCGTGCCCGCTGAGGGAGGCGGTGGCGCGGGGTGTGCGCGCGGTGTCCCACAACTGGATCGGCCCCCGCGCGGTCGCGACGGCGAGCCGGTGCCCGCGGGGGTCGAAGGACAGTGCCCGGGCGCCCTTCGTGCTGTCGGCGAGCACGGCCTTCCTGCGGCGCCCGGCGATGTCCCAGAGGCTCACGGGCCCGCGCGTCGACGTCGCCGCGAGGGTACGGCCGTCGGGGCTGAAGGCGATCGAGCGGACAGGCCCGGACACGGCGAACGTGGCGGTCGTACGGTGGTCCGCCACCCGTCGCAGGGTCACCGTCCCGTCGGAGCTGGCCGTCGCCAGGGACCGGTCGTCCGGTGCGAAGACCACCGCGTTGACCGGCCCCCGGTGACCGCCCAACCGGCCCAGGAAGGGCTGGGACTGCGTGCTCAGCAGCGCGCCGCGCGCCTCGGCGGTGGTGTGGGCCCGGTAGGCCTCCCCGGCCAGCAGCATCGACGCCTCCGGCCGGCCTCCGGCGAGTGACGCGGACCGCACGGCGAGTGCCTGGGAACGCGCGACGCGTTCCTGGCCGAGGGCGCTCTCACGCTGCTGGTAGGCGAGGCCTCCGGCGGTCAGGGCGAGCCCCAGCAGGACGACGAGCGTGGCGAGCATCGACTGCCGGAGCCGGACCTGGCGTCTGGCCTGCCTCTCGTGGCCCTCCTGCTCGGCCAGGCTGGCCCGGAGGAACGCCTCCTCGCCGGGGCTGAGCCTGCGCCGGCCGTCCAGTTCGTCGGCCCAGGAACGCACGGTGCTCAGCCGGGTGCCGCGGTACAGCGCGGACGGGTCCCGGCCTTCGCGCTCCCATTCGGCGGCGGCGTGCGCGAGTTGCTGGTGGAGGAGCAGTCCGGCGCGGTCGGCGTGGATCCAGTCCCGCAGCCGTGGCCAGGCGTGCAGCAGGGCCTCATGGGTGATCTCGACCGTGTCGCTGTCCATGGTGACGAGCCGGGCCCGTACGAAGGCGTCGAGCGCGGCGGCCGCGCCGTCCGCGTCGGCGAACTGCTCCATCAGGGCGGCCCCGCTCGTCCGGCGGCGGGTCGCCCCGCCTCCGTCCGCCACGTACACCAGGCGGGACAGGACGCGGCGTATCGTCCTCTGCTCGGCCGGGTACAGCCGGGCGAAGACGTTCTCGGCGGTCCGCGCGATCGCGCCCCGGATCCCGCCGGCCCGCTCGTATCCGGCGACGGTCAGTACGGACCCCTCGCGCCGCTGCCAGGTGGCCAGCAGGGCGTGGGAGACGAGGGGGAGCACGCCGGAGGGGGTCACGTCGGCCCCGGGACCGGCGTCCGTCCCGGGGCC
Organism: Streptomyces sp. NPDC014676; assembly: GCF_043084105.1. Classification (NCBI taxonomy): domain Bacteria; kingdom Bacillati; phylum Actinomycetota; class Actinomycetes; order Kitasatosporales; family Streptomycetaceae; genus Streptomyces; species Streptomyces sp. NPDC014676. The sequence goes on along the minus strand of NZ_JBIBZI010000013.1, from coordinate 197,336 downwards.
CCTCGGTGGGCCGCCCTGCTCGTCGCGCAGCCCCGCGTCGCGCAGGAGCAGGGGGACCAGCCCCGGTTGGAGGGTCAGTCCGGCGAGCTGCGCCGGGCGGGTGATGGATTCCCGCAGCTCCACCACGGACATGGGCGGCAGTACGAACAGCCCGTCGGTGAGGACCGGGGCCAGTTCGGGAAGGTCCAGGCAGTGGCCGGTGAAGTCGGCCCGGACGCCGAGCACCACGACGGCGGGGCCGTGTCCGCTCTCCTCCGGCCGGGGCGCCGCCAGAGCGCAGAGCACCCGGACGAAGGAGCGCCGCTCGTCCTCGTCCGCGCAGAGGGTGAAGAGTTCCTCGAACTGGTCGACGATCAGCACCGGCCGGCAGGGCGGGGGCCGGCGTTCCCCGGGCGGCGCCGGCGGATCGTCCACCATCGCGCGTACGGCGGCCGGTACCGCGTCGGGATTCTCGCGCGCCTCCTCGACGGTGACGGCGAGGTCCCCGCCCACCGCTTTCGCGGTGCGTTCCAGGAGTTCGTCCAGGGGCCGTGAGGTGGGGGTGAACGTCACCACCGGCCACCGGTCGGCGCCCGGCATGGGGAAGTCGCCGCGCCGCAGGGCGGGCACCAGTCCGGCGTTGAGCAGGGACGACTTGCCCGCCCCCGAGGGGGCGACGAGCATCAGCGGGCCGCTTCCCACCCGTTCGAAGGTCCGTTCCACCAGTGCGGCCGTCGCGCGCTCCCGGCCGAAGAACCAGTCCGCGTCCTGCGGGGTGAACGCCGACAGGCCGCGGTACGGACACGCCCCGTCGGACTGCCGCTCGGAAGCGGTGGCCTCGGCGCCGCTCCCGCTGCCGCCGGGCGGTCCCTCCTGTACGAGCCTGAGCAACTCCCCCTCGGCGCCGAGCACTCGGTCACAGATACGGGCGACGTCGGCGGTCGCCCGTTTCGCGCCGGTCTCGATCTTGCTGAGGTAGCCCTTGCTGTAATGCGTCTGCCGTGCCAGGTCGGTCAGCGACAGGCCGCGTGCCTGTCTGAGTCGTCTCAATTGTGCGGGGAAGGAGTGCGTGGTCAGCGCGTTCCGGTCCCGCCCGTTCCCGTGGTCTGCTTCATGCCCGTGCTGCGGATCTCCCACGGAGTCCCCCATGCGATGCGGCCGTGAGACGGTGGAAGCCCAGGCTAATGCCGGGATGGTGAGGGCGGCCAAGCCTTTCACCCGATGTGGCGAAACCACGAACGCCCGGAACCGTGGGGCGGTTCCGGGCGTTCGTTACCGGGCGGGCAGGCAGGCAGGCGGGCTGCCGGGCGGGTCAGGTCAGGTTGACCGCGCAGCCGCCGTTCACCCACCGGTGCGACCTGATGTTGTCGTTCACCGTCGGACCGGTGTTGAAGAAGTTGTCGGAGAGGTTGTCGGCGTACAGCTCGCCCGGCTGGAGGCAGGCGTGGCCTCCCTCGTAGTTCGCCAGGAAGTAGAACGCGACGATCGACAGGCTCCCGGTGAACCCGCGGTTCATGACCGACGAGGCCCTGTCGTTGGCGGAGCCCCAGTCGCTGCTGTTGCCGGGCGTGGCCACCAGCTGGGTGCCCTGGCAGTCGAAGCCGTCCCAGGCGTACACGTTGCCGTTGCGCGGCCCCCACTTGCTGTCGCAGCCGGGGCCGGCGACGGCGTTCTCGGCCGCCTGCGCGGCGGAGGCGGGTGCGGCGAGGCCCAGGGCGGCGAGCCCGAGGACCGCTGCGGTGACGATGGACTTGCGCATGCTGTTTCCCCTCGTTGGTTTCCCTGTCGGTGGGTCGGAGCCGGTGTGCCGGGCCGGTTGCCCGGCGCGCACCGGCGCCGTGGGGCGGTGTCCGCCCGGGCGCGGCATGGTCAGTCGCGCTCCGGGACGATGCGCACCGCCCGGTCGTAGGCCTGCCGGCCGAGGTTCCGGTAGGTGTCGATGTCCTCACCGAAACGGTCACGCAGGCGGTCCTGGTAATGCGTCTCCCGTGCCGTGGCCACGGCACGCAGGGAGGTCTCGCGGGCGCAGGTCGCGTCCGCCACGGCGGTCTTCCGCTCGGCGGCGAACGCCTCGTCCGCGCGTGCCGCACCCAGTCGGCTGGTGCGGACGCGGACGGCTTCGCGGGCCGCCCCGGGGTCCTCGTAAGGCTGTCCCGCCTGCTTCATACACCGCGCCCACGCCCTGATCGCGGAAGTCAGCCGGCGGTCCTTCATGAGTTCCTCGCCGTACAGGGCGTTGAGTCCCGAGACGGTCTTGCTCGTGCGGAACCAGACGGCTGGGTCGCCGTAGAGCGTGCGCTCGGCCTCCTCCGTGCAGCCGCCGAGGCGTTTGCGGACCTCTCCGCCGACGGGCAGCGGTGCCCGGAGCGTCCTCGCGTCGTCGCCGCCGTCCAGCGCGGTGTCGAAGGCGGCACGCCGGGTGGCGGAAAGGCTCTGCCGGTAGGTGCCGTTGGGGTTGCGCTCGTGGACCCGCAGGCTCTTCGCCTCGATACGTCCCCCGTAACCGTGCGCGCGGGCCCAGGCCACGTCGTCCTGCACGAAGCGCACCGGGCGGCTCTCCTGGAGCGTCAGGCCGCGGTCCTCCCAGTAGGTGAAGCCCTGGCGGTTCATGCACTGCTTGGTCAGGCGTTGTTGCGCGTCGGCGACGCGCAGTTCCTGCTGCCAGGTCAGTGCCTGGGGACGCGGACGCGGATCCTGTGATGCCCGGCCATCGTCACCGTCTCCGCTGTCGGCGCATCCGGTCGTGACGAACGCCACGACCGCGCACAAGGAGACGAGTACCCGTCTCATGAACTCCGCCTCCTCCGCCACCGCTTGCTGACGGATCCAGAGTCGTCCCGCCGTCGGCGGCGGTCGACGGGTTTCCTGTTGCCCGCCGGGGTGGTCGACCGGGAAACAAGGCGTGGGCAGGGGGAACGCGGGGAGGGAGGCAACGCGGTGAAGGGAGGCAACGCGGTGAAGGGAGGCAACGCGGTGAAGGGAGGCAACGCGGTGGGGGGAGTCCCCGTACATGCGCCCCCGTCGTCGGAGCCGGCCGCAGGACGTTCACACCGTCACGTCGCGAAGACATGACGGGTTTCGGGCCCGGCGGCCATCCGTTGCGTTCAAGCCATTGACACGTGCATTACATGGGCTTTACGTTCCGGCCATCTGAGAGCGCTCTCAGAGTCTCCCCCTGTCACGACTTGAGGTGACGCATGCCATCCCCACGCACCAGACCGGCAACCGTTCTGCTGCTGGCCTCAGCCCTCGCCGCCGTCGGTCTCGGCCCGGCCGCCGCACCCGCGGCCGCCGCCACCGTTCCCGTAGGCTCCGGCAGTTACTCCGACACCCGGCCCTCCGGCACGTCGGGCCCCACCACCAACACGGGAACGCCGGTCACGCCCAAGGTGACCGCCGCCGCCAGGAACCGGCCCGTGCCCACCAACGACTGGTGGTCCTCCCTCGCCTTCCAGCGCTACGGCGACAACCCGTACTCGACCCCCATGTACGGGCATCCCCTCACCTACCAGGCCACGGCCGGCGGGCTCGACGTCGGCTACCCGACGACCCCCGCGATCGTCGGTGACGGCCGCCAGTACGAGTACGCCCACAAGCGCGACCTCACCATCGGGCTGGCCGGCCTCAACTCCCCCGACACCAAGGCCGACGACTGGTCGGACTGGACGGTCACCCCCTACTGGTCCGACGGCGCCCGCACCCTGCGCACCACCATCGGCCACGGCTCCCCGTTCGTCTACGCGAAGGGCTCCGGCGGCAACGCCCAGATCACCACCGCCGGCACGCCCGCCGTCTTCGCCGACCAGGGCAACGTCCTCGGCATCACCGTCGCCGGGCACCACTACGCGCTCTTCGCCCCGACCGGCAGCGACTGGAACGTCTCCGGCTCCACCGTCACCGCGGGTCTCGGCTCGAAGGACTACTTCTCCGTCGCCGTGCTGCCGTCCACCGACGCGCTGGCGACGTTCAAGAAGTACGCGTACAGCTTCGTCACCGGTTCCAAGGTCACCTGGAACTACACCGGGGGCACCGTCGGCGCCACCTACACGCTCACCACCGAGGCGAAGGAGGGCACCGAGCGCGGCACGCTCCAGGCCCTCTACCGCCACCAGTGGCTGCACACCACGGACCCCCTCACCTCCTACACCTACGTCTCCCCGCGCGGCACCATGAAGGTCCGCGAGTCGGCCTCCTTCACCACGAGCCAGAAGGCGTCGGCGGTGCTGCCCGCGCTGCCGAAGTCGAGCGGTGTGGACGCCGCCCGGCTGCGCGGCTACCTGAACGAGGTCGTGAACGCCGCCGACCCCTTCTCCGGTGCCTCCGACACCTACTGGACCGGCAAGGCCCTCGGCCGCCTCGCCCAACTCGTCCCGGTGGCCGACCAGATCGGTGAGACCGGTACCCGTGACCGGATGCTCGGCCTGATGAAGGGCAGGCTCCAGGACTGGTTCACGGCGGGAGGCGCGAACGAGTTCAGCTACGACAAGGACTGGAAGACCCTCACCGGCTACCCCGCCTCCTACGGCAGCGACACCGAGCTGAACGACCACCACTTCCACTACGGCTACTACGTCTACGCGGCGGCGATCGTCGCCCAGTACGACCCGGCGTGGGCCGCCGACTCCGCCTGGGGCGGCATGGTCAAGGCGCTCGTGCGGGACACCGCCAACCCCAGCCGCACCGACACCGCCTTCCCCTTCCTGCGCGGCTTCGACGTCTACGCGGGCCACAGCTGGGCCTCGGGCCACCAGGGTTTCGCCGCCGGCAACAACCAGGAGTCCTCCTCCGAGTCCACCAACCTCAGCGCGGCCCTCGTCCTGTGGGGCTCCGCCACCGGCGACACCTCGCTGCGCGACCTCGGCACCTTCCTGCTGACCACCGAGTCGGAGTCGATCGCCCAGTACTGGTTCGACGCCGACGAGCAGGTCTTCCCGTCCTCGTTCGGCCACGACACGGCCGGCATGGTGTGGGGCAGCGGCGCCGCCTACTCCACCTGGTGGACCGCCAACCCCGAGGAGATCCACGGCATCAACGTCCTGCCCGTGACCGGCGGTTCGCTCCACCTCGGCGGAGAGAAGGCCGCGATCCGGCGCAACATCGCCGAGATGGAGAGGGAGAACGGCGGCCCGGCCGTCGAATGGCGCGACATCCTCTGGGAGTTCCAGTCCCTCGCCGATCCGGGCACGGCCAAGGCGAAGTGGGACGCGGGCAACGCCGGCTACACCCCCGAGCAGGGGGAGTCGAAGGCGCACACCTACCACTGGATCAACACCCTCGACACCCTCGGCGCCCCGGACGCCACCGTGACCGGTGACATCCCCTCCTCCGCCGTCTTCACCAAGGGAACGACCCGGACCTACGCGGCCCACAACTACGGTTCCACGGCCCGCACCGTGACCTTCTCCGACGGCAAGTCCCTGTCCGTACCCGCCCGTTCCACCGCGACCGGCACCGGAACCGGTTCAGGAGAACCCGACCCGGACCCGGACCCGCCGACCGGCAACACCTTCCAGCTGCGCAGCGGTGGCGCCCTGACCACGGCGACCGGCGGCACGGAGGGCAGCGACACCATCGCCTCCGCCGGCGGCGCCAACCACGACGGCACCCCGTACCAGCCCCTCGTCTACGAGGTACGCGGTGTCAACGGCACGCTCACCCCGGGCGCGCAGACCGCCTTCCGGCTCCAGGTGGACGCGGGCACCGCGGTCGGGCTGGGCCAGCAGGCCCGGATCAGCTACGACTTCACCGGTGACGGCAGCTTCGACCGGACCGAGACGTACCACTACTTCGCGACCGACCCGGTCACCGGATGGGAGGAGTACTCGCAGGCACGCGGGCTCAAGGCGGCCACGGGCACACCGGGCGACCTCAAGGGCGGCACCGTGCGCCTGGAGGTGTGGAGCGCCATCGGCAACGGCACCTCGAAGCTCCGGACGGGCACGGACAAGTCCGTGCTGGTGATCCCGTACGGCTGAACCGGCGAAGACCGGTCCGCCTGCCGCTCGCGCCGGTCCGGCCGGCACGAGCGGCAGCGGCGGTGCGGTCGCGTCACGCGACGGCGGTTCCCTCCAGCTCGACCAGCTGGCCGGGGACCGCCGGCCGGTTGCCGAGGAACTCCCCGAGCCGGCACGGCGGCCAAGCGCGTCGCCGAGGGCGGGAACGTCGTCGACCGGATGAAGGCGCACTACAACAACGGGGGCGCCCTGACCCGCTTCCGCGGCCACTTCGACCGGCGCTGGGAGAACGCCACCAACGCGCGCGCGTTGCTGGGACATCCTCGCCGGCCCGTCCGACATCACCGTCGACGCGGCCCGGCTCGCGCTCATCACGGGCGCGGGCGCCGCCCTGCCGACGGACTTCGTCCTCCTTCCCGGCAACACGGAGAAGCCGGCCCCGTTCTGTCAGGGCTTCTCCGGCCGTCAACTCGCCCTCATCGGCCTGGAGAGCAGCCTGGCCGCCAAGTACAAGGAGAACCTGGCCGTCTACCGCAAGCAGGCCGCGCAGCGGGCCGCGTCCCGGCAGGCCGGGAAGAACCGGCAGAGTTCAGCCCATGGCCCTCCTCCTCGTCCCGATTCTCCTGCCCCTCCTGGTCGGTCTGTGGTTCTGGAGCCGCCCGCTGCTCTCCGGCACGTGGCGGCGCAGTCCCGCGTGGTTCACCTGGAGCGCGGTGCTCCTGCTGCTGGGAGCCGGTGTCAGCTATCTCATCGGCTCCCTCGCCGGGGCGTCGCTGGACCCGGAGGAGGCGTGCCACAAGACGGGCCAGACCTACGACCGGGCGTACCGCAGGGCGAACTTCGAGGAGTACACGCGGTGGTTCCCGCTGCACGACAAGTGTCATGCGGGGTACGACCTGGTTCCGGCCTGGGTGAACCCGGTTCTGGTCGTGCTCCCGGTCCTGGCGCTGCTCTGCCTGGCCTGCGCCGTGGGCCTGACCGTCATCCGACTCCGTACCGACAAGGAGGGCACTTCATGACCGCTTTGAGCAGACGCCGTGTGCTCGGCGCCACCGGGAGCCTGGCCGGGGCCGCCGTCCTGAGGCCGGTGACGCCGTACTCGACCGCGGCGTCCTGACCGGCCCCGGCGCGGACCCGCGCAGGGTCACCGGTACGGCGGCGGCCGGGAGCGCCGGCGCCGAGGAGCCGGTTCTCCTCCGCGTCACGGGTGGCCGTACCGTCGCCCGGCTCTTCTGACGGGCGCCGCCGCGCCGCCTACAGACCCGCCCGCGCCAGCAGTACCGGCAGGGCCTCCGGCTTCACCTTCTGTACCGATCGCACCTGTCCCAGGCCCAGTTCCTCGCGGCTCACCGGGTCGCGGTACAGCGCCTTCGTCGCTTCGGTCAGCAAGGTCACGGGGACCAGGAAGGGGACGTCGGGGTCCTCGTCGTCCGGGCGGGGTCTGTCGTCGGCCTCGGCCACCGCGGCGACCGCCGACTCGGGCTGGGCGAAGAAGAACCAGAGGCGGTCGCCCGGCTCCATGCGGTTGCGGCGGCTGAGCCAGAGCTCCAGCTCCGGTTCCTCCTCGGCGAGTCGGCGCATCGTCTCCTTGTCGGACGGTTCCCCGTCCAGCGTGTCCTTGCGCGGATTGAGGATGTAGATCCAGTCCGCCATGGAATCCCCTTCGGTAGGACGCTCGACCCGCGTGAAAACACATCGGTGCGGCGACTCATGGTGCCAGACAGCCGGGGCGTGCGCGTACATGTTTTCGACACGAAGGCATCAGGCGTCAGGCGTCCGACGTCGGGCGCCCGGCGTCGGACATCAGGCATCCGACGTCAGGCGTCGGGCTTCAGCGCCCCGTTGCCGAGGCCGTCCCGCGCCAGCGCCGCGATCTGCCGGCTGAGTTCCGCCACCCTCCGCGACCGCTCCTCGAACTCCCTCAGCGCGTGGAACGCGGCCCCGTAGCCGCGCTGTGCGGTGATGTCCATCTGCGGGATGCGGGCGCCCTTGCTGTCGAGGCGGAAGGTGCCGCTGGCGGTGGTGGAGCGGCGGCTGTTGGCGGCGCTGTGCAGGAAGCCCTGGAGGAAGTCCGTGTCGAGCTGGTCGCTGACCGAGACCGGTTCCGGGTCCGCGTACTCGACCAGCCCGGCCCTGATCAGGTCGGCGACGCTGACGCTCGGGCCGTCCAGGGCTCCGGCGCCTTCGCCGGCGATCAGGGCGGGGAGCAGTTCGGCCAGGCGCCGCACCTGTCCGGTCAGTTCCTGGCGCAAGGTGTCGTACTCGGTCACGTAGTCGCGGTGGGACTCCTCGACGTGACGGCTCGGGGTGAGGTCGACCAGGTCGTCGAGCAGGTCGATCTGGGGGACCTCGGTGATCTGCTGGGGCCGCGGCTCCAGGGGGTCGTCCGGGCCGTTGGAGGTGAGGTCGACCATGCGTACGGCGGTGGCCGCGTCGTCCGGCGACATCGGACGCCGCAGGTGCCACAGGTGCACGGGGAGGGAGTGCGCGGCGGCCGTGCCCGGAGGCAGCGCGGTGACCTGGGTGAGGATGCCCCGGCGGACCAGCTCGGCCCGGATGCGGCGGCCGGCCTTGCGGTAGGCCACCGAGGCGGGCATGACCATGATGAGACGGCCGCCGGGGGCGGTGTGCGCGTAGGCGTGCTGGAGCCAGGCGAGTTCGCCCTCCGCGCGGGAGGGCGTGCCGAGCTCCCAGCGGGGGTCGAGGAGGAGGTCCTCCCGGCCCCAGTCGGTGTCGCTGACCGGCGGATCGCAGACGACGAGGTCGGCCTTGAGGTCGGGCCACCGGTCCGCGCGCAGGGAGTCGCCCCGCTTGATCTCGGTACGGGGAAGTCCCGCGAGGTCGGCCCGCGACTGCGCGAGACGTGCGCTGCGGGCGTCCGCTTCCTGGCCGCAGCGCCTGGCCCCCTGTCCGGCGCCGACGGCGAGCAGGAGGGTACCGATTCCGCAGGCGGGATCGAAGAGTACGGCGTCGGTGGCCACGTCGCCCGCGAAGTGCCGGACGGCCCGGACCACTCGGGGCGAGGTCACCTGGTCCGAGCCCGCCCGCCGTACGGACTCCGTGAAGCGCTCGGCGAGGCCGTTCACCACGTCCGCGGCGGAACCGCCGTCGGCCATCCGGCGGGCGAGCCGGATCCCCTGCTCGGGCAACGCCGCCGGTGCCTCCTCCCCGGGGGTGGTGAGGGCGTGCGCGATGTCCGCGAGCCCGCCGAGGATGTCGTCGCCGTAGGCACCCCGCAGCACCTGCCAGAGCTGGACCTCGTCGGTGACGTCCTGTCCCTTGCTCTGTTTGTCCAGCCAGGCCTGGACCTCGGCCAGGTCGAAGAGGGGGCTGTTGGCGCCGCCGCCGACCGGCGCCGGGAAGTCGTCGTACCGCCGTCGCCAGTTCGACACGGCGGCGCGGGTGACACCCGCGATACGGGCGATCTCGGAGCCGGTGACCGACGGGTTCGTCGGCGTGGCCGGGGTCTCTGGCATACCGCCTACGGTACACAGCGCCCCGACCGCGTATCAATGGAATACGACCGTTGACGACGTCAACGATGATCGCTTTGTCCGCCGCCTCCGCGTCCGCCCGGGCAGGGGGCGTTGTCAGTGGCCGCCGATAACTTGATCTCGTTGCGCCGCTCTGGCGTTGACGTCCCCTTTCGCATGCATGGGAGATGGTGCGTTGTCGGTCCGGGAGAAGTCGAGTACGGCGCGGGTGGTGCCGCCCGCGCGACCGCGGAAGCTCGCGAAGGTGCCGTTCGTGGAGCTGGCCGACGGCCGGTTGCAGGGTGTGGTGTCCAGCGGGTCGGACATCGGGCGGGTGTACGTGTCGTCCGTCGAGGCGGCGACGTACGCGTTCGCGTGCAGCACCAACAACAACCGGCCCTGCGGCGGGGCGCGCGGGGGGTTCTGCAATCACATACGCGCCCTCGTCGACGAGGCGGTGCTGCAGTACGGCGTCGAGCGCGTGGCGCGGTATCTGAAGGCCGAGGTCTCCGGCGAGGACCCGGACGCCCACACCGTCTTCAGTGCCATGAGCCGCACGCGGCCCGCGCAGGGCGGCGGTTCGGCGGCGGCGCAGGTGTTCAGCCGGTTCCTGCGGCACCTCGCCTACCTCGAACTCACCCCGACCACTGCCCCGTTGCCCGAGATGCAGTGGTTCCCTACGACGAGGGCGGTGGCGTGATGCGTGCCGATCTGCTGAACGACACGGTCGACGGGCTCGACGAGGCCCTCGCGGCCGTGGACGGGTTCGACGAGGTTCTCGTGGACGGCCTGCTCCGTCCGGGGCCCGCCCAGGCCGCCGGGCTGGCCGCTCTCGCCGAGGCCGTCGCCGGGTCGCCGCTGGCCGGGCGGGTCGCCGAGGCGGCCGGGAAGACGGCCGCCGGGGCCGCCGGCGAGGACCACTTCGTGGCGCTCGCCGCCGCGCGCACCGCGCTGCTCGGCTCCGTGCACGACGCGCTCCTCCTGCGGGTCGAGGAGGCCGTCGGGCGGGCGCGGGACGAGGAGAGCGGCACGGCCGCGGCCGGTGGGGAGGAGTACGCGGTCAACCTGTGCGCCGCCGCCCGTAGCTGGCTGTGCGATCTCGCGCGGGCCGGCTGGCGCGGTATCGACCACGAGGTGATCGCCGGTGCCGCGCCCGTCGTGTCCGCCATGCTGCCCGACCCGGCACTGCGCCGCCTGGCCACGCTGCTCGACGGCTTCGCCGCCGAACTCGCCGCGTCCTGCCCCGGCGCGGCGCTGGAGCACGTTCCCGTACGACGGTGGGCCGACCTGTGGTCGCGCGCCATGCTGCTGGCCCTGCCCGGCGCGGCGTCCGCCCCCGCGGCCGGCGAGGCGACCGGTCGGCTGCTGCCGCTCGGGGTCGACGTGCAGGAGCACGCCACCGCCGTACAGGCGCAGGTGCACGCGGTGTTCGAGCCGGCGGACGGTGGTACGCCGCGGCTGGTGCGGGCCTCGGTGTCCGCGCCGAAGCCCGACACCGTCGTCGGGGCGGGGCTGTGGCAGCTGCTCCGGCCGCACCTGTCCCTGCTGGCCGCCGTGAGCGAGGGGCGGGCCGTGGAGCTCGACGCGATGCCCGTCACCGGTGAGGGCGATCTGCTGTGGGACGACGCCCGGGCGCGTGCGGGCGAGCCCGCCGAGGCGTTCGCCACCGCGCGGGTGGCGCTGCCCGTCGCCGTCGCCTTCGCGACCGCTCCGCTCGACCGGCATCCGGCCCGGATCGCCGTGCCCGTCCTGCTGGAGGGGTACACCGTGGAGGAGGACGAGGGCGGGGTGGCGTTCCGGTTCGCCGGCGGGCGGCTCGCCGTCGACACCGACCGCGTTCCGGCCGCCGGTCCGCTCACCCCCGAGGTCGTCACCTCGTCCGGTGCGTGCATCGGGCTGCTGCGGTGGGACGCCGGGGAGTTCCTGCTCCAGCCGCTCGCCGTGGAGCGGACCGTGCGGAAGAAGAGCGTCGCCGTGCACGCCGGGGCCTGGGCCGGGGGTACGGCCGACAAGGCCGGCGTGCGCGCCGAGAAGGCCGCCACCGACGCCGTCAAGGTGCTGCGCGAGCGTGCCGGAAAGCTGCTGCGGAAATGAGCGGGCGGACCATGGGAGGCGCCCCGGCGCCCGATCCGGACGAGAACCGGCGGCAGGTGCTGTACTGGCGCCTGCTGGCCCGCCTCTTCGACCCCGAGGAGCAGGCGTCCCTGGAGTCGGCGAGTCTCGCCGTCGTCGAGGACGTCGGCCTGCCGGCCGCACTGCTCGACCCGGGGGCGTCCGTCGACTCCGTGGTGCAGCGGCACCCGGAGCTGGCCGCCGAGTTCGACGGGCTGATGACGCCCGAGCCGGACGAGGACGGTGCGCGTGACCGGGCCGCCGAGGTGCGGCGCGCGGCGCTCGCGTCGAAGGTGCTGCTGAACGTCTTCGCCTCCGGCTCCGGCACCGTCACCGCCGAGCAGCTGGCGCGCTGGCAGTCGGACGCGGGCTGGCTGGAGCGGGCGCTGGGCTGCCGGCCCGGTGAGCTGCGCGGCGGACGCGGTGGCGCCGGCCGCGCGGGAGCCGGGCAGGGCGTCAGCCCGACCGGCACCGGTTTCGGCGCGCCCGCGCCCGACCTCAGCCGGCTGATCCACGAGATCGGGCCGGAGCTCGGCTCCATCGAGGCCGGTCTCGTCAAGCGCATGCATCTGCGCGAGGTGCTGGCCGATCCCGCGCTGGCCTCCCGGCTGACGCCGAGCATGTCGCTGATCGAGCAGTTGCTGCGCGACAAGAACAACCTCTCCGGTGTCGCCCTCGCCAACGCCAAGGCGCTGATCCGGCGTTACGTCGACGAGGTCACCGAAGTGCTGCGCACCCAGGTGGAGAAGGCCACGGTCGGTGAACTCGACCGGTCCGTCCCGCCCAAGCGGGTCTACCGCAACCTCGATCTCGACCGCACCATCTGGAAGAACCTCACCAACTGGGACCCGGAGGAGGAGCGGCTCTACGTAGACCGGCTCTACTACCGGCACACCAGCCGCAGGACGACACCCCAGCGGCTGATCGTGGTCGTGGACCAGTCGGGTTCGATGGTCGACTCGATGGTCAACTGCACCATCCTGGCGTCCATCTTCGCCGGGCTGCCGAAGGTGGACGTCCACCTGATCGCGTACGACACGCAGGCGCTGGACCTCACGCCCTGGGCGCACGACCCGTTCGAGACGCTGCTGCGGACCCAGCTCGGCGGCGGCACCGACGGCACCGTGGCGATGGCGCTCGCCCAGCCGAAGATCGCCGAGCCGCGCAACACCGTCGTGGTGTGGATCTCCGACTTCTACGAATGGCGCACCGACGAGCTGTTCGAGAGCATGGCCGCCGTCCACCGCTCGGGGGCGAAGTTCATCCCGGTGGGTTCGGTGACCAGCTCCGGGCGCGGCAGCGTCAACCCGTGGTTCCGGGAGAAGTTCAAGGACCTCGGCACGCCGGTGATCTCCGGCCACATCAAGAAGCTCGTGCACGAACTCAAGACGTTCCTCACCTGATCACCCTCATCCGCACACCTTGTTCGTGATCACCGTACGGAAAGGCCTTCCCCTCATGTCCGACCTGCTGCGCGCCCCCGCCGAGATCAAGTACGCCGAGGAGCTCGACTGGCTGGAGTCGATCGACGACAACCCCAAGCCGTTCTCGTGGCGGCTGTCCCCGAAGATGGTCCGTCTGTTCGTCCTCGGCTCCGAGCGTGCCGACGGCCTGGACCGGGAGGTGTCGCAGAAGTGGTTCGGCGACCGCAGCTTCGTGGAGCGGTCGATCGTCACGCTCGCCTCCGACCGCGGTCTGCTGCTCATCGGTGACCCCGGCACGGGCAAGAGCTGGCTGGCCGAGCTGCTGTCCGCCGCGATCTGCCGCAACTCCACGCTGGTGGTGCAGGGTACGGCCGGCACCACCGAGGACCACATCAAGTACTCGTGGAACGTGTCGATGGTGATCGCCAAGGGCCAGTCGCGGGAGTCGATGATCCCCTCGCCGATCATGACCGCGATGGAGGCGGGGGCCATCGGCCGTTTCGAGGAGCTGACCCGTTCCACGAGCGACGTGCAGGACGCGCTGATCTCGATCCTCTCCGAGAAGTACATCTCCGTTCCCGAGCTGGAGAGCGGCGGCGGTGACGACAACATCGTCTTCGCCAGGCCCGGCTTCTCCGTCATCGCCACGGCCAACAGCCGCGACCGGGGTGTCAACGACCTGTCCTCCGCGCTGAAGCGCCGCTTCAACTTCGTCCGCATCCCGGTGGTGACGAACAAGAAGAGCGAGGCGGAGATCGTCCGCTTCCGCACCGAGGAGCTGCTGCGCCGGCACTCGATCGACCTGGACGTGCCGCCGACCCTGCTGGACGTGCTGCTGCGGAGCTTCGCCGACCTGCGGGCGTCCGCCGCCGCGGCCGGCAGCGACGACGAGAAGCTGGAGTCCGCGCTGTCGACGGCCGAGCAGATCGGTGTGCTGGAGGACGCCGTCCTGCACAGCAACTTCTTCGGCGAGCGGACCCTGACCGCCCGCGCCCTCGCCTCCTCGCTGGTCGGCTCGCTCACCCGGCGCGAGCCCGAGGACCTGGCCATCCTCAACAAGTACCTGCACGGTGTCGTCGAGCCGCGCAGCAAGGAGGAGGGCGGCTCCTGGCCGGAGTTCCTCGAGGGCGGCCGCGACGCGATCGCCACCCTGTCATGAGCGGGCCTCGGGAGAGCACGTCGTTCGCGGCGCTGCGCGGGCGACTCCAGGAAGCGGCAGCCGAGTTCGCGGGCGGGCCCGACGCCCTGGAGGGCATCCTGCTCGGCATGGTCGACGACGTCGACCGGGCGGTGCGCGAGCCGCTGGAGATCTTCCCCGTCTGTCACCACTCCCCCGCCTCCGCGCTCGCCATGGCCCGCCGCCTGCGCGAGAAGCAGCCCAAGGTGGTGTACCTGGAGCTGTGCGAGGACATGGCGCCGCTGCTGACCGAACTGCGCAACTGCCGGCTGCCGGTGGCGGTGCAGGCGTTCGCCGGTGACGTCGACGGCTTCCCCGCCGACTGGGCCCCGCTGTCGGTGGTGGCGCCGGTCACGGAGGCGTCCGCCGAGTACCAGGCGATCGCGTACGCCCTGGACACGCCGGGCGTCGAGCTGGTGCTCGTCGACCGGTCCTCGGACCATGTCTTCCAGTGGGACCGCGGGGGCGAACAGGCCGGGGAGGGGACCGAGGTCCCCGAGGAAGCCGAGGCCGCGCTGCACGGTGAGGCCGTCGGCGTCGGGATCGGCGACCTGCGGCCGCGCTTCACCGAGCTGGAGGAGCACCTGCTGCGCCACGGCAAGGTGCGGCACTGGTCGGAGTGGTGGCACCAGTACGTCGAGGTCCCGCTCGGGGACAGCGACCACGACACCTACCGCCAGGTGATGTTCCTCATCGGCAGCCTGTTCCGGCGGCTCGCCCCCGGTGACGGGTCCCGGCTCCGGGTGGACGAGGACCGCGAGCGGTACATGTGGACGCGGATGCGCGAGCACCTGGCGGCGACCGGCACGGACCCGGAGGACTGCCTGTACGTGTGCGGGGCGTTCCACGCGGCCAGCCGCGTCGAGGAGTTCGGCGTGCGGGGCGGCTCGGACACGTTCACGATCTCGCCGCGCACCGCGACGACCTGGCAGTACGGGCTGATCCCGTCCAGCCACGCGGCGATCGAGGCGCAGTTCGGCCTCGCCGCCGGGTCGGTGTCGATCGCGGCGACGGAGTGGGCGAAGGGCCTGAAGCGGACCCGGGTGAAGCCGTATGTGCTGGAGGGCCAGGCCGGGAAGAAGAAGTCCGCGGCGAAGAAGACGGCCGTCGTCCCGGCACCGCCGCCCGAGACGGCCGCCGCGGACAAGCTGTCGGGGTTCCTCCGTCGGCCGCCCGTGCTCGACGGGCTCGACGAGGCCGAGCTGCTCGGCTGGTCGGTGGAGATCGTGCGGGCGGCCCGGCGCAACGGCTATCTCGCCTCCACCGCCGACGCCATCGCCGTCTTCGAGACGTCGATCCTGCTCGCCGGCATGCGGGACCGGGCCAAGCCGACGCCGTACGACTTCCAGGACGCGGCGGTCACCTGCATCGAGAAGGACAGCGTCCCCGGGCGGCGGGACGTGCGGCGCCTCGTCGAGATCATGATGGGCGGCGACCGGATCGGGCAGGTCGGTTACGAGTCGCTGCCGCCGCTCGCCCGTGACGTGTACGACCGGCTGGCGCCGCTGGAGCTGAAGCTCGAACAGCGCGGGGTGCGCCGGGCGCTGCTGGACATGGCGTCCCGGCCGGAACTGCGGGCGTGCTCGGACGTGCTGTGGATGCTGCGGCGCCTGATGCCGCAGGGCGCGGCACGGCCGATCATGGGTGAGCGGCGGCTCGGTGAGCGGTCGATCCAGGAGTCGTGGGACCTGGCGCTCGGCACGCATCAGCGGGCCCTGATCGAGCTCGGCTATGAGGGCGTCAGCCTGGAGCAGGTCCTTGAGCAGCGGCTGCGGCGCGACGTGTACGGGCCGCGGGCGACGACGGCGACCGTGCTCGCGGCGGTCGAGGACGCGCTCCTGTACCTGAGGGGCCACCGCCTCGCCGACGAGCTGGGCACGCACGCGCTGAAGCTGCTCGGCGCCGAGCGGAGTGTCGACGGGGCGCCGGAGGTGCTGCGCCGGGTGCGTGCGCTGCTGGCGTACTACCGCACCAGTGAGCCGGTGCTGCCGGCGTGGATCGAGTCGTTCGTCAAGACCGGTTACGCCCACTACTGCACACTGCTGCCGACGGCGTTCCGGGACGAGGACGCGACGGTGGGGCAGGTCGCGGCGATGCTCGGCTTCCTGTTCTCCATGGAGAGCCTCGCCCTGTCGCTGGGCTGCGACCGGAACCAGCTCGAGCTCGCGGTCGCCCAGTCGCACCCCGACGACCCGTCGAAGACGGCACTGCTGTGGGCGGCACAGGTGCAGCTCGGCACCCTGTCCCGCACCGAGCTGCGGGCGCGGTGCGACGAGCTGCTGGACAACCCGCTGGTGGTGCCCTCCTACCCGCGCTACCTCAGCGGTTTCGTGCACGCCCTGGAGCCCGTGCCGGGGCTGGCGGACGTGGTCGTGGAGGCGGTGTCGAACGCGTTCGGGCGGCTGCCGGACACGGTGCTGCTGCCGTGGCTGCCGCTGCTGATCACCACCCTGCGCTCCGGCGCGGCGGACCTCGCCCCGCTGATGGTCCGCGAGGCGGGGCGGATCTTCCCGGGCCGGCTGGCGGCACTGGACGCGTGGGTGCCGCCGTGGCGGGTGCCGGAGACGGATCCGTTCGCCGCCGCACCCGTGGCCGATGTCCGCCGGGGCACGGCACTGCTCACGGCGCACCCGGCGACGTGCGACGCCGTGGCGGAGCTGCTGGGCTGCGACGACGGCTGGTCGCGGCCCGACGCCCCTGCCCCGTCGGGCGTGGGGCTGCTGGCCGCACACCCGGCGACGTGCGACGCGGTGGCGGAGCTGCTGGGCTGCGACGGTACGTGGGCGGCGGCCGGCCCGTCGCCGTCGGGCGGCGCCGTCCTCACGGCCCGTCATCCGGCCACGGCGGAGGTCCTGGAGTCCCTGCTCGCCGGCGCGTGACGGCTGCGGCCGGGGTCCGGGCGGCCGCGCGGCCGCCCGGACCCGGATCCGTAAGCTCTCCGGCACGGTCACGAACAGGGGGGCCGCCGCACCGTGAGGGCGGCGGCCCGGCCGAAGCACTGATCCGCCCGGCCCGGCAGGAGCCATCGGAAACGGCCTAGCCCTGCTGGACGTCCGCGAGGAACACGATCCCGTCGGTGCGGGGCAGATGAGCCGGGTCGAACGGCGCGTAGCCGAACCACGGGGACACCCGGAGCGCGGGACCGGTGTCGCCGAGCGCGGCGGACAGGCGGGCGGGGTCGACGACGCAGCGGTCCTCGGGAAGGGCGTACAGGAGCCCTTCGAGGGTGTCCGGGGGCGGTGTGTCCACCCCGTGGTGCCGGATCGTGCCGAGCGCGGTGGCCAGGAAGGCGTACTGCTCTCCGAGGCGCGCGCTCACGAGCGCGCCGGCGCTCCACCACTCCAGCCGCGGGTGGTCCCACATGCTCATCGAGCTCTTGTCCCGCTGGAGGTGACTGTTGTGGGCGTGGACGAGTACCGGGCCCCGGTCGGCGAGGGCGAGGAGGTTGCCGGCCATCATCCCGTCCCGCGTGGCCAGCAGGCGCGTCATGCGGGCGGGTGAAGGGTCGGCCGTCCAGAAGTGGTAGCGCAGCAGGCCGGTGGCGGTACGCCCGTACAGGCGCGCCCGGTCCCAGTCGTCCCGTGAGGCCGCCGTGAGCAGGTGGGGTGTCTGTGTGTCGAGCAGCGCGACGAGGTCGTCGGCGAGCAGCCGCAACTCCTCGGCCTCGGCGGACCGGCCCACGGACCGGGACGGGTCGGTCATCGCGGCCTCACGGGTCCACGGCTCGTCGGTGCCGAGCAGACGGTCGAGCGTGTCCGCGGTGCAGGGCAGCAGATGCGGGTCGACGTGCGCCGCGAGGTAGTCGTGGAGGGCGGTGAGGGACTGCCTCGGGCTCGCGGCGCCGGTGATCTCCAGCGGACCGTCCATGCCCGCGAACCGGAGCCGCTCGGACGCGGGGTGCTCCTCGTTGTGCTCCCGCATCCAGCGGACGAGTGCGCGGTTGGCCGCCGACGCGCCCCACCCGTGGCTGAATCCGCGCTCCATGACGTCGTCGAGGGTGCCGGTCCCGGTGGTGACGTACGCGTCCACGGCCAGGCCCCTCACGCAGTCGCTCTCGAGCACGATCGTGCGGTAGCCCTCCTCTTCCACGAGCTGCCGGAAGAGCTCGTTGCGCAGGCCGAGCAGGGCGTCCTCGCCGTGGGTGGGCTCTCCGAGGGCCAGCAGCCGTGGGCGGGACGGGAGCAGCTTCATCACGGCTGCGGCGTCGACGGGATGGGCGAAGTCCTTGTTCCCGGTTTCCATGCTTCAACCGTATCGTTGAACCTTCGGTGGAAACTTGGACGCGATACCATCGGCCTTGTGGGGCGAAACCTTCAAAACGCCGGGAAACTCAGGCCCATCGACCTGGCACGACGTCACGGTCTGTCCACGCAGGCCGTGAGGAACTACGAGGGGGCCGGCATCCTCCCTCCGGCCGGCCGCACGGCCCACGGCTATCGCACCTACACGGAGCTGCACGCGCAGGCCCTCAGCGCGTTCCTCACGCTGGTTCCGGGGCACAGTCACCGGACGGCGACGGCGGTCATGCGGGCCGTGAACCGGGGTGCGGCCGACGAGGCGCTCCGCTTGATCGACGAGAGTCACGCCCAGTTGCTCGAGGACCGGCGCACACTGCAGGCCGTGGAGGGAGCTCTCCGCGCCCTCTCCCCGGAGAGGGGGTCCGCGCGCGACACCCCCGGGCCCCGCTCGGGTCGTACGTTCATCGGCCCGTTGGCCGCGGAGCTGGGGGTGCGGCCGGCGACCTTGCGCAAGTGGGAGGAGGCCGGGCTCGTGCGCCCGCGACGGGATCCGGTGACCGGGTACCGGGTCTACGACGACGCCGACGTACGCGACGCACGGCTGGCTCACCAACTCCGGCGCGGCGGCCACCTGCTGGAGCAGATCGCCCCGCTGATCGCACAGGTGCGGGAGGCGGGCGGAGTGGAGCCGCTGGAAGACACGTTGCGCGAGTGGCGCGGCCGGCTGTCCGCCCGTGGACGGGCGATGCTCGCCGGGGCCGCGGAGCTGGACGCCTACCTCCGCGCACGCGCGTGAAGCCCATCGGTGTGAAGCGGGCCGGCCTCAGGAGCCGCCTCGGCAGCCGCTGAAGTCGCGGACCCGCTCCCCGGGATCGACGCGGTGCCGGCCAGGTGCCTGGCCGGCACCCGGTTCCCGCGGTGGGCCACGCTGCCACCGGACCTGCTCGACCCGGCCGGCCCCGGACGTCAGCCGGTCACGCCGAGGGCTCCGAGCAGCATCGGAAGCGAGTCGTGCAGTTCGCGTTGCCAGTAGGGCCAGGCGTGCGTGCCGGGGCCGTAGAAGTCGGTAATCAGGTGCCGCGCACCCACGCGCTTCAGCTCCGCGGCGAGGGCGTGGTTCTGGCGGTTGAAGTCGGCCTCGAGGGCGCTGGTGCCGCCCGGTGGGTCCAGGGGGCCGGTGGTGCCGTCTCCGCAGGAGAGGTACACGGGGAGGTGCTTGAGGCGCTCGGCCAGGTGGAAGGGGTCGTGCGCCTCCCAGACGCGGCGCTGGGCGACCGGGTCCCCCCAGACGCGCAGGGGGTCGTCGCCCTGGCCCGCGAAGAAGCCCATGACGCGGTCGACCGACTCGTCGTTCAGGAGCGGGTGCGCGGAGCCGGAGTAGGCGGCGGTGGCCTTGAACATCCCGGGGTGGCGGGCGGCGTACAGCAGGGCGCCCTGGCCTCCCATCGACAGGCCGGCCACGACGCGGTCGCGGCCGGCGCCCCAGTCGCGCTCCAGGAGGTGCCGCAGTTCCACGGTGTGGAAGGTCTCCCAGGCGGGGTCGCCGCCCCGGCCGTGGTTCCACCAGTCGCTGTACCAGCCGTTCCAGCCGGCCTCGGGCATGACGACGAGCACGTCGCGCAGGCTGTCGACGGCCGCGACGTCCGTCTTGGCGGTCCATGACGTGTAGTCGCCGCAGCAGCCGTGCAGGAGCCAGAAGGTGGGCCAGTGCCGGTGCCGGTCGGCCGGGTTCCAGCCGTCGGGGGTGAGGAGACGGACGTTGGCCGTCCGGCCGCCCAGGGCCGTGGAGCGGACCGTCAGGTCGAGCTGGCGGTCCGCGACCCGGGTGACCGCGACGACCTCGGCGCCGTGCGGTCCTACGGCACCCGGGGCGGGGGCCGGGGTGGTCGTCCGGGGTGGGTCGGCGGCGCGTGCGGGGGTGGTGGGCACGAGGGTGAGGAGGAGGACGGCGAGGACGAGCCGGATGCGGGCTCGGAGGGTCAGGACGGCGGTCACGGCGGCTCCCTGCGGTGCGGTGCGTCGCTGCATGAACGGTTCGACCGGGCTCGGGGACGGACTTGCCTCGGGGCAGGATCCACCACGGGAGCGATCCGCGACAGTACGGGTGCTCTCTTTCCCGAGGGGGCGGGCTGAGCCGTGGGGCCCATGTTCCTCACTGCTGCGTACAACCTTTTCCTGTCGTCGCAGGTCACCTCCGGTGTGTACGTGCGATTCCCGCACGGGCGGGCCGAGCGGGGCCGGCTCGTGACGCAGTCCTTCCCGCTCGCCGGCCCCGAGGGCCGGCGCCGGTGCGGGCACCGTCCGCAGTCGGCCCCCCGTCCCGCCACCGGGCCCCGGCCCTTCGACATCCCCGTTGCCTGAGGAAGCCCTCGTTGACCGACAGCACCACCCCTCGCCGGGACGGATCGGCTCCCGTCCCGCCGCCGGCCGCCCCTTCCCCGTCGGACGTGCGTGCGGAACGCCGACGGCTCGTCGAGTCGATCGGCGCCGTCCGCCGCCTCCTCTCCGAGCGCCGCGCCTTCGAGGTCGCCGACCAGCGGCGCCTCCAGCACGAGGCGAGGCGGCGAAAGCGCGTCGAGGCCGCCCACGGCGAGAGACTGCACCGCATCGAGGAGGAACGGGCCCGCCAGGAGGCCTCGCTGGCCCACCGGCTCGGTGCGCTGGACGGAGAGCGCGAACGCCGAGAGGGTCAGGCCCTGTCCGTCCTGCGCCGTCAGTCCGTCGAGCGGGCCCTCGGCAGCACGTACCTCACCGCCAGCGAGGTGAACGGCATCGGCGCCGGCCTCATCCGCAGCCTGTCGGCGCAGGGCATCAGGACCGCGGCCGACTTCGACGACGTGAGCTGGGGCAAGGCGCCGAACGGCAAGGGCGGCGACGTCCTCTACCTCCACCGCACCAAGGGCGGCAGGATCCACATCAACGGCATCGGCGAGCACCGTGGCCGCCCGCTGCTGGAGTGGCGCCGGGCCGCCCTCGCCCGTGCGGAGGCCCGCGCCCCGCACAAACTGCCCCCGGACGAGCGGCACCGCATCACCGAGATCATCGAGGCCGAGCGGGTCCGTCTGCGCGGGGAGTCGGCAGAGGTACCGCGGACCGCCGAGGCGGCGCGCGCGGAAGCCGTACGGCTGCACGCCGAGGCCCTCGGCCCGCTCGACGGCGCCGCGAGCGAGGCGGCGCGGCTCGCCGCCGTACGCCGGGCGGAGTTCGACACGATGGCCGAGCGGCTGGGGGACCTCCAGGACCGGTTGTCCGCCCACATCGAGGCGTACGGCGATGTCGGCCGCCGCGTCCGGCGCGCACAGAAGCGCGCGCTCCGACCGGTCGCCGAGGTGCCGCGGCCCCTCCCCGGCATTCCGTCTCCCCGCACTCCCGGGGATGCGGCAACCGGGGTCAGCCTCACCAAGGGGACCGGCCGGCCCGATCGCCGCCCGGTTCCGGGTGTCCGGGCGAGCCCCGGCTGGCTGGTCCCGGTGCTCTACTTCGCCCTGACGGCCGTCGTGGGCGTGGGCGAGCTGGGAGGCAACACGGCTCACCCGTACACGATGATCGCCTCCCGGCTCGTCGCCCTGGCCGCCGTGGCCGAACTCCTGCGGCTGTGGCTGCCCCGTGTGCGCACCCGGTCCGCGGGTCCGATGCCCGACGGAACCGGCTGGCAGACATCCGGCGTCTTCCTCGCGCTGACCGCTACCGGCATGTTCGAGGACGAGCAGTCCGATGTCTTCGGGGCGGCCTGCGTCGTATCGGTCCTTGCCGCCGTGCTCTTCCTGGCGGGGACCGTCAGCCGCATGGTGAAGACGGACGACCGCGCCGGCGAGAGTTCCACTGAGCCCGCCTGACCCGGCCTGGAGCCGCTCAGGACCGGGAGCACGTCCGGGAGACCGGACACCACTCCCCCGCCGCCCCCGGCGGACCGGGGTCGCCGCGTCCGGTCAGGCGCTCGTCACGGCGGAGGCGATGCTGCGGTGCCGGGCGGCGCCGTGGGTGAAGTCGGGGACGCCCGAGGTGCCCTCGCGCAGGTCGTCCAGGAACTGCCGGTAGGCGTGAGCGACCGCGTAGGCCGGCGCGTCGGCGCGCGGGTCCAGATACGGGACGCGGAGGTACGGTTCCGGCACCGTGAGGGGAGCGAGACCGGTGGACGTTCCGCGGCCGCCCTCCAGGGTGAGCGGGCTGAGCTGGGGGTGGCCGACCGGGGCGGTGAGGACGAGGTCGCCCTCGGTGCCGTTGATCTCCCAGCGGAAGTTGGTGCCCCGGGACACGCCTCCACGGTAGTGGAAGGTGACCACCGCGCCGCCGGGGAGCCGTCCCGAGGCCACCACCTGGTCGGCGGCGGTCATGGGCACGGGCTGTCCGCTCCCGGTGTCCACGGCCGACGTACGGCGCGACGCCAGGCGGATCCGCAGTTCCTCGGGTTCCCCCAGCACGGACGCGAGCCCGTCGAGGGCGTGGCTGAACGGAACGGTCAGCAGCGTCGCGCCGTTGGCGGCGTCGAGCACGTAGTGATCGCCGGGGCCGACGGTGGCGCCCCAGGCGCCACCGGATCCGACGACCGTCGTGGACAGCACCTCCCCCACGTATCCGTCGGCCACGAGATCCCGTACGTGGGCGAGGGCCGGGTGCGACCGCGCCTGGAGTCCGACGGCGGTCGGCACGGAGCGGCCGCGCGCCAGCCGGGCCATGTCCTCGGCCTCCGCGAGCCCGTTGCCCAGCGGCCATTCGCACAGCACGCTCTTGCCGGCGCTCAGCGCCGCGGTCACCAGCTCCCGGTGGTGCGGCACCTTCACCGCCACGACCACGAGGTCCACCTCGTCGCAGGCGGCCAGCTCGGCCGCGGTCCCGAAGGTGCGGGGCACACCGTGTTTCCGTCCGGAGAGCTCCGCCGACCGCTCCGAGCTCGTGCTCAGCGCCCTCAGCTCGTAGCCCGGGACGGCGCGCAGGGCCGGCAGGTGGGAGCGCTCGGCCCAGCTCCCCTGAGCACCGAGTCCGATGATGCCCACTCCGATCGGCTTCTCGGACCGGGCCAGCTCGGCGAGCGGTGATGCGGATGTGTTCATGACTCGCAGCCTTCTTCGCGTGGACGCCTCGGCGCACTCACAGGCCGGCGAGGGAGCAGCCGCCTGCTAGTGTTGATATATCAACACTAGGAAGGGTGCGTTGACATGTCAACACCTGGCGACGGGACCACCGGCCCGGACGAGTCCATGGGCGCCACCGCACCGGAGCCCGTCGGCCTCTGGTCCGCCTTCAAGCGCGCCCACGAGACCGTGCGCGCCCGCGTGATCGCGGACACCGCCGAGGCGGCGGGCCTGTCCGAGCCGGACCTGACGATCCTCGTCAGCCTCGACAAGGCCGGAGGCGCCCTGCGCCAGAGCGAACTGGTCACGTCGCTCGGCTGGGACCGCACCCGCGTCTCCCATCAGCTCACCCGCATGGACAAGCGCGGACTCGTCACCCGCGAACGCGCCGCCGGTGTCACCGTCGTCCTCACCGACGCCGGACGTCAGGCCGTCGCCGCCGTGCACCCCGGCCTGGAAGCCGCCGTGCGCCGCCACTTCACCGACAAGCTCTCCGCGCGGGAGATCGAGACACTGAGCTCTGTGCTCCGTCGGCTGTAGTCGCCCGGAACACGAAGCCGACGTGCCGCCGGGGCCGGGTCGGCAGCCGTCGGGCGTCGCGCCGACCATCCACCACCCTGCGACGGCGAGGGCCTTGGAGGCCCTGCTCACCGGCACGTGACGGCTGTGGCCGGGTCCCGGTCGGATCGGGACCCGGCCACTCCGAAGCCGGCCCCCTCCGCGTCCGCGGCGCTCCTTCGGTGAACCGCTCATCGCCGCCGAGCGCCCCGCACACGACACCGCCGGTTCAGTCCCCGGCCGAGAGGATCGTCCGCGCGGCCCGTGCCGCCCGGGCCGCTGTGCCCGCGATGCTCGACGTGATGAACGGGCCGCCTCCGGCGAGGTCTCCCACCACGTGCAGACGGGGGTGCGCCGGGACCAGCCCGCCGGACGGGTGCGGCTCGGCCGAGCCGTCGGCCACCAGGGCGGTGATCAGTGGCCCGGCCGTCCGTGGAGTCGCCCCCGGCTGCGGGTTCACGGCGTTGACGACGGTGTCGAACGTGCGGGTGCCGTCGGTGCCCCGTACCCGGAACGCCCCGTCGGCCGCCTCGATCGTGCGGACGCCCGCGGCGACGGCGAGCTGTCCGGAGTCCAACAGCCGCAGCACGGTGACGGCGTTCACCGGGACCATCGGTGAGGCCACGCTCGTCACCGTGCGGAAGTGGCGCCGCAGCCGCGTGCGATCGGATTCGGGCAGCAACCGCCACGCGTACGGGCCGACACTGTGCGTCGTCTCCTGGAGGACCCGGCGGCCGATCCTCGGGTCGTCGACAGCGGCCAGTTGCGCCCGCAGGCGCCGAACCGGCCCTTCGGTCCCGGCCACCGGCAGTTCGGCCGTGAAAGCATCGAAGTCCTCCCCCTCTTCCGCCAGTTCGGCGCGCAGCAACCCGATGAGGTCGTCGAGGGCGACGGCGCCGTGCTCCTGGTGCAGCGCCGCCACCCGCTCAGCGGTCACGTGCCGGGGCCGGTGATCGACCGGGCGCTGCCAGACGTGGGGGAGCACACCGCTGCGGGACAGCAGCGTGATCGGCCCGGTGTGCCCGCGCGCGGCGAGCGACACGACGATGTCGACCGCGGTCAGGCCGCTCCCGACGACCGCGATGTCGCTGCCGGACGGGATCCGGTCGAGCGTGTGTGCCAGCGGGTACGGATCGGCCGTGAAACCGGGGGCGCCGTCGAGACCGTAGTGGTCCTGCGGTGGTCCCCCGCCCACGCACAGGGCCACGTGGTCGGCCTCGTGGCCGTCTCCGTCCTCGGTGCACAGCGACCAGCGCCCCCCGGACCGGGCCGCCCCGGTGACGCGGGCGGTGACGGTGCGAACCCGCCAGCCGGTCTCGCGCAGGGTGACCAGCGCCGTCTCGGCGGTGTGTGCCAGGTACTCGCCGTAGAGCGCACGCGGGACCAGCGGGTGGCCCAGCCGTTCGTCGAGGTG
Organism: Streptomyces sp. NPDC014676; assembly: GCF_043084105.1. Classification (NCBI taxonomy): domain Bacteria; kingdom Bacillati; phylum Actinomycetota; class Actinomycetes; order Kitasatosporales; family Streptomycetaceae; genus Streptomyces; species Streptomyces sp. NPDC014676. The sequence goes on along the minus strand of NZ_JBIBZI010000013.1, from coordinate 171,935 downwards.
GGCGGTGCCACGCGTGCCCAGCCAGGCCGCGTAGTGCCCGGAGTCCTGGTGGCGGATCGACATGACGGCCGGTGGCGCGTTGACCAGGACCGTGTCCAGGTCCGGACCGTACGGACGGCCTCGCCAAAGACGCGGGGACGGCTCGAAGACCGTGAGGGTCCCGGGTCTGCCGGCGGTGGCCGCCAGCGCGTCCAGCAGACCGACCGCGGCGGCACCCGCTCCGACGACGGCGATGTCCATGTTCTTCCCTTCGTGTTCCGGGCCGCCTCCGGAAGGAACCGCGGCCTCTTCGAGCCTCGCCGCCGGCGGTACCGGTCCCCCATCCCCCGCGTGCGGCGACCGGCCGGTAACCCTCCCCCTCAAACGGGGGGTTGGCGCATGCCCGGAAGGCGGGCAGGCTGGCTCGCATCCGAACCACGGGGGGATTTCCATGCCCGGTGCGCGCCGCCACGCCGAGGTGCCGTCAGGTCACGCCGAGGTGCTGAAGGTGCTGTCGGGTGCGGAACGGGCCACCGACACGCGCGACCTCTTCGTCCGTTCGTCCGCCGGGCTGCGACGGATCGTGCCGTTCGACTCGGCCGTATGGGCGGCCACCGATCCGGAGACCGGTCTCATCACCGCGCCGATGCTGGTGGAGAACCTCGGTTCCGGTGAAGGCTGCGCCGCGTACTGGGAGAGCGAACTGCTGGAGGAGAACGTCCTCCCGTTCCGGGACCTCGCTCGCGCCGCCGTCCCGGCGGCCGGTCTGCGCGCGGCCACCGACGACCTGCCCGCGCGCAGCGCGCGTTTCCGCCGACTGCTCGCCGGCCAGGGCGTGGACGACGAATTGCGGGCCGTGTTGCGGGCCGGCGACCGGCCGTGGGCCGTGGTGAGCCTGTTCCGTACGCGCGGTGGCGCCCCGTTCGGTCCGGCCGAGACCGCGCTGCTCGCCGGTCTGTCCGGCCCGCTGGCCGCGCGGCTGCGCCGGTTCGCCCGCCCGTCCGCGTCCGGCGGCACGACCGGCGCGCACGCGCCCGGTCTGGTGCTCTTCGCCCCTTCCGGCGAGCCGACGTCGGTCAACGAGGAGGCCCGGCAGCACCTCTCGCAACTCCCTGAAGGCCCCTCCGTTCCCTCGCGGTTGGGTCTGAGGTTGCCGATCTGGGTGGTCGCCACCGCGCTGCGGGCACGGGCGATCGCCCGGGGCCTCGACCGGGCGGGCGGCGCGCGGACGCGCATCCGGACCGTCGACGGCCGCTGGCTGGCCTGCCACGCCTCCTGTCTCAGCGGCCCCGCCGGACGACCCGGTCCCGTGGCACTCGTCATCGAGCCGGTGGCCGCCGCCGACCGGGCGGTCCTCATCGCCGAGGCGTACGGCCTGACGCCGCGCGAGCTGGAGGTCACCCGGCTCGTCACGCGCGGGCTGCCCACCGCCGAGATCGCCGCGACGCTGTTCATCTCCCCGCACACCGTGCGCGACCATCTCAAGGCCGTCTTCGGCAAGACGGAGGTCTCCAGCCGGGGGGAGCTCGTCGCGCGACTGTTCGCCGAGCACCACCGGCCCGTGTGAGCACCCCGGCCGTCGGGCGTCGAAGCGGCCGGTGCCCTCGCACGGGCGGCGCCGGCCCCCTGTCCTTCTCGCACGGGGCGCACCGGCGCCCACGGGACGTACCGGCTCGTAGCAGTTCCTGTCGCTCACTCGTGCGCCGGGCGTCTCTCCGGCGGCGCGCGGAGGCCCCGAGCGGTACCGGGAGCCGGTGCGGCCCGGGCACCGGGGAAGGCGGTGCGCCTCCCACGTACCCGGGCCGACACCGTGCGCGAGGTACCTGCGGGCCCGTCCGGGCGACGCCGTTCAGCCGCCCGCCGCGGGGCGCCCCGGCCGGCCGTACGGGTCGTCGTTCCCGCGGGGGCCCTGCGATCCGGCCGGGCACGTCACCCGTTCACCGCCCCTCAGTGAGGGGCGGGGCCTGCGCGGTGCGCCGTACGCCGGCGGCGGCGAGCACGGCACCCACCACGCACAGCACTCCGGTGACGAGCACGGCACTGTGGACCCCGTTCATGAAGGCCTGGCCACTGCCCTCGACGACCGCGGCCCTCAGCTGGGCGGGCATGTCACCGGAGACCGGGGAGACGCCCATCGCCACCGCGTCCTTGGCCTCCGCCAGGCCCTGCGCCACGGGGGCGGGCACTCCGCCGGCGGTCAGTTCCCCGTCGAGCGTCGAACCGACACGGCTGCTGATCAGCGAGACGAGGACGGAGGTGCCGAGCGCGCCGCCGATCTGCAGCGCGGTGGCCTGCAGACCGCCGGCGACACCGGCGTCCTTGACGGGGGCGTTGCCGACGATGGCGTCGGAGGAGGCCGCCATCACCATGCCGACGCCCAGGCCGAGGGCGATGAATGGCGGCCACAGCGCGCCGTAGGAGGAGTGCGCGTCCCAGGTGAGCATCCAGAAGGACGCGGCGGCCTGGAGGGCCATGCCCAGCGGCATCGACAGCCGCGCGCCGAAGCGCTCGGTGAGCGCGGCGCCGACCGGCGAGGCGACGACGGAGGCGAGGCTGAGCGGCAGGGTGCGCACACCGGCCTCGACGGGGGTGAAGCCGCGGACGTTCTGCAGGTACAGCATCACGAAGAAGATCACGCCGAGCAGGACGAAGAAGTTGACGGCGGTGATGATCGTGCCGATCGTCAGCGCGGGGCTGCGGAACATGCGCATGGGAAGCAGCGGGTGCCCGACGCGCGTCTCGTACCAGCCGAAGGCCAGCAGGATCACGATGCCCGCGGCGATGGTGCCCAGGGTGCCGGCGGAGGTCCAGCCCCAGGTCTCGCCCTTGACCACGCCGAAGACGACCGCGAGCAGTCCGAGCGCCAGCAGGACGACGCCGGGGATGTCGAAGCGGTGGTGACCGGTGGGGTTCTTGCTCTGCGGCAGGACGAGTGCGCTGAACACGAGCGCGACGACGCCGATGGGGGCGTTGATGTAGAAGACCGACTCCCAGTTGACGTGTTCGACGAGCAGACCGCCGACGATGGGGCCGAGCGCGGTCGACACGGACGACACCATCGCCCAGATGCCCACGGCCATGCCGAACTTCTTCGGCGGGAAGACCGCCCGCAGCATTCCCAGGGTGTTGGGCATGAGCAGGGCGCCGAAGAAGCCCTGCAGGGCGCGGAAGGCGATGACGCCCTCGATCGATCCGGCCAGGCCGATCGCCACGGAGGCCGCCGTGAAGCCGGCGACACCGATCAGGTAGTACGTGCGCCGGCCGAAGCGGTCGCCCAGCTTGCCGCCGAGGATCAACGCGGCGGCCAGGGCGAGGAGGTAGGAGTTGGTGACCCACTGCAGATCGGCGGTGGACGCGTCGAGGTCGCGTCCGATCTCGGGGTTGGCGATGGCCACGACGCTGCCGTCGAGCCCGACCATGAACAGGCCGAAGGCGACAGCGATCAGGGTCAGCCACGGATTGCTCCGGCGGCCGCGCCGGACGCCGTCGGGGGCGTCGGCGGACAGGGGTGGGTGATCCACGGCAGTGGAGGACATGAAGGTGATTCCCGGGTGCTAAGAGAACAGGTGACGGCGCCCGCCGGGCCGGATCGGCCGGGCGGGTTCCGCGGTGTTGCCGTCAGTGGGCGGGGTGGAGACGCCGCGCGAGGTTGCTCAGAGCGGCAAGGGCCGATCCGATGGCGTCGAGATCCCCGTCGGTGAGGGTGTGCAGCGCCTCGACGACGTAACCGTGCCTGAGGTCGTCCACCCGGGTCAGGTCCTGCCGTGCCCGCACCGTCAGATGCAGGTGCGCCACTCGCTTGTCGCGGGTGTCCTGCCGGCGTTCCAGCAGTCCCTGCCGGGTCATCTGTGAGACCAGGGCACTGACGTTGTTCGGCTTCATCAGCATCACGTCGGCGGCTTCGCGTACGGCGATGCCGTCCCGCTCCGCGACCAGCCGCAGCAGCGCCATCTGCCCCTCGGGGGGCTTGGGGATCGCGACGTCCTGGGCGAGGCGTCGGTCCACTGCCCGGTTCAGCGTCGGCAGGATCGCCGTCAGCGCACGGGCTACGTGGCTGAGGTCCTGGTCGGACGCGTGGGAACCGGGCATCCCCCAATCTTAGTACGTCTTCATACCTATGGCCAAATATCTTTCCGGGCCGCCCGGACGGCGCGGCGCCCCGACCTGGGCCGGCGCGCGTCGGCGCTTCGGGACGTGGATGCCGTGATGACGCAGGTACAGGTCGGGGTGGGAGAGGCCTGTCGCCCCTTCCTCGTCAGGTGCCGCGCCGACGGCCGGGCACCCGGAGACGGCCGAAGTCCTGGAAACGACCCGATACCCGGAGACGGCCGGAATCCCGGAGCACCTGCTCGCGGCCGCATGACAGTCGCGGCCGGGTCCCGGGTTCACCAGGATCCGGCTGTGCCCGCACCGGAACGGGCGGCGGTCGCCGATCCACCTGGCAAGCCCTCAGCCGTAACAAGCCGGCAGGGGCTCCAGGCCTTCCGGCACTCCGTACTTGATGGCCGCCGTGTACGCCTCCGCGATGTCGCAGCCCTTGTCGAACCACGGGAAGGCGAACAGGCTCCAGACCAGAAGGACGATGACAAGCGCCGAGCGTGTTCCCTTCGACATGTCTGCGTTGTTCCGCCCCACGCGGCGGAACATGCCGTACCGCCTCCGGTGTCGGGGCCGGGTGACGCGGACCTCCGCGGTGACGGCGCGTTCGGGCGAACGGCGCGGACTCGTCCTCGACACCGCCACCGCCACGCCGTGAGGCACTGTCACGAGCTGTTCACGCGTACCGGGCGCGGTCCCGCCGGTGGCGTGCTGCCGCGGGGGCCTGGCCCGTGCCAGGGCTCGCCGTCGCGGCGGTCGGCTGCGAAGAGGGGAACGGACCGTCCTCACGACGGGTCCGTTCCGTCCTCCTCGGAGGTTCCCCGGAAACGCCGTGCCCGGATACGAGGCACGAGATCATGTGCCACATGATCCATGCTTCCCGACGCACCCTGCTGACCGCCTTCGCCGCCTCCGCCGCCTCCGTTCCGCTGGCCGGGGCGGTCGCCGCATCCGCGCGCGCCGCCTCGTCCGTCCCCGTGTCCGTACAGCCCTTCGCGGCCGCGACCGGGTCGGCCGCGGCCCGGTCCTCCGTGACGCTGTCCCCGCTGGACGCCTCCTACTTCGCCCCGGTGACGCTCGACGCCTCGCTCACCACGACCGTGCTGCCGGGCCCCCCGGCCCGTACCGAGGTCACCTCGGGTGGCAGACGCGTCGCGCTGCTGACCCACGGCGCGCGGACCGTCTTACTGCCGGGGCCGCGGCGCACGTTCACCGAGGACAAGCGGCCCTTCGTGGACGACTTCCGGCGCACCCTGCCGGACCTGTCGCTGCCGGCCGCGGAACGGAGTTACTGGGGCGCCTCCCCCGGCGGCGGCACCTGGTCCACCCTCGGGCCCGTCGACACCGACTACTCGGTGCTGCCGGGCACCGGCATCATCGACCTGACCACCGACTACGCCAGTCGCCACGCCAGTCTGCGCGACAGCGAGATCACCGACGTCGACGTGCGCTCCGTGGCCGCGTTCGACAAGGTTCCCACCGGCGAGGCGTGCTCGTACGCGCTGTCCTTCGGATACCAGGACACCCACAACAACTACCGGGCCCGGCTGTCCTTCCTCACCACGGGCGCGGTCCAGCTGCGCGTCGAGAAGGAGGTCGCAGACACCGTCACCCAGCTGGTCCCGGCCCTGACACTCGCCACGGAGGTGCCCGCGAACACCGACTGGACGATCCGGGTGCGCCGCGAGGGTTCCCGCATCCGGGTCAAAGCGTGGCGTTCGGAGTCGGCCGAACCGTCCGCGTGGGACGTCGACGTCAGCGACTCCACCTTCGCCAAGGGCCGGGTGGGTCTGCGCGCCCTGGCCAACAGGGGGTGCGCCAACCTGCCGGTCAGGCTCTCCGTCAGCCGCTTCCAGGTGGACGCCGCGACCTGGGACGCCCCGCCGAGCGTCACGCACGGCGACTGGGTGCGTGTGCTGCCCCGGCCGTTCGACGGCACCTGGACCGGGGAGCTGGACCAGGTCATACGCGGCTGGGCCGGCTCCACGGCTCCGGATGTGCTCGCGTACGCCGCGATGTTCCTCGGCGGGGCTCCGGCGGTGACGGCCGGGGCGGGGCCGGCCCTGGGCAGGCAGGTGCTGGGAGAGGCCGGATACGGCTACCTGGACCCACAGGGGTACCGCTACGAGGGTGCCGACTTCCACGAGTACATGGGCATCGGCTGGACCTTCGACGACGGTGACCACACCGGGCCGTCCAGCAAGCAGGTCGGCAACCTCGACTGCTCGGGGTACACGCGCATGGTGTACGGCTATCACATGGGCGTGCCGCTGGCGGCGGGCGAGGACACCTCCCGGCAGCGGCTGCCCCGCAAGTCCCGGGACATGGCGGACTATGCACCCGGTGTGCGCATCGACCGGACCGACGGCGCCGCTCCGCCCACCGCCGCACTGCTCCAGCCCGGTGACCTGGTGCTGTTCAACGCCGACTCCGGTGACGACCGGCAGACGGCCACGGCCGACCACGTCGGCATCCACCTGGGCGAGGACGCGGACGGCAAGCGTCGTTTCCTCTCCAGCCGCAAGACCGTCAACGGGCCCACCATGGCCGATCTCGGTGGCGCCTCGCTGCTGGACGGCACGGGTACCTACGCCAGGACCCTGCACACGGTGCACCGGATCTGACACCGGGTCACGCGGGCCGGCCCGCGGCGGCGTGAGGGGCACGGGCCGTCGGATTCCCTTCCGGGTCTTCGGCGGCCCGTCCGCGCTCACCGGTGACGTGGGTACGTCAGGCCGCTCGCCGTGCGCGGTCCGCGTGGCCGCGGATGATCTCCGCGTACCGGTGACCGGAGCCCTTGATGGTGCGGACCTGGGTCTCGTAGTCGACGTGGACGAGGCCGAAGCGCTTGTCGTAGCCGTACGCCCACTCGAAGTTGTCCAGCAGCGACCAGGCGAAGTACCCGGCCAGCGGTGCGCCCTTGCGGGCGGCCGAGGCGCAGGCCGCGAGGTGGGCGGCGAGGTAGTCCTGGCGCTCCGGGTCGTCGATCGTGCCGTCGGGGCGGACGACGTCGGGGAAGGACGAGCCGTTCTCGGTGATGTACAGCCTGCGCGCGCCGTAGTCGTTCGTCAGGCGCAGCAGCAGGTCCTCGATGCCGCTCGCGTCGATCTCCCAGTCCATGCCGGTGCGCGGGACGCCGTCGCGGCGGACGGTGCGGGCACGGGGGGCCGGTCCCGTGGGGTCGTCGGCGACCGTCTGCGGGAAGTAGTAGTTCAGGCCGAGCCAGTCCAGGTCGGCGCCGATCAGCTTCATGTCGCCCGGCTGCTCCGGGAGTTCGACGCCGTAGACCTCCCGCATGTCCTCCGGGAAGCCGCGGCCGTGGACCGGGTCGAGCCACCAGCGGTTGGTGTGGCCGTCCATGCGGCGGGCCGCCGCCAGGTCCTCCTCGCGGTCACTGGCCGCGTGGATGGTGGAGAGGTTGTTGACGATGCCCACCTGGGCGTTCGGGGCCGCCGAGCGGATCGCCCGCATGGCCAGGCCGTGGCCGAGGAGCAGGTGGTAGGAGGCGCGGACCGCCGCCGTCAGGTCGGTCAGGCCGGGGGCCATGACGCCTTCGAGGTGGCCGATCCAGGCCGAGCACAGCGGCTCGTTGAGGGTGGTCCAGTGGGAGACGCGGTCGCCGAGGCGTTCGGCGACGACGGAGGCGTACGAAGCGAAGTGCTCGGCGGTGGACCGCTCCTGCCAGCCGCGGTCCCGGTCCTGGAGCGCCTGCGGCAGGTCCCAGTGGTAGAGGGTGACGGACGGGGTGATGCCCGCCTCCAGGAGACCGTCGACCAGCTCGTCGTAGAAGGCGAGGCCCTTGGCGTTGACCGGTCCGTCGCCGCCCGGCACCACGCGCGGCCAGGCGACGGACAGGCGGTAGGCGTTGGTGCCCAGCCGGCGCATCAGGTCGATGTCCTCGCGCCAGCGGTGGTAGTGGTCGCAGGCGACGTCGCCGTGGTCGTCGTTGTCGATCTTCCCCGGGGTGTGGGAGAAGGTGTCCCAGATCGACGGTGAACGGCCGTCCTCCGCCACGGCTCCCTCGATCTGGTACGCCGATGTGGCCGTGCCCCACAGGAAGTCGTGCGGGAGTGCGGCGAAGTCGATGCTCACGTAGGTCCTTTCGTTCTTTTCGGAGGTGCCGGTCACCCGGATGCCGGTCACTTGACCGCTCCGGCGGTCAGTCCGGCCACCAGGTAGCGCTGGAGCAGCAGGAAGCCGGCCACCACGGGGACGCTCACCACGAGCGACGCGGCCATGATCTGGTTCCAGTACACGTCGTTCTGGGTGGAGTAGCCCTGGAGGCCGACGGCGAGGGTGCGGGTGGTGTCGTTGGTCATGACGGAGGCGAACAGGACCTCGCCCCAGGCGGTCATGAAGGCGTAGACGGCGACCGCGACGATGCCGGGTACGGCCGCCGGGACGACGACCCGGATCAGCGCCTTGAGCGGGCCGCAGCCGTCGACCAGGGCCGCCTCGTCCAGGTCGCGCGGCACCGAGTCGAAGTACCCGATCAGCATCCAGATGGAGAAGGGGAGGGAGAAGGTCAGATAGGTGAGGATCAGACCGCCGCGGGAACCGAACAGGGCGATGCCCGTGGCGTTTCCGATGTTCACGTAGATGAGGAACAGGGGCAGCAGGAAGAGGATGCCCGGGAACATCTGTGTGGACAGGACCGTCACCGAGAAGACCCGCTTGCCCCGGAACTCGTAGCGGCTGACCGCGTAGGCGGCGAAGACCGCGATCACGACCGAGCAGACGGTCGCCACGCCCGCCACGATCAGGGAGTTCACGAAGTACTTCGCCAGCGGGACCGTCGACCAGATGTCGATGTACGGGCGGAACGTCAGACCCGTGGGCAGCCAGCGGAACTTGCCGGTGACGTCCTCCAGCGGTTTCAGCGAGCTGGAGACCATGACGTACACCGGCAGCAGCACGAAGCCGGTGAGCAGGGTCAGAAAGACGCGGCGCGTCCACAGGAAGGACGCCGGTACGGCCATCGGGGACCGGGGCGCGGCCGTACGGGGCCGGGGTGCGGCCGTCGGGGAGCTAGACACGGGCGGACCTCCGCCGTTCGCGCGACGTCAGGAACAGGTACACGCCCGTCACGACGAGCAGGAAGAGCAGCAGCAGGACCGACATGGCGGAGCCGGTGCCGAAGTTCCAGGTGACGAACGACGACTGGTAGATGTGGATGGAGATCAGGTCGGCGGCCTCGGGGGCGGCCTTGCCGAACAGCACGTACGGCGTGTTGAAGTCGTTGAACGTCCACAGGAACAGCACCAGGACCAGCACCTGGTTGACCGGGCGCAGCGACGGCAGGGTGATGCGGCGGATCTGCTGCCAGACGCCGGCGCCGTCCAGGGAGGCCGCCTCGTACAGCTCCTTGGGGATGTTCTGCAGGCCGGCCATGACGATGAGGAAGGCGAACGGCCAGCCCTTCCAGACGGACACCACGAGCAGCGCGATGAAGCTGTTGTCGCCGATCAGCCAGAAGGAGGGCTTGTCGGTGAGGCCGAGCTGGTCGTGCAGGACGTGGTTCACCAGGCCGTTGTCGTGCTGGAACATGAACGCCCAGGTGATGACGGCCGCGTAGACCGGCAGGGCGTACGGCACCAGGAAGACCGCCCGGAGCAGGCCCCGGCCGCGGAAGGTGTCCTGCATGCAGATCGCCGCCGCCGTGCCGATGAACCAGCACAGGCCGACGGAGAGCAGCGTGAACGCGCAGGTGACGAGGAAGGAGTGGAGCAGCGCCTCACCGACCGGGGCGCTGAAGTCCACCGACGTCCGGTAGTTGTCGAGGGCGGTCCAGGGTGCCGTGGTCCAGTCCCGGATGTAGAACTGGGTGAGCTCCTTGAAGCTCATCACGATGCCGATGACCATCGGCACCAGGTGGACGAGGAGTTCGAGCAGCAGGGCCGGCAGAAGGAGCAGGTAGGGCAGTCCGATGCGGCGGATCCGCCCGGTGCGGCGGCGGGGTCCGCGCGCCGCACCGGGGGAGCTCTTGCCGACCGTCCGCTCGCCCGGCCCCGCCGGGGCGGTCGTGGTGGTCATGGAGATGTCCGTGTCCGTGTCGGAGTCGGGTGGGCGGTCACTTGGTGGGCATCTGCTGCTGCGCCTTGGCGAGCTTGGCCTTCACCGACTCGGTGGTCACCTCGCGGCCGGCGGCGGCGTCGGCGAACAGTTCCTTGACGGCCGTACCGACCGCCGTCTCGAACTGCGACTCGTCGGGCACCTGGGGCAGGGCGGCGGCGCTGGTGGCGAGCGTCTCGCGCAGTACGGCGGTGCCCTGGGTGTTGAACGCCGGGTCGGACTGGGCGGCCTTGACCGGCGGGATGGAGCCGTAGGCCTTGTTGAGGAGCTTCTGCTCGGCGTCGCTGGTCATGAACTTCACGAACTGGGTGGCGCCGTCGATGTTGTCGCTGTTCTTGAAGACGGCCATGTTGATGCCCGCGACCATGGAGTTGGTGTTCGTGCCGGTGCCGGGGGCGCCGGAGGGGACGGGAGCGGGGGCGATGCCCCACTGGTCGTCCTTCATGCCCATGGTCTTGAAGGTCGCGGAGGCGGTCTGCCAGAGGACCATCGCCGTCTTGCCCTTGGCGAAGTCGCTGAGGGACTGGTTCTGCGCGTACTCGGCGTTGCCGGGGGCGATGACCTTGTCCTTGGCCATCAGGTCGACGTACTGCTTCACGGCGGCGACGGCGCCGTCCGAGGTGAAGTCGGGCTTGCCGTCGGCGGTGAAGAAGTCGGCGCCGTGCTGCTTGCCGAGGACGAAGACCTGGTGGATGTTGTTCGACAGGTTGGAGCCCTCGGCGCCGAGGCCCCACTTGCCGTCCTTGGAGATCTTCTTGCCGGTCTCGACCAGCTCGTCCCAGGTGGCCGGGGGCTTGGTGACGCCCGCGTCGGCGAACATCTGCTTGTTGTAGTAGAGCGCGTAGGCCATCGAGTACAGCGGCACCGCGGCCGGGTCCTGGCCCTGGACGCCGGTGGAGCCGAGCGCGGAGTCGACGAAGCGGTCCTTGCCGCCGATCCTGTCGAAGTTCTTCGCGTCCCAGGGCAGCAGCGCGCCGGTGGCCTGGAGGGAGGCGGACCAGGTGTTGCCGATGTTCAGGACGTCGGGGCCCTGGCCGGAGGTGGTGGCGGTGAGGATCCGGTTGAGCAGGTCGGACCAGGGCACCACCTCCAGCTTCACCTTGATCCCGGTCTCCTTCTCGAACTTGTCGAGCTCCGGCTGGAGGACCTTCTTGTCGACCTCGACGCTGGCGCCCTGGTTGGAGGCCCAGTAGGTGAGTTCCTTCGGTGAGTCGTTGGACCCGCCGCCCGTCGACGAGCCCCCGCCGCAGGCCGAGGCGGCGAGAGCGAGAGACATGGTGACGGCGCCTATGGCTGCGGCTCGGATGCTGCGCATGGCTTCTGGGTCCCTTTCCGGGAGGCGAGAAGTCAGAGGCCGGCTTCCGGAAGCGACACCCCGTTCGCGCCCCGAAGCCCCTCATGGCTTAATTTAGGACGTGAGTTAAACCTCAAGAGAAGCCCGCGTCAAGGTGTCTCGCACGCCCGTTCCCCACCCGCGCGGCAGGGACACGGGCCCGAACGCCCGCCCCGGCCGCCCACACCACCGATGACCTGCGAAGAGACACCCGCACGCCGGTTCACAACGGTTGTGTCTCGGCACCCGGGGACACCCCCCAGCACGCCGACAGCCACCCCCTCAGGGGCGCGGGGAACCGCGCGATCGGCCACGGACGGCCCGCAGTCGCCCGCCGGCCGCCTGACCCGAGGCCCGCCGCCGGCCGCCGGCCGCCGGCCGCTACGCGGAGTCCCGTACCACCAGTTCCGGGTCGAAGATCACTGACGTGGGGGCGGTGCGGCGGCCCGCGATGTGGTCGTCGAGGAGGGCCGACATCGTCGACGCCATGTCCTCCACCGGCTGGCGGACCGTGGTCAGCCGGGGCCGGCACGTGACGGCCACGCTGGAGTCGTCGAAGCCGACGACCGCGACGTCCTGCGGCACCCGGCGCCCCTGGTCGCGCAGGACCTGGATCGCCCCCTGGGCCATCAGGTCGTTGGCGGTGAACACCCCGTCGAGGTCGGGGTGTTCGGCGAGCAGCGACGTCATCGCCGCCATGCCGCTGTCGACCGTGAACCCGCCCTCGGCGACCGGCACGTACGGGTCCCCGTGCCGGGCCAGGGTGTCCCGGAACCCGGCCAGGCGTTCCTGGCTCGCCGTGACCCCGAGCGGACCGGCGACGGTGGCGATCCGGCGGCAGCCGCGCGCCAGCAGATGCTCTGCGGCGAGCCGGCCGCCCTCGCGGTGGGCGAGGTCGACGTAGCTGAGCGGCACCGGACGCCCGGGCCGGGCGAACAGCACCGCCGGCAGCCGGGCGTCGGCGAGCAGCGCGGGCAGCGGGTCGTCGGGGTGGGTGGACACCACCAGCGCGCCGTCCGCGCCGCCCTGGCGGAGGTACGACACGACCTCCTGCCGGGTCTCGGGCGTCTCGGCGAACATCAGCACCGGGTGCATGCCGCGCGGCCGCAGCCGTCCGACCACGCCGCCGACGACGCGGCCGAAGAAGGGATCGGCGAACACCCGCGCGGCGAAGGCGTTCTGTTCCGATGCGGAGGCGTCGCCCTCGGAGGCGTCGCCCGCGCCGGAGACCACCAGCGCCACGGTCGTGGTGCGCCGGGTGACCAGTTGCCGGGCGGCCTGGTTGGGGGCGTAGCCGGTGCGTTCGATGGCCCGGCGGACCAGGTCCTGGATGGCGGGGTCCACGTTGCGGACGCCGTTGACCACCCGGGACACGGTGGCCCGGGAGACGCCGGCCTCCCGGGCCACGTCCTCCAGGGTCGGGGCCTGTCTGCTCATGACCGCACCCTAACCGGCGGGGCCGGCCAGTCGGTAGAGCGCTCTCCCCCGCAGGGATCACTCCGGCACGCGGACCTCCGCCGCCAGCGGCAGCTCCCCCGCCGACCGTCCCGCCAGGACCCGGCACGGCCCCGGTTCGACCCGCCAGGCGTGCTCCTCCACCGACCAGTGCCGCAGGGCCCGCGCCGGCAGGCGCACCCGTGCCGTCACCGTCTCCCCCGGCCCGGCGTGCACGGCCGTGTACCCGGCGAGCCACCGTTCGGGGCGGTCGACCGGTCCGGGCGGCCGGGCGAGATAGACCTGGACGACCTCCCGGCCCGCCCGTACACCGGTGTTGCGCACCCGCACCGTCACCGTCAGGTCCTCCCCCGCCCGCCACACGGCCGGCGTGCTCAGCTCCTCGTACGCCCAGGTGGTGTAGCCGAGCCCGTGGCCGAACCAGTAGGCGGGGGTGCCGTGTGCGCGCAGCCAGCCGCGGTAGCCGATGTGCAGGCCCTCGTCGTAGGGGAGCCGGCCGCCGTCCGGGCGGGTGCGGGTGACGGGGGCGTCGGCGAGGGCGGCCGGCCAGGTGGTGGGCAGCCGTCCGCCCGGCTCGGCGCGTCCGAAGAGCACGTCGGCCAGTCCTCCGCCGCCCTCCTGTCCGGGGAACCAGGCCAGCAGGACCGCGCCCGCCGCCTCGCGCCACGGCATCTCGACGGGCCCGCCGCTGTTGACCACGGCGACCGTGCGGGGATGGGCGGCGGCGACGGCGTGGACGAGCGCGTCCTGGCCGGCGCCGAGGGCGAGGTCCGTCCGGTCGTAGCCCTCGAACTCGCCGTGTTCGGTGGTGCCGACGACCACGATCGCCGCGTCCGCCTCCCGGGCCGCGCGGGCCGCCTCGGCCAGCGACGCGGCGGTGTCGGGGGCCGGCGGGGCGGCGCTGACGACAGTGGCGCGGCCGGTGCCGGGCGCCAGTTCGCGGCGGGCCACCAGGAGGACGTCCCGGCCGGCCGCCAGCTCGGCGCCGGCGTAGTGGGCGGGCGGGTTGACGTGGACGACCGCCGGGTCGTCGGTCGCCGGCGGGTACTCCCCGTCCAGGAGCACACGGCCGTCCAGGGCCAGGCTCATCCGCCCGAAGCCGGCGACGCCGAGCGTCCACCGGCCCCCGGTGCGGGGATGCAGCCGGGCGCTGATCTCGACGGTGTGCGCGCCCGGCACCAGACGCGGCTCCAGCAGGCGTCCGCCGGCGCGCCGTTCGGCGTACAGTTCGGCGCCGCCAGCGTCCAGGACGCGCAGCAGCACTCCGGGCCGCCCGGAGCGCGGGTCGGCGCACGTCCCGGCGTCCAGCGCGGGTGCGGGGCCGTCCGGGCGGGGGCCGGGGACGTGGACGACGCGGGCCCGGCCGCGCAGTGCGGCCCGGATGCCGTCCAGGGCGGACACCTCGTCCTGGGGGAAGACGCCCGCGCTGCCGCCGCCCTGGGTGCGGGTGCGTGCGGCGTGCTCCCCGATCACGGCGACCGTCCGCAGGCGGCCGGGGTCCAGGGGCAGCACGCCCCGGTTGCTGAGCAGCACCGTGCCCGCGGCGACGGCCCGCCGGGCCAGGGCCCGTACGGCACGGGTGCGCATCGGGGCGCGGGCGGGGGGCCGTTCGTCGCCGAGGGCGCCGCAGCGGGCGGCGAGCCGCAGCAGGCGCCGTACCTTGTCGTCGACGGCCGCCTCGGGCACGCTGCCGTCGGCCACCGCGCGGGCCAGGGCCTCGCCCCAGGGGCCGTCAGGACCGGGCATGGCGAGGTCCAGCGCGGCGCGCGCGGTGGGCACGGTGTCGCGCACCGCGCCCCAGTCGGAGACGACGACCCCGTCGAAGCCCCACTCGCTCTTCAGCGGGTCGGCGAGCAGCCCGCTGGCGGTCATGGTGGTGCCGTCGACCGCGTTGTAGCCGGCCATCACCAGCCGTACCCCGGCGGCCACCGCGGCCTCGAACGGCGCGAGGTACACCTCCCGCAGGGCGCGTTCGCCGACGCGTACGTCGACGGTGAGCCGGTCGGTCTCGGAGTCGTTGGCCACGTAGTGCTTGGCCGTGGCGGCCACGCCGCCCGCCTGGACGCCGCGGACGAGGGCGGCGCCGATGCGGCCGGTCAGCTCCGGGTCCTCGGAGAAGCACTCGAAGTGCCGGCCGCCCAGCGGGCTGCGGTGCAGATTGAGATTGGGGGCGAGCAGGACGTGCACGCCCTTGCGCCGGGCCTCGGCGGCCAGCAGGCCGCCGAGGCGTTCGACGAGGGTCTCGTCCCAGGTGGCGGCGAGCGCGGTCGCGGACGGCAGCAGCACGGCGGTGTCGCGCTCGTCCCACGACTGTCCGCGCACGCCCGCCGGTCCGTCCGACATGACCAGCTCGCGCAGTGCCACGGCCGGTTCGGCGCGGGTGCGCCAGGTCGTGGCGCCGCTGAGCAGCAGCGCGCGGGCGCGCGGGGTCAGTTTGCCCAGCAGCCGGTCGATGTCCTCCTCGCTCGTCCCCGCCCGTTCCTCGCTCGTTCCCACCCGGGTCCCCACCCTCTCTTCCCGATGCCGTGTCAGTTGTAGACGCCGAACTCGTACAGCGAGTAGCCGTATCCGGTGCCGCGTGCGGTGCCGTTGACCCGGACGTAGCGGCCGGTGCCGGTCACGTCGAGGGTGTCGACGCCGCCGTTGCCGTCGGTGACGGTGCGTACGGTCCGCCAGTTCTGTCCGTCGTCGGAGGTCTGGATGGTGTACGCCCTGGCGTAGGAGGTCTCCCAGTACAGCTGCACGTGCCGGAAGGAGGTGCGGCTGCCGAGGTCCACGCGCAGCCACTGCGGGTCGCTCCAGTCGCTGGCCCAGCGCGTGTTCGCGTCACCGTCCACGGCGTTGGCGGCGGGGCAGGGGCAGTCGCCGTAGCTCGGCTGGAACGACGAGGCGGTGGCCGGTTTGCCGAGGGCCACGTTGGTGCCGTCCACGGCCGGTGGCACGACGCGCGCGGAGAGGGTCTCCACGCCGACGTTGCCGTGGCCGTCGGTGGCCTTGACGTACAGCTTCCACACGCCGGGGCGTTCGGGCGCGGTGACCCTCAGCCGTCCGCCGCCCAGGTCGGTGACGGGCAGGGTGGTCAACTGCTTGCTCTGGTCGATGTAGTTGCTGTTGGCCTGCACCTCGTAGGCGATCCGGTCGCCGTCCGGGTCGGTGGCGCGGGTGGTGAGCACCAGGTCCTCGCCCGCCTGCATCCTGCCCGCGTCGCCCTCGACGCCGAAGCCGGAGACCACGGGCGGTGTGTTGTCGCGCGAGGTGTCACCGCCGTACGCCCGCTTCACGGCGTAGTACGACAGCCGCTTCTCGCCGGCCGGGAGGAGGTTGAACCAGATGCCGCCGAAGTCGTACTCGGTGCCGTAGTGGAACAGGGTGGCGCCGAGGGCGACGCCGCGGTGCCCGGTGACGCAGTTCCACGCCTTGGTGTAGCCCTCGGCCTTGGCCTGGTCGGTGGGCTCCTTCGGTACGCCGTTGGCGTCGTCCGGCACCTCCCACTCGCCGGCCGGACCGGACTCGGTGACGATGTACGGCTTGGTGTAGCCGCCCTGTTCCCAGGCGGCCCGGACGTCGCAGACGGCGTTGTAGGAGTTGACGGCGTACAGGTCGAGGTCGGGGGCGTTCCTCTTGTAGTAGGGCCAGGCGCCGACCCAGGCGTCGGTGGAGGTCACGGGGTGGTCGGGGTCGACGGCGTGGATCCGCTTCGTCACGTCGTTGACGAAGGTGGTGTAGGCGTCGCGCTGCCGCTCGAGTTCGTCGCCGCTGTAGCAGTTCTGCAGGCCGAGCACGGACTCGTTGCCGACGTTCCACATCAGGACGCCGGGGTGGTCCTTGTACTCCTGCACCCAGCGGGGGAACTCGGCGAGCATCTGGTCCTTGTACGCCGTGTCGGTGAGGTAGTTCACGCAGCCGCCGCTGCCGGGTCCGCCGCCGGGCTGGAGCCAGAAGCCGGCGATGACCTTGATGCCGTGCGCGGCGGCGGAGTCGAACAGGGGTCTGCTGCCGGCGTCGGTGCCCCAGGTGCGGATGGTGTTGACGCCCATGGATTGCAGGTCGGGCATGTACCGGTTGGCGTCGGCGACGGAGGGGCCCCAGGTCAGGCCCTTGATCTGGTAGGGGCTGCCGTCGACGGTCAGCTGCCAGTTTCCCTGGCCGCCGGTGACCTTCACGGTGCTGCCCGCGGCCACCGCCTGCGGGCCGGGCAGGGCGGTGAGGGCGCCGGCGGTGAGCAGGGCGGCGGTCAGGGGTGCGGTGAGTCCGCGGGCGCGGGCGCGTGGTCGGCTCATGTGGGTTCTCCGGGTACGGGGTGGGGGGCGGCCCGGCCGTGGCGGGGCGTGGACGGCCGGGCCGGCCCGTTCGGTACGGCCGGCTCGTCCTCGCGGCGAGCCGGCCGGAAGTGCGGGTTCGGGGGAGTTCGTCGTGCTCGTTCGGGGGAGTTCGTCGTGCTCGTTCAGGGGAGTTCGTAGTGCTCGTCCAGGGCCGCGCCCGCCTCCGGGTGGTTCTGGTCGTAACCGCGCGCGTCGCACTGCAGGCCGCCGACGATGCAGTGGCCGACCATGGCCCTCAGCGTCGGCTCGTCCCAGGCGTTGAAGAAGTCGTAGTGGAACGAGTAGCTCGCGCCACTGGCCAGCCGCACCCGCGAGAGGTCGCCGTTGACCGGGAACGCCATCTTGAACTCGATCATCGGCAGGGCGACCGGGTGGCTCGCCGGGCAGATGTTGTTGTTCGTGCCGGGGTTGACGACCGGATAGGCCATGTGGCTCTGGTGGTCCGGTGTGTCCAGGTTGCGGCCGTCCCAGCAACTGGGCGCCTGGAAGCGGATGTTGACCTGGACGTCGCGGCGGTCGGGGCAGTCGGCCGGGAAGTCGACGTTGAAGAAGCTGTCGCCGCACTCCCAGCCCTCGACGAAGCCCTTGTGGTCACGGAACTCCTGGGCGCTCTGCGTCGGGCTGCCGACGACGTACCGCAGGCCCTTGGGGAAGGGGCGGACGCTGGTGTAGTCGGTGACGCCGGCCTTGTAGTAGATGACCTGCGGGCCCACCGGCAGCACCGGCTCGTCGCCGTCGTACAGGGTGGGCATCCAGTACGCCGACCGGTCGCCGGGGGCGAGACAGGTGGTGGAACCGGCGGCGAGCGAGGCCGTCGTGCTGTGGGCGTCGGTCGTCGTGTTGCCCATGAACGTGTGGTCGTGGGACTTTCCGGGCTGCTGCGGGTAGACGATCGGGTCGTCGGGCGCCGTGTGGGTGACCGAGCAGTTGGCCTGGAACTCGTGGAAGTAGCGGTGCGGCGGCTCCTTCGTGGACGGGGTGACGCCGGTGACCGGCGGGTTCGCGGGGATGTAGCCGTCGCCGTCCGGGTCCTCGGGCGAGGCGGCGGCCGAGACCGCCGTGGTGTGCCCGGCGTGCGCGTCCGGAGCGGTGGCGGCTCCCGCGTCGGCACCCGCCGCGACCGTGCCGACCCCGATCGAGGTCAGCAGTAACGCGGTCGCGACCAGGGCGCCGGACAGAACTCTTGATCTCCGTGGCATGGAGACCTCCTGAGAGGGTCGGGGAAAATCTCGGAGAGCGCTCTCCCACGGACGGAGTGTTGGGCGCGGGGCGAAAGGTGTCAAGGGATCCGGCACAAGGATCAACGAGTGCCGCACTCACACTTGTTGAACACGACGGAGGTTGAACGGTCATAACTCTTGACGTGTCTCGCACACAGATGAAACATGCACACCCAGAGAGCGCTCCCCCACCCCCACATCGTTCACTTTCCGAACAAGGAGAGAGCCGCCCCATGCCCGCTTCCCCCACGAACTCCGCCCTGCCCGAACCCTCCGGGGTGCGGCGACGGGCCCTGCTGGGTGCCGCCGCGGCCGCTCCCGTGCTGGCCGGCCTGCCCGCCACGGCCGCCGCCGCGACCACGACCGCGGCGGGGCACAAGAAGCCGCGCCGGAAGCCGCGCCGCCTGAAGGCCGGCGGCGACCTCGGCCCCAACGTGATCGTCTTCGACCCGTCCACCCCGGGCATCCAGGCCCGTCTGGACGAGGTCTTCCGGCAGCAGGAGCGCGCCCAGTTCGGCACCGGCCGCTACCAACTCCTGTTCAAGCCGGGCACGTACAACGGGCTCAACGCCCAGATCGGCTTCTACACCTCCATCTCCGGGCTGGGCCTCTCCCCCGACGACACCACCATCAACGGTGACGTGACGGTCGACGCCGGCTGGTTCGACGGCAACGCCACGCAGAACTTCTGGCGTTCGGCGGAGAACCTGGCGCTCGTCCCGGTCAGCGGCACCAACCGGTGGGCGGTCGCGCAGGCGGCCCCGTTCCGGCGGATGCACGTACGCGGCGGCCTCGACCTCGCGCCGTCCGGCTATGGCTGGGCGAGCGGCGGCTACATCGCGGACAGCCGGATCGACGGCACGGTCGGACCGTACTCGCAGCAGCAGTGGTACACCCGGGACAGTTCGGTCGGCGGCTGGACCAACGCCGTCTGGAACATGGTGTTCTCGGGTGTCGAGGGCGCCCCCGCGCAGAGCTTCCCGAACCCGCCGTACACCACGCTGGACCGGACGCCCCGCTCCCGCGAGAAGCCCTTCCTGTACCTCGACGGCGACCGGTACCGCGTCTTCCTGCCCGCGCTGCGCACCGACGCGCGCGGTGTCACCTGGGGCAACGGCACCCCGCGCGGCACCTCCCTGCCGCTGGAGCGCTTCTACGTCGCCAGGCCGGGCGACTCGGCGGCCACCCTCAACCAGGCGCTCGACCAGGGCCTCAACCTGCTGCTCACCCCCGGCATCTACCACGTCGACCAGCCGGTGAGGGTGAACCGCGCCGGCACGGTCGTCCTGGGCCTCGGCTACGCCACCCTGATCCCCGACAACGGCGTCACCGCCCTGAAGGTCGCCGACGTCGACGGCGTCCGCCTCGCGGGCTTCCTGGTCGACGCCGGACCGGTCAACTCCCCCGTCCTGCTGGAGGTCGGCCCGGACGGCGCCTCCCGGGACCACTCCGCCGACCCCGTCACCGTGCAGGACGTCTTCCTCCGGATCGGCGGCGCGGGGCCCGGCAGGGCGACCACCGCCATGGTGGTCAACGCCCGGCACACCATCGTCGACCACACCTGGGTGTGGCGCGCCGACCACGGCGACGGCGTCGGCTGGGAGACCAACCGCTGCGACTACGGCGTCGTCGTGGGCGGCCACGACGTCCTGGCCACCGGCCTGTTCGTCGAGCACTTCAACAAGTACGACGTGCAGTGGAACGGCGAGCGCGGCCGCACGGTCTTCTTCCAGAACGAGAAGGCGTACGACGCCCCCGACCAGGCCGCCGTCCAGAACGGCTCGGTCAAGGGCTACGCGGCCTACAAGGTCGGCGACCACGTCACCACCCACGAGGGCTGGGGCATGGGGAGTTACTGCTACTACAACGTGAATCCGGGCATCGTCCAGCACCACGGATTCGCCGCCCCGGACCGTCCCGGCGTGCGCTTCCACGGCCTGCTGGTGGTGTCCCTGAGCGGCAACGGCCAGTACGAGTGCGTCATCAACGACACCGGCGCCCCGACCTCGGGCAGTAACACGGTGCCGTCCACGGTGGTGTCGTACCCCTGATCCCGGCGCCGGGGGCACGCCCATGACCGAACGCCGGCGGTCCGGGTGTGCTCGTACGGCGGCGGCGGCGGCCCCTCCCGGCTGAGTTGCGGGAGGGGCCGCCGTTCACGCCCTACCGCGCGGGCGCGGGGGCCGGTGCGGGGGCGTAGCCGGTGGGCCGGGTGGTGAAGGTGCCGCGGCCCTGGGTGCGGCTGCGCAACCGGGTCGCGTAGCCGAACAGTTCGGCCAGCGGCACGGTCGCGGTGACGACCGTGGCGCCCGCCCGGGTGACCGATCCGCTCACCCGGCCGCGACGCGCGGCCAGATCACCGAGCACCCCGCCCACCGCGTCCTCGGGCACGGTGACCGTGACCTCGACGACCGGTTCCAGCAGCACCATCGCGCAGGCCCGCAGGGCGTCCCGCAGTCCGAACCGGCCGGCCGTGCGGAACGCGGTGTCCGAGGAGTCCTTCACATGCGTCGACCCGTCGGTGAGCGTGACCCGCAGCCCGGTCACCGGGTGCCCGCCCAACGGCCCCTCGGCCAGGGCGTCCCGGCAGCCGGCCTCGACCGCGCGGACGTACTCCTGCGGCACGCGCCCGCCGACGACCGCCGAGCGGAACTCGAAGCCGGACTCCGGGGAGCCGAGCGGCTCGACGTCCAGCACGACATGGGCGAACTGCCCCGCCCCGCCGTCCTGTTTGACGTGCCGGTACACGAACCCGGACACACCCCGGCCGACGGTCTCCCGGTGACCGACCCGGGGGCGGCCGACGTCGACGCCCAGTCCCTGCTCACGCCGGATCTTCTCCACCGCGACCTCCAGGTGCAGTTCACCCATGCCGGACAGCACCGTCTGACCGGTCTCCGGGTCGGTGCGCACGACCAGCGAGGGGTCCTCCTCGGCGAGCCGCGCGAGCGCCGACGCCAGGCGTCCGGTGCCGGTGCTGCTCAGTGCCTCGACGGCCACGGAGACGACCGGCTCGGCGGCCCCCGGAGGCTCCAGGACGAGCGGGGCGTCCGGCGCGCACAGCGTGGAGCCGGGGCGGGCGGACTTGAACCCGGCCACGGCGACGATGTCCCCGGCGACCGCGCGGTCCAGCCGCTCGTGCCGGTCGGCCTGGACGCGCAGGATGCGCCCGACGCGCTCGGAGCGGCGCGCGGTGGCGTCCCATACCGTGTCTCCCTTCCCGATCGTTCCCGAGTACATCCGCAGGTAGGTCAGCCGCCCGGTGGCGGTGGCGTTCACCTTGAACGCGAGGGCGGCCAGAGGTGCCGCCGGGTCGGCGGCCCGCCGCTGTTCGCCGCCGTCGTGGTCCGTGCCGCGCACCGGCGGTACGTCGAGCGGCGACGGCAGGTAGGCGAGTACGGCGTCCAGCAGCGGTTCGACACCGCGGTTGCGGTAGGCGGAGCCGCACAGGACGACGACGGCGTCACCGGCGCGGGTCAGGTCCCGCAGCGCGCCGGCGAGCGTGGCGTCGCCGAGGGTGCCCGTGTCGCAGAACTCCTCCAGGGCGCCCGGATGCAGTTCGGCGACGGTCTCCTCCAGCAGCCGGCGCCGCCGGCGCGCCTCCTCGCGCAGCTCGTCCGGCACGGGTGCCGCGTCGCGGGCCGTGCCCTCGTCGGTCCAGGTCAGGGCGCGCATGCGCAGCAGGTCGACGACGCCGGTGAAGGTGTCCTCCGCGCCGATGGGCACCTGCACCGCCAGGGGTACGGGGTGCAGCCGCTCCCGGATGGAGGCGACGGCGGCGTCCAGGTCGGCGCCGGCCCGGTCCATCTTGTTGACGAACGCGATGCGCGGCACGCCGTGCCGGTCCGCCTGCCGCCACACCGACTCGCTCTGCGGCTCCACACCGGCGACCGCGTCGAACACGGCGACCGCGCCGTCGAGGACGCGCAGGGAGCGCTCCACCTCGTCGGCGAAGTCGACGTGGCCCGGGGTGTCGATGAGGTTGATCCGGTGACCGTCCCAGGCGCAGCTGACGGCGGCGGCGAAGATGGTGATGCCCCGGTCGCGTTCCTGCGGGTCGAAGTCGGTGACGGTGGTGCCGTCGTGGACCTCGCCGCGCTTGTACGTGGTGCCGGTGGCGAACAGGATCCGCTCGGTGACGGTGGTCTTGCCGGCGTCGACATGGGCGAGGATGCCCAGGTTGCGGACGGTGGCGAGAGGGTTGGTGCGCATGGCCCGTGGCCTTTCGGAGGTTCCGGAGAAGGGCGGCGCGATGTCCCGGGCGCACGGCGTCGCACGCCCCTGACCTGAGGGGGCGTACGGGACTCAGACGTGCGTCACGGGCATCCGGTACCGGCCGCGCGGCGGGCACCGGAGGACGGAGGACACCAGGATCACCACGGACCGGCGGGACCGGGAACGGGGAGCGGCAACGGTGGCGTGGTCGCGCACGGCCGGTCTCCCCTCACTGGTCATGGATGCGCGGCCCGACGGCGGGCGGCGTCTGTGCGGTGAGTGTAGGGAGGGAGGGGAGGACCGGGCCACACAATATCCGCGTCTCACATTCCGGTACGGCGTTCCTGGCCAGTGAGATGTCTGAGATCGTTGCATGGCCCACACGGTTCGTGCGGCCCCTCCCGCGAGGCGGACGCGTGGCACGGTGCGGGCCGCCGGTGTACGCCGCCGGTGACCGTTCCTCCCCGGAAAGACCGTGAAATGCCCGCACCCACCACCGGCCCGGCCCCCGTCAACTCCCGGTCCCGGGTCCTCATCGCGAGCCTCATCGGCACGACGATCGAGTTCTACGACTTCTACATCTACGCGACCGCCGCCGTCCTGGTCTTCCCCAAGCTCTTCTTCCCGAGCAGCGACCCGACCACGGCGCTGCTGTCGTCCTTCGCGGTGTTCGGCGCCGCGATGGTCGCCCGCCCGATCGGCGCCGTGGTCTTCGGACACCTCGGTGACCGGCTCGGCCGCAAGGGCACCCTGGTGGCGTCGCTGCTCACCATGGGCATCGCCACCTTCCTCATCGGCGTGCTGCCCACCTACGCGCAGGCCGGCTGGGCCGCCACCGCGCTGCTGGTGCTGATGCGGCTCGCGCAGGGCTTCGCGCTCGGCGGCGAGTGGAGCGGCGCGGCCCTGGTCGCCACCGAGAACGCCCCGAAGCACAAGCGCGCCCTCTACGGCACGTTCCCGCAGCTCGGCGCCCCGCTCGGCTTCATCATCGGCAACGGGCTCTTCCTGGTCATCGGCGCGCTGCTGCCGTCCACGGCGGGCGCCGACCCGTCCCAGCCCTCGGACGCCTTCCTGAGCTGGGGCTGGCGCATCCCGTTCCTGTTCTCCGCGGTGATGGTCGCGATCGGCCTGTGGGTGCGGATGCGCCTGGTGGAGGCGCCGGTCTTCGCCAGGACCCGCGAGGCCGGGCTGGTGCGCAAGCTGCCGCTGGCCACCGTCTTCCGCGGCCACTGGAGGCAGCTCGTCCTCGGCACCTTCTTCATGCTGGCGACGTACGTGCTCTTCTACCTGATGACCACGTTCTCGCTGAGCTACGGCCGTACGCCCGAGGACGCCGCCGTGCCCGGCCTGGGGTACGACTACACCACCTTCGTCCTGATGATGATCTTCGGGGTGCTGTTCTTCGCCGTGTTCACCCTGGTCTCCGGCCCGCTCGCGGACAAGTACGGCCGGCGCTCCACGCTGATCGCGGTCACCGCCGGGATCCTGGTCTTCGGACTGGTGTGGGTGCCGCTGATCGGCCTGGGCACGCTGGGCGTGGTGCTGTGGCTGGTGCTCGGCTTCACGCTGATGGGCATGACGTTCGGCCCGATGGGGGCGCTGCTGCCGGAGCTCTTCCCGACGAGCGTGCGCTACACGGGCTCCGGGATCTCCTACAACGTCAGCTCGATCCTCGGCGCGGCCGTCGCCCCGTTCATAGCGGTCGCCCTGTGGGAGGCCGGCGACGGCTCGCCGTGGCTGGTCGGCGTCTACCTCTCCTCGATGGCGCTGCTGACGCTGGTCGCGCTGCTGCTGGGCAAGGAGACGAAGGACGTCGGGCTCGACGAGGGCGAGGCCGTCGACACCTCCGGCCAGGACGAGAGCCCCGTCGCCGCGGCTGCTTCCTGAGCCGTCCGGCGTCCGCACCGCGGCCCCCTTCCCCCGTCCGGGAGCGGAAGGGGGCCGCGGTGCGTCTTCGCGGCTGGCGGTATCGGCTGTGCACGCGCGAAAGGGACGGGTCAGACTCCCCCTGTCACCACTCCCTGCGGCTCGCCGTTGACCGTCACCGCGGGGTCGGCCTCCACCACGCGCACGGACATGTCGATCGGTGCGGGGCGGACGTTGGCCGTTTCGGCCGCCGAGAGGTGCCGGACGTGGGAGGAGCCGTCGGCGAACGGGACCGCCGCGCGTACCGGGCGCGGGAGCCGCGGGCCCGTTCAGCTCCGCACTCCTCGGATCTTCCGGCCCAGCTCGCTGTACGGGTCGATGAGCGCACCCGCGACACGGCCGGCGGAGTCCCTCACGCCGCCGCTGAAGTTGAGCCGGCCGGAGGAGCCGACGCTGGCGCAGACGCCGTCCCAGTAGGCGGGTTCGCGCTCCCAGCGGACGTCGGCGAGCAGGTGCTCGACCGTCTCATGGCTCATGGCCTTGCCGGGGTCGCACCAGGGGGTCGCGCGGTGCAGCAGGATGCCGAGGCCCGCCATCACGGCCGGGGCGGTGATCGCGCTGCGCCGGGCGAAGTCCGGGAAGCGACCCCCGATCAGCCGGGACACCAGCCGGACGACCACTGCCTCCACCTCGTCGGCGTCGGTGTTGGACGGCAGGTTGCCCTCGTGGACGTTGGCCGCCGAGTACTCCACGCCCTTGCTGCCGAAGACGGTGGTGACGATCAGCGCCCGCAGCGCGGACAGTGTCACGACTTCCTTGTCGGTCCTGGTGAGCTGCCGCTTGCCGGCGTTGACCAGCTTGCCGAACGGCATCCGCTGCCCGTCCGACTCGACCTCGAGCTTCTCTCCGACGGTGTAGGAGAGACGGGTGGCGAGGTCGCGCTGGTCCATGGACATGGCCAGGTTCTTGGCGACGTCGACGCCCTTGACGTTGCGGTCGTAGAAGATCTGCCGCGCGTCCGCCGGGGAGATCCCCAGGTAGAGCTCGAAGGGGATGCGGATCCGCCGGCTGAGCTCGGCGTAGGTGAGGCCGAAGGACTCCGGGTCCCGGTAGATGTCGTGCCAGGCGGTGGTCTGGGTCTCGCCGTCGATGGCGATCACCATGGCGTCCGGTGCGACGGTCAGCGTCCGCAGGCCCGAGCCGGGGACCAGCTCGTCGCTCATCGCGGCGATCTCGCCCGCGTGCCAGAGCGTGATCGGTGGCGTGGACCAGGCGGAGCCGTGCTTGCCGAGGATGCCGGCGGCGATGTACTCGGCGTAGTCCGGGATGTTCTTGCCCTTCTGGGACTTCAGCGTCCGCTGCACGGTCGCGCGCAGTTCGGCGCGGCGCCGGTCGTGCCCGGACGCGGCCTTGAGGGCGCGCGGGTCCTCCTCCTGACGCGGCGACGGCACGAGGCGCACCAGCGTCGCGAGGGACATGGTGCCGATGACCGCGTCCTCGCGGAACGGCATGACGGTGAGCGGGATTCCTTCCGGGGTGCCGCTCGGCATGGTCAGACGCATGGGTTTCCCCCTCGGTGGTGGGCGATCGGCCGCCGCCCGGCCCCGGGGCGCCGCACACCCTCCGTCCGGCATCCCGCCGGGAGGAGGCGGGGCAGAACGAGGGGTCGGGCGCCCAAGGACATGGCTGTGGCAAGAAAAGTGACGCTTCACGCCGGGGAGAGTCGCTCACCAACGGAAGCAGCCACATGTAAGCATGCGCATGAAAGCATTGTCCAACAGCTTGCGAGAGTTGACGCGTGCTGTAGGGTGTGACCACGCCGACCATCGAAGCCAGGACTCCTCCATGCCGCAGCCACCCCCTCCATCCGCCCAGGTGACAGCCGCCGAGATCTCCCGCATCGCGGGCGTCACGCGCGCCACCGTCAGCAACTGGCGCCGTCGGCACGACGACTTCCCCGCCCCCTCGGGCGGCACGGACAGCAGCCCGCTCTACGACCTGGAGGAGGTCCGCGCCTGGCTCGCCTCGCGCGGACAGCACACGGCGGCCACGCCCAGCGGGGAACTGCGCACGACCCTGCGTCTGCGCGAACAGGGGGGCGCCGGCGCGTCCGACCTGCTCGTACTGGTTCTCGCGGCGGCCCGCCGCCCCGCCGACGACCTCGCAGGTCTGCTCGCACTGCCCGACGCCGACCTGGTGAAGCAGGCGAACGACGCGGCGGCCGGGGTCGCGGACGTGGTACCGGACACGGAACCCGTCCGGTTCACCGACGCCGACACCACGGTCCTGCGCGCCCTGCTGCTCTGCGTCCGCGACGAGGGCGCGCAGACGGCGCTGGGCGTCCTGGCGGAGCGGGAGCTGGAGGACAGCGCCGCCAGCGGCGCCTACCGCACCCCGGCCCCGCTCGCCGACCTGCTGACCCGCCTGGTCCCGGGCTCCCCGGCCCGTGTCCTCGACCCCGCCTGTGGCAGCGGCACCCTGCTGACGGCCGCCGCCGCGCGCGGCGTGCGCGAGTTGTACGGGCAGGACAGCGTCCCCGTCCAGGCACGGCGCACCGCGGTCGGCCTGACCCTGACGGCCGGGGAGGGCGCGGACGTCACCGTGCGTACGGGCGACAGCCTGCGCGCCGACGCCTTCCCCGACCTCACCGTCGACGCCGTGCTGTGCAACCCGCCTTACGGCGACCGTGACTGGGGCCACGACGAACTGGCCTACGACTCCCGCTGGGCGTACGGTTTCCCGCCCCGCGCCGAGTCCGAACTGGCCTGGGTCCAGCACGCGTTGTCCCACCTCGAACCGGGCGGCCACGCCGTGCTGCTCCTCCCGCCGGCGACGGCGTCCCGTTCCTCCGGCCGCCGCATCCGCGCCGAGCTGATCCGCAGCGGCGCGCTGCGCGCGGTGGCGGCCCTGCCGCCGGGGGCGGCGATCCCGCTCCACATCGGCCTGCAGGTGTGGGTGCTGCAGCGCCCGGAGCCGTCCCGGCCGGCGTACCAGACGGTGCTCTTCGTCGACACCGTGGGCGAGCCGTCGGCTCCGGGGCGCGGCGGTACCCGTTCGGGTTCGGTGGACTGGGCGCGGGTGACCGAGCAGATCGTGTCCGCGTGGACGGCGTACGCCGAGGACCCGGACGGGTTCGAGGCGCGGGCCGGTGTGGCGCGGGCGGTGGGCGTGGTCGACCTGCTCGACGAGGTCGTCGACGTGACCCCGGCCCGGCAGGTCCGCGCCTCCCAGGCGGACGTCGACCCGCAGGAACTGGCCCGCGAGGCCGCGGCGGCCCGCGAAGGTCTGGCGGCGGCGGTACGGACGGTGGCCGAGCTGGCCGGCACGACGGCGTGGGACGCCGCGGGGGCTTCGGCCCGCGAGTGGCGCACGGCCACGGTGGCGGACCTGGCGCGGGGCGGGGCGCTGAAGGTGCTGCGTGCGGTTCCGGTCTCGCCGCGGGCGGCGGGCGCCGAGGCGGAGGACGCGGAGGCGGGCGCCGACGGCATGGACCGTCGCCCAGTCCTGACGGGCGGTGACATCGCTGGAGGCGCCGGACCGACAGGGCGGGCCTTGGACGTGCAGGCCGAGCAGATGCCGGAGATCGCCGAGGGCGACGTCCTGGTCCGCAACCTGGTCGGCGGCACCGGCCCCGTGGCCCGCGTCGCGGGTGAGGCGGAGAGCGGCGCCCTGCTGGGGGCCGGCGTCCACCTGTTCCGGCCGGACCCGGCACGCCTTGACCCCTGGTTCCTCCTCGGTTTCCTCAGCTCCGAGGCCAACCTGGCCGGTGCCTCGACCGGCAGCACGTCGTTGCATCTCACTCCGGGGCGGCTGCGCGTACCGCTGCTGCCGCTGGAGGAGCAACGGCGGTATGGCGAGGCTTTCCGGCACGTCGAGGCGTTGCGTCAACAGGCGCGGCACACGAGGGACCTGGCCGAGGAGACGGCACGGCTCGTGAGCGGGGGGCTCACGGGCGGGCAACTGGTGCCGCAGCCCATCTAGGCTCTGGCACCACCCCACTCCAGATGCGGACGGACGAGGACACACCATCCCCTCCCCGCACGCACAGTCATCCGTATCAACCCCGGAAGGGAAACGGAAGAAGTCTTGAACAGCAGCAAGCACACGGAGTTGGCGAACCACGCGTGGTCCGTCGCCGACCTCCTGCGGGGGGACTACAAGCAGTCCGACTACGGCAAGGTCATCCTGCCGTTCACGGTGCTGCGGCGACTGGAGTGCGTGCTGGAGCCGACCCGCGAGAAGGTCGCGGAGATCGCGGAGCAGTACAAGGACGGCGACATCGACCCGGACCGCTTCCTGCGCCGGGCCTCGGGCCACTCCTTCTACAACCGGTCGAACCTGACGCTCAAGAAGATCGCGGGAGATCCGGGGAGCGCGGCGAAGAACCTCCAGGTGTACGTGGGGGCGTTCTCCGACAACGCGCAGGGCGTGCTGGACCGCTTCGAGTTCGCCCAGCAGATCAAGCGGCTGGACGGCGCGGGGCTGCTCTACCAGGTCATCGGCAAGTTCACCGACCTGGACCTGCGTCCCGAGGTCGTGCCCAACCACAACATGGGCTACATCTTCGAGGAGCTGATCCGCCGCTTCGCCGAGCAGTCCAACGAGACGGCCGGTGAACACTTCACGCCGCGTGAGGTCATCCAGCTCATGGTGCGGCTGCTCGTCGCCCCGGACGGCGACGCGCTCCAGCTTCCGGGCGCGGTGCGCACGGTCCTCGACCCGGCCTGCGGCACAGGCGGCATGCTCTCCGCGATGGACGACCTGATCACGGACCTGAACCCGGACGCCACGGTGGAGGTGTTCGGGCAGGAGCTCAACCCCGAGTCCTGGGCGATCTGCCGGTCCGACCTCATGATCAAGGGGCAGGACCCGGACAACATCGCCTTCGGGAACTCGTTCTCCGACGACGGCCACAAGCGCAAGACCTTCGACTACATGCTGGCCAACCCTCCGTTCGGCGTGGAGTGGAAGAAGGTCAAGGACGAGGTCGAGGCCGAGCACAAGCAGCTCGGTGACGCCGGCCGCTTCGGCGCGGGCCTGCCGCGCATCAACGACGGCTCGCTGCTGTTCCTCCAGCACATGATCGACAAGATGAAGCCGGTGGACGTGGACGGCGGGGGCGGCTCACGCCTCGCGATCGTCTTCAACGGCTCCCCACTGTTCACCGGCGCGGCCGGATCGGGTGAGTCGGAGATCCGCCGCTGGATCCTGGAGAACGACTGGCTGGAGGGCATCGTCGCCCTGCCGGACCAGCTCTTCTACAACACCGGCATCTCGACGTACTTCTGGATCCTGACGAACAGGAAGAGCCCGGACCACAAGGGCAAGGTCGTCCTGCTGGACGCCCGCGACCAGTGGCAGAAGATGCGGAAGTCGCTCGGCGACAAGCGCAAGCAGTTGGGCAAGGAGCACATCGCCACGGTGGTCAAGCTGTACGGCGAGGCCCTGGCGGTGGCGGGCGACACGGAGCACCCGCTGCACGGCAAGGTGAAGGTCTTCCGCAACGAGGACTTCGGCTACCAGCGGATCACGGTGGAACGCCCGCTGAAGCTGTGGTTCGAGATCACGGAGGAGACGCTGGCGGCGCTGGAGGCGTCCAAGGCGATCCAGAAGCTGCCGCAGGCCCCGGCCCTGGCGGACGCCTTCAAGTCCCTGATGGGCACGAGCTGGGCCACGAAGCAGGAGGCCTGGCTCGCGTTGAAGGACGCGGTGGTGCAGGCCGGCGGGACGTGGCCGACGGGGGCGCCGTTCAACAAGGCGCTGCGGGAGGTCGTCGGGGTACGGGACCCGGAGGGTGAGGTTCAGCGCGTCAAGGGCGAACCGGAGCCGGACGGGGAGCTGCGGGACTACGAGAACGTGCCGCTGGGCGAGGACGTCGAGGAGTACCTGGCGCGGGAGGTCCACCCGCACGTGCCGGACGCGTGGATCGACCACGGTAAGACGAAGATCGGGTATGAGATCCCGTTCACGCGGCACTTCTATGTCTACGAGCCGCCTCGGCCGTTGGCGGAGATCGACGCGGAGTTGAAGGCGCTGGAGGAAGAGATCCAGGGGTTGTTGGGGGAGGTGACAGCGTGAAGAATCAGGCTTTGGAAATCCCGCTCCGGTATGTTCTTCGCCCTACGGAGAGAACGGGCTTCGAAACTTCCCAGGTCCTCTCCGTCTACCGCGATCACGGTGTAGTCCCCAAGAGCTCACGGAGCGACAACTACAACAAAACTCCAATTGACCTTTCACGCTACCAACTGGTTCAAGCGGGCGACCTCGTTGTCAACAAGATGAAGGCGTGGCAAGGTTCCCTTGGAGTATCCGACCATGAAGGAATCGTTAGCCCCGATTACCTGGTATGTAAGATCGGCGGGCAGGTACACCCTCCTTATCTCCATCATCTATTGAGGTCAGCACCACTTATTGCCGATTTCAAGTCCCGCTCCAAGGGAATCCGCCCAGCACAGTGGCGACTTTATTGGGAAGACCTAGCCCAAGTTCGGGTCAATCTCCCCCTAATCGAGGAGCAGCGCCGCATCGCCGACTTCCTCGACGCCGAGGCGACCCGTATCGATAGCCTCGCCGCCAAGCAATCCAGCCAGTCACAACTCCTGGCCGACAGGGACGTCAGCGATCTTTCTGAGGTCTACCAAAACCTAATGCAGGAGTACGGCGCGATTCGACTCCGCCACATATTGGTGCGCATCGAGCAGGGCTGATCCCCTCAGTGCGAGGACCGGCAAGTTTCCGGCCACGAATGGGGAGTGATAAAGGCCGGTTGCGTAAATAGAGGAATCTTCGATCCTGCACAACACAAGGCGCTTCCGGATCAAGTGCCGCCGCGCCAAGAATACGCCTTGAAGGAGGGGGACCTTCTCATGTCGCGAGCAAGCGGTTCAACGGAACTCATTGGCAGCGTTGGCATCGTTCCTGAGATCGAGCACAACTTGCTCCTATGCGACAAGGTCTATCGACTCGGCTTGGATTCCAGGCTAGGACGGACCGACTTCGTTGCCCACATGCTTCGCAGTCACATGGTGCGTGAACACATCAAGATGGGAATCTCCGGGGGAGAGGGTATGGCCAACAACCTACCCACAGCCGTTGTAAAGGACTGCGTTCTGCCCAAGGCTTCCCTAAGTATGCAAGCGTCAACGGCGCGGAAGCTCGATGAAGATTTCTCGCGAACGGCGCGCGTACGCAACGCTTTGCAGCGGTCGATCAAGCTACTCGCCGAGCGCCGCCAAGCCCTCATCACCGCCGCCGTAACCGGCCAGTTCGACGTGTCCACCGCCAGCGGCCGCAACGTCACCGAAGGAGTATCCGCATGAGCCCCGTGCACGACGAGTCCTCCTTCGGCTCCGCCATCGTCGCTGCCCTCTGTGAACGTGGCTGGCGGGAGGCGAACCCCGAGGACTACCAGGCCGATCTCGGGCTCGACACCAACGAGTTGTTCACCTTCATCGGCGCGACCCAGCCCGACGAGTGGGACGAACTCCTCACCGTCTACGGCGGCAACCCCAACGAAGCCCAGCGCGGTTTCGCGCAGCGGCTTGACCGGGCCATCGCCGATGACGGGCTGCTGCACGTCCTCCGCAACGGCGTGAAGGACCGCGGGGTCCGGCTCCGCGTCGCCTACTTCAAGCCCAACCTCATCTCCGCCGACTCCGTCCTCGACGGCTACCGGGCCAACCGCCTCACCGTCGTCCGCGAGCTCCCCTACGCCACCAAGCAGGCCGACTGGGGCCACCGACTCGACCTAACCCTGTTCCTCAACGGCATCCCCGTCGCGACCGCCGAGCTGAAGAACCCGCTCACCGGGCAGGGCGTCGAGCAGGCCAAGGAGCAGTACCGGACCGACCGCGACCCGACCGAGCTGATCTTTACGCGCCGCGTGATCGCCAACTTCGCCGTCGACCCGGACCTGGTCTTCGTCACCACGCAACTGCGCGGCAAGGGCACCCGGTTCCTGCCGTTCAACACCGGCTCGAACGGTGCCGGCCAGCCCGGCGGGGCCGGCAACCCGGCACCCACCGCCCACGGCAAGTACGCCACGTCCTACCTCTGGGAACAGGTCTGGCAGCGGGACAACTGGCTCGACCTCCTCCAGCGCTTCGTGCACCAGCAGAAGCACAAGACGCCCGGCGGTGGCACCACCAAAACCACGATCTTCCCCCGCTTCCACCAGTGGGACGTGGTCCGCAAGCTCACCGCACACGCGTCCGTGCACGGCGCAGGCCAGAACTACCTGATCATGGCCTCCGCCGGCTCCGGCAAGTCGAACACCATCGGCTGGCTGGCCCACCGCCTCAGCGACCTGCACGCCCGCCGCGATCCCGCCGTCCTACGGCCCGACGCCCTCGCCGACGGGCGCATCAAGCCCGGCGAGCCCGTCTTCGACAAGGTCATCGTCATCACCGACCGCCGTGCGCTGGACGCCCAGCTCTCGGCGACCGTCGGCAGCTTCTCGCAGACCGACGGCCTGGTCGTGAAGATCGACGAGAAGCACGGGGCGAAGAGCGAGCAGTTGGCCCGCGCGCTCTCGCGGGACGCCGGGAAGATCGTCACGGTCACCCTGCACTCGTTCCCGGCACTGCTGAACTACATCAAGAGCAACCCCACCGAGATCAAGGGCACCCGCTTCGCGATCATCGTCGACGAGGCGCACTCCTCCCAGTCCGGGGACGCGGCTACCGCCGTGAAGTCGGCCCTGCGAGACCTCGGCCTGGACGCCGACTCGGACGACGAGGGCGCGACCACGGTCACCGTGGAGGACAAGCTGAAAGCGAAGGCGGTCGAGCGCTCCCACGCCGCCAACCTCTCCTACTTCGCCTTCACGGCCACCCCCAAGTCCAAGACCCTCGAACTCTTCGGCACGGAAGGCGTGGAGAACGGCAAGACCGTCTACCGCCCCTTCCACACCTACTCCATGCGCCAGGCCATCGAGGAAGGCTTCATCCTCGACCCCCTGCGCAACTACGTCACGTACAACACCTACTGGAAGCTCGCGAACCTCAACCACGACGAGAAGGAGGTCGACCCCTCCAAGGCGAACAGCCTGCTCGCCCGGTTCGCGCTCATGCACGAGCACACGGTGTCCCAGCACGCTCAGGTGATCGTGGAGCACTTCGTGGCCCACACCCGCGGCCGGCTCGGCGGACGAGCCAAGGCCATGGTGGTCACGGCGTCCCGGCACTCCGCCGTGCAGATGGCACGCGCCATCAAGAGCTACATCGCCGACCGCGAGTACGACACGAAGTACCCGGACCTCGGTGTCCTGGTCGCCTTCTCCGGTTCCCTCACCATCGACGGCGAGGAGACCACCGAGAGCAAGGAGAACGGCGGCCTGTCGGAGAGCGCGCTGCCGAAGGCGTTCGGCTACACCCGCGCCGATGACAAGGCCGCGAAGGCCGGCGGCAAGGGACAGCAGGAGTACCGGATCCTGGTCGTCGCCGAGAAGTACCAGACCGGCTTCGACCAGCCGCTCCTCACGACGATGTACGTCAACAAGACGCTCACCGGCATCGCGGCCGTGCAGACGCTCTCGCGCCTCAACCGCACCGCCGACCGCAAGTCGCAGGCCGACCTGGCCGTCCTGGACTTCGTCAACGACGCCGAGGACATCCAGGACGCGTTCCGCCCGTACTTCGAGGAGGCGCACACCCTGCCCTCCGACCCGAACCTCCTCTACACGGCCCAGAGCCGCGTCATGTCCGCGCCGATCATCTCGGAGCAGGACATGGACGGGTTCGTCGCCGCGTACTTCGAGGCGCAGGAGAAGGCCGGCGGCTCCCAGGCCAAGTGGGAGAAGCTGCACGCCGAGCTGTACCGGCTCCTCTCCCCCGCCGTCACCCGCTTCAGCACCCTCCTGGAGAGCGAGGAGGAGGACGACGTCGAGGCCGCCGAGGAGTTCCGGGCCAACCTCAACGACTACGTCCGCAAGTACGGCTTCCTCGCGCAGATCGTCCCCTACCAGGACGCCGACCTGGAGCGGCTGTACCTGTACGGGCGTTACCTGCTCAACCGGCTCCCCCGCCTCGCGGACGGCGGCGTCGACATAGGCGAGGTCGACCTCAGCCACCTGCGCGTCGAGAAGACCGGCGAGCACGACAAGTCCCTCGTGCCCGACGGTCCCGCCGAACTCAAGGGGTTCGGCGACGGGGTCGGCGGCGGCAAGGACGCCGAGAAGTCACTGCTGTCCGAACTGATCGAGAAGTTCAACGCGAAGTTCGGCACGGAGTTCACCGAGGAGGACGTCCTCCCCGCCTTCATTGCCACGAAGAAGGACCCGAAGGTGCGGGCCGCCGCCCTCGTCAACGACGAGGAGAACTTCGGCGTCGTCTTCGACAAGAAGTTCGAGGAGAACATGATGGACCACGTCTCCACGATCGACACGCTCGGCAAGCGGTACTTCGGGACGGACCGGGACTTCAAGTCCAACCTCGACCGCAGCGCGCGCCGCGCGGCCTGGCGGATGATCCGCCGCGAGGAAGGGCTGGACGACTTCTGACAAGGCGAGCGGGCCCGGTGCGACGTGCGCACCGGTCCCGCTCGTCTTACACCCGCCTGTTCAGCGCTCGGCGGCCATCCGCACGAAGCCGTCCCATGCTTCGAGGCTGAAGGACAGCCTGGCTTCTGCGGGACGCTTGGAATCACGTACCCAGACGGCATCGCTGGTCTCGGCCACCTCGATGCACTCGCCGCCCTCCGCACCGCTGTAGCTGCTCTTGCGCCACGCCTCGCCCGTGTTCATAGCTCTCCCAGCACCTTCTCTACGAATCTCAGGGACTCTCGCGGAGTGAGAGCCTGGCTTCGGATGATCCCATAACGCGCTGAGATGGACCGCACCTCGTTCCGGTCAGTGACCAGGATGCTGCGCCCCTGTACCTCCAAGTACGCGATCTGTTCCCCCTTCTTCGGGGTGATCAACGTGAACGGGCCGTCAACACCCGCGTTGTCCTCCTGATCGTTCGACATGACCTGGATCTCGACGTTGCGTCGACGTCCGATGGACTGAATATTCTCCAGCACTCCACGCAGTACGTCCTTGCCCCCGAACGGCTTGCGCAGCACGGCCTCTTCGATGACGAAGCTCACCAGCGGTGCGGGCCAACGGGCGAAAGTCTCCTGCCGCGTCATTCGTGCCGAGACACGCTGCTCGATCGTGTCCTCATCCAGCAGCGGTCGCCGCATCGCCAGCAGAGCTCGCGTGTAGTCCTCGGTCTGAAGGAGCCCTGGCACCGCTTGGACCGCATAGAGGAAGAGTTCGTGGGCCTCTGCCTCCAGCCGCGCCGCATCCCTGAAGAAGGCCGGGTACTGAGCCTTCCCTACCTCCTCCTTCAGCGCCGTAAGCACCCCACCCGCCCCCAACACCTCATCCGCCTGCTCGATGAACTGAGGCTGCGGAATCCGCCTCCCCTGCTCAATCGAAGCCACCGTGTCCGCCGAGTACCCCAGCCGCTTCCCGAACTCCGCCCGCTCCAGCCCCGCCCGCGTCCGCAACAGCTTCAACTGCCGCCCGAACGCGGTCACCACGCCCGTCCCGGGCTCGTCCTCCGGCCGCCGCTGCTGCCGTACCGTCTCCTCGTCCCGCACCTCGGTCACCGCCCTGCCGCCTCTCCCCGCGTACCGTCCCGTACAGCGCCCACGCCCACCCCGTACGAACCCCCGGAAGCAGCGCGTCACCACTGGTCACGCTATGCCACACCACGCCACCGTGAGTGCATGACCGCAACACAATCACCCGTCACGGTGCACCGGTTCACGATGCGCTTCAGCTCCACCCCGCGCGGCGCCCGCCTCGCCCGGCGCATGTGCGAGCACTGCCTCGACGCCTGGGGCGTCCCGTACGACAGCGACGCGCACGACGCCGTCACGCTCGTGGCCGCGGAACTGTGTGCCAACGCCGTGCGGCACGGGCACGTCGCGGGCCGGGCCTTCCGCCTGTGCCTGACCGCCACCCCGG
This sequence comes from Streptomyces sp. NPDC014676, assembly GCF_043084105.1. Taxonomy (NCBI): domain Bacteria; kingdom Bacillati; phylum Actinomycetota; class Actinomycetes; order Kitasatosporales; family Streptomycetaceae; genus Streptomyces; species Streptomyces sp. NPDC014676. Next base: position 135,422 of record NZ_JBIBZI010000013.1, on the reverse strand, counting down.
CCACCCGCACCGTGCGGATCGAGGTCACCGACACCCGGGGCGAGAGCCTCCCCCGACTCCCCGCCACCGCGACGGACGACGGCGAGGGCGGACGCGGTCTGCTGCTCGTCGCGGCGCTGGCCGACCGCTGGGGCTGCACACCGCGCCCGGACGGCCCCGGCAAGACGGTCTGGGCCGAATACACGGTGGACACGACGGGCCCCGTGGCACGATCCGGCCCGTCCGCCACACCCTCGTAGGTCCCAGGTGGGATGTTGCCGAGGTGCCGAAGGAATGCCGCGGTGTTCCCCTCAGTCGGAGACCTCCGACCACACCATCACCTGTGCCATTTCACCGGAATTGAAGCCGTTGCTCGTCGACGTGACCGTGAGAACGGCGATGCGCCCGGCGTCGGTCCGAAGACAGACGACCGTCCCCTTCTTCACCTCCACGGTTTTGATGGCCTGAGTGGAGACCAGGTCGGAGCACTGCTGTCTGCCGGGCATGGTCGAGCCGGACCAGAGCGCCATCGCCGAGCTGGACAAGCCCGTGGAAATGCGCGGCGGCTCGACAAGTCCCAAGTGGACGTCGTTGTCGTATTCGCTGGTTTCCGGAGGGACGACGTCGAGGTCCGGTCCTGCGTATGCGATGCGAACGGTCCCTGTGTACTGGATCGTGTTCGGTTCAGGAGCCAGTGTCGCGCTCGGAGGCGGGCTGTCCGAAAGGCCCGGTGCGTCAGAGCCGGCGGGCTGGTTCGCCGACGGAGTGGTACTGGCTGACGACACCGTGCTGTCCGGCGTCCGGGAGGCGCGGGCCGACCACTCGGGTGCTGCGGCCTCCGGCCCACCGTCCGTACCGCCGTCAGCCAGTACGGGAATGAGGACATTGAGCAAGCCGAACACCCCGCCACCGATGGTCGTGACGAGCGCGGCGATAAGACCGGTCTTGCCCGCTTCGCTCAGGCCTTGGAACCAGTTCCAGAACTGGCGTGCACGTGACGGCCGTGGTGAGGAGGGCGCCGGCCCTGATCCCGTGCCGGCCGTCGTGCCCGGCGGTGGGTTCGGTCTGTTCTGAGGTGGTGGCGGCACCGAGGACAACGCGAACCTCCCAGCCTTCAGGTTCAGTTGAGGTCTACGAGAGTAGAAGAAATCGAGCGGCCGTGCCCCGGGGTCTGCGAGAAGTCCCGGGACAGGTCCCGCCCCGGAGGAAGGCCGACAGCGGGAGCGACGAGATCCCGGCCTTCGCCCCGCTCCTCGCCGACCGCCGGGGCTGCCCACCGCGCCCGGACCGGCAGGACGGTACTGGGCCGAATACACGGTGGGCACGACGGGCGCCGTGGCGCGATACGGCCCGTCCACCGCGCCCTCGTAGGACCCGGCTGGACGCAGTGATCCCTTTCCGGGGAAACTGGCCGCGACCGACGGGGCTCGGGAGAACGAGCGAGCGCCGGTGAGGACGCGGGGCGGGGACAGGTGCCGGACAGACCGATCGCGGGCCGCTACGAGCTGCTGGAGCGGCTCGGCCACGGTGGCATGGGCGACGTGTGGCGGGGTTACGACGCGGTGCTGGACCGGCCCGTCGCCGTGAAGCGGATCCGGCCGCAGGCCGTCGCCGCCACGCCGCAGCTCGCCGAGGAGCTGGAGCGGCGCTTCCGCCGCGAGGCGCGGATCACCGCCCGCATCCAGCACCCGGGCGTGCCGCAGGTGTACGACGCCGTCCTCGACAGCACCCACGAGCACCTGTTCCTCGTCATGGAGCTGGTGGAGGGCGTCCCCCTCACCCGGTACGTGCACGAGGAGCGGCCCCTCCCGGTCAGCTGGGCGGCGGCGGTCGCCGCGCAGGTCGCCACCGTGCTGTCGTACGCGCACGACGTGCCCGTGGTGCACCGCGACCTCAAGCCGTCGAACATCCTGGTCGCGCGGGACGGCACGGTGAAGGTCCTCGACTTCGGCGTCGCGGCGATCCTGCAGACCGACGTCACCAGGCTGACGGCCTCCGGCCGGCCCCTCGGCACGCACCAGTACATGGCGCCCGAGCAGGTGCGCGGTATCCGGGTCACCCCGCGCACCGACCTCTACGCCCTCGGCTGCGTGCTCCACGAACTCCTCTGCGGCAAGACGCTGTTCAGCGCGCGCAGCGACTTCGAGCTGATGGACCGGCACGTCCGGGCCGCGCCCACCCCGCTGCGACGCCTGCGCGCCGACGTGCCGGAGGAACTGGAGGCGCTGGTCCTGCACCTGCTGCGCAAGACCCCGGAGAGCCGGCCGGTGGACGTGCAGGAGGTGTACGAGCGGCTGATGCCGTTCCTGCCCGCGCCCGGGGAGTCCTCCGCCCTCGGGGAGGCCGGGCCGCCCGGTGCGCCGGACCCGACCGGGCTCTACCGCCGCCCCTACGCGCCCCGCGCCCGGGTCGAGAGCCGTCCCGGTGCCGCCCCGGACGCGGCGGCGCCCGGCCGGGTCGCCGAGCACGTGGTCTCGCCGCCCGAACGGGAGCTGCTACGGGCCCAGTTGCGGGAGGTCGACGAGCACTACGTCGCCCTCATGGAGGAGGAGCGCTACACGCAGGCCGCCGAGGTCGCGGGCGAGATGATCGAACCGCTGGCGCGGGCCCTGGGCGCCGAGAACAAGGCCGTCCTGCGGCTGCGGCGCCGCCGGGCGGTCAGCCGGCAGCTGGCGGGCGACCACCGGGCGGCCCTGCCCGAGTTCGAGGCGCTGGCCGAGGCGTACGGCCGCATCAACGGACCGGCCGACGAGGCCGCCCGCGACTGCCGAGCCCAGGCCGCCCGCTGCCGCGGCGAACTCGGCCAGGTGACCGAGGCACTGGCGGAGCTCCGAGCCGTCCTCGAGGTGGAACGGGCCGTCGAGAGCGACGTCAGCGACGCGGCCGTGGAGCTGCGCCGTGACATCGGTGTGCTGCTGATCGGCCAGGGCGACCCGCAGGAGGCCCGCGCCTGCCTGGAGGCCCTGTACGAGGACGTCGTGCTCGTCCACGGCCCGCACCACGACGTGGCCGTCGAGGCCGCGGAGGTCCTGGCCATGCTCCGCCGGGAACTCGACGGCGGGTGACCGGGCCCCGGCGCCGCACCGGGAAGGCCGACCGGCGGCTGGACCGGCTGGGGCGACATCGACCCCGTCGACCGCCCCTGCCCCGAGTGCGGCACCGAGGCGGTCCCGCTCCTCACCATCGCCTCCTCGGAATGGGACGGCATCGGCACGTCCTGGATCGCCGAGGAGGAACCGGCGAGCCCGGCCCCGCCTCCCCTGGGCGCCCGGAACGGCAACTTCACCCTGATCGACATCGTCGGCGGCTACCACCTCCAGCTCCACGCCTGCCCGGCCGACCCCTCCCACCCCCACATCGAACTGGTCCAGTGAGTCCTCGGGGAATCCCTCCGCGATCACTTCTTCGTCGGCCGGCGGCTCGTCGGTCTCCTGGCGGACGGCCCGGCCGGTGCAATCGGGCGGGCCCGGCAACCGGTTGAGGGCGTTGGCCATCAGATGCCTCCGGGCAGCCGGGAACTCGGCGGTGGGTGACCGGCGGAACCCGGACGGCAGCCGCTGGACGAACGCCCACGGCCCGCGGCCACGCCGGGGCGGGGCGGCCTAAAATCCCGGCATGCCGCACCTCGCCCTCGACAGAGCCTTCTGTCAGCAGTTGGAGAAGCTCGAGAAGCACGTCAGGAACGGCGTGTTCGACGCCTGGGAGAAGTTCGAGCGGCTCACCCTCGACCAGCTCTTCAGGGACCCCGGCCTGAAGCTGGAATCCCTCAAGGGCGCCAGGGACCGGCAGATCCGGACCATCCGGATCACCCAGGGATACCGCGGCGTGGTCCTCGCGCCCGAGACGGGCGACACCTTCGTGCTGCTCCGTGTCGGCCCGCACGACGAGGCCACCGAGTGGGCGGTACGGCAGAAGGCGACCATCAACGCCGTCACCGGCGCCGTGGAGCTCCGTGAGATCGCCACCCTGGAGGAGCTGACCCCCACCTACGAGCGCATCGCGCCCGCCGAGGAGCGACGGCTCTTCGCGAAGGTCTCCGACGGGGAGATGGCCGCGCTCGGCATCGACGCCACCACCCTCGCGCAGGCACGCGTACTGACCGGTCTGGAACAGCTCGACGTCTTCGGGCGGTTCTTCCCGCCGGACCAGTACAAGGTGCTGGAGCACCTGGCCCTCGGCGCGAGCGTCGAGCAGACGTGGCAGGAGGTCGTCGTGCCGGCGCTGGCCGACGCGGTCTCGCAGGAGCCCGTCGACACCACCGACTACGCGACCGCCATCGCGCACACCCGCACCCGGATCGCCGTCGTCACGGACGCCGACGAACTGCGCGACATCCTCGACAAGCCGTTCACCGCCTGGCGGATCTTCCTGCATCCCGCCCAGCACAAGGTCGCCTACCGCCCGTCGTACTCCGGCCCCGCGCAGGTGACCGGCGGGCCCGGCACCGGGAAGTCCGTCGTCGCCCTCCACCGGGTGCGGCACCTGCTGCGGCACCTGCGCGACGGCGACCGCATCCTGCTCACCACCTTCACCAACGCCCTCGTGGACTCCCTCTCCGAAGGGCTCTGCCTGCTCGTCGACGATCCGGACCTGCGTGACCGGGTCGACGTCATGACCGTCGACGCCTTCGCCGGGCGCGTGGTCAACACCTCGCGCCGGCCGCTCACCGGGTACGAGGAGACCTCCCGGTGGGAGCAGGCCGCGGAAGCCACCGGCTTCACCGGCACCCCGCAGTTCCTCGCCCAGGAGTACAAGCACGTCGTCCTCGCCCAGGACATCCGCGCTCAAGAGGCGTACGAGCGCTGCGAGCGCCGGGGCCGTGGCAGCGCGTTGCCGTCCTCCGCCCGGCCGCTGGTGTGGCGGACCGTGGAGGAGTTCACCGGGCGGCTGGCCGAGGACGGGCTGCGCACCTACCTCGGCACCTGCGTGGAGGCCACCGATCTGCTGACCGGGCAGGGGCCGTGTTACCGGCACGTCGTCGTCGACGAGGCCCAGGACCTCCATCCTGCCCAGTGGCGGATGCTGCGCGCGGCCGCCCCGCGGCGCCCCGACGACCTGTTCGTCGCGGGCGACCCGCACCAGCGGATCTACGACAACCGGGTGTCGCTGAAGTCCCTCGGCATCAACGTCGCCGGCCGTTCGACCAAGCTGCGCAAGAACTACCGCTCCACTCAGGAGATCCTGAGCTGGGCGACGGGGCTCCTGCTCGGCCGCCCCTACGCCGAACTGGCCGACAGCGGGCGGCACGACACCCTGATCGGGTACAGCTCCGCCCTGCACGGCTCCGGGCCGCGCGTCCACGAGGCGGAGACGGAGGAGGCCGAACTCGACGCCCTGGTCGAGCAGGTGCGCGCGTGGGTGGACGGCGGTGCCGCGTACGGGGAGATCGGGATCTGCGCGCGGTTCAACAAGACCTGCGAGAAGGCCAAGGACCGGCTGATCGCAGCCGGGGTCCCCGCCAGCCGGGTCCGCGCGGGGACCGCCCGTACCGACGACGCGGTCAACGTGGGCACCATGCACACCTTCAAGGGGCTCGAGTACCGCTACACCGCCGTCGTCGGCGTCCACGACCGTGCGCTGCCGAACCCTTCGGCCATCACCCCGGAGGAGGTCGACCGGCTCCAGCACGAGGCCGACCTCGCCGCGGAACGCTGCCTGCTGTTCGTCGCCTGCACCCGGGCCCGGGACGGCCTGTACGTCTCGTGGACCGGGCAGCCGAGCCCGTTCCTGGTGGAGGCCGGCTGCGGGGTGGGGTAGCCGGCACGGTCCGCTCACCGTCCCCCGATCGAACGCACGCAAGCAAACCGGTGAGGTTTGACGGCGCTTTCACTTTCATGGGAGGGTGTAGCCGCTTCAGCTCGTGAAGGGCGGCGCGGCAAAGGACGTCGCGGCGTAAAGGGGTGGGCGGGCGGTGGCGAGGGGGACGCGGCTTCAGCCGCCCGCGGCTCTGCCGGGGTGCCGGCGACCGGACTCCTCCTCCTGCCCGCAGCAGTGCGGGACGCCCCGCTGGGGCGCTCGCGGAAGGGGTGTGTGATGGCCGACGAGAAGACTCCTGACGAGGGAGCGGTCGAGAAGGCCGGACGGTGGATCGCCGATCTCGCGGAGAAGGTCATGGTGAACGGCGTGGGACCGGTCACGGGGTCGGTGACCTGGGCCGAGGACCGTCTTTCGCGTCGGCAGGGTGACGCTTACCGGGCGCCTGAGGACGAGGAGCGCCGTTCTCCCGAGGACATGAAGGACGACATCGACGCGGTCGTCGCCCGCCTCATCAAGGAGTCCGTGGCCGCGGCCGGGACCCAGGGGTTCGTCACCGGGCTCGGAGGTCTGATCACCGCGGGCGTGACGATCCCCGCGAACGTGGCCGCGTCCCTCGCCATCAACATGCGGATGGCCGGTTCCATCGCGCACCTCCGGGGATGGGACATCCGTGATCCGCACGTGCGGACCGTCGCGATGATGCTCGCGATCGGGATGAGCGCGCAGAACGTCCTGGCGTCCTTCGGCGTGAAGGTCGGCCAGAAGCTCGGCGAGCAGATGATCAAGAAGATCCCGATCACGGTGATCCGGGCGATCAACAAGAAGGCCGGAACCCACCTCGTCGCGAAGTACGGAACCAAGCGCGCCGCGATCACGCTCGCCAAGGGGATCCCGATCCTGGGAGGCATCGTCGGAGGCGCCGTGGACGCGGGAGCGACCGCGATCATCGGACGGGCCACGGACAAGGCCCTGCGCGACGGCACCCTGCGAGCCGAGGAACCGGAGTGACGAAGAAGCGGACCGAGTGGACGAGGCGTGCCGCACGGGTTCCGGAATCTCCTGCACCGTCAGCGCGATCCTCGTCGCGCTGACGGTCGGCGAGGAGACGAAGAACGCCCCGCGCGGCGAAGGCGAAGTGCCCACCGCGCCCCGGGCGCGGGGGGCACGGTGGGTCCGCCTCCGTCGGCCTCGTCCGACGTCGAACATGTTCCCCACCGCCGTTCCCCCTTCTCCCCCGGGCCGCTTCGGCCCGGGGCGCCCCACGTCGTCGGCGCCCCGCCCATGATCCGGAATCGGCGAACACGCCTTCAGGAGGTCTTCTCGTGCCCTCACTCCATGACTTCGCCACCTGGCAACCCCTGCTGCGCCTGTTGCACGCCGCCCACACGGAGACGCTCACCGCGCCCGGCGGGCACGTGGCGGGACAGATCAGTAAGGGAGCGGTGTGCACCGGAAACCGAAGCCCGTCTCCGGACTCCTGAAAGGCCTGGGGCGACAGGGACGACCCGGAACCTACAGGATCTCGATGGCGCCCGGCGGGACCGGGCCCTCGCCCGCGTAGGAGTCGCCGCGTGGTGCGGACGGGGCGTCGTCCTCCGCGACGGTCAGCGTGGGCCAGGGGGCGGCCAGGGTCGCGTCGTCCAGGGTGAGACCGAGGTGGTCGAGGACGAGGGCGACCACGGGGGCGACTCCGGAGCCCCCGTGCTCGGCCAGGGCTTCCTGGACCCTGTCCCACCAAGGGCCGGAGTGTTCGGGCCGGGTTCGTTCCGAGCCGGGTTCGAAGTTCTCCAGGCACTGGCCGTCGCGCCAGTGCTGGAAGACGGCAAGGCCCTCAGTGGACAGGACGCCGTAGGTCTCGGTGCCGCGGGACAGCGCGGCGAGGAGCTCGGGCCACGAGCCGATGACGCCGTCCTCCTCGACGCAGAACGTCCAGTCGCCGAGCCTTCCGGCCCGCAGGAGCGACACCGCTCCGGCGGCGGACTGACCTGTGGACAGGTCGGACGCGGCGTCCGCATCGAGCAGGCGGGAACGGGCCGGGTCGGCACCGTAGCGGGTGAACAGCTCGGCGGGGTCCAGGCCCCGGGTGAAGGTGACGCACATCCGGTCGCCCGCCCAGTCGAGCACCTCCGCTGCCATGTTCCGTCCCGTCCCCTCTGCCGGCTCTGCTCACCGGATCGTGTCCGCCGGGCCCCGGCCTGTCAAACGAGCGGCTCTGTCCCGTCATCGGCGGTGGCGGAGGGTGACGTTCAGTGCAGGAGGATGCGATGCCGAAGGAGGTCGAAGCCCGCGCGGCCATGCATCCACCCCGTGATCCGTTCGGTGCGGGTGTGGACGCCTTTGGTCCAGCCGTTGTGGTGCGGGAGGGTGAGGCCTGCGTCGACGGCTGCGCGGTCGGTTTCGAGGCTGTGGGTGAAGGCATGGGGGTAGCGCGGCTGGGTCGTGTGGACACTCGCGATCCACGTGGTGAGTTTCTTCTCGTTACCTGCGGCAGGTGTGAGCAACTGTGCGAAAAAGCGCAGGTGTCCCGCCCTGTGCCTGTCCTGTTCTGACCGCTGCCGTCCATGCCGGGACGGGCTCGACGGAAGGGCGGCAGCGTGCCGGACGTGTACAAGATCATGCTGGACGCCGAGCTGAGCAAGGCGTTCGACGTGTGGTCCGGCTATCTGGACGCCCGGACCGGCGAAGACCCCCAGGCCCGTGCACGACTGCGTGCCACCTTGCGATCGGCCCGCGAGGCAGTCGCCGAGGGCGATCCCGAGTCCGCACGCGCCTTGGTGGCGGAGATGTACGACGACGCGCGAGAAGCCGGCCTTCCCTGGGCTCCCGTGCTGCCCGACCCCTGTACGGCGGACCGGCAGGCGCGCGACTACGCCAAGGACGACCTGCGGGAGGTGCTTCCTGTGCACCTGCGTGACGAACTCGACAGCATCGCGATCTACCTGAGCGTCACGGGCCGCCGCCTCCGGACCGCCCCCGGCCTGGACACCGCCACCCGCCGGGACATCCTCTACATCACAGCCCGCGCGGACATGGCCCTCGGCCTCGCCCACCCGACAGCAGCGCGGGAACTCGAACGCCTCGAAGCCATCGCGCGACGCTGCGGCGTGGAACCCTGAGAACCGGGCCCCGACGACCGCGGGCTTCCCCGGACCGCGTACGCCCTCCCCCTCACCCCACCCTGTCCGCGCCGGTCGTCCGGTGTTGCCGCCTGCTCTCGAGCCACTCGCCGACCTCACGCCGGAACTCCCGGTCCTCGTCCTTCCCGGCGAGCCGCTCCCACTCCCGCTTCAACTCGCGCAGCACCCCTGGAGAGCCGGCGGGATCGCGCACCGCGTACACGGCCGCACCCGTCTCGTACGTGTCGGCCAGAAGCCAGACACTGTTGTCCAGGGCCAGCATGGCGAAGCCGGGACGGCCCGCGCGGACGCCGAGGAACGTCGCCGCGCCGGCCCCCATGAGGTCCCACCGTTCCCACAGGCGGACCCGGTGCCAGACGTGCATCGTGCGTCGCCGGCGGTCCTCCTCGGCGGTCCGGGTCCCCCTGGGCAGCATGAGGAGGAATTCGCGGTTCTCGTCGATCAGGCCGGAGGACGTGGCGAGGTCGTACCAGGCTTCGTTGAGCCGCTCCACGAAGCGCGGGTCCTTGTAATCGACCAGGCGGAACCCGAAAACCCGCTCCCGTTCGTACCCCACGACATGCGGTACCGCCGAGCCCGGAACCGCGTCGGGCATCACCTCGATCCCGGCTCGCAGCAGCGGCCTGATCACCTTGCGGTACCTCTCCTGCCGGCCCAACCCGTCACCCCCTGCCCCATACCCTGTCCGGTTTGAACGTGCCGCACTCAGCCTATGGCCAGGACCGCCCGGACAAGCCCTGGTCCCTGCCTCCTGCGGGTGGCGGGCCGCCCTGTGTGCGAAGGCCGAGATCCTGCTTCGGGCGGGCGGCCGAAGCGATCGCCGTCCACCCCACCGTGGCCGAACAGCGCGCCGCCCAACCGAAGCCCGCCCCTCGTGGCGAGAACGGGTACGCCCTTCCAGGCACTGCCGTTCTTTTCACGCCCGCATCAGGAGTGAGGCGAGGGTGACCGCTGCTTCGTAGGACTCGGCGGTCCTGTCGCACCGGGCAGGAAGCCCGGCCGACCATCCTTCATACCCCGGACCAGCAGACTCACCCGCCTCAGCCCACACCGCGGAGGGTCCGGCTCCGGCTCCGGGGCCGCGGAATACTCGGCTGCGACTGAGGCCGGCCCGCCCGTAGGATCCTCGTTCGAGGCGCCGGCGGGGCGCCCTGCCGACAGCCGGCACTCAACGGACCGAGGACGCGTGGCGCAATGAGCAGCCGACTCTTCGCAATCTCCTTCGACGCGCACCAGCCCGAGCGCCTGGCGCATTTCTGGTCCGGCGTCCTGGGCTTGGAGAGAGCCGACGATCCTTACGACGGCGTCGCCCTGCTGTCCGGGAACGACGCCGGCTACCGCCTCGGCTTCCGTCCCTCCCAGGCGCAGAAGGTCGCCCAGAACCGGCTGCACTTCGACCTGCCCAGCTCCTCCCCGGAGAACCAGCAGGAGACCGTGGCCAGAGCGCTCGACCTCGGCGCCCGGCACGCCGACATCGGCCAGGGACCGGACGCGTCCCATGTGGTGCTCACCGACCCCGAGGGCAACGAGTTCTGTGTCCTCGAGCCGCACAACAATTTCCTGGCCGGCTGCGGCTTCATCGGAGCGCTCGCCTGCGACGGTTCGCAGGCCGTGGGCTACTTCTGGAGCAAGGCGCTGGGCTGGCCGCTGGTCTGGGACCAGGACGAGGAGACCGCCGTCCAGTCACCGAACGGCGGTACGAAGATCACGTGGGGCGGTCCGCCGCTGATGCCGGACCCCGGCAAGGACCTGCACTTGGACCTCGCCCCGGACGACGATCAGCAAGCGGAGGTCGAGCGCCTGCTCTCCCTCGGGGCGAAGCGTCTCGGAACCGCCCGCGGAGGGGACGGCGCGGTGCTGCTGGCCGACCCCGACGGCAACGAGTTCCGCGTGCTCACGCGCCGGTGAAGCCGGAACCGGCACCCGGCCGAATCGCGCGGCGGAGTCGTCCCGGGGCGCGAAGCCCTCTTCTCGCGCTCCGGCCGCGTGCCGGTGGGCCCGGACGAGCGTGGAGTCGACCGACGCCGGCCACTCGATGTCCCCGGCCGCGCCGGCCCTGGCCCGGGGCGGCCCGGAACATCCGCTCGAAAGTGCCGTTCTCGGCCCATCGGCGGAAGCGGGTGGGCGACGTGGCCCGGGAACCGTACCGCTCGGGCACGTCCCACCGGGCCATACCGGTACGGAACTTCCACACGATCCCGTTGAGGACCGCCCGGGGATGCCGGAACGCCGGTGGGCGGGCGGTGTCGCGGGAGAGGATGGGCGGTATGACGGTTGAAGGCTCCTCGATCGACTCCACCCGGCCCAGCATCGCCCGCGTCTACGACTACCTGCTCGGCGGCAAGGACAACTACGCCGTGGACCGGGCGGTCGGTGACGTGTTCTTCCGGGACCTCCCCGGGTCGGTGGCCATCGCCTTCGCCAACCGCGCGGCCCTGACGCGGGCCATCGCGCAGATCGTGACGACCACCGGCGTGCGGCAGTTCATCGACCTGGGCAGTGGTCTGCCGACCGCCGACAACGTCCACCAGGTCGCGCAGCGGCACGCCCCGGAGTCCCGGATCGTGTACGTCGACAACGACCCCCAGGTGCTGGTCCACGGCTGTGCGCTGCTGGAGCAGAACGACCGGACCCGGGTCGTCCGGGCCGACGTACGCGACCCCGAAGGCGTCCGCACCCACCCTGACACCCGGGAACTGATCGACTTCGACCGCCCCGTCGCCGTCGTCTTCAGCGCCATCCTCCACCACGTCAACGACGAGGAGGACCCGGCCGGGATCGTCCGTCACTGGCGTGACCACGTGCCGTCCGGGAGCCACTTCTTCGTCAGCCACTTCCGGTCCGGCGACAACCCGGAGACCGCGGAGGCCGAGCGGGTCCTCCAGCAGACCTTCGGCCGCGGCCGGTGGCGCACCGACGAGGAGATCGCCGCCCTGCTGGACGGCCTGGAGCTCCTCGACCCCGGGATCGTCCCCGCGCCCCGGTGGCGTCCCGACCCGGTCGGCGGCACCCCGTGGGGCGCCGGAGGCGAGGAACGGGAGCTCACCGTCTGGGAACGCCTCATCGTCGCCGGGCTGGCCCGGAAGGCGTAGCGGCCCGGCAGGCGACGCCTGCCCGCGCCACGCGTCCCGGCGCACCCCAACCCCGCTCCCGCCCACCTGTTCACGAGACCGCAACACCCGTTCCCAGCATGCGGATTATCGCGGGGTGCCCTCGACAAACCGGGGAGATCACTGCCACTCTCCCGCCATGTCCCTCGCCCCTCGTGTCCTGCGCCGCGTCCTCGCCGGCGCCACCGTCGCCCTCCTCGCGACCGCCGTCGGCTGCGCCCCGCGGCCGGAGGACGACGCGTCCGCCAAGCCCTCCGGTCCGACCGGCGCCTCGTGCGCCAAGGGCGAGCTCGCCACGAAGACGTCCGGCAAGCTGACGATCGCCACCGACCAGCCCGCCTACGAGCCGTGGTTCAAGGACGACGACCCGTCCAACGGCCAGGGCTTCGAGTCGGCCGTCGCGTACGCCGTGGCGGAGAGGCTGGGGTACGGCGAGGGTGCCGTGGTCTGGCAGAGCGTGCCGTTCAACAAGGCCTTCGCACCGGGTGAGAAGACCTTCGACTTCGACATCAACCAGGTCTCCGTCAGCGACGAGCGCAGGAAGGCCGTGGACTTCTCGTCCGGCTACTACGACGTGCGCCAGGCCGTCGTCGCGCTCAAGGACTCCAAGGCCGCGAAGGCGACCGGCGTCGCGGACCTCAAGGGCCTCGTGCTGGGTGCCCAGGTGGGCACGACGAGCCTCGACTACATCGAGGACGTCGTGCGACCGACCCGGGACGCCGCCGTCTACGGCAAGAACGACCAGGCCAAGTCCGCGCTGAGGAACGGCCAGGTCGACGCGATCGTGGTCGACCTGCCGACCGCGTTCTACATGACCGCCGCCGAGGTGACCGAGGCCGAGATCGTCGGCCAGTTCGAGAACCGGGGCGGCACTCCGGAGCAGTTCGGGCTGGTGCTGGACAAGGGCAGCGCGCTCACCCGCTGCGTGACGAACGCCGTGGACGCGCTCCGCGAGGACGGCACCCTGGCGGAGATCGAACAGCGGTGGCTGGCCGACGCGGTCGACGCCCCGGTGCTCAAGTGACCGTCGTCGAGGGCGGGTCCGGCCGGGACGGCGCGGACGACAGGGACGACAGGGACGACGACAAGGGTGCCGTCGAGGACCTGTACGTCCCGTCGCCGCGCCGGCTGGAGCGCGAGCGGTACCGGCGTGCCCGGGCCCGCCGCGCCACGGCGATCGCCGCGCTGTCGACCCTGGTCACCGGGGCCGCGCTCTACCTGCTCGTCGTCGGCGCGCCCGGCTGGCCGCGCACCAAGGAGACGTTCTTCAACGGCCGGTACGCGCGCGAGGCGTTCCCGAAGGTCCTGGAGGGCCTCTGGCTGAACCTGCGGCTGCTGCTGGTGTGCGGCGCCGCCGTGCTGCTCCTCGGCATGCTCATCGCCGTGGCCCGCACCCTGCGCGGCCCGGTGTTCTTCCCGCTGCGGGTGCTGGCGGCGGCGTACACGGACTTCTTCCGCGGGCTGCCACTGATCATCAACCTGATGATCGTGGTCCTGGGCGTCCCGGCGCTGCGGCTCCAGGGCGTCACCGTCGACCCGGTGCTGCTCGGCGGTACGGCGCTGACGCTGACGTACTCGGCGTACGTGGCGGAGGTGTTCCGCGCGGGCATCGAGTCGGTGCACCCCTCGCAGCGTGCCGCGGCCCGCTCCCTGGGCCTGACCAACCGGCAGGCGCTGCGGTTCGTGGTGCTGCCGCAGGCGGTGCGCCGCCAGGTGCCGCCGCTGCTGAACGACCTGGTGTCGCTGCAGAAGGACACCGGTCTGGTGTCGATCGGCGGCGCGGTCGACGCCGTACGGGCGGCGGACATCGTCGTGGGCCGCAGCCTCAACTACACGCCGTACATCGTGGCCGGGCTGGTGTTCGTCGCCCTGACCATCCCGATGACCCGCCTCACGGACTGGGTGACGGCCCGCATGGACCGCCGGCGGGCGCAAGGAGGAACGACGTGAGCGGGAACGTGCCGGTGCTGCGGATGGAGTCCGTGCGCAAGACCCTCGGCGGCTCGGTCGTCCTGCGGGACGTCGACCTGGAGGTCGCCCCGCACACGGTGACCGCGCTGATCGGCGCCTCCGGTTCCGGCAAGTCGACGCTGCTGCGGTGCGCCGGCCTCCTGGAGGACGTCGACGACGGCGTGATCCGGCTGGACGGCGAGGAGATCACCGACCCGCGCGCCGACCAGGACGCGGTGCGGCGCCGGATCGGCGTGGTCTTCCAGGCGTACAACCTCTTCCCGCACATGACGGTGCTGGAGAACATCACCCTCGCCCCGCGCCGGGTGCACCGCGTCCCCCGCGCCCGGGCGGAGGAGCAGGCCCGGGAGCTGCTGGAGCGGCTCGGCCTTGGCGGCAGGGCGGGCGATTACCCGGACCGGCTCAGCGGCGGCCAGCAGCAGCGGGTGGCGATCGCGCGCGCCCTCGCCGTACGGCCCCGGCTGCTGCTGCTCGACGAGATCACCGCGGCCCTCGACCCGGAGCTGGTCGGCGAGGTGCTGGACGTCGTGCGCGGCCTCAAGGGCGACGGCATGACCATGGTGCTGGCCACCCACGAGATGGGCTTCGCCCGCGAGGTCGCCGACCAGGTCTGCTTCCTCGACGGCGGCGTGGTGCTGGAGCGCGGCACCGCCGAGCAGGTCCTCGGCGCCCCGCGGCAGGACCGCACGCGGCGCTTCCTGCGGCGGATCGTGGAGGCGGGCCGCCTGTGAGGAGGCCACGGCGGGCCGGGCGAGCGGGGCGGTGCCGTAGCGGCGGACACCAGCGCCACGCCGCTGCCAGGCCGGGGACGGGCGTCGCGCCGGGCATGGCGGACAGGACGGCTGCGGGGTTCATGGGGCGGCTCCGCCCCGCCGCCGTGCCGGCACGTCACCTGTCCCCTTCCGGGACATCACGCATCACCCTCGATGAAACGAGAACAACCGATGGCCCCGACCGAAACGGTCGGGGCCATCGGTTGAGCGATGTGTCCGAGGGGGGACTTGAACCCCCACGCCCGATAAAGGGCACTAGCACCTCAAGCTAGCGCGTCTGCCATTCCGCCACCCGGACAAGGTGTCCGCCGCCTTCGCGGGGTGTTCCCCCCTGCGGCGACATGGACAACCATACCAAGGTTTCGCAGCGCCTTTCACCTGCGTTTTCCGTGCCTCCGGGCGGTGGCGGTACGGGGTGCACGGTGTGTGTCCGGGTGGTCACACGGGTCAGGGCATGAGCTGGTACTCCGGGAAGTTGCCGGGCAGGCGCTCTCCGGCCGGGCCCCGGGTCACGGCGCGGACCAGGAGGTCGCCGCCGACGAACGCGCCGCGCCAGGACGCGCCGAAGCCGCCGAACAGTTCGTCGCGGTCGCCGCGGGAGCGCGGGACGCCGTGGCCGACCTTGAAGGCGCGGATGTGCGGGGCCAGCCGGTCGTAGGTGGACCGGTCGTCCGTGGACAGCGTGGCCACCAGCGCGCCGTTGGACGCGTTCATGGCGGCCAGCAGTTCCGCCTCCGTGTCGACCAGGACGATGGTGTCGACCGGGCCGAACGGCTCCGCGTGGTGCAGCGGGGAGGAGGGGGGCGGGTTCAGCAGCGTGACCGGCTGGACGTACGCCGAGGTGTCCTGGCCGGGCAGGAAGCGGGCGTCGGACGGCGCGCCCCGGTGCAGCGGGACGGCGCCGCGGTCGATGGCCTCGGCGACCTGGTCGTGGAGCTCCTTCGCCTTGGCCGCGTTGATCACCGGCCCGAAGTCCAGCCGGGGGTGGGGGTCGGTGGGGTGTTCGACGGCGAGCGGGTGGCCGACCCGGAGCGTGCGGACCGCGGGGAGGTAGGCGGCCAGGAAGTCGTCGAAGAGCCGTCGCTGGACGACGAAGCGCGGGTAGGCCGTGCAGCGCTGCTTGCCGTAGTCGAAGAGCCCCGGGATCACCGCGCTCAGGGTGTCCCAGTCGGAGTGGTTCCAGATGCCCCAGGTGTTGAGTCCTTCCTGTTCGAGGATGTGCCGTTTGCCGAGGTCGGCGACGGCCGTGGCGACGGCGGCGCCGGTGTCGCGGCCTCCGACGAAGGAGACGCAGCCGACCTCGGGCGCCCGCACCAGCGCCTCGGACAGCTCGCCCCCGCTGCCGCTGACGAGGGTGACGGGGATCCCCTCGCGGGCGGCGAGTGCCGAGGCCAGGGTGAGGCAGGCGACACCGCCGTCGGTCGGGGTCTTGGCGATGACCGCGTTGCCCGCCAGTGCCTGTATCAGCACTGCGTGAACGAGCACGCTCATCGGGTAGTTCCAGCTCGCGATGTTGGAGACGGGCCCGTCGAGCGGGGCCCGGCCGGCGAGCATGCCGTCGATGCCGTCGACGTACCAGCGCACGCCGTCGATGGTGCGGTCGACGTCCGCCTGCGCGAGCCGCCAGGGCTTGCCGATCTCCCAGACCAGCAGCAGCGCCAGGAGTTCGCGGTGCTGGGTGAGGGCGTCGAGGGTGGCGGCGACGCGGGCGCGGCGCTCCGGCAGCGGGACGTGCCGCCAGGCGCGGTGCCGGTCGAGCGCGGCGCGCACGGCCTGCCGGGCGGTGGTCCGGTCCAGGCGCGGCGGGCCCGCGACGGGACTGCCGTCGACGGGGCTGACGGCGGGCAGCGCCCGGCCGTCCGGCTGCCAGGCGGAGTTCCAGAGGTTGAGGACGCGGTCGTCACGGAAGGCCTCGGGGGCGACGGTGAGGCAGCGCTGCCAGGCGTCGGTCCAGGAGGTGCCGGATTTGAGGGTGAGGGTGGGTGGCATGCGGTTCGCTCCGCTCTCGGTGCACGGTCGAGAGAAAGGGGGTTCCAGGATGTTCCAGGAGGTTCCGGGGGCTTCAGCCGTCGCCGTTCAGGGCGGCGAGCACCTGCCGGGCCGTCTCCGTGGGCGTGTCGCCGACCCTGACTCCGGCCGCCTCCAGTGCCTCCTTCTTCGCCCGCGCCGTACCGGACGACCCGGAGACGATCGCGCCGGCGTGGCCCATGGTGCGGCCCTCGGGGGCGGTGAAGCCGGCGATGTAGCCGACGACGGGCTTGGTCACGTGGTCGCGGATGTAGGCCGCCGCACGTTCCTCCGCGTCGCCGCCGATCTCGCCGATGAGGACGATCAGGTCGGTGTCGGGGTCGTCCTGGAAGGCGGCGAGGCAGTCGATGTGGGTGGTGCCCACGACGGGGTCGCCGCCGATGCCGACGCAGGTGGAGAAGCCGGTGTCGCGCAGCTCGTACATGAGCTGGTAGGTGAGCGTGCCGGACTTGGAGACCAGTCCGATGCGGCCCGGCTTGGTGATGTCGGCCGGGATGATGCCGGCGATGGACTGGCCGGGGGTGATCAGGCCGGGGCAGTTGGGGCCGATGACGCGGGTGCCCTTGCGCCGGGCGTGGTCGAGGAAGGCGACGGAGTCGTGGACGGGGATGCCCTCGGTGATGACGACCGCGAGGCCGATGCCGGCGTCGGCGGCTTCGGTCACGGCCGACCCGGCGAAGGCGGGCGGTACGAAGACGACGGTGACGTCGGCTCCCGTCGCGTCCACGCCCTCGGCGACGGAGCCGAAGACGGGGACGGCACGGTCGTCGAAGTCGACGCTGCGACCGGCCTTGCGGGGGTTCACCCCGCCGACGACGTTCGTGCCGGCGGCGAGCATCCGCCGGGTGTGCTTCATGCCCTCGCCACCGGTCATGCCCTGGACGAGGACCTTGCTCTCCTTGGTGAGGTGGATCGCCATGTCGTCCGGTCTCCTCAGGGTGTGGTGGCGAGGTGGGCGGCCCGGCGCGCGGCGCCGTCCATGGTGGTGGCCTGTTCGACGAGGGGGTGCCGGCGCTCGTCGAGGACGGCCCGGCCCCGGGCCGCGTTGTTGCCGTCGAGCCGTACGACGAGCGGTTTGGTGAGCCGTACGGTGTCCAGGGCGCGGACGATGCCGTCGGCGACCGCGTCGCAGGCGGTGATGCCGCCGAAGACGTTGACGAGGACGGATTTCACGGACGGGTCGGAGAGGACGACCGACAGTCCGTCCGCCATGATCCGGGCGGAGGCGCCGCCGCCGATGTCGAGGAAGTTGGCGGGGCGGGCTCCGCAGCCGGCCACCACGTCGAGGGTGGACATGACGAGTCCGGCGCCGTTGCCGATGATGCCGACCTCGCCGTCGAGCCTGACGTAGTTGAGGCCCTTCGCGGCCGCCGCGGCCTCCAGCGGGTCGTGCCGGCCGTCGTCCTCGGCGTCCCGGCGGGCCTGGCGGAAGACGGCGTTGTCGTCGAGGGTGACCTTGCCGTCGAGCGCCATGATGCGGCCGTCGGTGGTGCGGACCAGCGGGTTGACCTCGACGAGCAGGGCGTCCTCGCGGACGAGGACGTCCCACAGCCGGACGAGCACGTCGACCGTCCGCGACGGCAGTCCGGCCGCCTCGGCGATACGGGACGCCGCCGCCGGAGTGACCCCCTCGGCCGGGTCGACGGGGACGCGGGCGACCGCCTCGGGGCGGGTCGCGGCGACCTCCTCGATGTCCATGCCGCCCTCGGCGGAGGCGATGGCGAGGAAGCGGCCGGCGGCGCGGTCGAGGACGTAGGAGACGTAGAACTCCTCGGCGATGTCGACGGGCTGGGCCAGCATCACCGTGCCGACCGTGTGGCCCTTGATGTCCATGCCGAGGATCTGACGTGCCGTGAGTTCGGCGGCGGCCGGGTCGGTGGCGAGTTTGACGCCGCCCGCCTTGCCCCGTCCGCCGGTCTTGACCTGCGCCTTGACGACGACTCGGCCGCCGAGCCGGCGCGCGATCTCGCGGGCCTGTTTGGGCGAGTCGGTGACCTCGGCCGACGGCACCACGATGCCGTGTTCCGCGAAGAGTTCCCTTGCCTGGTGTTCGTACAGGTCCATCTCGGCTCCTGTCTGTGAAGTCGCCGGAAGGTCCGGGAGGGGCCCGGAGGGCCTGGGGACCGGCGACCGAAAAGTGCCGCGCACCCCCTGGACACCACCCACCGGATGCGGGATAACAAGCTTCATACAGTATTCGTCGACTGTATGCAATGTACCGCGAGAGCGTTCCCCACCCCCTAGGAAGGGACAAGGACTTCGCCATGCCCGACGACACCCAGGACGTCATCTCAGGCGGTCATCTCGTCGCCAAGGCCCTCAAGGCCGAGGGCGTCGACCGCATCTACACGCTGTGCGGCGGCCACATCATCGACATCTACGACGGCTGCGTCGACGAGGGCATCGAGGTCGTCGACGTACGGCACGAACAGGTGGCCGCCCATGCCGCCGACGGCTACGCGCGCATCACCGGCAAGCCCGGCTGCGCGGTCGTCACGGCCGGTCCGGGGACGACCGACGCCGTCACCGGGGTCGCCAACGCCTTCCGCGCGGAGTCCCCGATGCTGCTGATCGGTGGTCAGGGGGCGCTCACCCAACACAAGATGGGGTCGCTGCAGGACCTGCCGCACGTCGACATGATGAACCCCATCACCAAGTTCGCGGCGGCCGTGCCCGACACGGCGCGGGCGGCGGACATGGTGTCCATGGCCTTCCGCGAGTGCTACCACGGCGCCCCCGGCCCCTCCTTCCTGGAGATCCCGCGCGATGTGCTGGACGCCAAGGTGCCGGTGTCCAAGGCGCGCGTGCCGCGGCAGGGCGCGTACCGGGCGTCGACCCGGTCGGCCGGTGACCCCGAGGCCGTCGAGCGGCTGGCCGATCTGCTGGTGCACGCCGAGAAGCCGGCGATCCTGCTCGGCAGCCAGGTGTGGACCACCCGGGGCACCGAGGCGGCCATCGAGCTGGTGCGCACCCTCAACGTCCCCGCGTACATGAACGGCGCGGGGCGCGGCACGCTCCCGCCCGGCGACCCGCACCACTTCCAGCTCTCCCGCCGGTACGCCTTCTCAGGCGCCGACGTCATCGTGATCGTCGGTACGCCCTTCGACTTCCGCATGGGGTACGGCAAGCGCCTCTCCCCCGACGCGACGGTCGTGCAGATCGACCTCGACTACCGCACGGTCGGCAAGAACCGCGACATCGACCTCGGCATCGTGGGCGACGCGGGGCTGGTGCTGAAGTCGGTGACCGAGGCGGCCTCCGGGCGGGTGAACGGGGGCGCGTCCCGGCGCAAGGAGTGGCTGGACGAGCTGCGGGCGGCCGAGCAGACCGCGCTGGAGAAGCGGCTGCCGCAGCTCCGGTCGGACGCCTCGCCCATCCATCCGTACCGGCTGGTCAGCGAGATCAACGACTTCCTCACCGAGGACTCGATCTACATCGGCGACGGCGGCGACATCGTCACCTTCTCCGGGCAGGTCGTGCAGCCCAAGTCGCCCGGGCACTGGATGGACCCGGGACCGCTGGGCACCCTCGGCGTCGGTGTCCCCTTCGTCCTCGCCGCCAAGCAGGCGCGGCCCGACAAGGAGGTCGTCGCCCTCTTCGGTGACGGCGCCTTCTCCCTCACCGGCTGGGACTTCGAGACCCTGGTCCGCTACGACCTCCCCTTCGTCGGCGTCGTCGGCAACAACTCCTCGATGAACCAGATCCGCTACGGCCAGGCCGCCAAGTACGGCAAGGAGCGCGAGCGGGTCGGCAACACCCTCGGTGACGTCCGGTACGACGAGTTCGCGCGGATGCTGGGCGGTCACGGCGAGGAGGTCCGCGACCCCGCCGACATCGGCCCCGCGCTGCGCCGGGCCCGCGAGTCCGGCAAGCCGTCGCTGATCAACGTCTGGGTGGACCCCGACGCGTACGCCCCCGGAACCATGAACCAGACCATGTACAAGTGAGGTGCGCCCATGACCCCCAAGGCACTTGAGGGCATCCGCGTCCTGGACATGACGCATGTCCAGTCCGGGCCCTCCGCGACCCAGCTGCTGGCCTGGCTCGGCGCGGACGTCGTCAAGCTGGAGGCGCCGACCGGCGACATCACGCGCAAGCAACTGCGCGACCTGCCGGACGTCGACTCCCTCTACTTCACGATGCTCAACTGCAACAAGCGGAGCATCACCCTCAACACCAAGACCGAACGCGGCAAGGAGATCCTCACCGAGCTGATCCGGCGCTCGGACGTCATGGTCGAGAACTTCGGGCCGGGCGCGATCGACCGGATGGGCTTCACCTGGGACCGCATCAAGGAGATCAATCCACGGATCGTCTACGCCTCCATCAAGGGGTTCGGGGACGGCCCGTACACCAACTTCAAGGCGTACGAGGTCGTCGCCCAGGCCATGGGCGGGTCGATGTCGACCACCGGTTTCGAGGACGGGCCGCCGCTGGCGACGGGGGCCCAGATCGGGGACTCGGGCACGGGTGTGCACGCGGTGGCCGGCATTCTCGCCGCCCTGTTCCAGCGGGAGCGCACCGGGCGCGGGCAGCGGGTGAACGTGGCCATGCAGCACGCGGTGCTCAACCTCTGCCGGGTGAAGCTGCGCGACCAGCAGCGCCTGAGCCATGGTCCACTCGCCGAATATCCCAACGACGACTTCGGCGACGAGGTTCCCCGGTCCGGGAACGCGTCCGGCGGCGGCCAGCCGGGGTGGGCGGTGAAGTGCGCGCCGGGCGGCCCCAACGACTACGTGTACGTCATCGTGCAGCCCGTCGGCTGGAAGCCGCTGAGCGAGCTCATCGGCCGGCCGGAGCTGGCCGACGACCCCGAGTGGGCGACGCCGGAGGCCCGGCTGCCACAACTGAACAAGATGTTCCAGCTCATCGAGGAGTGGTCCTCGACGCTGCCCAAGTGGGAGGTGCTGGAGCGGCTGAACGCGCACAACATCCCGTGCGGGCCGATCCTGTCCACCAGGGAGATCATCGAGGACCGCTCCCTGGTCGCCAACGAGATGGTCGTCACCGTCCCGCACCCCGAGCGCGGCGAGTTCGTCACCGTCGGCAGCCCGCTGAAGCTCTCCGACTCCCCCGTGGAGGTGAGCAGTTCCCCGCTGCTGGGCGAGCACAACGAAGAGGTGTACGTCGGCGAGCTGGGGCTCGCCGACGAGGAACTGCGTCTGCTCAGGTCGAACGGGGTGATCTGAGTTGAACCCTCCCCCAGCTCAAGCGGGGGGATTCCTGGCTCAGGAAGCCCCACGGGTCAATGACCCACAAGGTCTTACTCCCTCAACACCAGCCGGGACGGAACCTGCCCGGTTTGTCGAGCAAAGCTCGGCTGTGTCGTCTTGGTTCTCGATCGACACTGCATGCGGGCTTGGTTCTCGCAACGCACGGCAGCCGTGCTACCCGATCACGTACCCCCATCCCGGCCCAAAGGCCAGGGCATCCTCGAAGGAGATCAGGTGATGGCCGAGGACCGGAAGCCGAGGGTTCGGGCGCTGCTGGACTCGGTGCGTGCCGAGGGCCGTACCGCGCTCACCGCGCCCGAGGGCAAGGTGATCGCCGACGCGTACGGGATCGCCGTACCCGGCGAGGAACTGGCGACGGACGTCGACGAGGCCGTGGCGTGCGCGGCGCGGTTCGGCGGGCCCATGGTGATGAAGATCGTGTCGCCGGACATCCTGCACAAGACCGACGCCGGTGGTGTGATCGTCGGTGTGGAGGGCGCCGCGGACGTACGGGCGGCGTTCTGCCGGATCGTCGAGAACGCCCGCGCGTACGCCCCCGACGCCCGGATCGAGGGCGTGCAGGTGCAGGAGCTGCTGCCGAAGGGGCAGGAGGTCATCGTCGGCGCGGTCACCGATCCGACGTTCGGGAAGGTGGTGGCGTTCGGGCTCGGCGGGGTGCTCGTCGAGGTGCTGAAGGACGTCACGTTCCGGCTGGCGCCGGTGGACGCCGACGAGGCGCTGTCGATGCTGGACTCGATCCGGTCGGCGGAGATCCTGCGCGGGGTGCGCGGCCAGGAGGGCGTGGACCGGTGGGCGGTCGCCGAGCAGATCCGGCGGGTGTCGCACCTGGTGGCGGACTTCCCGGAGATCGCCGAGGTCGACCTCAACCCGGTGATCGCGACGGCGGACGGCGCGGTCGCCGCCGACATCCGTGTGATCCTCTCCACCGAGACTCCGAAGGAGCGGCGGCGCTACTCGCGCGAGGAGATCCTCGCCTCCATGCGGCGGCTGATGCAGCCGCGTTCGGTCGCGGTGATCGGGGCCTCCAACGAGGCCGGCAAGATCGGCAACTCGGTGATGCGCAACCTCGTCGACGGCGGCTTCGCCGGGGAGATCCACCCGGTGAACCCCAGGGCCGATGACATTCTCGGCCGCAAGGCGTACAAGAGTGTCACCGACGTTCCCGGTGAGGTGGATGTGGCGGTCTTCGCGATCCCCGCCCGGTTCGTGGCCTCGGCGCTGGAGGAGGTGGGGCGCAAGCGGATCCCGAACGCCGTACTGATCCCCTCCGGGTTCGCGGAGACCGGTGAGCACGAACTCCAGGAGGAGATCGTGGCGATCGCCGAGCAGCACGGCATCCGGCTGCTCGGGCCCAACATCTACGGCTACTACTCGACCTGGCAGGACCTGTGCGCCACGTTCTGCACGCCCTACGACGTCAAGGGCGGCGTGGCGCTGACCAGTCAGTCGGGCGGCATCGGGATGGCCATCCTGGGGTTCGCGCGGACGACGAAGACCGGCGTGTCGGCGATCGTCGGGCTCGGCAACAAGTCGGACCTGGACGAGGACGACCTGCTGACCTGGTTCGGGGAGGACCCGCACACCGAGTGCATCGCGATGCACCTGGAGGACCTCAAGGACGGGCGCGCGTTCGTCGAGGCCGCGCGGGCGACCGTGCCGAGGAAGCCGGTCGTGGTGCTGAAGGCGGGGCGTACGGCGGCGGGCGCGAAGGCCGCGGGCTCGCACACCGGCGCGCTGGCGGGCGACGACGCGGTGTACGACGACATCCTGCGGCAGGCCGGCGTCATCCGCGCGCCGGGGCTGAACGACATGCTGGAGTACGCGCGCGCGTTGCCGGTGCTGCCCGCCCCGAAGGGCGACAACGTGGTGATCATCACCGGGGCCGGCGGCAGCGGGGTGCTGCTGTCGGACGCGGTGACGGACAACGGGCTGTCGCTGATGGAGATCCCGGCCGACCTGGACGCGGCGTTCCGGGAGTTCATCCCGCCGTTCGGCGCCGCGGGCAACCCCGTGGACATCACCGGCGGGGAGCCGCCGTCGACGTACGAGGCGACGATCCGGCTGGGTCTGGAGGATCCGCGCATCCACGCGCTGGTGCTCGGCTACTGGCACACGATCGTCACTCCTCCCATGGTGTTCGCCGAACTCACCGCGCGGGTGGTGGCGGAGTTCCGGGAGCGCGGGATCGAGAAGCCGGTGGTGGCGTCCCTCGCGGGCGACGTGGAGGTGGAGGAGGCCTGCCAGTACCTCTTCGAGCACGGGGTCGTGGCGTACCCGTACACCACCGAGAGGCCGGTGGCCGTGCTGGGCGCCAAGTACCGGTGGGCGCGGGCCGCGGGCCTGTTGGGGGGCGGCTCATGACCTGAGGCCGCGAGGGGCCGGCCGGCGGGTGCGCGTCGGCCGGCCCCGAGGACCCGCGCGCGCACGAAAGGCATTGGACAGGGGGCGCTGGCCAGAACTTTCGACGCTAGGGGTGCAATCGACATGACAACCACCGATGTCTCAAGGGTCGCCGCCTACCGGGAGGTGACCGACAGGAACGGACGCGTCTACCGCGTGGGCGAGTCCGACATCGACATCATGGGGCGCAAGCGCAAGTGGATGGTGATCCTGCCCTGGATCGGCATGATGGGCATCTCCTCCGCCGAGTACGCGTTCGCGTCCGCCGAGGACACGCTCCACGAGGCCCACCACTGGTCCAGCGGCAGCATCTACTGGATGATGACCGCCTGGGTGTTCTGCCAGGCGGCGGTCGCCTTCCCGGCGGGGCGGCTGCGGGAGAGCGGCAGGCTGCCCGCGCGGTGGGCGATGATGCTGGGCTCGGTCGGCACGCTGCTCGGCTATCTGTCGCTGGCGTTCGCGCCGCACGTCGCGCTCGCCTTCATCGGGTTCGGCGTGTTCAGCGGCATGGGCGCCGGCATGGTGTACGCGACCTGCGTCAACATGGTCGGCAAGTGGTATCCGGAGCGCCGGGGCGGCAAGACCGGCTTCGTCAACGGCGGCTTCGCCTACGGCTCGGTGCCGTTCGTCTTCATCTTCCACGGCTACATGGACACCTCCAACTTCCGCTGGGTGCTGGTCTCTGCGGGTGTCTTCCTCGCCGCGATCGTGGCCGTCGCCGGCTTCTACTTCCGGGACCCGCCGAAGAACTGGTGGCCGGCCGCCGTCGACCCGCTGAACCCGCCGGACGACCCGCGGGCCCGGCGTTCGCTGGAGAAGAACCCGCCGGCCGTCAAGCAGTACTCCCCGATGGAGGCCTGGAGGACCGGCCGGGTGGCGTTGATGTGGTTCTGCCTCGCCTGCACCTCCGGCGTGAACATCTTCGGCATCGCCTTCCAGGTCGACATCGGTGAGGACGCGGGCTTCGCGGCCGGCATCGTGGCCACCGCGATGTCGCTGAAGGCGATCGTCAACGGCACCGGGCGCGGTGTCATCGGCTGGCTCTCCGACCTGTACGGCCGCAAGAAGTGCCTGCTCTACGTGTGCGTCATCCTGGGCCTCGCCCAGTTCGGCATCATCTGGTCGGCCGAGATCAAGAACCTGCCGCTGTTCCTGGTCTTCTCGGCCGTCTCCGGCTTCGGCGGCGGCGCCATCTTCCCGATGTTCGCGGCGCTGACGGCGGACTACTTCGGTGAGAACAACAACGCCACCAACTACGGGATGGTCTACAGCTCCAAGCTCGTCTCGGGACTGGGCGCGGGCATGGGGGCCGTGGTCGTGGGCGCCTGGGGCTACAACGGCGCCTTCACCCTGGCGGGCTGCATCTCGCTCTTCGCCGGCGTCGTGGCGCTGTTCCTGCATCCGCCGGGACGCGCCAAGGGCAAGCACGTCACGCCCAACCCGCGGCCGCTCGGCGAGGGCTGACCCGACAGAACCTCCCCCCACACGGACCGGGCGGCCCCTCCCGCGGCACGCGGGAAGGGCCGCCCGGTCCGTCTTCCGCTCAACGGCGGCGCCTGCGCAGGGCCGCCATGTTGTCGTAGCTGATCTTGGCCTCGCGCAGCGACTGCGCGGGGTCGGTGGCGCTCGGGGAGTTGTCGTCCTCGACCATCGGGTTGTGGTAGTTCCGCTCGCCGACCCGCGAGAAGAACGTCGTGTAGTCGATGACGCCGGTCCCGAAGGGCACCATGTCGTAGCCCATGCCGTTGGTCGTGCTGACGACGCCGTCCTTGGCGTGGAACAGCGGGTAGCGCTTGTTGTTGCGGGCGACCAGGCCGGCCGGGTCGAAGACGTTCTTCCTGGTCGAGCCGTCGTGGGCGGTGTACGTGTGGAACTTGTACTGGGCGACGTGCGCCCAGAAGATGTCCATCTCCAGCCAGACGAGCCGGGGGTCGGTGATCTTCAGGAAGTACTCCAGCTTCCGGATGCCGGAGCTGCGGGTCGGCCGGCCCTGGTCGTCCAGCGGGCCGCCGTCGAGCAGGAAGCCGTAGGCGCTGTCGTGGTTGTGGGTGTAGAGCTTGATGCCCTCGTGGCGGGCGATCTCCCCGAGGGCGTTCCACTTGTCGGCGGCCACGTCCCAGTCGGCGCGGTAGGAGCTGCCGGTGGGGTCGCCGCCGGTGCCCATGTGGTCCATGCCGAGGATGTTGGCGATCTCCAGGTGCTTCTTGAAGGTGTCCTTGTCCGCCGCGGTGAGCGGCCAGGAACCCGGGATGAAGCCGTGGTTGCCCTGGGCGCGCAGACCGTAGTCGTCGAGCCAGCGGCGCAGCAGCTTCGCGCCCTCGACGGTTTCCAGGTTGTCGCCGCCGGGTGCGTTCGCGTGCTGGCGGTAACCGGCGAACTCCACCTGGCGGTAGCCGTGGCGGGAGAGCTGCTCGAACACCTCGCGGAAGCCGGAGGGCAGGTCGCTCGCGAGCGGGTCGCGGGCGGTGGCGTCGCGGACGGTGTAGAGGATGATGCCGCGCTTGTGCGGCGGGACGAGCACCTGCCCGCGCCCGTGTCCGTGGTCGTGGTCTCTGTCCCGGCCGTGGGCCAGGGCGGGGGCGGCGCCGAAGACGGGGGCGGCGACGGCTCCGGCCGCCACGGCGGTGCAGGTGCTGAGGAAACGGCGCCGGTCCACACCGAGGGTGCGGCGCAGTCCCTCGTCCGGGGCGTCGGCTTCGGTGCGGGAGGGGTCGGAATACAGGGTCACGAGTGGCCTGCCTTCTCGGTCGTGGCCGGTTCCGGTCCCGCCGGGGCCGGCCGTTGTCAGTGCCGTGTGTTTCACTCTCAGTAGTCGGATCTCGGGGGCCGTACCGGGTGGTGCGTCAGCCGAGTCCGGCCAGTTGGAGCAGGAGTTGTTTCACATCGGTGGCCGCGACGCGGTCTCCGACAGCGCGGGGGGTGGAGCAGATGAGGAGCGGACCGTCGTCGTCGCTCGCGGGGAGGCGGCCGTGGCTGCCCCGAATAGGTGAGGGGTCCAGGGGCACGACCGCCATGCGGTAGCGCATGCCGAGCTTCTTGCGCGCCAGCGCGCCGGCCGCCTTGACCTTGACGTAGGGGTCGAGGGGATCCATGAAGAGCTCGACCGGGTCGTAGCCGGGTTTGCGGTGGATCTCGACGAGCTGCGCGAAGTCGGGCGCGCGGTCGTCGTCGAGCCAGTAGTAGTACGTGAACCAGGCGTCGGGTTCGGCGACGGCGACGAGTTCGCCGGCGCGCGGGTGGTCGAGGTGGTGGGCCTTCTTGCCCTCGTCGTCGAGGAGCTGCTCGATGCCGGGCAGTCCTTCCAGGGCCGCACGGGTGGCGTCGAGGTCCTCGGGGCGGCGCACGTAGACGTGGGCGAGCTGGTGGTCGGCGACCGCGAAGGCGCGGGAGGCCATCGGGTCGAGGTACTCCATGCCGTCCTGGGTGTGCACCTCGAGCAGGCCCGCGCGGCGCAGGGCGCGGTTGATGTCCACGGGCCGGTTCACTCGGGTGATGCCGTACTCGGACAGGGCGACGACGGTACGGCCCTCGGCGCGGGCGTCGTCCAGCAGCGGGGCCAGGGCGGCGTCGAGGTCGGTGGCCGCCTTCAGGGAGCGCGGGTCGTCGGGGCCGAAGCGCTGGAGGTCGTAGTCGAGGTGAGGGAGGTAGCACAGGGTCAGGTCGGGGTGGCGGGTGCGCATGATGTGGCGGGTGGCGTCGATGATCCACCGGCTGGAGACCAGGTCGGCGCCGGGGCCCCAGAAGTGGAAGAGGGGGAAGGTGCCGAATTTCTCGGTGAGTTCGTCGTGCAGGGCGGGCGGCCTGGTGTAGCAGTCGGGTTCCTTGCGGCCGTCGGCGTAGTAGACGGGGCGGGGGGTGACGGTGATGTCGGTGTCGGCGCCCATGGCGTACCACCAGCAGATGTTGGCGACGGTGTAGCCGGGGTGGGCGCGGCGGGCGGCGTCCCAGAGCTTGTCGCCGGCGACGAGGCCGTTGTGCTGCCGCCACAGCAGTACGTCGCCGAGCTCGCGGAAGTACCAGCCGTTGCCGACGATGCCGTGCTCGGAGGGCATGGTGCCGGTGAGGAAGGTGGACTGGGCGGCGCAGGTGACGGCGGGCAGGACGGTGCCGAGCGGGGCGCGGGAGCCGGACCGGCCGAGCGTCTTGAGGTGGGGCATGTGGTCGAGGAGACGGGGGGTGAGGCCCACGACGTCGAGGACGAGCAGGGGGGTGGGACCGGTCATGGGAGTTCCTTCAGGCCGAGGTCCGTCAGGAGGTCGCGGGCCAGGGTGAGTTCGGCGGCGATGCCGTCGGCGAGCTGGGTGCGGCCGCGGGGGCGCAGCTCGGGCGGGAGGGCCTGCCAGGTGTAGGTCTCGACCTCCAGGTGGCGGGTGAGGGGGTGCGGGCCGCCGACGAGCCGGGTCAGGACGGACTTCAGGACGGGCAGCGTGGAGGTGAGGGGCGCGGCGGGGGCCGCGTGCAGCGGGACGTGGAAGTGGGAGCGCCAGGGAGCCGCGTCGGGCAGGGCGTCGCCGGCCAGGGCCTCGTCGAGGTCGTCGGTGCCGCGCAGCCCGGCCAGGGTGGAGGTGCGGGTCTGGTGCAGGAAGCGGGGTTCGGCGAAGGCGGCGAGCGCCTCGCGGACCTCGGGGAGGTGGGGCTGTTCGGCGTGCAGGGCGGCGGAGAGCTGGGACTTGACCACGGACACGCCGGCCCGGGTGAGGTCGTCCAGGGCGGTGTGCGGGTCTTCGAAGGAGGTGGCGAGGTGGCAGG
This sequence comes from Streptomyces sp. NPDC014676, assembly GCF_043084105.1. Classification (NCBI taxonomy): domain Bacteria; kingdom Bacillati; phylum Actinomycetota; class Actinomycetes; order Kitasatosporales; family Streptomycetaceae; genus Streptomyces; species Streptomyces sp. NPDC014676. The sequence goes on along the minus strand of NZ_JBIBZI010000013.1, from coordinate 106,284 downwards.
TGTCGACACAGATGCCGACGCGGTCGTGGGCGATCGCGGTGAGCGGGGCGATGGCGTCCCGGGTGGTCTCGACGACGCAGCCGGGTTCCGGTTCCAGGGCCACGCGGATGGAGCGTCCGGTCAGTTCCTGGAGGGCGTCGAGGCGTTCGGCGAGAGTGCGCAGGGCGGTGCGGGCCGTCTGCGCGCGCTGCTCGTCGTAGGCGGTGCGCCAGGCCAGCGGCAGGGTGGAGATACTGCCGTCGGTGACGTCGTCGGGGAGGAGTCCTGCGAGAACGCGGGCCAGGGAGGTGGTGTGCTCCAGCCGCTCGGGATCGGCCCAGTCGGGTTTGTAGACGCGGTACTTGACCTCCTCGGCGCCGAAGCCCTCGTAGGGGAAGCCGTTGAGGGTGACGACCTCCAGGCCGCGCCGGTCGAGTTCGCAGCGCAGTCCGCGCAGGGCGGCGGGGTCGGTCACGAGGGCGTGCGCGGCGTCCTTGGCGAGCCACAGGCCGATGCCGAGCCTGTCCCGGCCGAGGCGGCGGCGGACCGGCTCGCAGTGGTCGCGGAGCTGGGCGAGGACACCGTCCAGGGTTTCGGCGGGGTGCACGTTGGTGCAGTAGGCGAGGTGGACGGTGGAGCCGTCGGGGTGGCGGAAGCGCATCGCTCACGCCTCCGTGGCGGGGGCGCCGGCCGGCTGTGGCTCGTCTCTCGGCGCGCCGCGCAGGATGGAGTTGCCCTCGTGGGTGGCGCCGGGGGCGTCGACGTCGAGGTTCAGGCGGCCGCTGAGCCCGTAGAAGGCGACGGGGTTGCGCCACAGCACCCGGTCGACGTCGTCCTCGGTGAAGCCCTCGGCGAGCATCAGGTCGGCGACCTTGCGGGTCTTGAGGGGGTCGCTCCTGCCCCAGTCGGCGGCGGAGTTCACCAGGACCTGCTCGGGGCCGTACGCGCGCAGGATGGCGACCATCCGTTCCTCGTCCATCTTGGTGTCGGGATAGACGGAGAAGCCGAGCCAGGCGCCGCTGTCCTTGGCCTCCTTGACGGTGGTCTCGTTGAGGTGGTCGACCAGGACACGGTCGGTGGGCAGGGCGGACTCGCGGACCACGTCCAGGGTGCGGCGCAGCCCGGCGAGCTTGTCGCGGTGCGGGGTGTGCACCAGCGCGGGCAGGCCGTGGTCGGCGGCGAGCTGGAGCTGGGCGGCGAGGGCGGTGTCCTCCGCGGGGGTCATGGAGTCGTAGCCGATCTCGCCGACGGCCACCACGTTGTCCTTGACGAGATACCGGGGCAGCGCGTCGAGGACGGGCGTGCAGCGCGGGTCGTTGGCCTCCTTGGGGTTGAGGGCGAGCGTGCAGTGGTGGGCGATGCCGTACTGGGCGGCGCGGAAGGGTTCCCAGCCGAGGAGGGCGTCGAAGTAGTCGAGGAAGGAGGCCGGGGAGGTGCGGGGCTGGCCGAGCCAGAAGGAGGGCTCGACGACGGCGCGGACGCCCGCGGCGTACATGGCCTCGTAGTCGTCGGTGGTGCGCGACGTCATGTGGATGTGGGGGTCGAAGATGCGCATCAGGACTCCTTGCCGTGGGGGTCGTCCGTGCCGTGCGGCGGGGTGGCGGGGGCGGAGCCGGCCAGGGCCAGGACGCGGTGCAGGTCCTCGGGGACGGTGCGGCCGGCGGCGGTGCGTTCCGCGGCGTAGTCGCCGAGCATGCGGGCGAGTTCGCCGTCGCCCCGGGCGCGCCGGTCCAGGTCCGCCACGTGGTCGAGGCCGACGCCGGTGAACAGGCACTTCAGGACCGCGTGCCGCCAGGCGTGGGCGTCCAGGTGCCGGGCGGCGTAGGGGCCGAGGGCGGCGGCGACGAGCCGGGTGTCGTTGGTGCGCAGGGCGTCCTCGACGAGCGGGAGGGCGTCGGGCCCGTCGGGCACGAGGTGCGGCAGGGCGTGCAGGACGGCACGGCGTTCGTCGGCGGTGCCCTGGAAGTAGACCCGGGTCAGGGCGTCGGCGTCGGCGTGGGCCGCGTGCAGGATGAGGACGCGGGCGGCGTCGGCGTGGGCGGGGCCGCAGCGGCGGCCGGCCTCGGCCAGGCGCAGCTCCCACACGGAGATGGGCCCGTGGGTGCCGGGGTGGGCGGTGGCCTCGTCCAGGGCCTGGTCGAGCCAGGCGCGGGCGGCTCCGCCCAGCCGGCCGGCGAGGCGGCGGCGCAGTTCGGCGGGCGGGGTGAGGGCGGGGGTGGTGCCGTCACCGGGGGCCGCCGGCCCGCCGGTGGTGTCTGCCTCCGGGGTGGCCGGCGTGGCATGGGGGCGGGTCATGGGGTTCTGCTCCCTTCGGGGGTGGCGGAGGGATCGCCGTGCGGTGGGACGGAAGGGGCGGCGTGACGGAGGAACGGGAGGGAGCGGGCGGCGAAGTGGGGGCCCGCGTGGGAGTGGCGGGGCAGTTCGACGACCGTCAGGCCCTGGTAGCCGGTGGCGGCGAGGGTCGCGAGGACGGGCGGGAAGTCGATCTCGCCGTCGCCGAAGGGAAGGTGCTCGTGGACGCCCCGGCGCATGTCCTCGATCTGGACGTGGCGCAGCCAGGGGGCGGCCTCGCGGACGCAGTCGGCGGGCGGGAGGGGTTCGAGGCACTGGCAGTGGCCGAGGTCCAGGGTGAGGCCGAGGGGCTCGGGATCGCCGAGCGTGCGGCGCAGGTGGTGGAAGTCGGCGAGGGTGGCGAGGAGGTGGCCGGGTTCGGGTTCGACGGCGAGGGGGACGCCGGCGCCGGCGGCGGCGTCCAGGACGGGGGTGAGGGTCTCGGCGAGGCGTTTCCAGGCGGTGTCCTCGTCGGTGCCGTCGGGGACGATGCCGCTGAAGCAGTGCACGGCGTGCGCGCCGAGGTCGGCTGCGACGCGGACGGCGCGCAGGAGGAGGTCGACGCGGCGGGCGCGGTCGTCCGGGTCGGCATCCAGCAGCGACGGGCCGTGCTTGCGGCGGGGGTCGAGCACATAGCGGGCGCCCGTCTCCACGGTGACGCCCAGGCCGAGCTCGTCGAGGCGGTGCGCGACCCGGCGGGTGCGGGCGGCGAGGTCCGGGGCGAGCGGATCGAGGTGCATGTGGTCGAGGGTCAGGCCCACGCCGTCGTAGCCGAGGTCGGCGAGGAGGGCGAGGGCGTCGTCGAGGCGGAGGTCGGTGAGGCCGTTGGTGCCGTAGCCGAAGCGGAGGGGGGACGCGGTGGCGTCGTTCGGGTTCCGGTTCACGTGATGCTCACCTTCCTCATGCCGGCCCTCTTCGCGAACGCCCGGCCGGCCGGGGCGAGGGCCGCGACGAGCAGGGAGGTGACGGCCGAGCCGGAGCGGGCGGCCAGCGCGGCCTGGAGCGGGATGGTGGCCCGGATACCGCCGCCGACGGCGCGCTGCGTGAGCGGGGGTGAGGGGTTGAGCGCGGCGTGGACGTAGGGCCGGGCGGCCGTGGCGGCGTAGGCGGCGCCCAGGGCTGTGGCGAGGGCGCCGGCGGCCCCGGGCGGGCGCGCGGCGGGGCTGGAGCCCGGCAGGCCGGGGGCGGCTGCTGCCCGCCGGCCTGCCGGGAGTCGGGTGCGGCGGTGGGTGACCAGCCGGGTCAGTACCCCCGTCGTCGCGAGGGCCGCCAGCGGGGCCAGGGCCGAGCCGCCGGTGGTCTCCCGGCGGGAGACGGCCGTGACCGCGAGGGTGTGCGTGCCGAGCAGTGCGGCGGAGGGCAGTGCGGCGCGGGTGCCGCCGCCGGTGGCCGCGGCGCCCAGGAGCAGGTCGAGTCCGCGGGCGGCGGCCATGGCCACGGGGCCTGCGGGTGTGTGCTTCAGGGCGAGGTCGTAGGCCCAGACGGTCGCCGCCAGGGGCGCGGCCACCGCGAGGGCGGGGCGTCCCGCGCCGGCGGCGAGCGCCAGTCCGGCGCCGGTGAGGGCACCGGCGGCGGTGAGGGCGGCGGCCGGACGGATGCGGCCGGACGGCAGGGGGCGGTGCGGGCGCTCCACGGCGTCCTCGGCACGGTCCGCCCAGTCGTTCAGGGCCATGCCGGCCTCGTACAGGCACAGGGAGGATCCGATGGCGAGCAGGGTGCGCGGTCCGGGGCGCACACCGGCCGCCGCCGCACCGGCCAGGGCGTCACCGGGGACGGTGAACAGCGCGGGCAGGCGCAGCAGTTCCGCCCACGCGGTCGCGCGGCCGCCCTGTGCGGGCATGTCCCGCGCAGGGCCGCCCCGTGCGTGGGCCGTCGGGGTCCCGTGCGGGTCCGATGTGGTTGATCGCGCAGTTCCCCGCACCCCCGGGGAGTCGCCCTGCACCGGCATGTCCTCCGCAGGGCCGCCCCGTGCGTGGGCCGTCGGGGTGCCGTGCGGGTCCGATGTGGTTGATCGCGCAGTTCCCCGCGCCCCTGGGGAGTCGCCCTGCACCGGCATGTCCCGCACAGGGCCGCCTTCCACAGGCCCGCTCCGTGCGGGTCCGCCGTGGGTGTCGGGTGTCGGGCGGGTCATCGGTGGGCCTCGGGGGCGGTGGCGGTGTCGCGCAGCCGGTCGGTGAAGTGCACGAGGTCCCTGTACTGCTCGGCCAGGGACGACGGGCCGTCGCCGACCGGGTCCTTGAAGTAGAAGCCCAGCTCGCTCAGCGGGCCGGTCAGGCCCTTCTGCCGGGCGCGGACGGTCAGTCGGGCCAGGTCGAGGACGAGGGGGGCGGCGAGGGAGGAGTCGCAGCCCTGCCAGGTGGTCTGGAGGATCATGCGGGCGCCGAGGAAGCCGTCGAAGGCGATGTGGTCCCAGGCGGTCTTCCAGTCGCCGAGGGCCGGTACGTCGTCGATGTGGACCTCGCCCTCGGGGGTGATGCCGAGGGTGTCGGCGAGGACGCGTTCCTTGCCGGCGTTCTTCGCGGCGGCGGCAGCGGGGTCGGCGAGGGCGGCACCGTCACCGCCGCCCAGGAGGTTGGTGCCGGACCAGGCGCGCACGGCGAGGGCGCGCTGGAGGAACATCGGGCCGAGCACGGAGCGCAGCAGGGTCTGCCCGGTCTTGCCGTCGCGGCCCGCGTACGGCAGGCCGGAGGAGGAGGCGAGCTCGGCGAGCGCCGGGTGGTGCAGTCCCGTGGAGGGGGTGAAGTTGACGTAGGGGCAGCCGGCGCGCAGGGCGGCCGCCGCGTAGAGGGAGCTGGGCGGCAGGGAGCCGTCGGTGGGGGCCGGTTCGGTGGAGGCGACGTTGATGACGACGGCGCCCGCGAGGTGCTGGCGGCGCACGAAGTCGCGGATGTCGGCCGCGAAGACGTCGGTCCACTCGTCCTGGGTGCGTCCGGTGTCACCGGGCGGGGGGCCGCCGGGCCTGATCTCCCGGTCTGCGGCGACGAGTTCGGCGTGCACGGCGGACGGCAGGCCGTGCGGCAGGACACCGCCGTCGGCGAGGTGCTCGGCGCGTTTGGGCAGCGGGCAGTCGACGGTGTCGTGGCCGCCGAAGACGAGGGACGACAGCGAGGGCAGACCGCATGTGGTGAAGGGGGCGGTCTCGGTGACCATGCCGGTCGGCGGGTGGAGCCCGGCGGCGACGGCGGCGCAGCCCGCGATCGCGGTCGTGGCGACGGAGCCGCGTGCGCCGATCAGCCAGACGCCGAAGCGGGGGGCCGGGGAGGGGGCGGGGAGGGACGGTTCGGCGGACATGGGCAGCCTCCTTGTCGTACGCGAACCTGGTGCGAGTGCCGGTGGGGGGATGTGCGGGGTGCCGGGCGCGGGCCCGGCGGGACGGCGGGCGGAGGTCCGGCGTCCTCCGCCCGCCGCCGTTCCGGTCGCCCCCTCGTCAGGGGGCGGGGCGCCCTAGGAGGGCAGTTCCTTCAGCTGGATGTCGCGGAAGGAGACCTGGTCGTCGGCGCCGTGGTTCTGCAGGCCGATGTAGCCGTCGGTCAGGCTCCGCTCGGGGTCCTTGTTGGTGAAGTCGTTGATCTTGACTCCGTTGAGGAACACCTGGAGGCGTTCGCCCTGGACCTTGATCTCGTAGGAGTTCCACTGGCCGGGCGGCCGCAGGACCTGGTCACGGGCCTTGATGTTCGCCGACTTGAAGGAGTAGACGGATCCCGTGGTGCGGTCCGCCGCGTCCGTGGCGTCGATCTGGATCTCGTAGCCCTTGTTCACCGCGGACCAGGGGTCGTCGGAGGCGGGGAAGCCCACGAAGATCCCGGAGTTGTCGTCGCCCTGCATCTTCCAGTCGAGCTTCAGGGAGTACGACTTCAGCTCCTTGGCCTGGTACCAGAGCAGGCCCATGCCGCCCTCGGTCTCCATCACGCCGTCCTTGACGACGAACTTGCCGGGGCCGGCCTGCTTCCAGCCGTCCAGGGTCTGGCCGTTGAAGATCTCCCGGTAGCCCTTGTCCGGCTTGCAGTCCGCCTTCACCTGGCCGGTGGCGTACTGCATGCCGCCGAGCAGGTGGGTGCGGAAGGCCGCGTCGGCGTACGACTCCTTGGTGTGGCCGCCGCCGGTGTAGAAGGAGCGTCCGCCGCCGTAGCTCTGGCACCAGGCGATCGGGTGGTCGCCCTTCATGGTGCCGCCGGAGTAGGTGGTCTCGTCGAGGGTGGCGAGGACCTTGGCCTGCTCACGCGGGTTGGTGCGGTAGTTGTACCACTCGTCGGTGCGCTCCCAGGCGTCGCCCAGGTGCGCGGTGGACGGGTGGTCGTGGTCGTGGACGCGCACGGTGGCCTTCTGGATGGCCGGGTGCGAGTCGAAGTAGGCGCCGACGAGGCCGCCGTAGAACTCCCAGTCGTACTCGGTGTCGGCGGCGGCGTGGATGCCCATGTAGCCGCCGCCGTTCTTGACGTAGTTCTCGAACGCCGCCTGCTGGTCGGCGTTCAGGACGTCACCGGTGGTGGACAGGAAGGCGACCGCGTCGTACTTGGCGAGGTTGGCGGTGGTGAACTGCCGGGCCTCCTCGGTCGCGGTGACCGAGATGCCGGCCGGGGCGCCGAGCTCCTTGAGGGCGGCGACGCCCTCGGGGATGGAGTCGTGGCGGAAGCCCGCGGTCTTGGAGAAGACCAGGACCTTCTTGCCCTTCTTGAACGGCTCGGTGGAGAACTCGAAGTCGTCCACGTCGTACAGCGCGCCCTCGCCGCCCCGGAAGACCAGGTAGATCTCCGTGGTCTTCTTCGGCAGGGACCGCAGCGGCACGTCGACGTCCTGGAACGTCTCCCAGCCGCCGGTCGGCGGGATGTACGCCGAGCCGTGCAGCTTGCCGGTGGGCGAGCCGGTGCGCAGTTCGACGAAGCCGCCGGAGCCGCCCGAGGAGGCTCGTACGGTCATCTTCTTCTGGCCCTTGAACAGGTAGGGGCTGAAGGAGATCCAGTCACCGTCGTCGATGTTGCCGACGGTCTTGCCGCCGTTGGCTCCGGTCTTGTCGATCACCGACACGCCCTGCTGGGCGCCGAAGTGCTCGGCCTGGCGGTGCAGCGGCTGGATCACGGCGCGGGCGGTGCCGGTCAGGGCCTCCTGGCCGTTCGCCCCGCCGTCGGTGTAACTGGCGCCGACGACACCGTAGATGTTGGCGTTGGGGTCGTGGCCGCCGTCGCCGGCGGGCGGCTTCAGGGTGCCCTCACAGCCCATCTCGCTGGTGAGCTCGTGGGCGTGCGAGTCGTGGCCGAGGCTGTAGGCGACCTTGACCTTGGAGCAGTCGATCGTCTCCTCGGGGTCGGTGACGGTCACCTTGAAGGGGACGGGCTCGCCGAAGGGGGCGAGGCTGCCGTTGCCCGGCAGGGTGATCTTCACCGTGGGTTCGGTGTTGCCGACGACGATCCGGGTGCTGGCGCTGCCGGTGTTGCCCTCGGGGTCCTTCGCGGTGAAGGTCGCGGTGTAGGTGCCGACCTTCTTGTACTTGTGGGTGGGGGTGAGTCCCTCGCCCTTGGTGCCGTCGCCGAAGTCCCAGCTGTAGGTGAGGTCCGGGGAGTCGGCGTCGTCGGCGGTGCCGGTGAACTGCACCTTCAGGCCGGCCGCGCCGGACGTCCGGTTCGCGCTGACCCCGGCGATCGGGGAGAAGCCGTCCTCGGCGTTCTCGATCCGGTACAGCGCGGAGTTCTCGTCGCCCTGGAACCAGGAGACGCCGTAGTCGAGGACGTAGAGCGCGCCGTCGGGGCCGAACTCCATGTCCATGATCTGGGTGCCGGTCCACGGGAAGTCGTTGATCTTCGCGACCGTGCCGTCCTCGTTCTGCTCGATCCGCTTGATCCAGCGGCGGCCGAACTCACCGGCGAAGAAGTCGCCGTCGTACGCCTCGGGGAACTTCACCGAGGAGTCGAGCTCGGGGTCGTAGCGGTAGACCGGGCCGCCCATCGGGGACTCGGAACCGGTGCCGAACTCGGGTACGGAGGCGCCGTCGTACGGGATCCAGGCGGCCTGCGCGGGCGGCAGGTCCTCGAGGCCGGTGTTGTGCGGCGAGGTGTTCTTCGGGGCGGCGCAGTCGAACTTCGGTCCGGAGGTGCCGGTGGCGAAGTCGTAGTCGTTGTAGGCGTCGTTGTCGCCGGTGCAGAACGGCCAGCCGAAGTTGGCGGCCTTGGTCACCTTGGCGAACTCGACCTGCCCGGCCGGGCCGCGGTTCGGGTCGGCGGCGCCGGCGTCGGGGCCGTAGTCACCCACGTAGACGGTGCCGGTCGGCTTGTCGATGTTCATCCGGAACGGGTTGCGGAAGCCCATCGCGTAGATCTCGGGGCGGGTCTTCTCGGTGCCCGGGGGGAAGAGGTTGCCTTCCGGGATGGTGTACGAGCCGTCCTCGGCGACCTTGATGCGCAGGATCTTGCCGCGCAGGTCGTTGGTGTTGCCGGAGGTGCGGCGGGCGTCGAAGGCGGGGTTGCGGTCGGCCCGTTCGTCGATCGGCGTGTAGCCGTCGGACTCGAAGGGGTTGCTGTCGTCGCCGGTCGACAGGTACAGGTTGCCCTCGGCGTCGAAGGCGATGTCGCCGCCGACGTGGCAGCAGATGCCCCGGGAGGTCGCGACGTCGAGGACCTTCTTCTCGCTGGCCAGGTCGAGGGTGCCGTTGGGGTTGAGGACGAAGCGGGAGAGGCGGTTGACGCCGTCGAACTTCGCGAAGTCGGCGGCGGTGCCGGTCGACGGGGCGTCGCCCGCGGGGGTGTCCAGCGGCGGGGCGTAGTAGAGGTAGATCGCCCGGTTGTTCTCGAAGTCCGGGTCGATGCCGACGCCCTGGAGGCCTTCCTCGTCGTGGGTGTAGACGGGGATCTTGCCGGCGACCTTGGTGACGCCGCCCTGGTCGGTGAGGCGCAGTGTGCCGTCGCGGGCGGTGTGCAGGACGCTGCGGTCCGGGAGCACGGCGAGCGACATCGGCTCGCCCATCTCCGGTTCGCCCTTGGCGAGCGGCACCTGCTGGAACTGCCCCTCCGCCGCGGCCGGTTCGTCGTGTTCCGGGTGGCCGGGGTGGGCGCCGGCGACGGTGGCCGGGGTGCCCACGGCCAGCAGCAGGCCGGTGAGCAGGGCGAGGCCGGTGCGCAGCCTGGGGCGCCGCGTGGCGCGGGTGGTTTTGAGTCTGGTTCTGTGCACGAAGTCCCTCCGGGAACGGGGTGGAGCCGTACGGAACAGGTGCGAAGACGTGGGGGGTGCGTGCGGGCGCCGGGGTGCGTTGTCACCCCGGAGACGTGGGTGTCCTGAACACTTCAGGGACGGTAACCGCGTTCTTCCGGGGCGAACACCCCTTGGACCGGGACCGGTTGAACTTTTTCCCATCTCAGGACAAAGCGGGATCCGGGCAGGCCGGATCCGGGGACCGGCGGATGGTCCGGTCCCCGTCCCCGGCCTGCGGCCGGGCCTCGGATCAGCTGTTGAACGCGGCGTCGAAGGACGCGCTGGGCGGCTCGAAGTCGAAGGCCTTGAGACGGGTGAGCGCCTCCGGGGCGCCCTGGAGCCGGTCCATGCCGGCGTCCTCCCACTCGACGGAGACGGGCCCCTGGTAGTCGATGGAGCGCAGCATGCGGAAGACGTCCTCCCAGGGGACGTCGCCGTGCCCGGCGGAGACGAAGTCCCAGCCGCGCCGGGGGTCGCCCCAGGGCAGGTGGGAGCCGAGGCGGCCGTTGCGGCCGTCGAGGCGCTTGCGGGCCTCCTTGCAGTCGACGTGGTAGATCCGGTCGCGGAAGTCCAGAAGGAAGCCGACCGGGTCGAGGTCCTGCCACACGAAGTGGGAGGGGTCGAAGTTGAGGCCGAAGGCCGGCCTGCGGTCGACCGCGTCCAGGGCGCGGACGGTGGTCCAGTAGTCGTAGGCGATCTCGCTGGGGTGGACCTCGTGCGCGAACCGCACGCCCTCGGCGTCGAAGACGTCCAGGATCGGGTTCCACCGCTCGGCGAAGTCCTCGTAGCCGCGCTCGATCATCGACTCGGGGGCGGGCGGGAACATGGCGACCAGGTGCCAGATGGCGGAGCCGGTGAAGCCGATGACGGTGTCGACGCCGAGGAGGGCCGCGGCGCGCGCGGTGTCCTTGATCTCGGCGGCGGCCCGCTGCCGTACGCCCTCGGCCTCGCCGTCGCCCCAGATGCGGGCGGGCAGGATCGCCTGATGGCGTTCGTCGATGATGGCGTCGCACACCGCCTGCCCCACCAGGTGGTTGGAGATCGCCCAGCACTTCAGGCCGTACTTCTCCAGGAGCTGGTGGCGTCCGGCGACGTACGCCGGGTCGGCGAGCGCCTTGTCCACCTCGAAGTGGTCGCCCCAGCAGGCGAGTTCGAGGCCGTCGTAGCCGAAGTCGCGAGCGAGTCGGCAGACCTCCTCCAGTGGCAGGTCCGCCCACTGGCCGGTGAACAGCGTGAAGTTGCGCGGCATCCGTATCCGTCCTCTCAGGCGGCGATCGGTGTGTAGACGGAGTTCTTCTCGGCGCTCTCCTCCACCGCGGCCAGGACGCGCTGCACCTGGAGCCCGTCGGCGAAGGAGGGTTCGGGGCCGCGGCCCTCGGCGACCGCGTGGACCAGGTCGCGGGCCTGGTGCACGAAGGTGTGCTCGTAGCCGAGGCCGTGGCCCGGCGGCCACCAGGCGTCGAGGTAGGGGTGTTCGGGTTCGGTGACCAGGATGCGGCGGAAGCCCGCGTGCGTCCCGGGCTCGGTGCCGTCGTGGAACTCCAGCTCGTTGAGCCGTTCCAGGTCGAAGGCGAGCGACCCGCGCTCGCCGTTGAGTTCGATGCGCAGGGCGTTCTTGCGTCCGGTGGCGTACCGGGTGGCCTCGAAGGAGGCGATGGCCCCGGAGGCGAAGCGGCCGGTGAACAGGGCGGCGTCGTCGACGGTGACCTGCCCGGTGCCGGCGGCGGTGACGGCGGCCAGGCCGGCACTGGGCGCGGTGAGCAGCGGCCGCTCCCGTACGAACGTCTCGGTGAGCGCGGAGACACCCGCGAGCCGCTCGCCGGACAGGTACTGCGCCAGGTCGACGATGTGCGCGCCGAGGTCGCCGAGCGAACCGGAGCCGGCCTGCTCGCGGCGCAGCCGCCAGGTCAGCGGGAACTCCGGGTCGACCAGCCAGTCCTGCAGGTACGCGACCCGCACGTGCCGCAGTTTCCCGATCCGGCCCTCGGCCACCATCCGCCGGGCCAGCGCGGTCGCGGGGACCCGGCGGTAGTTGAAGCCGACCATCGCCGACTGGCCGCGCGCCGCCGCCTCCTCTGCGGCACGGGTCATCGCCTCGGCCTCCGCGACGCTGTTGGCGAGGGGCTTTTCGCACAGCACGTGCTTGCCGGCGGCGAGCGCGGCGAGGGCGATCTCGGCGTGACTGTCGCCGGGGGTGCAGATGTCGACGAGGTCGACGTCGTCCCGTTCCACCAGGGCACGCCAGTCCGTCTCGGTCTCCGCCCAGCCGTGCCGGTCGGCCGCCGCGCGCACGGCGTCGGCGTCCCGGCCGCAGATCACGGCCAGTTCGGGGCTCATCGGCAGGTCGAAGACGCGGCCCGCGGTGCGCCAGCCCTGGGAGTGGGCGGCGCCCATGAAGGCGTAACCGACCATGCCGATACGCAGGGGCGGCTTCCCCCTCCGAGCCCCGTCGGACGCTTGCGGCTGTGCCATTCGGATGTCCTCCTCGTCGTCGTGGCGGGCGGGGGTGGACCCCGCCCGGGGGGCTGGTCAGGCCCGTAAGGCGGGGCTCCTCACTTGAAGCCGGTGGGCATGTACTGGTCCACGTTCTCCTTGTCGACGACGGCCGAGTAGCAGGTCACCGACGAGGGGATCTCGAACTCCGCGAGGCCGCCCACCCCCTTGCCCTGGCCGAGGGCGCGGGCCAGGTCGATCGCGGAGGCGGCCATCGTCGGCGGGTACAGGACGGTGGCCTTCAGGACCCCGCTGTCGGCCTTGATGGCCTCGAACGCGGAGAGCGCGCCCGCGCCGCCCACCATCAGGAACTCGTCGCGCCCGGCCTGTTCGATGGCGCGCAGCGCGCCCACGCCCTGGTCGTCGTCGTGGTTCCACACGGCGTCGATCCGCGACTGCGCCTGGAGCAGCTGGGCCATCTTGGCCTGGCCGGACTCGACGGTGAACTCGGCGGCCTGGCGGGCCACCTTCTGGATGTTGGGGTAGTTCTTCAGCGCGTCGTCGAAGCCCTGGGTGCGCTGCTTGGTCAGCTCCAGGTTGTCCAGGCCGGCCAGCTCGACGACCTTGGCGCCCTGCTTGTCCTTGAGCTTCTCGCCGATGTAGTGACCGGCGTTCAGGCCCATGCCGTAGTTGTCGCCACCGACCCAGCAGCGGTACGCCTGCGGGGTGTTGAAGATCCGGTCGAGGTTGACGACGGGGATGCCGGCGCGCATCGCCTTCAGCCCGACCTGGGTGAGGGCCTTGCCGTCGGCGGGCAGGATCACCAGGACGTCGACCTTCTTGTTGATGAGGGTCTCGATCTGGCCGATCTGCTGGGCGGTGTCGTTGGAGCCCTCGGTGATCTCCAGGGTGACGTCGGAGTACTTCTCCGCCCGCTTCTTGGCGTTGTCGTTGATGGCGTTGAGCCAGCCGTGGTCGGCCTGCGGTCCGGCGAAGCCGATGGTGACCGGCTTGCCGGGCTTGTCGTCGGCGGCCGGCTGGTTGTTGGCGGCGGGCTCGTCGTCACTGGACTCGTTGCTCGTACAGCCGGTGACGAGGACGCCGGCGGACACGGCGGCCGCTCCGAAGAGCAGTCCTCTGCGGCTTGCGAAAGGTGTCTCTGGCATGGCGGTGAACCCTTTCCTCAGGTCGTGCTCGCGGTACGGCGCTGGACCAGCACGGCGGCGACGATGATCGCGCCCTTGGCGATCTGCTGGACGTCGCTCTGCAGGTTGTTCAGGGCGAAGATGTTGGTGATGGTGGTGAAGATCAGGACGCCGAGGACGGAGCCGACGATGGTGCCGCGGCCCCCGGTGAGCAGGGTGCCGCCGATGATCGCGGCGGCGATGGCGTCGAGTTCGTAGAGGTTGCCGTTGGTGTTCTGGCCGGAGCCGGCCAGCACGATCAGCAGGAAGGCGGCGATGCCGCAGCACAGCCCGGACAGCAGGTAGAGGTAGAGCCGCTGGCGGCGCACGTCGATGCCGGCCAGCCGGGCGGCCTCCGCGTTGCCGCCGACGGCGACGGAGCGGCGGCCGAAGGTGGTCCGGTTGAGCAGCAGCCAGCCGATGACGGTGACCGCGGCGAACACCAGGACCAGCGGCGGGATGCCGAGGATGTAGGAGTCGCGCTCGCCGAGGTCGAGGACGCCGTCGACGGTGACGATCTGGGTGCGCCCGTCGGTGATCTGCAGGGCGAGGCCGCGGGCCGAGGCGAGCATGGCGAGGGTGGCGATGAACGGGACCATCCCGCCGTACGCGATGAGCACCCCGTTGACCAGCCCGCACCCCAGTCCGACGAGGACGGCGGTGAAGAGGATGCCCGCGAAGCCGAACTCCTGGGTGGCGACCGTGGTCGCCCACACCGAGGCGAGGGCGACGATCGCGCCGACCGACAGGTCGATGCCGCCGGAGATGATGACGAAGGTCATGCCGACGGTGACGACACCGATGACGGAGGCCTGGGTGAGGACCAGTTGGAGGTTGCGGGTGTCCAGGAACTGGTCCGGTTTGGTGATGCCGCCGATGAGGATCAGTACGGCGAGCACGCCGAGCAGCGACAGCGTGCGGACGTCGGCGCGGAACAGCACGGCGCGCCAGGCGGGTGTTTCGCCGGCCGACGGCACCTTGGGTGCGCTGTCCCGCGGCGGGGAGACGTTCTGCGTCATGACGCCGGGCTTCCTTCCATGACCAGGTCGAGTACACGGTGTTCGTCGAGTTCGCGGGCGGGCGCCGTGTGGACGACGCTGCCCTCGCGCAGCACCAGGACGCGGTCGGCGAGGCCGAGCACCTCGGGCACCTCGCTGGAGACCAGCAGCACGGCGAGGCCCTCGTCCGCCAGCCGGCGGACGACCGCGTAGAGCTCGGCGCGGGCGCCGACGTCGACGCCGCGGGTGGGTTCGTCGAGCAGCAGCACCCGGCAGCCGCGCAGCAGCCAGCGGGCGAGCACGGCCTTCTGCTGGTTGCCGCCGGACAGGGTGCGCACGGGCACGTCCGGGTTGTCGGGCCGCAGCGACAGCTCGCGGACCGCCGCGCGCGCCGCTCCCAGTTCGGCGCCCCGGTTGATCCAGCCGGCCTTCGCGAAGCGTGACATGGAGGAGACCGACACGTTGCGGGTGACGGACTCCAGCATCAGCAGGGCCTGCGCCTTGCGTTCCTCGGGGGCGAGCCCGAGTCCGGCGCGCACGGCGGCCCGTACGCTGCCCGGCCTCAGCGGGCGCCCGTCGACGAGGACCCGGCCGGTGTCGGGCTTGCGGGCGCCGTAGATCGTCTCCAGGATCTCGGAGCGTCCGGAGCCGACGAGTCCGGCGAGCCCGACGATCTCCCCGGGGCGCACCTGGAGGTCGAGCGGGGCGAACTCGCCCCGGCGGGACAGTCCTTCGACGGTGAGCACCGGTTCGTCCCGCGGTGCGGCGGTGGGCCGCTCCGGGAAGACGTACTCGACGTTGCGTCCCGTCATCAGCGCGACGACCTCACGGGTGGGCGTCGACCTGGCGGGCAGTCCGCCGGCCACGGCCCGGCCGTCCTTGAGGACGGTCACCCGGTCGCCGATGCGCCGGATCTCCTCCAGGCGGTGCGAGATGTAGACGACGGCGACGCCGTCGGCGGTGAGGTCGCCGACGATGCGGAAGAGGTTGTCGACCTCGTCCGGGTCGAGGGCGGCGGACGGCTCGTCCATCACGATGAGCCGTACGTCGTGGGAGAGCGCCCGCGCCATGGACACGATCTGCTGCTGCGCCGCGGAGAGTTCGCCGACCAGCCGGGCCGGGTCGACCTCGGGGTGGCCGAGCCGCTTGAGGAGTTCGGCGGTCGACGCCCTGGCGGCCCTTCCCCGTACGACGAAACCGGCGGCCGTGGGTTCGTGGCCGAGATGGACGTTCTCGGCGACCGACAGGTGTTCCACCAGGTCGAGTTCCTGGTAGATGGTGGCGATGCCGAGGCGCATGGCGGCGATCGGCGAGCGCAGGACGACGTCCTCGCCGCGCCAGCGGATGGTGCCGGTGTCGGGCTGGTGGGCGCCGGCCAGCACCTTGATCAGGGTGGACTTGCCGGCGCCGTTCTGGCCGAGCAGGCAGTGCACCTCGCCGGCCTGGACGTCGAGGTCGACGCCGTCCAGGGCCCGGACTCCGGGGAACGACTTGGTGATGCCGGACATGCTGAGCAGCGGTGGTTGTGGTGCCATGCGGATTCCCCTCGGCGGGCGTACGGGCCGGTGTCAGGGCGATCCCCTTGCGGGGCAGGCGTTTTCGGGCAGGGCGGGGTAGGGCGGTGGCGGTGCCTGGTGCGGGTGGGCTGTTCCGGTGCGGTGGAGCGGGTGCGATGGTGCCTGGAGCGGGTGCCGTGACGCGGACGCGGGTGCGGGTGCGGGTGCGATGGTGCCTGGAGCAGGTGCCGTGACGCGGGTGCGGATGCGGATGCGGGTGCGGTGGTATCTGGAGCAGGTGCCGTGACGCGGGTGCGGTGGTGCCTGGAGCGGGTGCGACGAAGGAGCGGGAAAGGCTGCTTACGCGGGTGAGAACAGGTGGTCGCTGATGAGCCGGGCCGCGCCGATGACTCCGGCGGTGGGTCCCAGCTCCCCCAGCACGATGGGCAGGTTGCCCGTGGCCAGGGGCAGCGAGCCGCGGTAGACCTGGGTGCGGATCGCGGCGAGCAGGGTGTGGCCGAGGCCGGTCACCCCGCCGCCGATCACCACCAGGCCGGGGTTGAAGAAGCTGACCAGGCCGGCGATGACCTGGCCGGTGCGGTTGCCGCCCTCGCGGATCAGTTCGAGGGCGGTGGCGTCACCGGCCGCCGCCGCGGCGGCGACGTCGACGGCGCTGAGCGTGCCGTTCGTCTCCAGCCGGCCGGCGAGTTCGGCGGAGAGCCGCTGTTCGGCGGCCTCCATGGCGTCCCGGGCGAGGGCCGCGCCAGAGAAGTGGGCCTCCAGGCAGCCCCGGTTGCCGCAGGCGCACGGGCGGCCGTCGGGCACGGCCTGGATGTGCCCGATGTCGCCCGCGCTGCCCGTCGTACCGCGGTAGACCTCACCGCCGACGACGATGCCGCAGCCGATGCCGGTGCCGATCTTGACGCAGAGGAAGTCGGCGACGGTGCGGGCGACGCCCGCGTGCTGCTCCCCCATCGCCATCAGGTTCACGTCGTTGTCGACCATGACCGGGCAGCCGAGGTCCTGGCTGAGCGCCTCCCGCACGGGGAAGCCGTCCCAGCCCGGCATGATCGGCGGAGCCACCGGGATGCCCTCGGGGAAGCGGACCGGGCCCGGGACGCCGATGCCGGCGCCGTCGAACCCCTCCGCGAGCCCCGAGGCCTTCAACTTCGCGGCCATGGCGAGTACGTGCTCGAAGACCGCGACCGGTCCCTCGCGTACGTCCATGGGCTGGTTGATGTGCCCGAGGATCTCCAGCTCGGCGTTGGTGACGGCGACGTCGACCGAGGTCGCGCCGATGTCGACGCCGAGGAACCGCAGGTGCGGGTTGAGCCGGATGTTGTGGGAGCGCCGGCCGCCGCGCGAGGCGGCGAGTCCGTCGGCCACGACGAGATCCGTCTCCAGTAGCCGGTCCACCTCCACGGCCAGTTTCGACCGGGAGAGGTCGACCTGGTCGCCCAGCTGGGCACGGGAGTTGGGTCCGCCGTCGCGCAGCAGTCTGAGCAGTCGTGCCTGGTGGGCGTTGGCGGGTCGCGCTGTCATACGTCTCACGAGCCCCTCCCCGCCTCGATCGGCCTGTGCGCGCCGGATTCCGGCCACGTGTGTGGCGTTCCTTCGGATGGGAAAGTAGCAGCGCCTGCTGGAGGTGGGAAGAAGTCGCGCAGGAATTGCCCCCTACTTTTTCCACTCACAGGACAAAGGACTCCGTGAGGGCGCGCGGGGAGTCACCACAAAACAACCGAAAAGGCGCACTCAGGATGTCGTGCGGGCGTGGTACGAGCGCCGGGTGTGCTCGGTGTGTTCGCGCATGAGCCGGGTGGCCAGTTGTTCGTCATGGGCGGCGACGGCCGCGATCAGTTCGCGGTGCTCGACCCAGGACTGTCCGCCACGCTGCCGGGCGACGGGCGTGTAGTACCAGCGCACGCGCCGGTCGACCTGGGCGGCGAGTTCGGCGAGCACGGCGTTGCCGGCCAGCTCCATGATCTTGGCGTGGAAGCGGGCGTTGAGGGCGACGGCGGTGTCCACGTCGTCGGCGTCGACGGCCTTGAGCCCCTCGGCCAGGATCTCCTCCAGGGCCGCCACGCCCGCCGCGTCGGCGTTGCTCGCGGCCAGCCGGGCCGCCTCGGCCTCCAGCAGCGTACGGACGGTGAGGAGCTGGTCGGCCTCCTCCTCCGTGGGCTCGTGCACGAAGGCGCCCTGCGCGGGCCGCAGATCGACCCAGCCCTCGGTGTTGAGCCGCTGCAGCGCCTCGCGCACCGGCTGGCGGGAGACGCCGAGGTGGCCGGCGAGTTCGCTCTCGACGAGGTGCTGGCCGGGCTGGAGGGCGCGGGTGGTGATGAGTTCGAGCAGCGCCTCGTAGACCCGGTCGCGCAGCGGTCCCGGCCGTTCGAGCTTGGGCACCGCCCCCTGGGGCAGTCCGGTCGACAGCATCGCGGTCCCCCTCCTCGGCGGCGCCGCGCACCGCCGCGAACACCGGTGCACCGCAACGCCAGTAGTGATTGTCTTTCGTCTACAGTCTACGGCGCACAGATGCCAGGGGGCGGGGAATCGGCCTCGTCACATCCGCGGCGGGCTCAGGGGCAGCGCACGACCTGTCCCGCGTACGACAGGTTCCCGCCGAAGCCGAAGAGCAGGACCGGGTCGCCGGCCGTCACCGCGCCCTGTTCGACGAGCTTGGAGAAGGCGAGCGGGATGCTGGCGGCCGAGGTGTTGCCGGACTCGGTGACGTCGCGGGCGACGACGGCGTTGACGGCGCCGATCCGGCGGGCGAGGGGTTCGATGATCCGCAGGTTGGCCTGGTGCAGTACGACTCCGGCGAGGTCCTCGGGCGCCAGTCCCGCCTTCTCGCAGGCCTGGCGGGCGACGACCGGCAGCTGGGTGGCCGCCCAGCGGTAGACGCTCTGTCCCTCCTGCGCGAACCGCGGCGGTGTCCCCTCGATCCGCACGGCGTGGCCCATCTCGGGCACCGAGCCCCACAGCACCGGGCCGATCCCCGCCTCCGCGCCCGGGGCGCAGGCCTCCACCACGGCGGCCCCCGCCCCGTCGCCGACCAGCACGCAGGTGGTGCGGTCGGTCCAGTCGGCCACGTCGGACATCTTGTCGGCGCCGATGACCAGCACCCGGCTCGCGCCGCCGGCCCGTACGGCGTGGTCGGCGGTGGCGAGGGCGTGGGTGAATCCGGCACAGACCACGTTGAGGTCCATGACGGCGGGTCCGGGCATGCCGAGGCGGGCCGCGACGCGGGCGGCCATGTTGGGCGAGCGGTCGATGGCGGTGGACGTGGCGACCAGGACCAGGTCGATCTCGGCGGGGGTCCGGCCGGCCGCCGCCAGTGCCTTGGCGGCGGCGTGCGCGGCCAGCTCGTCGACCGGCTCGTCGGGGCCTGCGATGTGACGGGTGCGGATGCCCACGCGGCTCGTGATCCACTCGTCACTGGTGTCGACCATGCCCGCCAGGTCCTCGTTGGTGAGGACCCGGGCGGGCTGGTAGTGGCCGACGGCGACGATGCGCGAGCCGATCATGGGCGATCCCCCCAGTGGTTCGGTTACGGGATGCACCAGTCTGATCAGTGACTCACGGGTACGAGGGCAGGTGAAGCGACAGGAAACGGGGGTGAGGCTTGTCGGCTTCCGTCAGCCCCTCGAGGCGCCGCCCCCCTGTCCCGTGGTCAGCCGGTGAACAGTTGTGCCGCCTTGCGTACGAGCTCG
Source organism: Streptomyces sp. NPDC014676 (assembly GCF_043084105.1). Taxonomy (NCBI): domain Bacteria; kingdom Bacillati; phylum Actinomycetota; class Actinomycetes; order Kitasatosporales; family Streptomycetaceae; genus Streptomyces; species Streptomyces sp. NPDC014676. The sequence continues at coordinate 86,977 of NZ_JBIBZI010000013.1, read as the reverse complement.
TACAGTCCGTAGGCGAGCGGCACTCCCACCCACAGCCAGGAGAAGGTGATGAGCCCGCGGCGGCCGGGGCTGCTAGGCGGACTCTGGCTGCTCTCGCCGGTCATCGGCGGCCTCCTTCGGTGTCTCGGGGCTGGGGACGTGGTGGCGGGGGTGGACCGGCCGGACCAGCTCGTTGGCGACGAAGCCGACGACGAGCAGCCCGATCATGATGACCAGTGACAGCCCGTACAGGGACGGGCCGTGCCGGCCCGCCTCCTCCTGGTGGTCGGCGACCCGGTTGACGATCAGCGGTCCGAGCACACCGGCCGTGGACCAGGCGGTGAGCAGCCGGCCGTGGATCGCCCCGACCTCGTAGGTGCCGAAGAGGTCCTTCAGATACGCCGGGACCGTGGCGAAGCCGCCGCCGTAGAAGGAGAGGATCACCAGGGCGCACAGCACGAACAGCGGCTTGGAGGAGTCGCCCAGCAGCCAGATGAGCGCGTACATCAGCGCGCCGACGCCGAGGTAGACCCGGTAGATGTTCTTGCGGCCGATGAGGTCGGAGGTGGTCGACCAGCCGATGCGGCCCGCCATGTTGGCCGCCGACAGCAGGGCGACGAATCCCGCGGCGGCGGTCGCCGACACCGGTGCGGAGGTGTCCGCGAAGAAGTCGGTGATCATCGGGGCGGCCTTCTCCAGGATGCCGATGCCCGCGGTGACGTTCATGGTGAGCACGATCCACAGCAGCCAGAACTGCGGGGTGCGCACGGCGGAGCGGGCCGAGACCTGCGGCCCCGTGAGCACGGCGGGCCCGCCGCCCCCCGGGCGGGCGGTGCGCGGCACCCGCACCAGTACCACGCCGAGCAGCATGAACACGGCGTACGTCAGCCCGTGCACGAGGAAGGCGTACGCGATGCCGGTGTGGTCGGTGCCGAAGGAGTCGAGCATCTGCGCCGACCAGGGGGAGGCGATCAGCGCGCCGCCGCCGAAGCCCATGATGGCGATGCCGGTGGCCATGCCGGGCCGGTCCGGGAACCATTTGATGAGCGTCGAGACGGGCGAGATGTAGCCGATGCCGAGTCCGATGCCGCCGACGAAGCCGTAGCCGAACACGATCAGCCAGTACTGCTCGGTGGCCGCGCCCAGCGCGGAGAGCAGGAAGCCGGAGGAGAAGCAGATCAGGGCGACGGTCATCGCCCAGCGCGGGCCCCGGCGTTCGACGAGGGTGCCGCCGAACGCGGCGGACAGGCCGAGCATGACGATGCCGAGCTGGAAGGGCAGTGCGCTCTGGGTGCCGCTGAGGTCGAGCGCGGACTCCAGCGGCGGCTTGAACACGCTCCACGCGTAGGCCTGGCCGATGGAGAGGTGGACGGAGAGCGCGGCGGGCGGCACGAGCCAGCGGCTCCAGCCCGGCGGTGCGACGGGGGGACTCATGAGTCCCCCACCGTAGGGACCGATGGGGCTGTTGAGAAGACGGTTGAGCGGACAACCACCGGTACTGCACAAAGCCTTGCTGGGGCCACCCCCATACTGTAGACAATATTCCGTCGACAGAGATTCGGCGGTTTCCGTGGTCCCGTGTCCCTCGACCGGACGGAGCTACCCTCGCCATGAAAGTCGCAGTCCTCGGCGCCGGGGCGATCGGCGCCTACGTCGGTGCCGCGCTCCACCGTGCGGGCGCCGACGTGCATCTCATCGCCCGTGGACCGCATCTGGCGGCCATGAGGCAGTACGGGGTACGGGTGCGCAGCCCGCGCGGTGACTTCACCGCGCGCCCCCACGCCACCGACGACCCGGCCGAAGTCGGCCCGGCCGACTACGTGTTCCTGGGTCTCAAGGCGAACTCGTACGCGGCGTGCGGGCCGCTGATCGAGCCGCTGCTGCACACCACCACGACCGTCGTGGCCGCCCAGAACGGCATCCCCTGGTGGTACTTCCACCGGCACGGCGGACCGTACGACGGCCACCGCCTGGAGAGCGTGGACCCGGACGGCGCGGTCAGTGCGGTGCTCGCGCCCGAACGGGCCGTCGGCTGCGTCGTCTACGCGGCCACCGAACTTCAGCAGCCCGGTGTGGTGCGCCATGTGGAAGGCACCCGCTTCTCCCTCGGCGAGCCCGACCGGAGCGTCTCCGCGCGCTGTCTGGCCCTGAGCGAGGCGATGCGGGCCGGGGGCCTGAAGTGCCCGGTCGAGCCGGACCTGCGCAACGACATCTGGCTGAAGCTGCTGGGCAACATCTCCTTCAACCCGATCAGCGCCCTGGCACGCGCCACCATGCGGCAGATGTGCCTGCACGGCGGCACCCGGCAGGTCATCGAGACGATGATGGCCGAGACGCTGGCGGTCGCCGGGGCCCTCGGCTGCGAGGTCGGCGTCTCCATCGAGCGCCGGCTGGCGGGCGCGGAGAAGGTCGGCGACCACCGCACCTCCACGCTCCAGGACCTGGAGCGCGGCAAGCCGCTGGAACTCGACGTCCTGCTCGCGGCCGTCGTCGAGCTGGCGGAGATCACCGGTGTCCCGGTGCCCACCCTGCGCACCGTGCACGCCCTGTCGGACCTGCTCGCGCTGAGGAGCGCCGCATGAGAAAACCCGCCCGCAAACAACGCGACCGAAGCCCGAAGACCTACACCCGTCTCACCCACCCCCTCGTCCGGGACTCGCGCGACGCCCCCTTCCGCCGGGCGAGCTGGGACGAGGCCCTGGACCGGACCGCGCGGGGCCTGACGGCGGCGCGCGGCGCGTTCGGACTGTTCTCCTGCTCCCGCGCGACCAACGAGACGAACTACGTGGCGCAGAAGTTCGCCCGGGTCGTCATGGGCACCAACAACGTCGACTCCTGCAACCGCACCTGCCACGCCCCGTCCGTGGCCGGCCTGTCGGCGGCGTTCGGCTCGGGCGGCGGCACGTCGTCGTACGAGGAGGTCGAGCACACCGACGTCATCGTGATGTGGGGCTCCAACGCCCGCTTCGCGCACCCGATCTTCTTCCAGCACGTGCTGAAGGGCATCCGGGGCGGCGCCCGGATGTACGCGGTCGACCCGCGCCGGACGTCCACCGCCGAGTGGGCGGAGGGCTGGCTCGGGCTGAACGTCGGCACGGACATCGCGATGGCGCACGCGATCGGCCGCGAGATCATCCACGCGGGCCTGGTCAACGAGGCGTTCGTACGGCGGGCCACCACGGGTTTCGAGGAGTACGCGGCGCTCGTCGAACCGTGGACGCTCTCCCTGGCCGAAAAGGTGACGGGCGTTCCGGCGGCGGCCATACGGGAGCTGGCGCACGCCTACGCCCGCGCGGAGCGCGCCCAGCTCTGCTGGACCCTCGGCATCACCGAGCACCACAACGGCACGGACAACGTCCGCGCGCTGATCAACCTCTCCCTGCTCACCGGCCATGTCGGGCGTTACGGCTCGGGACTTCAGCCCCTGCGCGGCCAGAACAACGTGCAGGGCGGCGGCGACATGGGCGCGATCCCGAACCGTCTGCCCGGCTTCCAGGATCTCCTCGACCCGGGCACACGGCTGAAGTTCGAGTCCGCCTGGGACTCCGTCATCCAGCCGCGCTACGGGCTGACCCTCACCGAGATGTTCGAGGCGATGGACGACGGCTCCCTGCGGGCCGTGTACTGCATCGGCGAGAACCCGGCGCAGTCGGAGGCGGACAGCGAGCAGGCGGTACGCCGTCTGCGGTCGCTGGACTTCCTGGTGGTCCAGGACATCTTCCTGACGAAGACCGCCGAACTCGCCGACGTCGTCCTCCCCGCGACGGCCGGCTGGGCGGAGACCGAGGGCACCACCACCAACAGCGAGCGCCGGGTGCAGCGGGTGCGCCGGGCCGTGGTCCCGCCCGGCGAGGCACGCGAGGACATCGACATCCTCTGCGACCTCGCCGGCCGCCTCGGCCACGACTGGAAGTACGCGGACGCCGAGGCGGTGTGGAACGAACTGCGCTCGGTCTCCCCCGACCACTACGGGATGACGTACGGGCGGCTGGACGAGCACCAGGGCATCCAGTGGCCGTGCCCGAGCACGGACGCGCTCGAACCGACGTACCTGCACGGCCGTCTGTGGGACCCGGACCCGGCCGGGCGCGGCAGGCCCGCCCCCTTCGGCATCGTGCGGCACGACCCGCCGGTCGACCTCACCGACGAGCAGTACCCGATCCGGCTGACCACGGGCCGGCGCCTCGACTCCTACAACACGGGTGTGCAGAGCGGCGGTTTCGCGTCTCCCCTGCGGCGCGGCGAGTACGTCGAGCTGTGCCCGGAGGACGCGGAGCGCTACGGGGTGGTGGTCGGCGAGGAGGTGCGGGTGACCTCGCGGCGCGGCTCGGTGCTGGCGCCGGTCTGGGTGGACACGGGGCTGCGGCCGGGTCTCGCGTTCATGACGTTCCACTTTCCCGACGAGGTGGACACCAACCGGCTGACGATCGAGGCGAACTGCCCGATCGCGGGAACGGCGGAGTTCAAGGCGTCGGCGATCCGGATCGAGAAGGTGAGCACCCATGGACCTGCACTTCGGTGACAGCAAGCCGACGGACGAGGAGCGCGCGGCCGTCGATGCCCTCCTCGGCCCGCCCGAGTCCTCCTGGGAGGGCGCCGACCGCTCCGACGCGGACCTGCGCTGGGCCCGCGGCGGCCGCGAGGCCCGTGACCGCCGCGACCTGCTGCTGCCGGGGCTGCACGCCGTCAACGACCGGGTCGGCTGGATCAGCGAGGGCGCCCTGGACTACCTGTGCCGCCGCCTGACGGTCCCCCCGGCGGAGGCCTACGGCGTCGCCACCTTCTACGCGATGTTCTCCGTCCGCCCCCGCCCGGCGACGGTCCTGCACCTGTGCGCGGACCTGGCCTGCACGGCGGCGGGCGCGACCGAACTGTGCGCCGACGTCGAGTCCCGTCTGGGCCCGGAATCCGGCGTCCAGGTGGAACGCAGCCCCTGCCTGGGCCTGTGCGAGAGAGCACCGGCCGCACTGGTGATCAGGGCAGGCGAAACGGTCCGTCCGGGGGTACCCCCTCTGGGGGAGTTCGAGGACGAGGCCCGTTCAGGGCCGAAGGGGGGTCTGGGGGCACAGCCCCCAGGGAACGGTGGGGGTCCCTCCCGCTCGAGCGAAGCCGAGAGTGGGGGAGGGAAGGGGCGGCGGGGGCGAAGAACAGCGGTCTGCGCCCCCGCCACCCCCGACACGGCGATCCAAGCGGCCACCGCCCCCGAAAACGCACCTCCCGAGCCCACCCCCTCCGCCGCGGTCCCCCAGTCCGGAGCCCCCACCCTCACCCTCCTCCACCGCATCGGCACCACCGACCCCGCCGACCTCGACGACTACCGGGCCCACGGCGGCTACACCGCCCTCCGCCGCGCCTTCGCCCTCGGCCCCGCCGCCGTCATCCGCGAGGTCACCGAGTCCGGCCTCCTCGGCCGGGGCGGCGCCGCCTTCCCCACCGGCCGCAAATGGCAGGCAACGGCCTCCCAGCCGGACCACCCGCACTACCTCGTCTGCAACGCCGACGAATCCGAGCCGGGCACCTTCAAGGACCGCGTCCTCATGGAGGGCGACCCGTACGCGCTGGTCGAGGCGATGACGATCGCCGCGTACGCGACCGGCGCCCACCAGGGCTACCTCTACCTCCGCGGCGAGTACCCGCGAGCGACAGCCCGCATGGAACACGCGATCACCCAGGCCCGCGCCCGCGGCCTGCTCGGCGACGACATCCTCGGCCAGGGCCACGCCTTCGACATCGAGATCAGGCGCGGCGCGGGCGCGTACATCTGCGGCGAGGAGACAGCGCTCTTCAACTCCATCGAGGGCTACCGCGGCGAGCCCCGCACCAAGCCCCCCTTCCCGGTGGAGAAGGGCCTGTTCGGCAAACCGACCGTGGAGAACAACGTAGAAACCCTGGTCAACGTCCTGCCCGTCCTCACCATGGGTGCCCAGGCCTACGCGGCGATCGGCACGGAGAGGTCCACCGGCCCCAAACTCTTCTGCGTCTCGGGCAGCGTCGCCCGCCCCGGCGTCTACGAACTCCCCTTCGGAGCGACCCTGGGTGAACTCCTCCGCCTCGCCGGCGTCCGCGACAACCTCCGGGCGGTCCTCCTCGGCGGAGCCGCCGGCGGCTTCGTACGCCCCGACGAGCTGGACATCCCCCTCACCTTCGAAGGCACCCGAGCGGCGGGCACCACCCTCGGCTCCGGAGTCGTCATGGCCTTCGACGACACCGTCCCGCTCCCCCGCCTCCTCCTGCGCATCGCCCAGTTCTTCCGCGACGAGTCGTGCGGCCAGTGCGTCCCCTGTCGCGTCGGCACCGTCCGCCAGGAGGAGGCGCTGCACCGGATCGTCGACCGCGCCGGCGCCGACGCCGCCACCGACATCACCCTGCTGCGCGAGGTCGGCCGGGCGATGCGGGACGCCTCGATCTGCGGTCTGGGGCAGACCGCGTGGAACGCCGTGGAATCCGCCATCGACCGTCTGGGGGCGTACGAATGACCGTGACACCGCTGGGGATCCCCCGCCGTCTGCTGGAGTTCACCCTGGACGGCGAGCCCGTGCGGGCGCCCGAGGGGTCGACGATCCTGGACGCCTGCCGGGCGGCCGGAAAGGACATCCCGACGCTCTGCGAGGGCGACACCCTCACCCCCAAGAACGCCTGCCGGGTCTGCGTGGTGGAGGTGGAGGGCTCCCGCACCCTGGTCCCCGCCTGTTCCCGCCGGGCCGAGCCGGGCATGGAGGTGCGCACCGGCACCGAGCGGGCCCGGCACAGCCGCAAGGTCGTCCTGGAACTCCTCGCGTCCTCCGTCGACCTGTCGACCACTGACCGGGTCACCGAGTGGCTCAAGGAGTACGAGGCGAAACCGGACCGTTTCGGCCCGGACGCGGCCCGCATCGACGAGGGGCCGAGGGTCGACAACGACCTGTACGTCCGCGACTACGACAAGTGCATCCTCTGCTACAAGTGCGTGGACGCCTGCGGCGACCAGTGGCAGAACACCTTCGCGATCTCGGTCGCGGGCCGCGGTTTCGACGCCCGGATCGCCGTCGAGCACGACGCCCCGCTGACCGACTCGGCGTGCGTGTACTGCGGCAACTGCATCGAGGTCTGCCCCACGGGAGCCCTGTCGTTCAAGTCGGAGTTCGACATGCGGGCAGCGGGTACCTGGGACGAGTCGCGGCAGTCGAGGACGACCACCGTGTGCGCGTACTGCGGTGTGGGCTGCAACCTCACCCTCCATGTGCAGGACAATGAGATCGTGAAGGTCACCTCGCCGCACGACAACCCGGTGACCCACGGCAACCTGTGCATCAAGGGTCGCTTCGGCTTTTCGCACGTACAGAACCGGGACTGAGCGGAGCTGGTGGGAACATGGGACGGGTCACGGAACGACGCAAGGTGCTCCGCATCCGGGACGGAGCGGTGTCCAGCCGCCCGGACACACTCGTCGCCGAGGAGCCCCTGGAGATCCGCCTCAACGGCAAACCGCTCGCCATCACCATGCGCACACCGGGCGACGACTTCGCGCTGGCGGCCGGGTTCCTGGTGAGCGAGGGAGTGCTCGCGAACGGCGCGGACCTGCAGAACATCGTCTACTGCGCCGGGGCGACGGTCGACGGCTCGAACACGTACAACGTCGTCGACGTGAAGACGGCCCCCGGAGTGGTGATCCCGGACATCACACTCGAACGCAACGTCTACACCACCTCCTCCTGCGGCCTGTGCGGCAAGGCCAGCCTGGACGCGGTGCGCACCACGACCCGCCACCCCGTCGCGGACACCCCCGCGCTGCGCGTGGAACCGGAACTGCTGGCGGGCCTCCCCGACCGGCTGCGCGCGTCCCAGCGGGTCTTCGACCGCACGGGCGGCCTGCACGCGGCGGCCCTGTTCGACGAGGACGGCGAACTGCTCGACGTACGGGAGGACGTGGGCCGGCACAACGCGGTCGACAAACTGGTCGGCCGTGCCCTGCAGAGCGGGAACCTGCCGCTGTCCCGGACGATCCTGCTGGTCTCCGGCCGGGCCTCGTTCGAGCTGGCGCAGAAGGCGGTCATGGCCGGCGTTCCGATGCTGGCGGCGGTCTCGGCGCCGTCCTCGCTGGCCGTGGACCTGGCGGCGGAGACGGGGCTGACCCTGGTGGGCTTCCTGCGGGGCGGTTCCATGAACGTGTACGCGGGTGAGGAGCGCATCGCCCTGCGGGCCGCGGCCGCCCGGGGCTGACCGGTTCCCCCGCTGCACGGCGGCGGGGCCCCCACCGGCGGGGAGCGCCCCCTGCGCCGCGGGGCCCCGCCTCAGTGCGAGGCCCCCTGGACCCGGGCCCCGGAAAGCCGTGCCGCTCAGCCGGAACGTGTCCCTGTGCCGACCTCGGTTCGTGACCGTTCGCCTCGGTCCGAGAGGGCGGCCTCCTCGACGAGGTCGTGCGAGCGGCGCTTGGCGATCACCGCGCACACCATCAGCTGCGTCTGGTGGAACAGCATCAGCGGCAGCACGGCCAGCGAGGCCTGCGCCCCGAACAGCACACTCGCCATCGGCAGCCCGGCCGCCAGGGACTTCTTCGAGCCGGCGAACTGGATCGCGATCCGGTCCTCCCGGCCGAACCGCAGCGCCTTGGCTCCGTACCAGGTCAGCAGCAGCATCACGGCGAGCAGGACGGCCTCGACGGCGAGCAGCCCGCCGAGCCGGGCGGGGCTCACCCGGTGCCAGACGCCCCGCACCATGCCCTCGCTGAACGCGGTGTAGACGACGAGCAGGATCGAGCCCCGGTCGACCAGCCCCAGCACCTTCCGGTGCCGGGAGACGAATCCGCCGATCCAGCGGCGCAGCAGTTGCCCGGCGACGAACGGCACCAGCAACTGGAGCACGATCTTCACCACCGACCCGGCGGAGAACCCGCCCCCGGCGCCGCCCAGCAGCGTCGCCGCGAGCAGCGGGGTGACGACGATGCCGGCCAGCGAGGAGAAGGAGCCGGCGCAGATCGCGGCGGGCACGTTGCCGCGGGCGATGGAGGTGAACGCGATCGACGACTGGATGGTGGACGGGACCAGGGTGAGGAAGAGCAGGCCCTGGTGGAGCGGGTCGGTCAGGAACACCGGGACGAGTCCGCGGGCGGCCAGGCCCAGCAGCGGGAAGACGACGAAGGTGCAGACCAGCACGGTGACATGGAGCCGCCAGTGCTTCAGCCCGTCCAGGGCCTCGCGGGTGGAGAGCCGGGCTCCGTAGAGGAGGAACAGGAAGGCGATCGCGGCGGTGGAGGCGCCGGAGGCGACGTCCGCGCCGGTCCCCCGCGCGGGCAGCAGCGCGGCGAGGCCCACGGTCCCGAGCAGCAGCAGGATGTACGGGTCGATCGGCATCCAGTTCGGCCAACGCAGGCGTTTCACGGTGCTCCACTTGCTCGGGTACTCGGTGCCCGGGTGTCCACGGGCGTCCCCTCCCCATCCTGCTCCCTCCCACCGTGATCGGGAATCCGGTATACCGCTCTCACTGTCATCACGTTCCGCGATGACCGCGCAAGGTCCTGTCCGGCGGGTCATGTGGCCTTCCGACCGGTCGCTCGTCGTTTCGACCGTGGGTCGGGGGGATCCGACGTATCGCGAGTGGTCGCTGCTGGAGCCGCATCTGTCACCTTGGTCCTGCCTGGACGCCACGGCTCGTCGAAGACCGTCTACGAGCGGCATCGCCGCCGGCCGGTGGGCGGCACCTGGGAAACCCCGGAACGGTCCGCCACCGGGCCGACCCGCTCCCTTCCGCCCCTCTGCTCCTCCCCCTCGCCACGGTGCGCGTCCGCCGCCTCGGAACCGGCCTCCGAAGCCTCGGGGCGCCGACGTCCGTCGGTGGCCCGGACGATCAGCGCGCAGGTCGCGAATCCGGCCCCGAGGAGACTGGAGGCGACCCAGCCGTGGGAGGTGAAGACGGAGGTGGTGGTGGCCGCGCCGAGGGCGGAGCCGAGGGAGTAGAAGACCATGTAGCCGCCGATGACGCCGCTGGTGTGCTCCGGATGCGCTGTGGTGAGCAGGTGCTGGTTGCTCACGTGCACGACCTGGACCGCGAAGTCGAGCACCACGACGCCGACGACGAGCAGCCACAGGGACCAGGACAACTGCGCGGTCGCGGCCCAGGAGGCGATGAGCAGAGCCAGCGCGAGGCCGCTGACCGGGATCGCCCGTCCTGCGTCCGCCCACCGTCCCGCACGTGCCGCGCCCAGTGCGCCGGCGAGTCCGGCGATGCCGAACAGTCCGATCTGGCTTTCGCTCAGATGCCACGGTGCGTTCGCCAGCGGCAGGGACAGGCCACTCCACAGGGTGCCGAACGACGCGAACAGGAAGAACGCGATGAGACCGCGCGTCAGGAAGAGACGCTGCCCGAACAGCCCGCCGAACGAGACGACGGCCTGTCGGTAACCCGCAGGCCGACGAGAGCCGTCCTCGGGCGGCAGCGCGCGCAGGACGAGGGCGGCGAGGGCGAGGGCGAGCACACCGAGCACGGCGTACATGCTTCGCCAGTCCCACGCCTGCGCGAGCACTCCGGTGACGACCCGCGCGCCCAGGATGCCCACCACCACGCCCGACGTCACGACACCGATGTTCCGTCCGCGCTCGGCGGGCGGCGAGACCGACGCGGCGTAGGCCACCGTGGTCTGCACCACGACCGCGAACATCCCGGCCAGCGCGAGCCCGGCGAAGGCCGTCCAGGCGGCCGGAGCGGCAGCCGTCAGGAACAGACCTGCCGCGGTGACGGCCAAGTGCACCGCGATGAGCCGACGCCTGTCGGCGACCACATCGCCGAGCGGCACCAGCAGCACCAGACCGGCCAGATAGCCGAACTGGCCGGTCGAGACGATCCACCCGGCGTGCCGTGCCGACACCCCGAGGCTGTCCCCCATGGGCGGCAGCACTGTTTGCGCGGCGTAGACGCTCGCCACCGCGACACCGCACACGGTCGCGAGGAGCAACCGTCGCCACACGTCCATCGCACCCCCGACGAGATGAGTAGCAAAATGAAACTCATTCGACCGTAAGGCATGATGGTTTCAATCCGCAACTCATTGGGAGGTGTCATGCCGCGCCCCTCCACGGGCACTCCGAGCCCTGCCTGGACCGATCCCGACTGCCCGGTGGCCCGCACGCTCGACCTCGTCGGTGACCGGTGGAGCCTCCTGGTCGTCCGGGACGCGATGGACGGGGCACGGTCCTTCACCGACTTCCAGCGACGGACCGGCATCGCCCGCAACATCCTCACCGACCGCCTGCGCAAGCTCACCGCTCACGGAGTCCTGACCCGGCGGACCGCGCCCTCGGGCCGCCGCCTCCAGTACGTACTCACAGACGCCGGCCGCGACCTCTTCCCCGTCCTCCTCACGCTGCGCCAGTGGGGAGAGCGTCACGCCTTCGGACCCGGCGAGCCACACTCCACACTGGTCGACCAGCACGGCGTCCGCGTGCCGGACATCAAGCCGACCGGTGCCGACGGCGCCGTCATCGACGCCGACACCACTCACGTGCGGAAGACCGGCGGCGAGCGACACCGGTGAGGTGACGGCCGACGAGACGGCCGGCGTCCGCGCCCGGGCACGCACGGCGACGCGGTGCGTGCGGCCGGTTCACGGGCGGCCCCGCGGGCCGGACGACCTCCACGGCGATGCCCCGGGCACGGGCGTGCGCGACCATGCGGGCGGTGGCGTCCTGCCCGCTGGACGGTGAACCGTCCCGGACGGCCGGCAGCCGACCGCAGCCGCCGGCCGGCCGTCCGTCCGCGCTCACACAGGCGTCCCGGTCCCGCGGCCGGAGGTCGTGCGGGCCGGGACCGCCGGCCGGCGCCTAGGCTGCCCGGTATGTACGACCCGACGCAGTTGCGGACGTTCCTGTCGGTGGCGCAGACGCTGAGCTTCACGCAGGCGGCGCGGCGGCTCGGGCTGCGCCAGTCGACGGTGAGCCAGCACGTGCGGCGGCTGGAGGGGGCCACCGGACGGCAGTTGTTCACGCGGGACACCCACTCGGTGGAGCTGACCGAGGACGGCGAGGCGATGCTCGGCTTCGCCCGGCGGATCCTGGACGTGCACGAGCAGGCGACGCGGTTCTTCACCGGCAGCCGGCCGCGCGGACGGCTGCGGTTCGGCGCGTCGGAGGACTTCGTGCTGACCCGGCTGCCGGAGATCCTGGAGCGGTTCCGGCACGAGCACCCGGAGGTCGACCTGGAGCTGACGGTCGAACTGTCGGGCATCCTGCACGAGCGGCTGGCGGCGGGCCGGCTGGACCTGGTGCTGGCCAAGCGGCTGCCGGAGGACCCGCGGGGCGAGCTGGTCTGGCACGACGAGCTGGTGTGGATCGGCGCGCCGGGTCTGCGGCCGGCCCCGGACCGTCCGGTGCCGCTGATCGTCTATCCGCCGCCCGGCATCACCCGGGCCCTCGCCCTGCGGGCGCTGGAGCGGGAGGGCCGCCCGTGGCGCATCGTGTGCACCAGCGGCAGCCTCAACGGGCTGCTCGCGGCGGCCCGCGCCGGGCTCGGGGTGATGGTGCACTCGCGCGGGCTGATCCCGCCGGGGCTGGTGCGGATGCCGGAGCGGGCGGGGCTGCCGGAACCGGGCGAGGTGGACTTCGTGGTGGTGCACGGGCGGCGCCGTCCCTCCGCGCAGGGCGCGGCGGACGCGCTGGCGTCGGCGATCCTCGCGGGCGGCGACCGGCTGCACCGGGGCGGGCGGGGGTGACGTTCCGGCCGGCGCGCACGCTGGAACCAGTGGGGCCGTGGGGCGCACCAAGGGGCGGTCATGAGGCCGTACAGATTCGGTGGAGATTGCTCCACCGAAACTTACTCATCGGTCAGGTTTCTGTCCGGCCCTTCCCCTTGTGAGCGCATTTTCCTCCCCCGGCCGGCGCGGACGAGAGCTCCGCCCGGCTTCCGCTCCCCTCCCGTCCGCCGTCCGCGTGGGGTAGCTTTCACGGCGCCGTGCGGGACGAGGGCGTCGCCGCACCATTCCGGCGCTGAGGAGCGGGGAGCGGGATTGCGCGAGTTCACCAACCCTCCGTCGGTCCTGGAACCTCCGGTGGGCGGTCTGGCCGACGTGGTCTTCCGGTATGCCGCGGAGGACCCGTCGCGCGTCGCGCTCGGCCGCAAGGACGACACCGGCCGGTGGCGGGACGTGACCGGCGCGGAGTTCCGCGACGAGGTGCTCGCCCTCGCGAAGGGCCTCCTCGCGGGCGGTATCCGGTTCGGCGACCGGGTCGCGATCATGTCCCGTACCCGGTACGAGTGGACGCTCTTCGACTTCGCGCTGTGGACGATCGGCGCGCAGGTCGTGCCCGTCTACCCCACGTCCTCCGCCGAGCAGTGCCTGTGGATGCTGTACGACGCGGAGGTGACGGCCGCGATCGTGGAGCACGAGGACCACGCGATGACGATCGCCACCGTCATCGACCGGCTGCCGCGGATGCGCCGGCTGTGGCAGCTCGACGCGGGCGCGGTGCAGGAGCTGTACGACGCGGGCGCGCACCTCGACGACGAGGTGGTGCACCGGCACCGGCGGGCGGTCACCCCCGACTCGGTCGCGACGATCATCTACACCTCGGGCACCACCGGCCGCCCCAAGGGCTGTGTGCTCTCGCACGGCAGCTTCATGTACGAGGCGGACACCGTCATCGCACGCTGGGAGCCGGTGTTCCACTCCCGCCGGGGCGACGAGGCGTCGACGCTGCTGTTCCTGCCGCTCGCGCACGTCTTCGGGCGGATGGTGCAGGTGGCGGCGATCCGCGGGAAGGTGAAGTTCGGCCATCAGCCGCAGCTGAACGCGGCGGCGCTGATGCCCGATCTGGCCGCGTTCCGGCCGACGTTCTTCCTGGCCGTGCCGTACATCTTCGAGAAGGTGTTCAACGCCGCGCGGCGCAAGGCCGAACGGGAGGGCCGCTCGGGCCCGTTCGAGAAGGCCGTCGAGGTGGCCGTCAAGTACGCGGACGCGGTGGAGGCGAGGGCCTGGGGCACCGGGCCGGGACCGTCCGCGGCGCTGCGGATGCAGCACCAGCTCTTCGACAAGCTCGTCTACGCCAGGATCCGGGCGGCGATGGGCGGCAGGATCCGGCACGCCATGTCGGGCGGTTCGGCGATGGACCGCCGGCTCGGGCTGTTCTTCGCGGGCGCGGGCGTGCACGTCTACGAGGGGTACGGCCTCACGGAGTCGACGGCGGCGGCCACCGCCAACCCGCCCGAGCGCACCCGGTACGGGACGGTCGGGCAGCCCATCCCCGGGGTCACCGTGCACATCGCGGACGACGGCGAGATCTGGCTGCACGGCGACAACGTCTTCGACGGCTACCTCAACAACCCCAAGGCGACCGACGAGACACTGCACGACGGCTGGCTGGCCACCGGCGACCTCGGCTCCCTCGACGAGGACGGCTACCTCACCATCACCGGCCGCAAGAAGGAGATCCTGGTGACCTCCGGCGGCAAGAGCGTCTCGCCGGGGGTGCTGGAGGAGCGGGTGCGGGACCATCCGCTGGTCAACCAGTGCCTCGTCGTCGGCAACGACCGCCCGTACATCGCCGCGCTGGTCACCCTGGACCAGGAGGCCGTCGAGCACTGGCTGGCGATGCGGGGCAAGCCGCGGATGTCACCGGCCGAGCTGGTGCGGGACGCGGATCTGGAGACGGAGGTGCGGCGGGCCGTGGTCACGGCGAACACCCTGGTCTCGCAGGCCGAGTCGATCCGTACGTTCCGGATCCTGGCGCAGCCGTTCACCGAGGAGGACGGCCTGCTCACGCCGTCGCTGAAACTGAAGCGGAGGGCGATCGAGAAGGCGTACGAGACCGAGGTCGAGGCGCTCTACCAGGCATGAATTTCCCGGTCAGGAATGCGCCGCGGGTCGTGATCGTCGACGATGGGGGTAACACCTGTAAGTATCTGACCACAACCGAAGGATCGAGAGCTCGTGAGCAAGGTCCCCCCGATCATCCTGAACAACGGCGTCGAGATGCCCCAGCTGGGCTTCGGCGTCTGGCAGGTGCCGGACGCGGAGGCCGAGACGGCCGTGACGACGGCACTGGAGGCCGGCTACCGCAGCATCGACACCGCCGCGATCTACGGCAACGAGGAGGGCACCGGACGGGCCCTCGCGAAGTCGGACGTCCCGCGCGAGGACCTCTTCGTCACCACCAAGCTCTGGAACAGCGACCAGGGGTACGACTCCACCCTGCGGGCCTTCGACACGTCCCTGTCGAAGCTCGGTCTCGAGTACGTGGACCTGTACCTGATCCACTGGCCGGCGCCCGCCCGGGACCGGTACGTCGACACGTACAAGGCGTTCGAGAAGCTGCTCGACGACGGCCGGGTCCGCGCCATCGGCGTGTCCAACTTCCTGCCGGAGCACCTGGAGCGGCTGGCGGCCGAGACGTCGGTGGTCCCGGCGGTCAACCAGATCGAGCTGCATCCGCATCTGCAGCAGCACGCCTCGCGTGAGTACCACGCGGAGCGGGGCATCGCGACCGAGGCGTGGTCGCCGCTCGGTTCCGGCAAGGGGATCCTGGAGATCCCGGCGCTCGTGGCGATCGCGCGGAAGCACGGGCGTACGGCGGCTCAGGTGGTGCTGCGCTGGCACCTTCAGCTGGGGAACATCGTCATCCCGAAGTCGGTGACGCCGTCCCGGATCGCGGAGAACATCGATGTGTTCGGGTTCAGTCTGGACGCGGAGGACCTCGCCGCGATCAGCGCGCTGAACGAGGACCGGCGGATCGGTTCGGACCCGGCGGAGGTCAACAGCTGATCCCGCACACGCGACGGCCTCCTCCGCCACGGGGGAGGCCGTCGCATGCGTCCGGACGACGATGATCAGCCGGGCCTGCCGACTGTCCCACGACCACGGTGGCGACGTCACACGGGCCGCACCGCCGCGTGGACCGTGTGGGCCGCCAGGACGAACACGTCCGGGCGGTGGTGGACGCTCGCCTTGTCGTCGGGGTCGAGGAGGCGGTCGAGGGTGGCGCGGTCGTCGGCGTCCAGGTCCTCGCCGATGACCTCGCGCGTCCGGGTGAGGGCGGCGACCACATGGGCACGGGAGCGGTCCGTGACCGGGGCGGGGAGGTCGAGGAGGAAGGTGCGCGAGCGGGCGTGGTGCAGGCCGGCCGAGGTCAGCAGGGCCGGCCAGTCCTCGACGACGGCCACCGAGCCCGGCAGTTCGGCGCGCATCCGGCCGAACCTCTCCTCCTCCACCACGTTGATGCGCGCCTGGAGGCCGGGCCGGCCGAACCCGATGTCGCGGGGCAGGAACCGGACGGGCAGACCGCCCTCCATCACGGCCAGCGTGCCGCCGGGCGCCAGCCGCTCCGCGCAGGCGGCCAGCGCGGCGGCCTGGTCCCCGAGGTGGTGCACGCTGCGGCTGGCCCACAGCAGGTCGGCCGGGTAGTCCAGCTCGCCGAGCACGTCGGGGAGTTCACCGGCGAGGGTGCCGAAACGGTCGCCGGCGCCCAGGCGCCCGGCCCGGTCCCTGGCCCGCTCCAGCAGCGGTTCGCTGCCGTCGACGGCCACGACCCGCGCGCCCGGGAAGGTCTCGGCGAACAGACACGAGATGACGCCGGGGCCGCTGCCCGCGTCCACGATCAGTCCCGGTTCCGTCACCTCCTTCGCCAGCCAGTTCAGGGCCCGCTCGTAGAGCGGTGTGTACAGCTCCGCCTCGGATTCGAGCAGGGGGGCCATCTCGGCCCAGTCGTGGTCGTGCCCGTGCTTGTGCCCGTGCCCGTGCTTGTGGTCGTGGTCGTGCTTGTGGTCGTGGTCGTGCGCCATGGTGCTCAGCCTCTCCGCTCGGATGCCGTCAGGGTGCGACGACGCACCGGCGACGGGCAACCGACGTTGCCGATCCCGCAAAAAGGGCGCGGCGGACGAGGCGCGCGGCGGTCCGCCGGGGCCGGACCCGGCAGGTCCTGCCCCGGCGGACCGGTGGTCAGCCCGTCACGACAGCGGCGGGTACGCGTTCCTCATCAGCTCCTGGAACTGGGCGGAGAACCAGTGCCCGGAGATCGGGGCATTGCCCAGCGCACCCGACATGTTGTTGTCGTTGCGCGGGTTGCCGGTGTACGTCGGGTCGCACATCCGGTCGAAGCCCTTGCCCTCGTCGTTCTCGATGGCCTCGCTGGCCCCGTCGGACTCACCCGGGGGCTTCATCCACACGTAGGCGTCGATCCCGGGCTCCGGGGAGGCCTGCGGCCGCTCACCGAGGCCGGCTCCCGACTGGTTGCACCAGTTGCCCGTGTTGAAGCGGCGGTCGTAACGGCCGCCGTCGACATAGGTGTCCACGCTGGTCGTGGCGCCGGGTCCGGTGGGCCGGTTCGCGCCGCCCCAGCCGTTGCGGGAGGTGTCGATCAGCATGCCGATGCCGGAGTCGAAGCCGATCGAGACCAGCTTGTCGCGCAGCGCCTGGGCGTACGACAGCTCGTCGACGTAACGGTTCCAGCTGACCCACTTGGACTCGCGCACCGACTTGCCGGCCACGTTGTCGTTGATGGAGAAGTGGTCCTCCTTCAGCGCGCTGTAGTTGGCCGTGTTGGCGATGAAGCCGTGCACGTCGGCGACGGTCGCGCCCTCGGCGGTCGCGGCCTGCTTGAACATGTCGGCGGAGGCGCCGAAGTTGTCGTCCCAGCCCAGCCAGCCGTGGTGGCCGGCGTCCACGTAGTTGTAGACGTTGGGCACGTCGCCGAGCTTGTTCAGGGCGTAGCCGACGCCCTTGACGTAGTTGCCGTTGGCCTTCATCACGTCACAGTTGGGCGTGACGGTGGGCCGCGGGGAGACGTTGGTGACCAGGTTCGGCAGGGAGTCGATCTCGACCGTGGTGACGATCCGCAGGCCGGCGTACTTCTCGTCGGCGAGGATGGCCTTGATCGGGTCGATGTACTGCGTCTTGTACTTGTCGATCTCCGTCGGGCCGAGCTCGCCGTTGGAGGCGAGGGCGGCGCAGTCACGGCCGGGCAGGTTGTAGATGACGAGCTGGACGACGAGCTCGCCGGAGCCCTTCTGCGTGAGCGCCTCGTCGAGGTGGTCGCGCAGGCCCATCTTGCCGTTGGCGCCGCCGATGGCGGCGATGCGGTCCAGCCAGACACCGGTGGGCTGGTTCGCGATGCGGCTGCCGCCCGGCTCGGCGGCGGCGTTCGCGGACCACTCGGGGTTCACGTACACCTTGGCGCCGTCGTAGGGGTTGTTCACCCGGTTGCCGGGCGGGTCCGGCGGCGGGTCGGTGGGGCCGCCGGAGTCGACGTTGCAGGTCACGCCGTCGAGGGTGAAGGTGGCGGGGACGGCGTTGCTGCCGCTGTAGGTGCCCTGGAAGCCGAAGGAGGTCGAACCCCCGGTGGCGAGGGTGCCGTTGTAGGACTCGTTGACGGCGGTGACGTTCGCGCCGGACTGGCTCACCTTGGCGTTCCAGCCGCTGGTGACCTTCTGGTTGCCGGCGTAGGACCACTTCAGCGACCACGACGACTTGGCGGCGCTGTTGTTGGTGATCGTCACGGACGCGGTGAAGCCGGAACCCCAGTCGTTCTGCACCTTGTAGTCCACGGTGCAGGGGACGGCGGCAGCCGCGCCGGCGGCGCCGGGGACGGCGGCGATCGCCGTCCCGGTGGCGCCGGCGACCAGCGCCATCGCGGCGAGAAGCGCGGTTCTGGTGCGACTCATCGTGCGGGTTTCCTATCCGTAGGGGGCTGTCCTTCTTGGGCGCGCGCGGACGATCGCGCGGCCTGGTGCCTCACGGGTGGGGGTGCCGTTCAGACCTGATGGGGGCAGGCCCGCGGTGCCGGCCGGACGTTTCCGGGCAGCACGGACGGCACGTGGATCCCACGGAACGAGCGACCCCGCGTCAGGTGCTCCACACGTGCACGGGGGTGGCTAAAAGTACTGAACGCGGGGGGTGGCGCATCGAGCGACTCCTTGCAGCTCGGACGCGTCGTGACGGACGCGTCGACTGATGGAACCGCTCCCACTGGTGCACATGAAGCTAGCGCCAAGCGACGGTGAAGAACAGAGGGTCCACCGACTTTCAGGCAAGTTGAACCGTCGAATGTTTTCGACTTGCCCCAAGGGTTGACCGCACCCCACCCCATCCTCACTATGGGAGCGCTCCCACTGGTTCAAGGCTTGACATGTACGAGTCGCAGGAGGAACCAGCACCATGCATCCCCCACCCAGGAGACGCAGAGGCTTACGGAGATCACTGACGGCCGTCGCCGCTGCTCTCGCGCTTCCGCTGACCATGCTCTCGACCGGCTCGACTCCCGCTCAGGCGGCCGCCATCCAGTGCAGCGTCGACTACAGGACGAACGACTGGGGTTCCGGATTCACCGCGGATCTGACCCTCACCAACCGCGGTGCGGACGCCATCGACGGCTGGACCCTGACGTACGACTACACAGGCAACCAGAGACTCTCGAACGGCTGGAACGGCAGCTGGTCGCAGTCCGGCAGGACCGTCACCGTGAAGGACGCCGGGTACAACGCCCGGATCGCCGCCGGCGCCGCCGTCACGACCGGCGGCCAGTTCACCTACAGCGGCGGCAACGCCGCTCCCACGTCGTTCGCCATCAACGGCACCCCCTGCGTCGGGGCCCACCAGCCGCCGATCACCGTGCTGACCAGCCCTCAGGCCGGCGCCGTCTACACGCAGGGCGAGACGGTCCCGCTCGCCGCCACCGCGGCGGCGGCCGACCAGGCCACCGTCACCAAGGTGGAGTTCTACGACGACACCGTACTGCTGGGCACGGACACCAGCTCGCCCTTCACGCTCTCCGCCTCCGGTTTGACCGTGGGCAGTCATTCGCTGGTGGCGAAGGCGTACGACAGCATGGGGGCCTCCGCCTCCTCGACCCCGGTCGGCATCACGGTCGCCTCGGGTCCCGCCGTGGTCGCCACGCCGTCCCAACTCGGCGTCCAGCAGGGCGAGTCGGGCTCGTACGAGGTGAAGCTGTCCAAGCAGCCGGCCTCGAACGTGACCGTCACGACGGCCCGGGCGAGCGGCAACTCGGGACTGTCGGTCTCCGCCGGCGCCTCGCTCACCTTCACACCGTCGAACTGGAACACCGCGCAGAAGGTGACGATCGCCGCCGACTCCTCGGGCAGCGGCTCGGCGGTCTTCGAGTCCTCGGCACCGGGCCACGCCAAGGCGGCGGTCACGGTGACGCAGCTGGGCGCCGAGAAGGCGTACGACGCGCGCTTCCTGGAGCTGTACGGGAAGATCACCGACCCGGCGAACGGCTACTTCTCGCCGGAGGGCATCCCGTACCACTCGGTGGAGACGCTGATCGTCGAGGCGCCGGACCACGGTCACGAGACCACCTCTGAGGCGTACAGCTACCTGCTGTGGCTCCAGGCCATGTACGGCAAGGTGACCGGCGACTGGTCGAAGTTCAACGGGGCCTGGGAGATCATGGAGAAGTACATGATCCCGACCCACGCGGACCAGCCGACCAACTCCTTCTACAACGCCTCGAAGCCGGCGACGTACGCGCCCGAGCACGACACCCCGAACGAGTACCCGTCGCAGCTCGACACGGGCGTCTCGGTCGGCCCCGACCCGATCGCGTCCGAGCTGAGGTCCGCCTACGGCACCGACGACGTCTACGGCATGCACTGGATCCAGGACGTCGACAACGTGTACGGCTACGGCAACTCGCCCGGCACGTGCGAGGCGGGTCCGTCGGACACCGGGCCGTCGTACATCAACACCTTCCAGCGCGGCCCGCAGGAGTCGGTGTGGGAGACCGTCCCGCAGCCCACCTGCGACGCCTTCAAGTACGGCGGGAAGAACGGCTACCTGGACCTGTTCACCAAGGACGCCTCGTACGCCAAGCAGTGGAAGTTCACCAACGCCCCGGACGCCGACGCGCGCGCCGTGCAGGCCGCGTACTGGGCGGACCTGTGGGCCAAGGACCAGGGCAAGGGCTCCCAGGTCTCCGCGACCGTCGCCAAGGCCGCGAAGATGGGTGACTACCTGCGCTACGCCATGTTCGACAAGTACTTCAAGAAGATCGGCAACTGCACCAGCCCGTCCTGCCCGGCCGGCACCGGCAAGGACGCCTCGCACTACCTGCTCTCCTGGTACTACGCCTGGGGCGGCGCCACCGACACCTCGGCGGGCTGGGCCTGGCGCATCGGCTCCAGCCACGCCCACGGCGGCTACCAGAACCCGCTGGCCGCGTACGCGCTGAGCGAGTACGCGCCGCTGAAGCCGAAGTCGGCGACGGGCGCGGGCGACTGGGCCAAGTCGATGCAACGCCAACTGGAGTTCTACCGCTGGCTGCAGTCCGACGAGGGCGGCATCGCGGGCGGCGCGACCAACAGCTGGGCGGGCCGGTACACGACCCCGCCGTCCGGCACGCCGACCTTCTACGGCATGCACTACGACGAGAAGCCGGTCTACCACGACCCGCCGTCGAACCAGTGGTTCGGCTTCCAGGCGTGGTCGATGGAGCGGGTCGCCGAGCTGTACCAGCAGACCGGCAACGCGCTCGCCAAGTCGGTCCTCGACAAGTGGGTCGACTGGGCGCTGTCGGAGACCACGGTCAACCCGGACGGTTCCTTCCGGATCCCGTCGACGCTGCAGTGGTCGGGCAGGCCCGACACCTGGAACGCGTCGTCGCCCGGCGCCAACAGCGGGCTGCACGTCACCGTCGCCGACTACACCAACGACGTCGGTGTGGCCGCGGCCTACGCCAAGACGCTGACGTACTACGCCGACCGCTCCGGTGACACCGAGGCGGCGGCCACCGCGAAGGCACTCCTCGACGGCATGTGGGAGAACAACCAGGACGCGCTCGGCATCGCCGTCCCGGAGACCCGCGCCGACTACAACCGCTTCGACGACCCGGTCCACGTCCCGAGCGGCTGGACCGGCACCATGCCCAACGGTGACGCGATCAACTCGTCGTCGACGTTCGCGTCGATCCGTTCCTTCTACCAGGACGACCCGGCGTGGTCGAAGATCGAGTCCTATCTGGCGGGCGGCGCCGCGCCCACCTTCACGTACCACCGGTTCTGGGCCCAGGCCGACATCGCCCTGGCCATGGGCTCGTACGCGGAGCTTCTCGAATAGCCCCCGCCGACGCTCCGCGTACCGGCCCCGGCACCTGACGCCGGGACCACACGGCCGGGCGGTCCCACCCGCGCACGGTGGGGCCGCCCGGCCCTCGCACGCTCTCCCCACTCCCCCTCCCCCCAAGAGGAAGGAACCTCCCGTGCGAAGAACCCGTGTTCTCACGACCGTGCTCGCGCTGGCGGCCGGTCTGCTCGCGGGCGGCCCGCCCGCTCTGGCCGCCGGCGCCCCGGAGCCGGCCGGCACGCTCGCCGCCGACACCTACACCTGGAAGAACGCGCGCATCGACGGCGGCGGCTTCGTGCCCGGCATCGTCTTCAACCGCGGTGAGAAGGACCTGGCCTACGCCCGCACCGACATCGGCGGCGCCTACCGCTGGCAGGAGTCCACGAAGACCTGGACCCCGCTGCTCGACTCGGTCGGCTGGGACGACTGGGGGCACACCGGCGTGGTGAGCCTCGCCTCCGACTCCGCCGACCCCGACCGGGTGTACGCGGCGGTCGGCACGTACACCAACGACTGGGACCCGACGAACGGCGCGGTGCTGCGCTCCACGGACCGGGGCGCGAGCTGGAAGAAGGCGGACCTGCCGTTCAAGCTGGGCGGGAACATGCCGGGACGGGGCATGGGGGAACGGCTGGCGGTCGACCCCCACGACAACGACGTGCTGTACCTGGGCGCGCCCAGCGGCCACGGGCTCTGGCGGTCGACCGACGCGGGCGCCACCTGGTCGGAGGTGACGGCGTTCCCCAACCCCGGGAACTACGCGCAGGATCCGAGCGACACCTCCGGGTACGCGTCCGACAACCAGGGCATCACCTGGGTCACCTTCGACGAGTCGACGGGCGGCACGGGGACGGCGACGAGGACAGTCTACGTCGGGGTCGCCGACAAGGAGAACGCCGTCTACCGGTCGACGGACGCGGGCGCGACCTGGCAGCGGATCGCCGGGCAGCCGACGGGATACCTCGCCCACAAGGGCGTCCTCGACGCCGAGAACGGCTACCTGTACCTGGCCTACAGCGACACCGGCGGCCCGTACGACGGCGGCAAGGGCCGGCTGTACCGGTACGCGACGGCGACCGGCGCCTGGACGGACATCAGCCCGGTGGCGGAGGCCGACACCTACTACGGCTTCAGCGGCCTGACCGTGGACCGGCAGAACCCGGGCACGGTGATGGCGACGGCGTACAGCTCCTGGTGGCCGGACACGCAGATCTTCCGCTCGACGGACAGCGGCGGCACCTGGACGCAGGCGTGGAGCTACACCTCGTACCCCGACCGCGAGAACCGCTACACGATGGACGTCTCGTCCTCCCCGTGGCTGACCTGGGGCGCGAACCCGTCGCCGCCGGAACAGACGCCGAAGCTGGGCTGGATGACGGAGGCGCTGGAGATCGACCCGTTCGACTCCGACCGGATGATGTACGGGACGGGCGCGACGGTCTACGGCACGGAGAACCTGGGGAACTGGGACTCCGGGTCGAAGTTCACCATCACCCCGATGGTGCGCGGCCTGGAGGAGACGGCCGTCAACGACCTGATCTCTCCCCCGTCCGGCGCCCCGCTGATCAGCGCGCTCGGTGACGTCGGCGGCTTCCGGCACACGGACCTGACCAAGGTGCCGCCGATGATGTTCACCCAGCCGAACTTCACCTCGACGACCAGCCTCGACTTCGCCGAGTCCAACCCCAACACGGTGGTACGGGCCGGCAACCTGGACTCCGGTCCGCACATCGCGTTCTCGACCGACAACGGCGCCAACTGGTTCGCGGGCACCGACCCTTCGGGCGTGAGCGGCGGCGGGACGGTCGCGGCGGCGGCCGACGGCAGCCGGTTCGTGTGGAGCCCGCAGGGCGCCGGCGTGCACTACGCGACCGGTTTCGGCACGTCCTGGTCGGCGTCGAGCGGCATCCCGGCGGGGGCGGTCGTCGAGTCCGACCGGGTGGACCCGAAGACGTTCTACGGCTTCAAGTCCGGCAAGTTCTACGTCAGTACGGACGGCGGCGCGACGTTCACGGCGTCGGCGGCGACGGGGCTCCCGGCCGGTGACAGCGTGCGCTTCAAGGCACTCCCGGGTGCGAAGGGCGACGTGTGGCTGGCGGGCGGGGCGAGCGACGGGCCGTACGGCCTGTGGCACTCCACGGACTCGGGCGCGACCTTCACCAAGCTGTCGAACGTCGACGAGGCCGACACCGTCGGCTTCGGCAAGGCGGCGCCGGGCGCCTCGTACCAGACGCTCTTCACCAGCGCGGAGATCGGCGGCATACGCGGCATCTTCCGCTCCACGGACCGGGGCGCGACCTGGACCCGGATCAACGACGACGCCCACCAGTGGGGCTGGACGGGCGCGGCCATCACCGGTGACCCGCGGGTCTACGGCCGGGTCTACGTGGCGACCAACGGCCGCGGTGTCGTCTACGGCGACACCTCGGACACCGGCGGCGGCACGGACCCGGAGGAGCCCGGTCCGTCGGGCGCCTGCACGGTGACCTACAAGATCACCAACCAGTGGGGCGACGGCTTCCAGGCCGACGTCCGGCTCACCAACACGGGCCCGGCCACCTGGAACGGCTGGTCCCTGACCTGGTCCTTCACCGACGGCCAGAAGATCTCCCAGCTCTGGAACGGGTCCCCCGCCCAGTCCGGTCCGGCGGTGACGGTACGCAACACCGACTGGAACGGCACGGTGGCGGCGGGCTCGTCGGTCGCCTTCGGCTTCACGGCGACCCGGTCCGCGACGAACTCCGCGCCGACCGTCTTCGAACTGGGCGGACAGACCTGCGCGGTGCGCTGAGGACCGCCGGTGGGGGATGACGACCGGGCCCCCACCGGCGACAGCGAAGGAGCCCCGATGCACGGACGGCCGGTTCACCGAGGCCGTGACCCGCGGGCCGGACGCCCGCCTGTACCGGGTACGGGCGGGCGAAGGGGCCGGGGCCACCGAGCGGGTGGCGCTTCTACAGGTCCTCGAACGTGCCCTGGGCGTCCAGCCTCACCTTTCGGCGGCCGACGAGGGGCACGGTGCCGAGGGCTCCCCGGGCCGAGACGCCCGCGCGCAGGGTGGTGTGGAGGTGGGCCTGCGTGGCGCCGTCGGGCAGGCCGGCCAGAAGACGCAGGGTGCGGTCGACGTGCAAAGGTGCCTCCCCGACCTGGAGGAAGTCCCACCAGGCCGCGGCGAACATGGGGCCGGACGAGGTGAGCCGGGGGAAGAACACGTCCTGTTCCCTGGCCCGTTCGACGGTGACCTCCGGTCCCAGGGGGACGATCTCGGTCTGAAGGGACAGGCCGCCGCCGTAGCGGGTGATCACTCTGACCGGGTCGGTGGCCACCTCGTCCTTGGGACTGAGGTCGAGGACCGTGCCGTCACTGCCGGAGACGTCCACGCTCACTCTCACCCAGCGCAATCGGCACTCCGGGTGCCGGTGGGCGACACACCGCAGCGAGATGTCGACCGCGACCCCCTGGCCGTTGCCGAGCGGGTTCCAGGAGGCGGGCCCGGCTCGCAGGGCGAACCTGTTCTCCCGTGCCAGCAGCCTGACCGTCCGGTCCACGGCGACCGGTTCGGCACGCTCTTCCAGCGCCGCTTCGTCGATGTCCATGGTGTAGTCGACGACGTGTTCGCCGGCTCCCGTGTCCTGTCCGTTCCCCACCCGTTCCTCCTTCATCGCCAGTCACCGACGGCCACGAACGCGCCCCAGTGGTAGAAGTGCCGGCGGTGCGGTGGCGTGCCCGCCACGGCCCGTGCGGCGTGGTGGAGCGCGTCCGCGCAGCCGAAGCCCTCCGCCAGCTCCCGGTGGAACGCGGTGAGCAGCACGGCCGCGGACCTGTCCGCCACCTTCCACTGGCTCACCACGACCGACCTGCACCCGCCCAGGAACAGGGCGCGCGTGAGCCCCACCGGTTCGTCCCCGGTCCGCTGCTCGTTCACGCCTGTCTCGCAGCCGCTGAGCACCACGGCACCGGCCCCGACACGGCGGCCCACGAGGTCGGAGGCGCGCAGGACACCGTCGGCCATGTCCATGCCCCGTTCGAAGCCGTCCCCGGTCGAGAGGTGTCCGTGCCCCGCCAGATGCACCAGCGCGCACGCGTCGAGCGCGTCCAGTACGCGCGCCGTCGTCACCTCGGCCCCCAGCCTCTCCCGGACCGAAAGGAGCCGGGCCACGGCTCCGGCCTCCTCGGCCGACCTCGGGAGGTCGGACCGCGAGTCACCGAAGACCGATCGCGCCCCCGCTCGTGTCCGCTCCCCCCGCGTCGTCCGGTTCAGGAGGTCGAGCAGCACGGCGCTGCTCGGGCTGTAGCACACCGGATTGCGCAACAGCAGCGGCTCACCCGCGACGGGGAGTGTGTGCAGCGGCAGGTCGTGGAGGATTCCGTGCGGTACGAGGTACAGGATGTCCCCGGGTGAGGCCCAGTCGGCCAGGGGGGCGACGAGGGAGGAGAAGGAGTGCCAGTCGCGCTCCCCTCCGTCGGCGAGGTCCTGCATCATCAGGCGGACCCCGCCGGGGCGGCGGAAGTACTGGGCGGCGTAGCGGGACAACCGCGCGTGGTCGACCGCGACGGTCTCCACCCGCGGCGCGGCCCAGTCGGCGCGCAGGGCGAACAGCAGGGTTCCCGTCGGGCCGCACCGGTACTCGGCCACGACGATCCGCCGCCCGGCGGTGTGCCGCTGTTCCCTGCCGAGTGCGGCACGCAGCGCCTCGTAGGCCGGCGGCTCGACGGACTTGGCGCGCGCGTAGCCGGCCATCGGGCCCGTGCGCATCGTGGCGAGAAGTCCGTCGATCTCCCGGCGCAGGGCCAGTTCCTCCGCGTCGGTGGCCGCCGGCCGCTTCCGCAGGTCCTGTTCCCGTGCGAGTTCGGGGACCCGTCTCAGGACGGGTTCGGGGGGCGTGAGCTCGCCGAGTCCGTCCAGCAGGGCCCGGGACTTGGACCGCTCCAGCCATCCCAGGGCCTTGGCCGCGTCGGCCCTGCGGTACCAGTGCAGTTCAAAACCGAGACGGTAGATCTCCGAGGTGTCGCCGGCCAGGGCGATGCGTACGTGCTGGGTCCGCAGCGCGGTCGTGTCCGCGGTCGCCGCTGCTGCCCGCAGCCGGTCGACCTCTCGGGCGGCCTCGTCGAGCAGGGTGTCCGCCCGGGACCAGTGGCGGGCGCGGTCCCTCTCGGTGGACGCGTAGCGATCTCCCGTCTCCAGGGCGCAGATGCCGCGGTGGAACAGGACCCGCCAGATCTCCGGGCGCAGGCCCGCGGTGGCCAGCAGCCCCTGGACCTCGGCGAGGCACCGGTCGGCGTCCTCGTACAGCGCGGCCCCACCGCCGTGGCGGGCCCTGTCCATCAGCACCAGGGCCTGGTAGCTGAGGGTGAAGGCCAGTTGGGGGCCGAGGCCGAGGGTCCGGCACAGGTCCTCGGCCCGGCTCAGCGACGTCCCGCACTCCTCCCAGTCCTGGGTGAAGAAGGCCGCCTGCCCGCGCTGCTGGTGCACCGACACCAGGTGGACGCGGGCGTCCAGGGTCGT
This sequence comes from Streptomyces sp. NPDC014676, assembly GCF_043084105.1. Classification (NCBI taxonomy): domain Bacteria; kingdom Bacillati; phylum Actinomycetota; class Actinomycetes; order Kitasatosporales; family Streptomycetaceae; genus Streptomyces; species Streptomyces sp. NPDC014676. The sequence continues at coordinate 59,459 of NZ_JBIBZI010000013.1, read as the reverse complement.
CAGGGGCTCCAGCAGCGCTGTGGCCCGGTCGAAGAGGCCGGCTGTCTCCTCGGGGGAGAGGAGCGTGGTCCCGCCGCGTCTGCGGGCCAGTACCGCCACCCACGCCTCGAGGGCCAGGCAGCGCGCCTCGTCCACGGGAAGACCCAGTCGGCGGGCCGCGGCGGCACCCCGCTCCAGGTGTACGCAGGCCGCCGGTCCGTCGGAATCGGCCAGCAGCCCGGCCAGTGACAGCGACACCTCGGGCAGCAGACCGGCCGGCGCCGGGCGGTCCCGCAGTTCACGGTCGATCTCCCGCAGCAGCGGCACGGCCTCGTCCCTGAGGCCCATCGCCGAGAGCACCGACGCGCGCACGACCGCCTGCCCGACGAACTCCCCCGCCTCCGGGGGCACCCGCCGTGCGGTGAGGATGTCGGCGCGTCCGCGGTCGCCGGCTCGGAAGGCGGTGTCCGCCTCGCCGATCGCCCGCGCGTCGTCGGCGAGGGGATGCCCGATGAGCCGGGTCAGGCCGGCCGCCTCCTCATCGGCGTTCTTCCGCGCCTCCGCATCGCCGTGGTGGACGTGCCACTGGGACAGCGCCTGCCACGCGCTCAGCTCCTGGGCCGGTACCCGCGCCTCCCGGAAACCGTTCGCGGCCTTCTCGGTGAGGGCGACGCCGTCGGGCACCCCGTGGTTCAGGCACAGGTGCCCCAGGGCCAGGTACGCCCGTGGTTCGCCGAGGCGGCCGCCGGCCGCGGTGATCCGCGCCGCCGCGTTCTCGAGGGCGGCCACGAGCGGCTCGGGCTCCCGTCCCCGCGGCTTCCCGAAGTCGGTGGCGAACCAGACCTCGAGGTCCAGTTCCGCCAGCGCGAACGCCGATTCGGCGGCCGACAGGCCGTCACCCCGCCGCTGCGCCGCTTCCAGGGCGACCGCCAGCAGATCACGTGCCCGGGCGGGGTCGGCTCCCGGGTTCCCGCGCAGGAACGACGCGGCCCTGCGTACGGCCCGGTCGGCGTCGCCGGGCATACCGGCGTCGAAGTAGGCGTCCGCCGCGGACTCCCATGCGTCGGCCACGGCCGTGCGCCGGCCGGGTTCCTGACCTGAGAGCAGGAACCGCAGTGCCAGGCCCTGCGCGCGGAGGTCACCGGCCAGCAGGCCCGGTGCCGAGGCCCCGCGGGCGGCGGCCCGCTCGCAGTGTGCGACGAACGCGTCCAGCGCCCGGGGGGTGAGCGCCGCCCTGCTTCTGTAGACCTCGGTCAAGCGGCTCCACAGATCGGCGACGCCGTCCGGGGCGAACCGTCCCCGCGCGTCGTCGACCAGGACGCCCGCCTCACGGATCAGGCCCTGCTCCAGCCGGCACCGGAGCAGGAGCGTCCACACCTCCTCGTCCCAGCCGTCCGGGACCGGCCGGCGCGCGGTCCCTCCGACCGCTCTCACCAGTTCCGCGTACCGCTGCTGATCGAGCAGCGCCCTCACCTCTGAGGCGTTCACATGACTCCCCGTCATTCCGGTCGTCCGCCGGGACCGCGGGGAGACGGTGCCGCCCTTCCCGGGCACACGCACCACGGTCCGACCGTCCGAGCGGGGCGACGGACAGGAGAATGCCCTGTTCATCGGTCCCGGACGCCGGGAAACCGTCGTCCTACGCCCGCATCCGGCCCGATCACCCGGACGACGTACGTCAGGTGTACTAGGCGGTTTCGTCTGGATCAGCGGGCGGACCGGAGGAAGACGCCCGTGATGTGAGCCCCGGCGAGGTGGATGGTCGCGGTCTTCTCGTAGCGGGTGGCGATGCCGCGCCACTGCTTCAGGCGGCTGACGCACCGCTCGACGGTGTTGCGCCGCTTGTACGCCTCGCGGTCGAAGGCCGGCGGTCCGCCGCCCGCGCGCCGAACGCGCCCACCTGCTGAACCCGGTCCAGGCAGCCGACGGCTCCGACGCCCTCACCCGCCCCCGGCCTTGCCCTCACCGTCCGCACGGCCGGACCCGGCTCGTCCCGCGATGAGGGCCTCCTCCTCCCCCGCCCTCGCCGGCATCCTCCTCCGGAGAAGACGTAGGCCCCCTCGTGGACAAGGCCCTCGTCGTCACCGCCGGCGGTCCTCAGGTCACGTCGTGTGGAGCTGTGGCCTCCTGGGTGAGCCGGGAGACCAGTTCGAGCCAGCCGCTTTCCAGTCGTCGCAGCGGTAGGTCGCACTGGTCGCTCAGATGCCGGAGAAGAGCGGGCTCCAGGTAGCCCAGCAGCGCGTGGCCGAACAGTTCCGCGTCTGCTTCCGGTGCGGCCAGGCCGAGCAGGACGCTGATCCGCTCGTGGTACGAGCGGCGAGGTGCGCGCCGGTAGCGCTGGTCGGGGGCGGGCTCGGCGGCTGTCTGGAGCTCCATCTCCTGGGCATAGCGCCGTATGGCGGCCACTCCGAATGCGCGAAGCTGCTCGATGGCCTTGTCACGGCCCTCTGCTTGGTCCAAGCCGCTGAGGTGAGCGGCCTGGAAGGTGTCCTCGGAACGCTGCAGCAGGGCTTGCAACAGACCTGTGCGGTCGCCGAACCGCCGGAAGACGGTGCCTTTGCCGACACCTGCCGCGGTGGCCACCGCTTCCATGGTGAGGTGCTTCAGCCCATGCTCCCGCGCTATCCGTGCCGCGGCGTCGAGCAGGCGGGCGTGATTGCGTGCCGCGTCCACGCGCAACCGTCTGTTGTCCTCGCGAAGACGCGGTGAGCGGTGCGCGGGTGGTGTTTCACTCCGATGGTTGCCTGCCGGGCCCGGACCGGGGCACGCTTCCGGCGGAGGAGCAGCCTGTCGGTGCGGTACCGCCCGTGTGACCGTCTCGACGAGGTCCAGCGCCAGGCCGGCAGTGTGCGGCGCGGCTGCGTCGGGCTTCTCGACCAGCGGCAGCAGGTCGGCCAGCAGGGTGACGAAACGTCCGCCGTTCTCGTGGATGGCCGTCATCGAGCCCTCCCTTATCGCGGCCCGGATGCCGACCGCGCTGAGCGATCCGGTCCCGGCGGCCGACCGGGCGAGAAGCTCGGCCAGGCGATGTTCGAGGCCGGTCGGCTGCCACACGCCGTGGCGGAAGTCCCGCAGGAGGGCCTTGAGTCGTTCCTGGACGCTGTCGGGATGTGAGTACTGAGGAGGGTGGGGCTCATCGGGGGTGGTGGACACTCGGAACGCTCCCAAATGGATCGTGGAGTGCGGGCGTTGAAGGCCTGGGGGTAGCCGGCCCGTCGGCGGCGGTTTCGTGAGTCAAGCGGGTGCGGCCCGCATCCGCGGCAGTGTGGGTGGGGCCCGGCAGCACCGGGGTGGCGCCCTGCGGGTGGAGGGGGCCACCCCGGTGGGACCGTCCCACCCTGGGATCAGTCGCCGGGAAGCAGGACGGTCTCGTCGCCCTCGAACCAGGCGTTGTCGATCGTCAGCCGGCTGATGCGCCAGGTGCTTCCGTCGCGCGTCAGGTCCGCGTCGTAGCGGTTCATCATCAGTGCGTGCCGGGTCCGGTCCGGCTTGGGGCCTTCCTGCGGCAGGTAGTGCTGAGCCATCGCATAGCAGTACACGTGGGCGGTGTCGCCGTCGACGGTGGCGCGGATGTTGCTGATCACGTGGCTGGTGTCGAGCGGGCCGACCGCCGGGATGAGCGCTCCCACGACGGTGTCGCGCGGCTTGAGCGCGGGGAAGTCGAGACCGATCTTGCTCGTGGCCGGTGTCAGGTCGACCAGGGCGTCCTCGGTCAGTGACGAAGCGAGCAGATCGGCGTCGCCGTGGTCGAGTCCCGCGGTGTAGCGGTGCAGTGTGTCGGCGATCGCGGCGTGGTCGGTCAAGAGCTGCAGCTTGTCGTCGGACATCGGGCGCTCCTCGGGGGGAATGTTGTGGTTCAGGCGGAAGACGTTGTCCGGGTCGAAGCGCCTCTTGATGCCTCGGAGCCGGTGGTAGTCGGCTTCGTCGTAGGCGGCGCTCACGTCGGAGACGCCGGTGTCCTGGGCGGCCATGAAGTTCAGGTAGCGGCCGCCGGTGGACCAGGGGCGCATCCGCCGCAGAAGCTCGTCGGCGTAGGCGTTCATCGCGGTGAACGCATCGGGTGCGCCGACACCGACGACCCAGAGGGCGAACCGGGCGTCCCGGTGTCCGACGGCGTTGTCCGCGGCGTGGGCCAGGGCGCCGCCGAGGTGACGCAACTCGACGAAGTGCACCGGGCAGTCGGCCGTCGGGCCCGCGGCGGTCAGGATCTCCTCAACGGCTTCGGCGGTCAGTGAGCGCAGCATCACGGTACGTTCCATGAACGGTGCCGGGTCCGCCGGGTCGTTGTGGATCTGGGCGAAGGACGCGTACGGCATCGGACCCAGCGTGTCCGCGAGGACAGGTGCGGCCGCCCGCAGCGGCGCGACCAGCCGGGCGGCTTCGGCTTCCGGGCCGAGGGAGGAGATGCGGACGTGCACGGCGAACCGGCCGGCGAGGAACGGGGGCACGCCGGGCAGGGCCGGCAGGCGCAGCAGGGCGATCGATGAGCTCAACTCGTCCGGGGCCGCGGCCGTGACCTGGGCGTAGGCGTGCAGGACGGCTGCCGCGTCGGCGCCGTCGAAGAAGAGGCCGCCCGCCCACAGCTCTTTCACCGGGAAGAGCGCGAACTCCATGGCGGTGACGACACCGAAGTTGCTCTTGCCGCCGCGCAGCGCCCAGAACAGGTCGGGTTCCGAGGCGGCGTCGACATGGCGCAACTCGCCGTCGGCCGTCACCACCTCCAGCGAGGTGACGTGGTCGGCCGCCCATCCGTGAGCACGGCCCATGGTGGGGCTCAAGCCCCCGCCGAGGGTGTAGCCGACGACTCCGACGAGCGGGGAGGAGCCGTTGAGCGGGGCGAGCCCGAACGGGGTCGCCGCGTCGATCACTTGCTGCCAGCGGGCTCCCGCCGTCACGCGGGCTGTGCGGGCTGCGGGGTCGATGCTCACCTGCGCCATGCGGTGCGTGGTGATGAGGACCGCGTCGTCGGCCGGGATCGTCGCCTGGTGGCCGGTGGCCATGACGGCGACCGGCAGACGCCGCTCGGCGGCGAAGCCAACGGCGACCTGCACGTCGGTGCTGTTCGCGGCTCCGACCACGACGCAAGGGTGATGGGTCACGGCAAGGTTGAAGGGCGCGCACTCGTCGGCGAACCCTTCGTCTTCCGGTCCGAGTACGGGCCCGGTGATCTGCGCTGCCAAACCGGCGCGCGTGAGTGAATCGAGCATGTGCGCATTGCATCGAGCGCCTGTCGACGTGGCGTCGACGGCGCGTCGACGAGGCGTTTCACCCACGGGACGCAGGTGGTCTTCCGTGCGTTCTCACCGCGGGTGACGCGGGGGTTGTGCGGGTGCGTCGCCTCGCGCGGCCGCTGCGGGAATCAGGGCAGCGAGAGCGACACCCTGTCCGCGAGAGCGTCCGGAAGATCGGTGATCTGGTCCAGTACCGCGCGCAGGTCCTTCTCACCGACCGTGTTCTTGCCGGTCAGGCAGTGATGCAGCAGCCGGTGCAGCGCTTGCTGGCAGTGCTCGTGTCCCAGCCCGTTGAGGGCCTGGCGTCGCGCGAACGCCTTGACGAGCCCGAGGAAGTGGTAGCCGCCGTTCTCGCCGGTCTCCACCACATGAGCGTCGACGAGGGCTTCCATGACGGCAGTGGCTTCGCTGACGGGCAGGTCGAGCACGGCCGCAGCCATGGCGGCGTCCAGCCGGCCGCAGTCGGGAACGGCGGTGAGGTGGAAGGCGTCGCGGTGGAAGGTGTCCATGCGTGCCTGGGCCTCACGGAACGGTCTGTCGACGATCTTGCAGTCCTCGTGCATGACGACCGGCAGGCGCAGATCGTCTTCGAGCTGGGCCAGGATCTGGTCGATCGTCCACGACGGCCGGGCATCCAGCCGGGCGGCCGCCACATGCACCGAGAGCGGCTGGTAGGAGCAGGCCTGCACCAGGCGACTGGCCGCTTCCCGCTCCGCGAACACCCGCCGGGTCCCGGAGATGGCGGCGAGCAGGTGCAACGCGTCCTGGGGCCGCAGGACGCCGAGACGCAGCCAGGGGATGCCGGGCAGGTCGATGATGCGGCGCGGACCGGTCATGACGACGGCACAGCCCGGGGAGGCCGGCAGCAGGGGGCGCACCTGCTCACCGCTGGTCGCCGCGTCCAGGACGATCAGCAGGCGACGGCCGGACACCGTCGTACGCCACAACGCGGCACGTTCGTCCAGCGATGCCGGCAGCCGCGACACCCCGACCGCACGCAGGAACCGGCCGAGTACGTCCAGCGGGCCGACCGGATCCTTGAAGCCGCCGAGGTCGGCGAAGAGTTGCCCGTCGGGAAACAGATGCCGCCGGGTGTGCGCGACGTGGACGGCGAGCGCCGTCTTGCCCATCCCGCCCAGGCCGGTGATGCCGACGACCGGAGCGTGCGCGGCATCACGCAGTGTCGAGGACAGCTCCGCGATCTCCGCGCGGCGTCCGGTGAACACCGCCAGGTCGGCCGGGAGCTGAGCCGGAACCGGCGCGGGCGCGAGGGGCGAGGACAGCTCGCGGCCCGCGGGGGCGGGCGCGTCCTCGGCCTCGCGCAGGATACGGCTGTGCAGAGAGCGAAGTGCGGGCCCGGGGTCCACACCCAGCTCTTCCCGCAGAAGCCGCCGTGTGTGCTGGAAGGCGGCCAGAGCCTCGGCGCGGCGGCCGGCACGGAACAACGACAGCATGAGCTGTTCGTGCAGCCGCTCCCGCAGCGGGTGCTCCCTCACGGCTGCCCGGATCTCGGACGTCAGATCGGACTGCCCGCCGGCCTCCAGCTCGAGATCGAAAACCTCCTCCAGGGCGGCCAGCCTCAGCTCCTCCAGCCGATCACGCTCGAGCTCGAAGAAGGGGCCCCGGACACCCGACAGGGCCGGTCCCTGCCATGTGCCGAGGGCCTGACGCAGGAGGTCGGCGGCACGCGCCGCGGCGCCGTCACGGCGTGCCCGGTGAGCCCGCGCGGCCAGCTCCCGAAACCTCCTCAGGTCGAGGGTCCCGTCACGAACCGTGAGACAGTAACCACTGCCGGTCGATTCGATGACCGCCATGTCGCCGAGAATCGGGCGCAGACGATAGACGTACGTGCGAACGGTGCCCCGAGCGCCGCGAGGCCCGTGCTCACCCCACAAGGCCTCCACGATCGCCTCGGTCGCCACGGGGCGCCCTTCATGCAGAAGCAGCAGCGCGAGCAGTCCACGCTGCTGTGGAGAACCGAGATCGATCTCCTCGTCCCGCCGCCACGCACGGACAGGACCGAGAACCGCAAGACGCATCACGCGACCGCACCCTATCTTTCTCGTGCCCGCCCCGTTCCGGCCCGGTCGGCGAGGCCGCCACGCGGAGCCGGAACGGCGGCACCTGCGTCGGCGGCGAGGTGGAACAGTACGTCGCTGCCTGCCGCCGCGTCCTGCCAGCCGGCCGGCTCGGTCAACTCGCCCCGCACCGGATGCGCGCCGAGGGCCGCGGCCTTGTCGGCCGACGCTTCGCTGCGGACCAGTGCCCGCACCACGACAGCGCACCCGGCCGCCGGGCGGCCGTCTCGAGCGGCGGCCCTGCCGGAGTCGGCAGGGGCGTGCCGGGAACAGGCCGTGGTTCCCGGCACGCCCCAGAAGCGTCACACGGTTCTCCCCCGCCGGACGTCAGGGCGTGAACACCGCCGGCCTCGGCGGTGTCGGCATGTCCGCGCCGATGAAGAAGCCGGTGTGCGGGGGCTGGTTGTAGGCGGTGTTCTGCCAGGCCAGGGACGTGCGGTAGAGGGTGTCGTGGAGGAGGGTGGTGATGCGGCGGTCCGTGTCGTGGGGGGTGGAGTAGATGCGCAGGTTCTTGTTGTCGCCGGTGCGCCAGACGACCTCCTCGCGCCAGTCGCCCAGGATGTCACCGGACAGGACCGGGGTGGCCTTGGTGCCGTTGTTCGAGGAGACGCCCGAGCCGGTCAGCAGGCGGGTGTCGGAGGACGTGCCGTACTTGTCGACGTGGGTGCCGTCGAGGAGTTCGCGGACCGGGTCGCCGTCCCACCAGGACAGGAAGTTGGCGGAGGAGGGCTTGCGGCCCTTGGTGGCGCCGCCCTCGTCACGGATGCCGCCGTCGGAGGAGGACCACATCTCCGGGCCGGAGTTGCCGGACCAGATGTCCCCCGCGACCCCGCGGCCGTTGTCGCAGCAGGCGGAGAGCTTCCAGCGGACCGTGCCGTTCGCGGGGTCGATGTACAGCGCGGCGGGCCGGCTCGTGGACTCGGAGACCTTGTAGTACTCCAGGCCGGACGTCGACGGGTCGAGGTCGCCGAGGTGCTGGGCGTCGCCGTGGCCGGTCCTGGTGGTCCACAGGCCGTTGCCGTTGTCGTCGACGGCCATCGAGCCGTAGACGATCTCGTCCCGGCCGTCGTTGTCGACGTCGCCGACGGAGAGGGCGTGGGAGCCCTGACCGTCGTACCCCTTGCCGCTGTTGGTGGAGGAGTCGGTGTCGAAGGTCCAGCGGCGGGTGAACCGGCCGCCCCGCCAGTCCCAGGCCGCGATCACCGTGCGCGTGTAGTAGCCGCGCGCCATGATCAGGGAGGGGCGGGCGCCGTCCAGGTACGCGGTGCCGGCGAGGAAGCGGTCGACGCGGTTGCCGTAGGAGTCGCCCCAGGAGGAGACGGTGCCGCGGGCCGGGACGTAGTCGACGGTGCCCATCGCCCTGCCGGTCTGCCCGTCGAACATCGTCAGGTACTCGGGGCCGGACAGGACGTACCCGCTGGAGTCGCGGTGGTCGGCGGAGGAACTGCCGATGACCGCGCCGGTGCCGTCCTTCGTGCCGTCGGCGGTCTTCATGGCGACCTCGGCCCTGCCGTCGCCGTCGTAGTCGTACACCTGGAACTGCGTGTAGTGGGCGCCGGAGCGGATGTTGCGGCCCAGGTCGACGCGCCACAGCCGGGTGCCGTCCAGCTTGATCCCGTCGACGATCGTGTTGCCGGTGTAGCCGGACTGGGAGTTGTCCTTGGCGTTGGTGGGCTGCCACTTGAGCACGATGTCGAGGGCGCCGTCGCCGTCGAGGTCGCCGACGGAGGCGTCGTTGGCCTCGTAGGTGTACGAGACGCCGTCGGGGGTGGTGCCGCCGGACGGGGCGCTGATCGGCACGTCCTTGTAACCGGTGCGGAACTGGATGGCGTGCACCGAGTCGCCCTGCTCGGTGCCGTTCACCACCGCGCGGACGGTGTAGTCGGCGTGCGAGGGCGCGCCGGGGTGGAAGAACGTCGTGGAGCCGGTGATCGGGCTGGAGTTGACCTTGGTGCCGGCCCGGTAGACGTTGAAGGCGACGCTGTCCGGGTCGGTGCCGAGCCAGCGCCAGCCGACCAGGTTGCCGCTGCCGGTGTACACGCTGACGACGCCGCGGTCCAGCTTCTCGACCTGCCGTGCGGTGGCGGCCTCGGCGGGCGCCTCCGACAGCGCGGTCAGACCGGCGCCGGCCAGCGCCGCCGCGGCGAGTGCCGCGGGCAGGGCGAGACGGCGTCCGCGGTGCCTGTGGGGGTGGGTCACGGGACGGACCTCCTGGGGGGACGGATGGGTTCCGCCCCTCAGTCGCCGCCGGGGTGCTCCGGGTTGCCGTCCTCCCGCTTCCGGTACGCCCGGAGAGTGAACACCGGGTCGGGGCGGGGCCGGTCCTGGTCGGGGAGCTCGGCCAGCCGGGCGGCGAACTCCTCGGCGACCGGTTCACCCGGCGGCAGGGTGACGAACCAGCCGCGTCGCAGGTCGTCGATGGTGCGGCGGGGGCTGCGGCCCTGCCCGTGCCCCCGGAAGCGGGCCTCCCCCGCGGGCAGCAGACCGTGGGCCGCGGCGCAGGCGTCGACGGTGTCGGGGCCGTCGGGGACCGGGCTGCGCGGACGGGCCGCGAGGACCGCGTCGATGTCGCTGCCGACGTTGTGCGAGGCACCCTTGTGGACGGTGGTGACGTACACCCCGCCGGGCCGCAGCACGCGGGCGCACTCGGCGACGACCGCCCGTACGTCCTCGGGTCCCGCCAACAGGTGCAGCAGCCACACACTGGCCACGGCGTCGAACCGGGCGTCCCCGAAGGGCAGTCGGCGGCTGTCCGCGCGGACCACCGCGCCCGGCAGACGGGCGACGGCCATCCGGGTCATCGCCTCGGAGAGGTCGGCGCCGGTCACCCGCAGACCGGCACGGGCGGCGGCCAGCCGCCGGGTCACGATGCCGGTGCCGCACGCCACGTCCAGCAGCTCCCGCGCCGACGCCGGTACCAGGCTCAGCACGGCCTCCGCGGCGGCCGCCGCCCGGGGTTCCCCGCCGCGCAGGACGTCGTACCGTTCCGCTTCCTCGTCGTAGTCCAGCACGCGCCTCAGTGTGCACCGTGGCCGGGGGCCAGGTCCTCCACCCTGCGGGCGAGCTCGAAATCCTTCTCGGTGACGGCGCCGCCCGCGCTGTGGGTGTGCACGGACAGGGTCACCGTGTTGTAGCCGAGGGTGAGGTCGGAGTGGTGGTCGAGCTCCTCCTGCACCTGGGCGATGTGGACGACCATCGCCGTCGCCGCGACGTGCGAGCCGAGCCGGTAGGAGCGGGTGAGCCGGTCACCGTCGAGCGACCAGCCCGGCAGCTCGGCCAGCCGCTCCTCGATCTCCTTCTGCGACAGCGGTTCGACGGGCATGGGCTGCGCTCCTTCGCCGGTTCGGGTCTCGTGATCCCGTGATCTCGTGCGGGACTCCCAGGCTGCCACAGAAGGCTTCCCGGGGCCCCGGCCGGAAGCGGGCGGCGCCCCGGTACGGCCGTTTCTCGATTACCGTCCTGGCATGACCACTGTCACGTCCGGTACCGCTTCCCGCACCGGGGGCGTGGGTCCGCTGCTGCGCGCCTGGCGGGAGCGGCGGCGGGTCAGCCAGTTGGAGCTGGCCCTGCGCGCCGGCTCCTCCGCCCGGCACATCAGTTTCATCGAGACCGGCCGCTCCCGGCCCAGCGAGGAGATGGTGCTGCGGCTGGCCGAGCACCTGGACGTGCCGATGCGGGAGCGCAACGCGCTGCTGCTGGCGGCCGGTTACGCGCCGTACTACCCGGAGACCCCGCTGGACGATCCCGCGCTGGGGGTGGTGCGCGACGGCATCGAGCGGCTGATCAGCGGGTTCGAGCCGTATCCGGCGCTGGTGGTGGACGGGATGTACGACGTCGTGGCGGCCAACCGGGGGGTCATGGCGTTGTTCGACGGCGTCCCGGAGCCCCTGCTGACGCCGCCGCTGAACGCGGTGCGGCTCACCCTGCACCCGCAGGGGCTGGCGCCGCGGATCCGGAATCTGCGGGAGTGGCGCGGGCACCTGCTGGAGCAGATGCGACGGCACATCGCCCTGCACCGTTCGGAGCGGCTGCGGGCGCTGTACGACGAGGTGGCGGCGTTCCCCGTACCGGAGGAACCCTCCGGCCGGCCGGAGGAACCGGCCGGTCCCGTGGCGTACTTCGCGCTGCCGATGGTGATCGAGCACGCGGGACGGACGCTGTCGTTCGTGTCGTCGATCTCCACGTTCAACACGCCCATGGACGTGACCGTCGCCGAGCTGGCCGTGGAAACCCTGCTCCCGGCGGACCCGGCGACGGCCGAGTACCTCCGGTCCTGGCTGATCTGACGCTTCGTCCCCCGTAGGGGCCGGGTCGATCGCCTCTCGGGCCGTACGCCTCCCGGGTCATGCGGCGAGGACCGGAGGACCGGTGGAACAGGGCGGTCACCTGCGACTCGTGAGAGTGTCGGAAGAACATGACAGACTGAGCGCATGCCCGGGCGCGTTGGGGAGGCGTGGCGTGAGTGAGCGGCGGGCCGCACCCACCGTGGGCCAGGTGGTCCTGGGAAGGCGGCTTCAGGAACTGAGGGAGGCGGCGGGCCTCTCGCGGGAGGAGGCCGCCCGCGTCCTGCGGGTGGCGCCCGCGACCGTACGGCGGATGGAGACCGCCGAGGTCGCGCTGAAGATCCCGTACGTCCAGCTGCTGCTGAGCGCCTACGGGGTGCCCGAGGCCGAGTCCGCCGCGTTCGTCGAGCTCACCGAGGAGGCGAACCGGCCGGGCTGGTGGCAGCGGTACGGCGACGTGCTGCCCGAGTGGTTCAGCATGTACGTGAGCCTGGAGGGCGCCGCCCGCATCGTCCGCTCCTACGAGCCGCACTTCGTGCCGGGGCTGCTGCAGACCGAGGGGTACGCGCGCGCCGTGCTGGAGGCCGGGACGATCGGGACCATCGGACCCGACGTGGTCGAGCGGCACGTGGCGCTGCGCATGGAGCGCCAGCGGCTGCTGGAGCACCCCGATCCGCCGCACCTGTGGGTGCTGATGGAGGAGACGGTGCTGCGGCGTCCGGTGAGCGTCGACGGCCGGGTGATGCGCGACCAGCTCGACAAGCTCCTGGAGTACTCCGCGCGGGACCGGATCACGCTGCAGATCGCCGAGTTCGCGGACGGCCCGCACCCGGGGACGTACGCGCCGTTCTCGCTGTTCCGGTTCGCCGAGCCGGAGCTGCCGGACATGGTGTTCACCGAGTATCTGACCGGCGCCCTGTACCTGGACTCCCGCAAGGAGGTGTCGGCGCACCTGGAGGTCCTGGACCACATGACGGCGCGGGCGGCCTCGGCACAGCGCACCGAGAAACTGCTGCGGGAGTGCCGCGAGCACTACTGAGCCGCGCGCCCGAGCAGGCCTTCGCATCCTTTCGACCCATGAGGAGAAGACCGCCCATGACCGGATCCGACGCCGCGCCCGCCCGCATCGACACCAGCAGGCCGCATCCGGCCCGGGTCTACGACTGGTGGCTCGGCGGCAAGGACAACTACCCGGTCGACGAGGAACTGGCGCGGAGGATCCTCGCGGCGGACGGCACGGTGTTACGCGGGGCGCGGGCCAACCGCCGGTTCATGCACCGGGCCGTGCGCACCGTCGCCGGGGCGGGGATACGCCAGTTCCTGGACATCGGCACGGGCATCCCCACGGAGCCCAATCTGCACCAGGTGGCGCAGGGCGTCGCCGCGGAGGCCCGGGTGGTGTACGCGGACAACGACCCGATCGTGCTGCGGCACGCCGAGGCGCTGCTGCACGGCACCGCCGAGGGCAGCACGCGGTACGTGCACGCCGATGTGCGGGACGCGGACACGCTGCTGCGCCGGGCCGCCGAGTCGCTGGACCTCGGCCGGCCCGTGGCGCTGTCGCTGGTGGCGCTGACCCACTACCTGGACGACGACCCGGACGGCGACGACGTGTACGGCCTGCTGGAGCGGTACACGGCCGCGCTCGCGCCGGGCAGCTTCCTGATCCTCTCCCAGGTCACGCCCGATCTGAACCCCGAGGCCGTCGGGCAGGCGGCCGAGCACTTCCGGCGCGGCGGTACGCCCTTCCACCCGCGCTCGCTGGCCGCGTTCTCCCGCTTCTTCACCGGGCTCGAACTGCTGGGCCCGGGAGTGATCCCGGTACACGGGTGGCGTCCGGAGGCGGAGGACGTGGCGGCGCAGGCGGAGGGCATCGTGCCGGTGTACGCGGGGGTCGCCCGCAAGCCCTGACCGGTGCGGCGTACGGCGGTCAGGCCGCGCCGTCCTCGCGCCGGCCGGTGTCCTTGTCGTCGTCGACGATCTCCGCGTCGACGACGCCGTCGTCGTCCTGCGGCGAGGTGTGCTGTGCGGTGCCCTCCGAGGGGGTCTGCTGGGCCTGCGCGTACATCGCCTGGCCCATCTTCTGGCTGACGGAGGCGAGTTTCTCGACGGCGGCGCGCAGTCCGGCCGTGTCGGAGGACTCCTGCTCCAGCAGCCGCTTCACCTCCGCGACGGCCGACTCGACCTCGGCCCTGGTCCCGCCGGGCACCTTGTCGCCGTTGTCCCGCAGGAACCGCTCGGTCTGGTAGGCGAGTTGTTCGGCCTGGTTGCGGGTCTCGGCGGCCTCGCGGCGTTTGCGGTCCTCCTCGGCGTACTGTTCGGCGTCGCGCATCATGCGGTCGATGTCGTCCTTGGGGAGGGCCGAGCCGCCGGTGACGGTCATCTTCTGTTCGCGTCCGGTGGCGAGGTCCTTGGCGGAGACGTGCATGATCCCGTTGGCGTCGATGTCGAAGGCCACCTCGATCTGCGGGACGCCGCGCGGGGCCGGGGGCAGACCGGTGAGGTCGAAGACGCCGAGCTTCTTGTTGTAGGCGGCGATCTCGCGTTCGCCCTGGTAGACCTGGATGCCGACCGAGGGCTGGTTGTCGGTGGCGGTGGTGAAGATCTCCGAACGCCGGGTGGGGATCGTGGTGTTGCGTTCGATCAGCCGGGTCATGATGCCGCCCTTGGTCTCGATGCCCAGGGACAGCGGGGTGACGTCGAGGAGGAGCACGTCCTTGACGTCGCCGCGCAGGACGCCCGCCTGGAGGGCGGCGCCGAGGGCCACGACCTCGTCGGGGTTGACGCCCTTGTGCGGCTCCTTGCCGGTGAGTTCGCGGACCAGGTCGGTGACGGCGGGCATCCGGGTGGAGCCGCCGACCAGGATGACGTGGTCGATGGCGGAGAGCTGCACGCCGGCGTCCTTGACGGCCTGGTGGAAGGGCTTCTTGCAGCGCTCCAGGAGGTCCTCGGTGAGTTCCTGGAACTGGGCGCGGGTGAGCTTCTCGTCGAGGTGCAGGGGGCCTTCGGCGGAGGCGGTGATGTAGGGCAGGTTGACGGTGGTCTCGGTGGACGAGGACAGCTCGATCTTCGCCTTCTCGGCGGCCTCCCGCAGCCGCTGCACCGCCATCTTGTCCTGCGCCAGGTCGACGCCGTACTGCCCCTTGAAGCGTGTGGCGAGGTACTCGACGACGCGCTGGTCCCAGTCGTCGCCGCCGAGGTGGGTGTCGCCGTTGGTGGCCTTCACCTCGATGACGCCCTCACCGATGTCGAGCAGCGACACGTCGAAGGTGCCGCCGCCCAGGTCGAAGACGAGGACGGTGTGGTCGTTCTCCTTGTCCAGGCCGTACGCCAGGGCCGCCGCCGTGGGCTCGTTGATGATCCTGAGCACCTTCAGGCCGGCGATCTCCCCGGCCTCCTTGGTGGCCTGCCGCTGGGTGTCGTCGAAGTACGCCGGTACGGTGATGACCGCGTCGGTGACGTCCTCGCCGAGGTAGGACTCGGCGTCCCGGCGCAGCTTCTGCAGCACCCGGGCGGACAGTTCCTGCGCCGTGTAGCGGGTGCCGTCGACGGAGCCCTGCTCGGGGAAGCGCCAGTGCGCGTCGCCCATGTACCGCTTGACCGAGCGGGCGGTGCGGTCGACGTTCGTCACGGCCTGCCGTTTGGCGACCTCGCCGATCAGTACCTCGCCGTTCTTGGCGAAGGCCACCACCGAGGGGGTGGTCCGGGCGCCCTCCGCGTTGGCGATGACGGTGGGCTCACCGCCCTCCAGCACGGCCACCACCGAGTTCGTGGTTCCCAGGTCGATTCCGACCGCACGTCCCATCGCTGTCCCCTTCCGTCAGGGCACCTCTCCGGACTTCCAGCACAAAACTTGAGCGGCTTGTTGTCAATAGTTTGAGCGGATGGTTGTCAACGGTCAACGGGAGGGGTGATCGCGCAGGGCCACGGCACGGCGGGGACGGTCGGTGATCAGCACGTCCACGCGCGGATCGCCGAGGAAGCCGCGCAGCGCCGCGTCCTCGTTGACCGTCCACACCATGGTGAACAGCCCGCCCCGCGCGGCCTCGCGCAGCACGCCGGCGCGGGCCAGGCGCCAGTGCGCGGCGACGCCGTGGGCGCCGCAGGCGCGGACGCGGCGCAGGGGCAGCAGCTCGCCGATCCGGGTCCGCACCAGCCGGCCCCGGCCGATGTCCTTGCCGTCCCGGCCGAGGGACAGCACGGTGCGCACGCGCGGGCGGGCGGCGGTGAGGGCGGCGACGGAGCGGTCCTCGAGGGTGGTGGCGACGAGTCCGTCCTCGCCGAGCAGGGCGACCGCGCGGTCGATCAGCTCCCGCTCGTGGCCGGTCTCCTTGAGGTCCAGATGGGCGACGAGCTTCCCGGCGACCAGCTCCATGACCTCGTCCACGACGGGCACGGGGTATCCGGCGCGGTCGTTCAGCTCGGCGTGGGTGAGCGTGGACAGCGGCGGGCCGGTGCGGCGTACGCGGGGATCGTGGTGGACGACGAAGACCCCGTCCGCCGTGCGCCGTACGTCGAACTCGACGTACTCCGCGCCGGACGCGAGCGCGTCCTGGTACGCCTCCCAGGTCGCCGGGGCGGCGCGTTCGGATCCTCCCTGGTGGGCGGAGACGGCGGGGCGTGGCGTCATGGTGGTGCGGCTCCGGGGCGGGACGTGCCGCAGGCCGCCCGGGAGGGAGCGGCCTGCGGTGGTGCGGTGCGGCGAGCGGGTCAGGCGAGCTTCGCCGTCAGGGTGATGTTCGTGCCCTTCAGTGCCTGGCTGACGGGGCAGTTCACCTTGGCGTCCTCGGCGGCGGCGACGAAACCGGCCTCGTCCAGGCCGGGGACGGTGCCCTCGACGGTGAGGTGGATGCCGGTGATGCCCTCACCGGGCACGAAGGTGACGTCGGCGGAGGTGGTCAGCTTGGTCGGCGGGGTGCCGGCCTTGTCGAGACCGTTGGAGAGGGCCATCGAGAAGCAGCTGGAGTGCGCGGCGGCGATCAGCTCCTCCGGGCTGGTCTTCCCGTTCGCCTCCTCGGCCCGCGAGGCCCAGGTGACCGGCTGCTCGGCGATGCTGCCGGAGGAGTCGAAGGCGACGACCCCGCTGCCCTTGAAGAGACTGCCTTCCCAAACGGTGTGTGCGGAGCGCGTGGCTGCCATGACGCATCCTTTCGAAAATGTCCGGCCGTGTGTCCGGCGGTGCTCGGTCCGGGCGCCCGGATCACCGGGTGCCCGCCCCCATCCGATCACATCACGGCTCAGCTCACCCGGAAGACGGGCCCCCTCGCGGTGAACGGCAGCCGCGCGCCCCGCGGGATCAGAGTCGCCGATGCGGCGAGGCGTGGCGGTCAGGATCAGCGATTGAAGTGCTCTCCCGGCTGAAGGCCGGGAGATTCCTGCTTACCTTGCGGTAGCAGGCTTGACGCGCTTGGCGCGCCTGACGACTGCCCTCCCGGCAGCCGGGACGAGCGCGAGGCCCGTCCGGTACAGGTGCAGGACGTTCCGGGCCGCGTTGTGGTCGGCGTTGCCCGACCAGCCGCAGTCCGGGTTCTTGCATACGAACACGGCCTGGGACTCCCGGCTGCCAGGTGTGGTGAGACCACAGGCGGAGCAACGTCGAGAGGTGCCAGGGGCGGAGACCTTGACCAGGGTGCCGCCGAGCCGGGCGGTCTTGTACGTCAGCATGGTGACCGTGCGGCCCCATGCCTCCCCGCTGATGGAGCGGTTCAGTCCGGATTTCTGGGCGACGTTCTTCCCCGGTGCCTCGATGGTTCCCCTGGCCGATGTGACCATGTTCGTGATGGTGAGTGCTTCGACCACGACGGTGCCGTAGGTGCGGGCGATGACGGTGGTCGTGCGGTGCTGCCAGTCCAGGGCCCGGCGCTTGGCTTTCGCGCGCAGTCCTGCGATCCGGTCGTAGGTGCGGTGCAGCCGGCGGCTGGTGCTTTCGCCGGATCTGCGGTGCTTCTTGCGCTGCGCGGCGCGCTGCTCCAGGTGCAGGAGCTTGGCTTTTTCCTTCTGTGTCAGCCACTCGCCGTGCTCGAAGGTTTCGCCGTCGGAGAGGGCCAGGGGCACGGTGACGCCCATGTCGATGCCGATGTCCGGGCCCGGGTGGGGTTCGGGCTTGTCCTGAAGGGTCTGGACGCGGAAGGCGATGTGCCAGCCGAGTGCGTCCTTGACCAGCCGGGCCCCGGTGATCCGGTTCTCCGCGTCGGCGCGCTTGCCCACGGGCAGGTCTTTGGTCCACCGGAAGCGGACCCGTCCCACCTTGGGAACGTTGACCATGCCCCAGCGGCGGTGCACACGGGTGATGTTCAGGTCCCGGCCCTGCGGGATGTCCACGGACATCACCGTACGGAAGCGACCCTTGAAGTTCGGGGCGTCGGCACGGTGCTCCCAGCAGTTCTTCCACGCCTGGAAGTACGTCTTGAGTACCGTCTGCGCGGCCTGCGCGGGCAGGACGGTCAGGAAGTCGATGTCCTTGCGGGCCTGGCGGATTGCGGCGTCCGCGTTCGCGAGAGTCCGCTTCTCCTTCGGCATCATCTGCCACCACGCGTGGAGCAGGTTCCACAGGGTGCGGGCCGCGTGTGCCTGATCATCCGCTGCACGAATTCCGGCAGGAGACAGCGAAAGCCGGGCGCGATGCCCGAACTGCCGCTTGACCAGGATGCCTTGCCTCACAATCGAGAACCTAGCATCGGTTTATGTCGCCGCGCTGGAACCCTGATCCCGATGTCAGAACCGGTCGCCACGTTGTCCATAGCCTGCACATTTACTTGACTTTTGTCACGAAGTACCGGCGGAATGCGTTCACCAACGTCATACTGACCCGCACCGAAAAAATCATGCGGGAGGTCTGCACCGACTTCGAGGCCGAACTGAAGCAGTTCAACGACGAACAGGACCACGCCCACCTGCTCGTGCACTACCCGCCGAAAGCCCAGCTCTCCAAACTGGTCAACTCCCTCAAAGGCGTCAGCTCCCGCAGGCTCCGTCAGGAGTACGACAACCATGTCCGCCGGTACCTGTGGAGCGAACACTTCCGGTCCGGCTCAAGGATGGCCTTCACCCCCCTGAAGGGCGGACCACTGACAAGATCAGAGCAGAACACCTGCTGCGCGCGCGAAGTGGCTGCGTTGAGCGCACCCAGGAACGACAGTGCGGCTCATCGCGGGTGATCGCGTCCGGCGGGCAAAGCGCCGAGCAGCCGTCCCGGGTCTGCGGCACGCTGATTAGGCTCTCCGGGCGGGCTGGGTGCCCAGCAGACTCACTTCGGTTACGGTGGCCACGCAAATTTCTGCCAATCACCCGCTCTTGAGAGTACGGACGTACAACGGCCCCGCGGCCCGGCTCAGGCCGCGCGCTCCTGGTCCGGGACCGCGGGCGATTCCGCCTCGTCCGACTCGGTCAGCCAGCGGCGCAGCACCCGGTGGACCTGTTCGGCGCCGGTGAGGTCCGCTCCGTCGTGGACGGGTGCGGACAGCGCGAGGGGGGAGAGCAGGAAGGGGCGGGACTGGGCGCCGCCGAGGCCGCCGTGGGAGCCGATCTGCTCCTCGAAGGCGAGGACCTCCCCGTCGGCGGGGTCGTGGAAGGAGTTGACCATGATGTCGGCGGTGTGCGGGAAGGTGTGGGTGCGGCGCACGGCGTCGGCGGCGCCGGGGCCGAACGCGGCCAGCGGGCCGGGGTTGTCGTCCAGCTCGTCCAGCGGTATCTCCGCACCGTACGCGCCGAGGACGACCCCGCCGTGGCGTTCGCTGCGGACGAGGAGGAAGCCGATGCCGGGGTGGTTGGCGAGGGTCGCGAGGAGCGCGGGGTGGCGGGCGTCGATCTCCTCCTTGGTCATCCGGTGCGGTACGTCCGGGAAGGAGACCAGGCCCAGGTTGCCGGAGGCGAGCACGATCGGCTCGGAGCCGCGCGAGGGGCGGTACTGCCCGGCGCCCTCCTCGACGGGCCGGCGCAGCGCCGCGCGGACGGCGGCGCGGGCCTCGGCGCCGCTGTGGGTGCGCCCGGCGCGGCGCGGCACGGGCAGTCCGCAGCCGGCCCGCACCAGGTCGCCGAGGGTGAGGCCGTAGCGGGAGCGGAAGGTCTCGCCGGGGCTCTGTCCGTGGTCGGAGAGGACGACGATCCGGTAGGGGCGGGGGGCGTGCTCGGCGACGTTCTCGATCAGGGCGAGGGCGCGGTCGAGGCGCTGGAGGACCTTGTCGGTGTCCCGGCTGGTGGGACCGGAGTGGTGGGCGACCTCGTCGTAGGCGACCAGGTCGGCGTAGACGGCGGTGCGGCCGGCCAGCAGGTCGCCCGTCACGGCGGCGGCGACGACGTCCCGTTCGACGACGGTCGCGAAGGCCCGGACGAACGGGTAGAGCCCGCCGCGCGAGACGCGCGGGCGCTGCTCCCGCAGCCGGGCCCGGGTGGACTGGCCGATCTCCCGGCCCACCTCGGCGACGAAGGACAGCGCGGTGCGCACGGCGTTGGCGGGGTCGGAGAAGTAGGCGAAGTAGCCCGCGCGGGAGCGGGCCGCCGGGCCGCGGCGGCGGGTGGCGATGGAGAGCACCAGGGCCTGTTCGCCGGCGCCGCCGCTGAAGAGGTTGCCGCGGCTGGCGCCGTCGGTGGCGAGCAGTCCCGCGTGGCCGGAGTACTCGATGGCACGGGCCTGGAGTTCGGCGGCGCTGGTGGGCCGGTTGCAGACCATGACCTCGCGGCGGGCCTTCTCGTACCAGCGGAAGGCGGGGACGTCGTGGTTGCTGCCGTGCAGGATGCCGAGCTGGCTGGCGCCGGTCTGGCTGGACCAGTCGGTGCGCCAGGGGGTGAGGCGGTGGGAGGGGCGGTCCCCGCCGGTGCCGGTGCCCAGCCAGCGGGCGACGGTGGGCATCAGTCCCTTGTCGACGGCGGCCAGCAGCACGTCGTGGCCGACGCCGTCGAGTTGCAGGAACACGGTGCCGGGGGTGGCGGGGCAGGGCGGGGCGGAGCCCCGTCTGCGGTCGGCGAGGCGGTAGAGGCGGCGGCGGTAGGCGTCGTCGTCGCGTACGGCCAGGGCGGCGCCGGTGGCGGAGGCGACGGCGGACATCACGGCGGCGACCACGACCGCCGTCTCCGGGGCCGCGGTGCCGCGTTCGACCGGAGTGACGTGCAGCGCCAGCCACAGCAGGGCGCCGTTGAGGAAGAACACCAGCAGGCCCAGGACGAGCGCCGGCACGAGCAGCAGCAGACGCACCAGCAGCGGCCAGACCAGGGCGGAGAGCAGACCGAAGGCTCCGGCGCCGAAAGCGGCGGTGACCGCGATGTCCGTGGCGCTGTCGCCGTCGGCCGAGCGCAGCCGGAAGTCGGGCAGGATGCCCGCGAGCAGCAGCATGGTGAGGGTGGAGACCGCCCACACGGCGACACTCCGCCCGATCTGACTGGCGACCCGTCGCCACCGCCCGCCACCCACGCCCCGCGCACCTCACGTCCCGGCCGACCTGGCCCTTCCCCACCCTGTCACAACGGCCGGACGGGGCGTTTCGTCCCCGGTCGCGCGGGCCGTCCGCGGCTCAGCGGCCGTCGTACCCGGCCGTCGGCAGCGACAGCCGCCGGTGCACACGGGCCTTCATCTCCGCGTCGTACGACGGTTCCGCGCGGCCGACCGTCTCCACGCGCACCCCGCGCCGCGCGCACTCCCGCGTGAACTCCTCCACGGAGGACAGCGCGCGTTCCAGTACCCGCAGGCTGGGCGCCACGAACAGATCGGCCCCGGGCCGCACCCCGTCCCACAGCGCACCGTGGTCGGGCCGCAGTCCCCGTACGAGGAGTTCCCGGGCCACCACATAGCCGTGCTCGGCGGCCCAGCGGGCGCACATGGCGTGCTGGCCGCGGGAGTCCACCAGGAAGGGATCGGCGTCCAGTTCCTCCAGCGGCGTCAGACTCGCGATCGCCGTCACCCGCACCGGCCCCATGGCGCCCCCTCACCTCCGGTTTCGCCGCCGACCCTACTCCTGCGCGTAGGCTTCGGGGAGTCGCGCGAAGGGGGCGGAAGAGGTGCCGGTGGAGGTCACCTGGTGGGGTCACGCCACCTGCACGATCGAGGACTCGCACACCCGTGTGCTCACCGACCCCCTGTTCGCCCGCCGGCTCGCGCATCTGCGGCGCCGGCGCGGTGCGGTGCCGCCGGCCGAGGCCCGGCACGCGGACGTGGCCCTGGTCTCCCATCTGCACGCCGACCATCTGCACCTGCCGTCGCTGGCCCGGCTCGCCCCGGGTACGCGCCTGCTCGTGCCCCGGGGCGCACCACGCGCGGTGCCGGGGCTGCGCCGGCTCACGCATCTCGGGGTGAG
This sequence comes from Streptomyces sp. NPDC014676, assembly GCF_043084105.1. NCBI lineage: Bacteria > Bacillati > Actinomycetota > Actinomycetes > Kitasatosporales > Streptomycetaceae > Streptomyces > Streptomyces sp. NPDC014676. The sequence continues at coordinate 37,602 of NZ_JBIBZI010000013.1, read as the reverse complement.
CGAGGTGGCGCCCGGCGATGTGACGCGGGTCGGCGGACTGGTCGTACGGGCCGTGCCCGCGCGGCACGACGGGCGGCGGCTGCCGGTCGGGCCGCACCGCTCCCCCGCCCTCGGCTACGTCCTGGAGGGCGAGGCGCGGACGTACTTCGCCGGGGACACCGGCCTGTTCGACGAGATGGCCAAGGAGGTCGGGCCGGTCGACGTGGCGCTGCTCCCGGTGGGCGGCTGGGGTCCGTACCTGGGCGAGGGCCATCTGGACGCGGGGCGCGCGGCCGAGGCGCTGGCCCGGCTGGGGGCGTCCAGCGCGGTGCCGGTGCACTACGGCACGTACTGGCCGATCGGGATGGACGCCGTGCGCCCGCACGAGTTCCACGCGCCGGGACACGAGTTCGAGCGGCAGGCGGCCCGGCACGCGCCCGGCGCGTCGGTGCACCGGCTGGAGCACGGGGAGCGCGTGCGCCTGGAGGTCGCGCGGTGATCCTTCCCGCCGCCCTGGGCCGGGCGGCCGGCGCGTCCCTGTCGTCGGTGGCCGCGTCGGCCTCCGTACCGGCCGTGGCGCCCGAGTTCACCCAGCAGGCCGTCGGCTACCCCTCGCTGTTCCTGCTGGTGCTGATCGGCGCGCTGGTGCCGGTGGTGCCGACGGGCGCGCTGGTCAGTTCGGCGGCCGTGGTCGCCTTCCACCGGGCGGCGCCGCTCTCGATGGCGCTGGTGTTCGTGACGGCGTCCCTGGCGGCGTTCCTCGGGGACATCGCGCTGTACTGGCTGGGGCGGCGCGGGATGAGGTCGAGGAACGGCTCCCGCTGGCTGGAGGCGATCCGGGAGCGCGCCCCGGAGGACCGGCTGGCACAGGCGCAGCACAAGCTCGCCGACCACGGGGTGGCGGTGCTGGTGCTGTCCCGGCTGGTCCCGGCCGGGCGGCTGCCGGTGATGCTGGCCTGTCTGGTCGCCAAGTGGCCGGTGCGGCGCTTCGTGCGGGGCAATCTGCCGGCCTGTCTGGCCTGGGCGGCCACGTACCAGCTGATCGGGGTGCTCGGCGGTTCGCTGTTCGACCGGCCGTGGCAGGGCGTCCTGGCGGCGATCGTGCTGACGGTGCTGATCAGTGTGGCCCCGGGGCTGTGGCGGCGACTGCGGGGAACGGCCACCGGGTGAGATCCCGGGGGCGGCCCGGGTCAGGCCGGGGTGCGGGAGCCGCCCGCCGGGAAGGTCCCCCGGGTGCTCGCGCGGCGGGCCCGCCCGCTGCCGAACGGCGTGCGCCGCCCCCTCCGGGGCGCAGGGGACGTCGGCCGGTCATCGGCGGGGGTCGTCGGCGCCGAGGGGCAGGCGGCGAGTCCGTCCGGGGTGGGGCGCGGGGGCGCGACTGCGGGCCGGCCGTCCGCGTGGCCGGCCCGCAGTCGCGTCATCGGGGGGACTCCCCTCGCCCGGCGTCGTCGCGGAGTTCGCCGAAGACCGCTGTCAGTCTGCTCAACGCGTGCCGTACCCGCGGCAGTTCCAGGGGCGCGGGTGACGTCAGGCCCTCCGCGCGCAGTTCCGGGGTGTCGCCCAGCAGCGGGGCGGTGGACAGCCGTACGCGCGGTGCTTCGAGGTCGTCGCCGAAGCGGTGGCCGCCCGGTGCGGGCATGCCGAGCCGGGTGGTGAGGAAGTCCTCCAGCTCCTGGGCGTCACCGATGCCGTGCGCGCGGAGCGCGGGGGCCAGGGGGGTGAGGTCGACGTACAGGTGCCGGCCGCAGCAGGGGGGCCGGGCGAGGGCGCCCGCGGCGACGACGGCGTGGTGCGCGGCGGCGGCCACGCGCGCGTGCAGGCGTACGGCGGCGGCGACGCGCGCGGTGACCGGCCCGGGTTCGGACAGCGCGTACACCGCGGCGGCGGCGACGGGGGAGGCGACGCGCGCGTCGAGCGCGGTGAGCACGTCGAGCACGCGCGCGTGGAGGGCGTTCCCGTCCTCGCCGGCCGGGAAGCGGGCCACCGCCGCCGGCCAGCCCGGCGGGAGCAGGGCGCCGGCCAGGTCGGTGACGACGGTGACCCGGTCGGGCAGCATCTCGGCGGGGCTGAGCAGCACGGTGCCGTGCGGGTCGTGCAGGGTGTCGCGCCAGGTCTCGTCGCTGACCAGGTGCAGCCCCTCGCCGACGGCGGCCTCCAGGGTCTCGTGCAGCAGCTCGGGCGGGGTGACGCCGGCGGTGGGGTCGTCGGCGACGGAGAGCACCAGCAGGCGCGGGTCGCTGCCCTCGGCCCGTAGCCGGCGCACGGTCTCCAGCAGGGCGTACGGGTCGGGGACGCCGCCGCTCTCGGCCGGGGTCGGCACATGGAAGGCGGGGCGGCCGAGCAGGCGGGCGTAAGGGGCCCACCAGGCGGCGCAGGGCCGGGGCACCAGGACGTCGCCGCCGAGGGCGGCGGTCAGCGCCACCAGCAGGGCGGGGGCACCGGGGGCGACGGCCACCCGGTCGGGGGCGGCGGGCAGTCCGCGCCGGTCGCCGTAACCGCAGGCCGCGTCCAGCAGGGCGGGTCCGCCGCCGACCGGTTCGGCGTCGGCGCGGGAGGCCGCGGCGGCGAGTACGGCGGACAGCTCGGGCAGGACGGGCAGCCCGTCCTCGGGGAGCGCCGGCCCGAACCGGACGGGGCCGTGGCCTTCCGGATCCGTCCGCCGCATCCCTACCTCCACGCGGTTCCCCGGCGCCGTGCCCGGCGCCGGCTCGTGTTCCAGGTCCTGTCGTCACGTCCCCGCCGTCCGGTGCGCGTACGGAGAGAGTGCGCGCCGGGTGTCGCCGGGCGGGCGGGGGCCGGACGACGGGCCCACGCCAGTCAGTACCCAGCGTGCCGCGCGCCATGGGTGCCGGGTGGAGCGCGCCGTTCGCACGCGGCGCGGGGCGGCCGGCGTCAGCCGTCCGCGCGGGTGGTGCGGTCGCGGTACACGCGGTGCGCGGCGGCGCCGAACGCGCCCGCGATCAGCAGTCCTCCGGCGGCCAGCGCGGGCACGGAGTCGGTGAAGGCACCGCCCGCGCCGGCGTGGACGCCCTGGTGCGCGGGGGCGGTGGGGCAGGGGGTGCCTTTCGGGTCGGTGGGCCGGGACCCGGTGGGCCCGGGCCTCAGGGCCTTGGGTTCGACGGCCTCCGGGGCGGCGGGGTCGCTTTCCTGGGGAGCGGGGATCTCCGCCCCGAAGCCGGGTCCGGCGTCGGCGTCGGCGTCGGCGTCGGCGTCGGACTCGCCGTCCGGTCCGGCACCGAACTCGGCTTCGGGCTCGAATTCGTCCAGCGCCGTGCGCTTCGGTACGACCGCCTCGGACCCAACGGGGCCGCTTTCCTGGGGAGCGGGGATCTCCGCCCCGAAGCCGGGTCCGGCCTCGGCGTCGGTGCCGGCGTCGGTGCCGGACTCGGCATCCGGTCCGGCACCGAACTCGGCTTCGGGCTCGAATTCGTCCAGCGCCGTGCGCTTCGGTACGACCGCCTCGGGCCCGGCGGGGGCGAGGGCGGTGTCCGGTTCCCCCACGTACCCCTCCGGCCGCGGGCAGGGCGAGGGGGAGGCGGTGCCCCAGGAGGCCCCGTCGTCCGGAACGGTGCCCGCCGACGCGGCCGGTGCGAGCACCACGAGGGCGGCACCGGTGGCGGCGGCGAGGGACAGGGCACGGGCGGTGCGGCGCATGGTGCGGGCTCCTTCGAGCGACGGCGGGGGCACGGCGTTCGGTCACGCCCCACAGCCATCACAGCCCCATCGCCGCCGCGCCGCCCGCCGCCGGACACCATTGGCGGGACCGGACACACCCGGGCGGGTGAAGGGCCCGCGCTACGCCTCCCCGTCCCGCATGACCTGCTCCCGTACCCGGCCGCAGCAGCGGCTGATCAGGCGGGAGACGTGCATCTGCGAGATGCCCAGCTCCTCGGCGATGCCGCTCTGCGTCATGTCGCCGAAGAACCTCATGTAGAGGATGGCCCGCTCCCGCTCGGGCAGCGCGGCCAGCCGTTCCTTGACGGCCTCGCGGTCGATGACGGTGTCCAGCGCCGGGTCGGGCGCGCCGAGCACGTCGCCGAGCGAGCAGCCGTCGTCGCTGCCGGGCAGCTCGGCGTCCAGGGACAGCGCGGAGAAGCTCTCCAGCGCCTCCTGTCCGGTACGGACGTCCTCCTCGCTCAGATCGGCGTGCTCGGCGATCTCGGCCACGGTCGGCCGGCGGCCGGAGGTGGTCTGGGACAGGTCCTGGGAGGCGTGCCGGACACGGTTGCGCAGCTCCTGGACCCGGCGCGGCACGTGCAGGGTCCACATGTGGTCGCGGAAGTGCCGTTTGATCTCGCCGGTGACGGTCGGCACGGCGTAGCTCTCGAACGCGTTGCCCAGCCCGGGGTCGTACCGGTCGACGGCCTTGACCAGGCCGAGCGCGGCGACCTGGCGCAGGTCGTCGAGGTTCTCTCCGCGGCTGCGGAAGCGTCCGGCGAGGCGGTCGGCCATGGGGAGCCAGGCCTCGACGATCTCGTCACGGAGCGCGTCCCGCTCCGGGCCCGGGGGCAGTGCGGCGAGTCGGCGGAAGGCGGCCGCGGTGTCGGGGGCGTCGTCGTGCGGGTGTTTCGTGGTCGCTCGGGTCGGCATGGTGCGTCGCAGCTCCCTCGGGGCCGGGTCCTGTCGTCGCGTTCCCGTCGTCCGCCCGAGGGGGGCGGACCCGGTGACGTCCGGTGCGCGCGGTCGTGAAGCGCCGAAGCACCCTCGACGGGGGGCTCCCCTCCGGAGGGTGCGTGCCGGGCGTCGCCGGTCGGGCTGGGGTGTGACGACAGGGCCTGGGGGACGGGCGGTCACCGCGGTGGGCGCTCCGGTCGGGAACAGGTGCGCCCGGAGCGGCGCGACGCCGCCTCCACGGACGTGCCTCCTGTCCGAAGCACTGGAGGTGCGCCTGCCCCCGTTTCACCGTCCCAAACTCCCCAACCGGGGTTCGGGCGGTTCGGCCTCGGGCGGTGCGGGCGGGAGCACGACATCCTCGTAGCGGCCCAGCATCAGGATCACGCCGAGCATGAGGGGCGGGATGAGCACGGCGAGCACCGCCATGGCCTGTCCTTTCCGGGAGGCACGTGGGGGGCGTGGGATGCGGGTCTCCCGCCTTCCGGCGGCCAAACCCCGGCCCGTGACGATCCGGCACCCGAACTCCCGTGTCGCCCTCCGCTCCCCGGGTACGCGGTGCGCACCCCGAAGGATCTGGAGGGAGACATGCAGCGAGGCAGCGACCGGCTCAGCGTCCACCGCGACGACGAGATGAAGCACGAACTGCAGGGTCTGCTGCGGTCCGGGCACCCCACCCGTACCGAGGAGTGGCACGACCCGGAGCCGTTCGCCGACGACGACCCCGAGGTCGCGCACGGCCCGGTGACGCCGGGCCGCGGCCCGACGTCACTGGAGTCGGTGCGGCTGGAACTGGCCAGGATCCTGGGCCGCGGGGCGTTCCCCGCGGGCCCGCGCGAGCTGATGCGCGCCCTGGACCGGCGGTACGCGCCCGACGTCCTCATCGAGGCGTTGGAGCGGCTGCCGCACAAGGCCCGTTACAACAGCGTCCAGGAGCTGGCCGAGGCGCTGACCCGGTCCCGGGAGACGGAGACCGCGTAACGGCCCGCCGGGGCACCGCGGCCGGTCCGCGGTGCCCCGGCGGCCGGGATCGACAGGGAGGGCCTCGGTCATGGCCGAGTTCGTCAAGGACGTGATGACTCCGGGCGTGGTCGCCGTACGCCCGGACGCCTCGATCGTCGAGGCGGCGCAGCTGATGCGCACCCAGAACATCGGCGACGTGGTGGTGGCGGACGGGCAGCGGGTCGTCGGCGTGCTCACCGACCGCGACATCACGGTCCGCGCGGTCGCCCGGGGCGCGGATCCGCTCGGGACGAGCGCGGGGTCGGTGTGCACACCGGACCCGTTGACGCTCGCCCCGGACGATCCCGTGTCCTCGGCCGTCGCCCTGATGCGGGAGCACGCGATACGCCGGATCCCGGTGGTCGAGGGCGGTCTGCCGGTCGGGCTGGTGAGTCTCGGCGATCTGGCCGAGGCGCGGGAGCCCGGCTCGGCGCTGGCCGACATCAGCCGTGCGGAACCGGACGGGAAGAGCTGAACGAGCGGAACGAAGGGACGTAGTGCCATCATGCGAATCGCATTCCTGACCGCGCCCGAGGGTGTCGAGCAGGTGGAGCTGACCGAGCCGTGGCAGGCGGCCGTGGACGCCGGCCACGAAGCCGTGCTCGTGTCGACGGGCCCCGGGAAGATCCAGGCGTTCAACCATCTCGACAAGGCGGACACCTTCCCGGTGCAGGAGGTCGTCGGCGAGACGTCGGCGGACTCCTTCGGCGGTCTTGTGCTGCCGGGCGGGGTGGCCAACCCGGACTTCCTGCGCATGGACGACAAGGCCGTCGCGTTCGTGCGGGACTTCTTCGAGCAGGGCCGGCCGGTCGCCGCGATCTGTCACGCCCCCTGGACCCTCGTCGAGGCCGACGTCGTCCGGGGCCGGGTGCTGACCAGCTGGCCCAGCCTGCGGACCGACCTCCGCAACGCCGGCGCCACCTGGGTCGACGAGCAGGTGAAGGTCTGCGACCACGGGCCGAACAAACTGGTCACCAGCCGCAAGCCGGACGATCTGAAGGCCTTCTGCGAGACGTACCTCGAGGTGTTCGGGGCCGAGCAGGCCTCATAAGAGGCCGGGCAGGCCCCGTAAGGGCCCGGGGCCCGGGACGTACGGGCCCCGGGCCCGGGATCAGGTGCCCGGGGTCGTGGGTGTCGTGGTGTCCGCGGCACTCCGCTCCCGGGCACCTTCGCGGGTGCGGCCCGCGGCCACCGGGCGGCGCGGATTGCGGCGCAGGTACTCGCCCTCCAGCTGCGCCATCCGCTCGTTGTGGGCGCGCAGCGCGTCGTTGGAGCCGTACAGCAGTGTGTCGTGGCGCGTGCGGTGGATGGTCTCCAGCTCCTTCATGAGCTGCTGGTCGTCCAGGCGGTCCGGCTCGACTCCGGTCATCGTGGTGCCCCGCTCGTCGTGTGTGTCCATACGGTCCGGGTACCCGCCCGGCCGGTACAGGCACTACTCCGAACGGCAACCGGGAGGGAGCCATGGAACTCGCTTTCCTGCATCCACTCTACGAACGTCCCGGCCCTTGGGCCTCCGTCTACGTCGACACCTCCCGGCACACGGAGCACACCCCTCAGGAACGGCATCTGACGGCGCAGGCGATGGCCCGGGAGCTGGCCGGCCAGGGCGCGGACGAGGCGACCTGCCAGGCGGTGCGCCACGCGCTGGAGGATCTGCGGCACTCTTCCGAACCGCACGGCCGCGCGCTGTTCGCCCGGGACGGTGAGGTGGTGCTCGACCCGCCGCTGGCCCGGTCCCCGCAGCGCGACTGGGCCCGGTGGGCGCCGCTGCCCCGGGTCGCGCCGCTGCTGGAGCTGGCCGGCGAGGACCCGGTGTGCGTCGTCGCGTACGTCGACCGCAGGGGCGCGGACTTCGAACTGCGCAGCGCGCTCGGCCGGGACGACGCCGGCGGTGTCACCGGGCGGCAGTGGCCGCTGCACCGGACCGGTTCCGTCGACTGGTCGGAGCGCCACTTCCAGCTACGGGTGGAGAACACCTGGGAGCACAACGCCGCGGAGATCGCCGACGCGCTCGCCGTCTGTCACGAGGAGACCGGCGCCGATCTGCTGATCCTGGTCGGTGACGACCGGGAGCGGCGCTCCGTGAGCGAGCGGCTGCCGCAGCGGCTGCACGACCTGGTGGTCGAGGCCTCGCGCGGCGCCGGCAGCCGGCTGCTCGACGAGGACGTGGAGCGGATCCGCGCGGAGCACATCCATGACCGTGCCGCCGCCGAACTGGAGCGGTTCCTCGCCGCCCGGAGCCCCGACGACGAGGGCCGCGCGAGCGCGGTGGAGGGTGTGCCGGCGCTGGTCGAGGCCGCGCGCGAGCACCGGATCGACGAGCTGCTGATCCGGCCGGACGGGCCGGACGCGCACCGGGAGGTGTGGATCGGTGAGGACCCGGACCAGCTCGCGGTGCGGCGTACGGACCTGAAGGTGCTCGGTGAGCAGAACTCCTGGTCGGCGCGGGCGGACGACGCGCTGATCCGGTCGGCGGTCGCGACGGACGCGCCCGCGCTGTCGGTGTCCCTGGCGCCGGGCGTGCCGGACGACGCACCGGTCGGCGGACTGGGCGCGCTGCTGCGCTGGAAGTGAGCCGCTCTAGCGCACCCGTTCCACCCGGCGTTCGTCCCACACCGGTTCGGGGGTCTCCCTGACACGGCCGTCGCTCCCGAAGACCAGGAAGCGGTCGAAGGACCGGGCGAACCAGCGGTCGTGGGTGACGGCGAGAACCGTGCCCTCGAAGCCCTCCAGGCCTTCCTGGAGGGCTTCGGCCGATTCCAGGTCGAGGTTGTCGGTCGGCTCGTCGAGGAGCAGGGCCGTGACGCCCTGGAGTTCCAGGAGCAGGATCTGGAAGCGGGCCTGCTGGCCGCCGGAGAGCCGGTCGAAGGTCTGCTCGGCCTGCTGGGTCAGCTCGTAGCGGCGCAGACGTGACATGGCGGCGCCCCGGTCCTGGGAGTGTTCGGTCCACAGGATGTCCAGGAGGGTGCGGCCCAGCAGTTCGGGGTGGGCGTGGGTCTGCGCGAAGTGCCCGGGCAGCACGCGTGCGCCGAGTCTCCAGTTCCCCGTGTGGGTCACGTCGTCGCCGGCGAGCAGCCGCAGGAAGTGCGACTTGCCTGAGCCGTTGGAGCCGAGCACGGCGACCCGTTCGCCGTAGAAGACCTCCAGGTCGAAGGGTTTCATCAGGCCGGTGAGTTCGAGCCCCTCGCAGGTGACGGCGCGGACACCGGTACGGCCGCCCTTCAGGCGCATCCTGATGTCCTGTTCGCGCGGGGGCTCCGGCGGGGGTCCGGCCTCCTCGAACTTGCGCAGCCTGGTCTGGGCGGCGCGGTAGCGGGACGCCATGTCGGGGCTGTTCTCGGCGGCCTGGCGCAGCGTCAGGACCAGCTTCTTCAGCTGGGCGTGCTTCTCGTCCCAGCGGCGGCGCAGCTCCTCGAAGCGGGCGAAGCGCTCCTGCCGGGCCTGGTGGAAGGTGGCGAAGCCGCCACCGTGCACCCAGGCGTCGGCGCCCGCGGGACCCGGCTCCAGGGAGACGATCTTCCGGGCGGCGCGGGCGAGGAGTTCGCGGTCGTGGGAGACGAACAGGACGGTCTTGCGGGTCTCGGCGAGCCGTTCCTCCAGCCAGCGCTTGCCGGGTACGTCGAGGTAGTTGTCCGGCTCGTCGAGCAGCAGCACCTCGTCGGTGCCGCGCAGCAGCGCCTCGAGGACCAGGCGCTTCTGTTCGCCCCCGGAGAGGGTGCGGACCTCGCGCCACTGCGCCTTCTCGTACGGCACGCCCAGCGCGGCCGTGGTGCAGATGTCCCACAGCGTCTCGGCCTCGTACCCGCGCGCCTCGGCCCAGTCGGCGAGGGCCTGCGCGTACGCCATCTGGGCGGCCTCGTCGTCCACCGTCATGATCGCGTGCTCGGCGGCGTCGACGGCGCGCGCGGCCTCGCGGATCCTGGGCTGCGCCACGGACACCAGCAGGTCGCGCACGGTCGTGTCGTCCCGTACGGAACCGACGAACTGGCGCATGACGCCGAGGCCGCCGGTGACGGTGACGGAGCCGCCGTGCGGCTTCAGCTCGCCGGCGAGGAGGCGCAGCAGGGTGGTCTTGCCCGCGCCGTTGGGTCCGACGAGGGCCACGACGGCCCCCTCCCCCACCCGGAAGGAGACATCGCCCAGCAGCGCCCTCCCGTCGGGGAGGCAGTACTCGAGGTGCGCGGCTTCCAGATGACCCATGGTGGGGATTGTGCGGGGCCGTCGGCGCAGGGGGCAAACGGGTTTCGAGCGGAATGGTGTCCATGATGCGAAACGGCGGTCTCATCATGCGGCCGGCGGGCGTAGCGTGAGGGTCCTCCTACGAGAGTGGAAGGGGTGGGTTCGTCATGCCGGAAGCGCGGGAGACCGCCGTCTACACGCATGGCCACCACGAGTCGGTGCTGCGGTCGCACACCTGGCGGACCGCCGAGAACTCGGCGGCGTATCTCCTCGGGGTGCTCGAGCCCCACATGCGGATCCTGGACATCGGGTGCGGGCCCGGCACCATCACCGCGGACCTGGCGGGACTCGTTCCCGACGGGCACGTCACCGGTCTCGACCGGGAGCCGGGGATCCTGGAGCAGGCCCGGGCGGTGGCCGGCGAGCGGGGGCTGACGAACACCGACTTCACGGTGGGGGACGTGCACGCGCTGGACTTCCCGGACGACACGTTCTGCGTGGTCCACGCCCATCAGGTGCTCCAGCACGTGGGCGATCCGGTGGGGGCGCTGCGCGAGATGCGGCGGGTGACCAGGCCGGGCGGGTTCGTCGCCGTCCGGGACTCGGACTACGCGGCGATGACCTGGTACCCCCTGTCGGCGGGCATGGACGACTGGCTGGACCTCTACCGGCGGGTGGCCCGGGCCAACGGCGGCGAGCCGGACGCCGGGCGGCGGCTGAAGTCCTGGGCGCTCGCCGCCGGCTTCACGGACGTCACCGCGACCTCCGGCACCTGGACCTTCTCGACTCCCGGGGAGCGGGCCTGGTGGAGCGGCCTGTGGGCGGACCGCACCGTGGCGTCGGCCTATGCCGAGCGGGCGGTCGACGGCGGCCACGCCACCCGGCAGCAGTTGCGGGAGGTGGCCGGGGCGTGGCGGGAATGGGGCGAACGGGACGACGGCTGGTTCAGCGTGCTGCACGGCGAAATTCTCTGCCGCAAGGACGTCTGAACCGCGTTTTCCGGGACATCAGGATGTCAGGAGGTAGACATTATGGTTCCCATTCTTCTGGTCCTGCTGCTGGCACTGATCCTTTTCGGTGCCGGATTCGCGGTAAAGGTTCTCTGGTGGATCGCCCTGGCGGTTCTGGTCGTGTGGCTCCTGGGGTTCTTCATGCGCAGTACGTCGGCGGGCGGAGGCAGGAGCCGGTGGTACCGGTGGTGAGATGACGGGAAATCCCCGGGACCTCTCGGTCCCGGGGATTTTTCGTGCCGGAATTCGATCCGGTGATTTCCTGTGCCGGGCTCGGTCCCGGGAGCCGTGCCGGGCTCAGTCCCGGGGAAGCAGCGGTCCGAGCGGCCCGAGGTCCAGGTTCAGGTCCTCGGGCCGCAGTCCGTAGCGGTTCCGCAGCTCCGCCATGCGGTCCTCGAGCAGCATCAGGGTGAGCCCGACCCGCTCCTCCTGCTCCTCGGTCAGGTCCCCCTCGTCGAACCGGCGCACCGCCTGCCGCTCCATGAGCTGGCGCAGCAGCTCCACGACGGTGAGCACCAGCTTGATCAGGTCGCGTTCGACCGTGTCCGGCTCCAGGTCCAGGCTCCTGCTCCGGCTGCCGTGCGGTTCGATGTGCGGCTCGACGTGCCGGTCGTCGGGGGCTGCCGTCACAGCGACTCCTCGAAGGGGGACGGGACCCGCGCGTTCACCGAGCTGATGAGCGCGTTGAGGTCGATACGGACCAGGTCGACGTCCGCGATGCGCAATGTGATGTCCCCTTTGATGACGACCCCGCCGGCCAGGAGCCGGTCGAGCAGGTCCACCAGGGCTATCTCGCGGCGTTCGACGACGGTCACGGGCCCTCCTCCTCGGCGATATCCTCACCGGCGAACGAATAGGCGGCCCAGGGGCCGGTGAGTTCGACACGTATTCCGGGCGCGCCGTCCTTCGTGCGGTCCACCTTTTCCACGAATTCCTCGGAATTCACCCGGGGGACGAGGTAGGCGGCATTGAGCACATTGCGCCCGGAGGCGCCGGAGAGTGTGGGATTCTGCGGTGCGTGCAGCCGGGAGTCCTCGGCGGCCCCGGACAGGGTCTCGTGCAGCCGGGTCGCGAACGTCTCGGCGCGCTGCCACAGATCGTCCTGCGATTTCGTCCGCTCCCGCCGCTGCCGCAGATAGTCCCGGCCGGACACCGGTTTCGGCGCGGGCGCGGCGGGGGCGTCCGGTGTCCGGTCCGGCTCGACGTACACCTTGACGCCCCACTCGACCCGGCCCTCCAGCCGGTCCAGGGTGCGCAGGAAGCTCTCCTCGCGTGCCTCCATCATGGTCCGTACGCCGCTGTCGTCGCGGAACACGGTGCCGAGCCGCAGCGGCAGCGGGGTCGTGACGGTGGTGAGCGCGTCGATCACGCCCTGGTGGGCGCGGGCGACCGCGGTCAGCCAGTCGAGGTCCTCCAGATGCGCGCGCAGCGGTTCCTCCGCGAAGTCCGCCTCGGGCACGTGGCTGACGACGGCCACCAGGCCGTGGTGGGGCAGGAGCCGGGGCGGATCGCCTCCGACTCCGGTCAGTTGCGCCTGGAGCGGCGTGCCGTAGGGGCGGCAGACCGCGTAGACGTACCGCAGTCCGGTCACGGGCCCTCCTCCTGGACGCGGCGGGGCGCCGGCCCCAGTTCCTCCAGCCGGGCCAGCCGTTCCCGCAGCTCAGCGTTCTCCCTGGCCAGTTCGTCGCGCCGGGCGCGCGAGGAGAGCGCCGGGTCGGACTCCCACCAGTCGATCCCCATCTCCTTCGCCTTGTCGACGGAGGCGACGACGAGGCGCAGCTTGATGGTGAGGAGCTCGATGTCCAGCAGGTTGATGCGGATGTCCCCCGCGATCACGACGCCCTTGTCGAGCACCCTCTCCAGGATGTCGGCGAGATTGGCGCCGCTGCTCTGGCCGTACGGCTCGGGAAGCCGGCTGGGGGTCGTCATCCGCGGCTCCGGCTCTCGGGCCGCTCGTCCTCGACCTCGTCCTCGTCCTCGTACGTGTACTCGTCCTCCGGGTACTCGTCCTCCTCGGACTCCTCCGGTTCCTCTTCCTCTTCTTCCTCGTCCTTGTCCTCGTCTTCGTACTCGTCCTCGGGCTCCGGCTCCGGCTCCGGCTCCGGCTCGTACTCCTCCTCGGGCTCGTCCTCGTACTCGCCCTCGGGCTCCTCTTCCTCTTCGCGGTCGTCGGCGGAGGTCTCGTCCTCCTCCTCGGCGAGGGCGTCCTCGTGGCTGCGGACGACCTCGCCGTCGCGGATCTCGCCCCGCCAGCTGTCCTCGGCCTCGCCCTTGAGGGTGATGAAGCGGGCGAAGTGCTTCAGGTCGAGCCGGGCGCGACGGCCCTGGGCGCGCCAGATGTTGCCCGTCTTCTCGAAGAGGCCCGAGGGGTAGTACTCGATGACCAGCAGGACCCGGGTGAGGTTGTCGGCGAGGCGGTGGAAGGAGACGACGCCCCTCGTCGTGCCCTTGGCGCCCTCCGAGGACCAGGCGATGCGGTCGTCGGGGACCTGCTCGGTGGTCTTCGCCTTCCAGCTGCGGTTGGACCACCAGATCTTCGCCTGCCAGTCCGACGTGGTGTCGTCGGACTTGCCGGCGCTCTTGACGCCCTTGGCGAAGGTGCTGAAGTCCTGGTACTGGGTCCACTGGTCGTACGCGGTGCGCAGCGGGACCCCGACGTCGATGTACTCCATGATGACGGTGGGCTTCTGGCCGGCGGACTTCTTGCGCTTGCCCTTGCCGCCGCCGCCCAGGCCCTTGAGCGCGCCCATCACGTTGTCCTTGGCCCGTGAGGCACCGAGTTCGACGGCACTGCGCAGCGGGCTCTTGCCCTCGGCGAGCTTGCGGCCGCCGTCGAGGGCGAGCTTGGCGAAGCCCGGGCTGTTGCCCTCGGCGATGTCGTTGAGCTTGTTCGTGGTCTCGCCGAGCTTGTGGCCGAGGCCGGTCAGCAGCCGGGTGGCCTGGGCCGCGAGGTAGTCCTGCAGCTCGGCCTTGAGCCGGTCGGCGGCCTCGCTGTGGGCCACGCCGGCGAGCGGGTTCTTCGCCGCCCCGTTCGCGCTGTCACGCGCGGCGGAGCCGGCCCGTCCGAGGGTCTCGGTCATCGCTCACCGCCTCCCTTCGCCGTGCGGGAGCGGGCGCCGCGGGCCACGGCCGCGGTCTTCTTGGCGGCCGTCTTCTTCGCCGGAGCCGTCTTCTTCGCCGCCGCCTTCTTCACGGGGACGGCCTTCTTCGCCGGAGCCTTCCTGGCCGGCCGCTCGGAGGCCGGCTCGTCCGGCTGCTCCCGGTCCTCCGCCGGCGCGTCCTCGCGTCCCTCGTCCTCGGCGTGTTCCGCGTCGGCGTCGTCCCGCGGGCCGGCGCCCGTCAGCCGGTCCCGCATGCCGGCGGTACGGCCGTGCAGCCGGTCGGCGAGGGAGTCGAGCTGCCGCTCGACCAGCGCGCCGGAGGCCGCCTTGCCGACACCCCGCAGCTCACCGCGGAGCTGATCGCCGATCTCCTTGAACTGCGGGTTGTCCCGAAGCTGCTGGGACACCAGGTCCGCGACCATGCGCGGACTGAGGTTCAGCTTCTTGCCCGCCACCAGGCCGCCGACGGCGACCGCCATCTTCAGTTTCTTCGTCCGTCCGAGGAGGTATCCGGCCCCGATCGCGAGGCCCAGTCCCATGCGGTTCATCGTGGTGCCGTCCCGTCCCCTGTACCCGCGCCGGTGCGCGTCGCTGTCTCCAACCGGTCGAGGAGTTCGTCCTCCTGCCGGTCGAACTCCTCCTCCGTGATCTCTCCGGCCTCCAACCGCTCCTCCAGCCGGGCCAGTTCGGCCCGTATCGTGGCGGGGTCGTAGTAGATGCGCTCCGCCTCCCGCAGCACCTGCCGGATGGCCCAGCCGCTGCCGCGCACCGGGGCGAACGGCAGCAGCAGGACCTCCGAGATCAGGCCCATGTCGTCACCCCGCTCCGGTGTCCGTCCCGCCGGCCGCGGTGCCCGCCGGCTCGGCCGGGCCGGGCTCGACGAAGCTGTACGGCGGCAGGGGGCCGTTCAGACGTACTTCGAGGTGGGGCAGGTCCTTGCGGGCCTGGTCCACCGCTTCCAGGAACTCCGCCGCCGAATCCCGCTTCACCAGGTACGACACGTTGGCGAGCCAGCCCGTGGACTCGGGGCCCACGCTCACCGCGTCGGCGACCGGCTCCAGGACGCGCTCCAGCGCGACGGCGTCCTCGGCCTCCTTGGCCTTGACGGCGGCGGCGACCATCTCACCGAGCTGGATCTTCTGCTCGTAACTGCCGCCGCCGGACTTCCGGTTGGCCTCCGCGAGAGCGCGGATCTCCGGATTGCCGGCCATCACGTGGTGCAGGACGGCGTCCTCGACGTGGTTGGCCTTGACGTTGTACTCGACCCGGCCGTCCAGGGCCCGCAGCCGCTCCGCGTAGTGCTCGGCGCGCTCGGCGAGGACACCGGTGACGGCGTCGTCGTCCGGGGCGACGCTGCCGAAGCGCATGGGCAGCACACAGCCGGCCGCGCCGGCCTCGCTGAGCACGTTCTGGTGGGCGAGCAGCTCCTTGCGCTTGGGACGCAGGCCCTCGGGGGCGTCACTGACCAGGGCGGCCAGTTCGCCCACGCGCAGGACGCGCACCGGAAGCTGCGGGTCGCCGACACCGTCCACGCCCTCGGGAAGGCCGGGGTGCGAGGCCGCCGTGATGCCGTAGACGTACGTGCTCACTCCTGCTCCTCCTTCCGGCGGGCCGAGGTGCTCTTGCGAGCCCGCGGACGCGACTCGGTCTCGCGCTCGGAACCGTCCTCACGCGCCTGCTTGAAGGCACCGGATATGGTCTCGGCTGCGCCGGACAGCGCCCCCTTGGACTTGCCGCGGGCGCCGGACTCGGTGACCTCACCGACGATCTCGGGCAGACCCGGGCTCTTGCGGGGGCCCGCCTCCAGGTCGAGGCGGTTGCACGCCTCGGCGAAACGGAGATAGGTGTCGACGCTGGCGACGACGACACGGACGTCAATCTTGAGAATTTCGATGCCGACCAGGGACACGCGCACGAAGGCGTCGATGACGAGCCCCCTGTCCAGAACAAGTTCAAGCACGTCGTAGAGGCCGCTGCTGCCGCCTCCACCACCGGTCTGCTGTGCCGGTACGACTGTCATGCCGACTCTTCCTCCTTCTCTGTGGGTGTGGGTCCGCTCGGGCGGCCTACCGGCCGCCGGGCCGATGTGAGTCGGCCCGCCCACGCTCGTAGCGGCGGACGCGCCGGTACCCGGTGAGCTCGCCGTCGGAGTCCAGCTCGACCTGGTAACTCGCCATCAGGCTCATCGTGTCGGGCACCCGCTCGAGTTCGAGGACCTCGACCTCCAGCGCCCAGCCCTCCTCCGTCTGCTCGAAGGACGACACGGACTCGGCTTCCATCCCGGTGAGCTCCGCGAGCTGGCCGCGCGCCTGGCGCAGCAGCTCCATCGGACTCGGCCGTTTGGTGGTTCTGGTGTTGTCCGTTGACTTGTGGGATTCCTGTGAGTCCTGGGTTTCCTGTGAACCCTGTGGCTCTTCGGTGTTCTTCGTGTTCGACATGGCCACCTCCCCCTTCGTGTGGCCGCAAGTGTGTTCGCCAAACCTCTGTGCGCTCAGCCGTTCCCCGCGGCCGGGCATCGCGCCCGGTCGGAGGGGTGCCGGCGCCGCTCAGTCCCGCAGTGCGGCCAGCCGGCGGCGGGCCGGTCCGAGGGAGCGACCCCGGCCCGGCAGGCCGGCCCAGGGGTCGGTGCGGGCCTGCTCGACGGCGTCGGCGACGGTCCAGCGGCGGGCGTGCAGGTCCGGGTCGTCGAGCTGGTCCCAGGAGACGGGCACGGCGACGGGGGCGCCGGGCAGGGCGCGGACCGTGTAGGGCGCGACGGCGGTCTGCGCGTAGGCGTTGCGCTGCACGTCGAGGTAGAGCCGGTCGCCGCGGTCCTTCTTGCGGGCGGCGGTGGTGAGCCGGTCGGGGTGGGCGGCGGCGAGGGTGTCGGCGGCCTCGCGGGCGAAGGCGCGCACGTCGTCGAAGTCCTGGGTCCCGCTCAGCGGCACGACGACGTGCAGGCCCCGGGAGCCGGTGGTCATCAGGGCGGACGGCAGTTCCAGCTCGTCCAGCAGCTCCCTCAGCAGCCGCGCGGCCTCCCGCACCGTCTCGAAGTCGTCACCGGAGGGGTCCAGGTCGAACACCAGCCGGTCCGGGTGGTCGGTCCGGGCGGTGCGGGACAGCCAGCGGTGCAGGGTGATGCTCGCCTGGTCGACGAGGTAGAGGAGGGTGGCGGTGTCGTCGCACACGGTGTGTGTGACGGTGCCGTCCTCCTTGGCGACCTCGGCGCGGGTGATCCAGTCCGGGTAGCCGTCCGGGGTGTTCTTCTGCATGAACGTGGGGCCGCCGATGCCGTCCGGGCGCCGGTCCAGCATCAGCGGGCGGCCCCGCAGGTGCGGCAGCATGAACGGGGCGACGGCCCGGTGGTAGTCGACGAGGTCGCCCTTGGTGTACTCCTCGGCGTCCCCGCCGCCGGGGAAGAGCACCTTTCCCGGCCTGCGGATCTCCACCGAGTGACGGCCGGCCCGTACGGTGCGCGCACCGTCGTCGCTCACGACACGATCGCCTCCCCCACCAGCAGCCGGCCGGCCGCCGCGATCGACTCGGCGTCGATGCCGGCGGCGCGCAGCTGCTCCTCGGGGGAGGCCGAACCCGGCATCTCGCGCACCCCCAGCCGCACCAGGCGCGGTACGGGGCTCCCGTCGGCGAAGGCCTCCGCGACCGCGTCCCCGAGGCCGCCCTCCGGGTGGTGGTCCTCCACCGTCACCAGGCAGCCGGTCTCCTCGGCGGCCGTGCGCAGCGTCTCCCGGTCGACCGGCTTCACCGAGTACAGGTCGATCACCCGTACGGCGATGCCCTCCCCCTCCAGGGCCTCCGCGGCGGCCAGCGCCTCGGGCACGGTGACGCCCGCCGCGACGAGGGTGAGCCGGTCTCGGCCGGAGGAGCGCAGCACCTTGCTGCCGCCGACGGGGAACTCCTCCTCGGGGCCGTAGATCACCTCGCTCGCTCCTCGCGAGGTGCGCAGGTAGCGGATGCCGTCCAGGTCGGCCATCGCGGCGACCAGCCGCGCGGTCTGGTTGGCGTCGCACGGGTACAGCACGGTCGAGCCGTGCACCGCCCGCATCATCGCCAGGTCCTCCAGACCCATCTGGCTGGGGCCGTCCTGGCCGATGGCGACGCCCGCGTGCGAGCCGACGAGGTTGATCCCGGAGCCGCTGACCGACGCCATGCGGATGAAGTCGTGGGCGCGGGTGAGGAAGGCCGCGAAGGTGGCGGCGTACGGCAGCCGGCCGCGCGCGGCCATGCCGACCGCCGCGGCGACCATCTGCTGCTCGGCGATGTAGCACTCGAAGTAGCGCTCGGGGTGTTCCTTGGCGAAGGCCTCCGCGCGGGTGGAGTCGCCGACCTCCCCGTCGAGGGCGACGACGTCGTCGCGCGCGGTGCCGAGGGCGGTCAGGGCCTCGCCGAAGGCGTTGCGGGTGGCCACCTCCTCGCCCTTGTCCCAGCGGGGCAGGTCGGGCCGGCCGGTGTGCCCGGCGGGCGGGGCCCCGTCGGCGGACGGCGCCTCCACCCGGATGCGCAGGTCACGGGGGCCGCCGAGCTCGGCGATGGCCTCCTCGGCGTCGGGCAGCGGTTTGCCGTGCAGTCCCTCGCGGTCCTGGACCGCCTCGACGCCCTTGCCCTTGAGGGTGCGGGCGAGGACCGCGGTGGGCTGGCCCTGGGTGGACAGGGCCTCCCCGTAGGCGCGGTCGACGGCGTCCACGTCGTGGCCGTCCACTTCGACGGTGTGCCAGCCGAAGGCCTGGAAGCGGCGGGCGTAGGCGTCCAGGTCGTGGCCGTGCCGGGTGGGACCGCGCTGCCCGAGCCGGTTGACGTCCACGATCAGCGTGAGGTTGTCCAGGTGCTCGTACGCGGCGTGCTCGGCGGCCTCCCAGACGGAGCCCTCGGCCAGTTCGCTGTCGCCGCACAGCACCCACACCCGGTAGCCGGCGTGGTCGAGTCGCTTCCCGGCCAGCGCGATGCCGACGCCGACGGGGAGCCCCTGGCCGAGCGAGCCGGTGGCCGTCTCGATCCAGGGAAGCCGCCGGGGGGTGGGGTGCCCTTCGAGGCGGCTGCCGTTCTTGCGGAAGGTGAGCAGTTCCTCGTCGTCGATGGCGCCGGTCGCCTTGTAGGTGGCGTACATCAGGGGCGAGGCGTGGCCCTTGGAGAGGACGAAGCGGTCGTTGCCCGGGTGGTCGGGACGCTCGAAGTCGTAGCGGAGGTGGCGGGCGAACAGCACGGCCATCAGGTCCGCCGCGGACATCGACGACGTGGGGTGCCCGGAGCCCGCGGCAGCCGCGGCGCGGACACTGTCCACCCTCAACTGCTGCCCGAGCTCGACGAGTTCACCGGTGTTCATGAGTCTCCTTCGGTAAAGCGGTCGGTGCGCTTGACGGGTCCGGGCGCGACATCGGGACCGGGCGGCGGCTGATCGGGGGGTGGGGTGACGGCGGGCCGGCCCTTCGCGGGCTCACCGCCGGGCTGCTTCTTCGCCGGTTCACCGCCGGGCTGCTTCTTCGCCGGTTCACCGCCGGGCTGCTTCTTCGCGGGCTCACCGCCGGGCTGCTTCTTCGCGGGCTCACCGCCGGGCTGCTTCTTCGCCGGTTCACCGCCGGGCTGCTTCTTCGCGGGCTCGCCCCCGGACGGCCGTCCCCGCCCCGACTCGCCCGGCACCCGCGCCAGCTCCGGTGACGCCGTGTCCAGCGGCACCGACCAGGACCGTACGAGCCCCAACTGGACGGCCTGACGCGGCAGTACGGCGTCGAGGAACCAGTCGGCGGCGACGCGCACCCGGTTGCCCGGCATCGCCGCGAGGTGGTAGCCGCGGGTGACCGCCCCCGCCGCCGGCCCGGACAGGTTCACGCCGAGCGGATTGGCGGCGGCCTTGACGCCGCCCAGGTCCACCACGAACCCCATGTCCTTGTGCCGGTAGGCGCGCCGCCGACCGTCACCGAACGACGCGGCGACGTTGTGCGCGCACACCTTGCCCTGCCGCCAGGCGTGCTGCGCGGTCATCGGGGTGTACGAGCCGGGCTTCTCCAAATCGGGCACCGCGGCGGCGTCCCCACAGGCGAACACCTCGGGCCGGCCCGGCACTCGCAGGTGCGGGTCGACGAGCAGCCGGCCGCGTTCCATGGGCAGTCCGAGGGACTCGGCGAGCGGGTCGGGGCGTACGCCCACGCACCACACCAGGGTGCGGGTGTCGACGAACTCCCCGTCGGTCAGCAGTACTCCGTCGTGCGTGGCCTCCTTCACGGAGGTGCCCATCCGCACGTCCACGCCCCGTTCCCGCAGCACGGTGTCCGCGGTGCGGGAGAGGCGTTCGTCCAGCTCGGGCAGGACCCGGTCGGCGATGTCGAGGAGCAGCCAGCGCGGCCGCATCCCGGTCCGCATCGGATGCCTGGCGACCTGCGCGTCGGTGAAGAGCTGCCCGTGCGCGGCGACTTCGGTGCCGGTGTAGCCGGCACCGACCACGACGAACGTACAGCGGGCGGCGCAGTTCTTGGGATCGTCCGCGGCGGCGGCGAGCTCCACCTGCCGGGTCACGTGGTCGCGCAGGTACAGCGCCTCGGGCAGGCCGCGGAAGCCGTGGGCGTGCTCGGCGACACCGGGGATCGGCAGCAGCTTGTTGACACTGCCGGCCGCGAGGACCAGCCGGTCGTAGTCGAGGATGCCGCCCTCGCCCTCGGGGCCGGTGTAGTGGACCTGCCGCGCGTCGAGGTCGATGCGGTCGGACTCCCCCAGCACCAGCTTCACGTGCGGCAGCGTGCCGGAGAGGGAGACGGTGACCCGGCGGGGTTCCAGGATGCCGGCGGCGACCTGGGGCAGCAGGGGCAGGTACAGGAAGTAGTCGGTCGGGTTGAGCAGGACGATCTCGGCGCGGCCACGGGCCATTTTGGAGAGCGTCTGGGCCGTGCGGTACCCGGCGAAGCCGGCACCGACGATCACAATACGGGGTCGACTCACGGTTCGCCTCCGGCGCTGTCGCGGACGTCGGGAGACTTCCGCGTCCCCCTGACCGGGTCCGCCAAACGTCCGCCGGTTTCCGCCGGGCCCCCCGGGTACCCGGTCCGGGACCCGAACCGCCCACGTCACGGAGGCGCCCCCCATGCCCGAGTACGGCTATTTCCTCTCGTGCGAGCAGTACGGTCCCGCCGAGCTGATCGAGCAGGCGCGGATGGCCGAGCAGGCCGGGTTCCAGGCCCTGTGGATCTCGGACCACTACCACCCGTGGAACGACGAACAGGGGCAGAGTCCGTTCGTGTGGTCGGTGATCGGCGCGCTGTCCGAGGCGGTGTCGCTGCCGGTGGGGACGGCGGTGACCTGCCCGACCGTGCGGACGCACCCGGCGGTGGTGGCGCAGGCGGCGGCCACGGCCGCGGTGATGTCTCCGGGGGAGTTCCGGCTGGGCGTGGGCACGGGCGAGGCCCTGAACGAGCACATCCTCGGAGACCACTGGCCGCCCGCGCACGTACGGCTCGAGATGCTGGAGGAGGCCATCCAGGTGATGCGCCGGCTGTTCTCCGGCGAGGAGGTCAACCACCACGGCACGCACTACACGGTGGAGAACGCCCGCCTGTACACCGTGCCGGACGAGCCCGTCCCGATCGACATCTCGGGCTTCGGGCCGGCGGCGACCAAGCTCGCCGCCCGGGTCGGCGACGGCTACATCACGATGATGCCGGACACCTCGATGGTGGAGCAGTACCGCAAGGGCGGGGGCGGCGGCAAACCGGTCAGCGGCGGCACCAAGGTCTGCTACGGCACCGACCGCGACGCGTGCGTGCGTACCGTGCACCGGCTGTGGGCGAACGAGCTGCTGCCCGGCGAACTGGGCCAGGTGCTGCCCTCGCCCAAGCACTTCGAGCAGGTGCAGACGCTGGTCACCGAGGACATGGTGCGGGAGAACCGGGTGTGCGGCGACGACGTGGACGAGCACGTCGCCGAGCTCCGCCGGTTCGCCGACGCGGGTTTCGACCGTGTCTACGTCAACCAGATCGGCCCCGACCTGCGCGGTTTCTTCGACTTCTACCGCACCAAGGTGCTGCCGCGGCTCCAGCAGGCCGGCTGACCACGGGAGGACGGACGACATGGAACCGCACCGCCCCGGCGTCTGTGTCCACACCGGGCCGGCCGACGCCCCCGAGGTCGGCTCCACTTGCCGGGGCGGCCCAACTAGGCTCGTTCCCATGGAGATTCTGGGTGCCACACTGCGTGTCTGCGTCGACGACATCGAGACCGCCATCCCCTTCTACGAGCGGCTGGCGGGCGGCAGGGCCCTCCGGTTCGAGCGGGGCGGCGTCCAGGTCGCCGCGGTCGGCTGCTTCCTGCTGATGAGCGGTCCCGCGGCCGAACTGGACGTGCTGCGCAGGGTCGCCGCGACCCTCGCGGTCAAGGACGTCGAGGAGACCGGCCGGGTGCTCGCGGAGATGGGCGCCGACATCCTCGCGGGCCCGCTCCCCACCCCCGTGGGCCGCAACCTCATCGCCCGGCACCCGGACGGGGCGGTCTACGAGTACGCGGACCGCCACTCCTGACACGCCCGGTCACGGCGCGGGCCTCCGCACGGGGAACCGGGCACGGGGCCGGGCGTCAACGGCCCGCTGTCATCTCGCGCGTGATCGCCCAGCGTTGGTGGTCGCGCCAGGCGCCGTCGATGAAGAGCATCTTCGGCGAGAAGCCCTCCAGGCGGAACCCGCAGGCGCGGGCGAGGGCGATGGAGGCGGCGTTGCCGGGCTGTACGTTGATCTCCAGACGGTGCAGCCGCATCGGACCGAAGGCGTACCGGACCACGAGGTGCAGGCCCTCGCGCATCAGTCCGCGCCCGGCCGCGTGCGCGAAGGCGCCGTAGCCCAGCGCACCGCACAGGAAACCGCCCTCGACGATGTTGTTGATGTTGATGAACCCGGCGAGGGCGCCGTCCGCCTCCTTCTCGCAGACCAGGAACCCCGCCTTGGTGGGATCCTCGATCAGCCGCCCCGCGTACGCGGCGTACGCGCCCTGGCTGTCCGGCGGGAACAGCCAGGGGTGGTGGAGGTCCTTGCTCTCCCGGGCGCGGGCGGTGAATTCGGCGCCGTCCTCGTGGGTGAAGTGACGGAGCCCCACGCGGCGGCCTTCGGCGAGGTAGCGGGAAGCGGTGTGCGGCACCCCGCCACCCTACGACGGGCCCGCGCGCGACGCGTGCCGGTCAGCTCAGCGCCGGTTCGTCCAGGGTCAGGGTGCCCGCGTCGGCGTCGAGTTCGGCCGCGACGCCGAAGGGGACGGTGAGCGCGTCGGCGCAGTGCCCGAACCCGAACTGTTCGGCCGCCGGCACCCCGAGGCCGCCGAGCCGGTCGGCGAGCAGCGCCCGCACCCCGTCGTACGGCTCGCACCGCGCCCAGGAACCGAGCAGCAGTCCCGCGACCCCGTCCAGCCACCCCGCCCGCAGGAGCTGGGTGAGGCAGCGGTCGAGCCGGTAGGTCTCCTCCCCCACGTCCTCCAGGCAGAGCAGTCCGCCGCGCGCGGAGGGTCTGGTGTGCGGGGTGCCGAGGTCGGCGGCGAGCAGGGAGAGACAGCCGCCGAGGGTGATCCCGCGCGCCCGGCCGGGGACGAGCGCGGTGCCGTCGGAACGGATGGTGCGGACCGTGTCGGGGGCGAGGAGCGTCGCCTTGAGGTGGCCCTGCGCCCGCGCGCTCTTCACGAAGTCGATGCCCGCGGCCATCGGCCCGTGCAGGGTGACCAGGCCGAGCCGCACCGCGAACGCCTCGTGCAGCGCGGTGATGTCGCTGAACCCGACGAACACCTTCGGCCCGGCGGCCCGCATCGCCTCCCAGTCGAGCAGGTCGACCATGCGCTGGACGCCGTAGCCGCCGCGGGCGCAGATCACCGCGTCGACGGCCGGGTCGCACCAGGCGGACTGCAGATCGGCGGCCCGGTCGGCGTCGCCGCCCGCGAGGTAGCCGAACTCGCCGTGCCGGTCCAGGACATGGGGGCCCACCACGGGGTCGAGGTCCCAGCCGCGCAGCACGTCGAGCCCGGCCTGGAGCCGCTCCTCGGGCACCGGACCGCTGGGCGCGACCACGGCCACCCGGGCGCCGGGGGCGAGGCGGGCCGGCCGCCGCAGTGCTCCGGCCCGGCTCACGTGCCCAGCTCCAGGGCCGGCACGCCGGGCGGTCTCATCCCGAACACCTGGGCGTACAGGGACAGCTCTGCCTCCAGGGCGCGCACCATGGTCTCCGCCCGCCGGAAGCCGTGCCCCTCGCCCTCGAAGGTGAGGTAGGCGTGCGGCACGCCCCGGCCGGCCAGCCGGGCCAGGAAGCGCTCGCACTGCGCGGGCGGGCAGATCACGTCGTCCAGTCCCTGGAGCATCAGGAACGGCGCGGTGAGCCGGTCGGCGTGCGCGGCGGGCGAGCGTTCCGCGTACCGCTCGGGCACCTCGGCGCGCGGGCCGATCAGGCTCTCCAGGTACTGGGACTCGAAGTCGTGGGTCTCCCCCGTGCCCCAGCCGGTGAGGTCGAGCACCGGGTAGCTGATGGTGCCGCAGGCGTAGACGTCGGTCGTGGTGAGCGAGGCGGCGGCGGTCCAGCCGCCGGCGCTGCCGCCCCGGACGGCGAGCCGGCCGCGGTCGGCGGTGCCCTCGTCGGCGAGGGCCAGCGCGACGGCGGCGCAGTCCTCGACGTCGACCACGCCCCACTGTCCGCGCAGCCGGTCGCGGTACTCCCGCCCGTATCCGGTGGAGCCTCCGTAATCGACCTCGGCGACGCCGATGCCGCGCGAGGTGAAGTAGGCGATCTCCAGGTCGAGCACGAGCGGCGCCCGCCCGGTGGGACCGCCGTGCGCCCGGATGACGTACGGGGGCCGCTCGTCCGCGGGACCGGCGCACCCGGGGTGGTGCGGGGGGTACACCCGGGCGTGGATCTCCCGGCCGTCCGGTCCGGTGAACGTGCGGACCCGCGGCTCGGGGTAGTACGCCGGGTCCACCGCGTCCTCGTGGCGGGCGCCGATCACCCGGGCGTGACCCGTCCGGGTGTCCAGCTCCACCACCTCGTGGCCGCTGCGCGGTCCGGCGCCGACGGCGACGACCCGCTCGCCGTGCGCCGCGAGGGTGGGCGCGAACTCGCTCCACGGGCCGGCGGCGTCGACGAGCTCGCAGGTCTCGGGGTCGAGGACGCCGAGCACGGGTGCGCCCCGGCCGTGCAGGACGGCGATCAGGCCGCTGTCCAGCGGGGCGAACCAGCGCAGCCCCAGCTTCCACAGCGGTCCGCCGAACTCCTCCTCGCGCGGGCAGACCGGCTCCCCGTCCCGGTAGAGGTTCCACCAGCCGGTGCGGTCGCTCGCGTACAGCAGCCGGCCGTCGGGGGTCCAGTCGGCCTGGGCGACGGACTCCTCGGGTCCGCCGGCCACCGCGCGGGCCTCGCGCAGGGTGCCGTCGGCCAGGACGTCGGCGACGAGCAGTTCGGTGCCGTCCCACGGCATGCGCGGGTGGTCCCAGCCGAGCCAGCAGGCGCGCCGCCCGTCCGGCGTGAGACGCGGCCCGGTGACGAACCGGTGCCGGCCGTCGCTCAGTTCCCGCACGGCACCCCGGTCACCGGCGGCGGAGCCGTCCAGCGGTACGGCTGCCAGGACGCGGCGCACGTCGCCGGGGCCGTCACCGGTGAACTCCTCCAGGACGCACCACACCTCGCCGCGCTCCGGCGGCAGCACCGGATCGGCCCAGCGCAGCCCCTGCCCGACCGGGGACACGGGGGTGAGCGGGCGGGGCTCACCGCCCGGCTCGTACCGGTAGAGGCGCTGGTCGGCGAAGTTCACGAACACCACGAGCGGGACACCGCCGCGCACGGTGCCGGCCCAGGGCCGGCCGCCGTACTCGATGACCCGGCTCCGCACGTTCCACGGCGCGGGCAGGACCGGCTCCTCGGTACCGTCGGCGTGCCGGCGCACCAGCGTGCGCCGGCCGCCCTCGGCGGGCCGGGGCTCGGTCCACCACACCTCGTCGCCGACGAAGCCCACGAACTCGGGGCCGCCGTCGTGGGCCGCGGCCGTGGCCGCGTCGATGGGCGAGGGCCACTCGCCGTACGCCAGGGTCCGCACCGTCTCCCCCATCCGCTCAGGCCGTCCGCAGGAACCGGTCGAGGACCCAGACACCGAAGTGGAGCGCCTCGACCGGGACGCGCTCGTCGACGCCGTGGAAGAGCGCCTGGTAGTCGAAGCCCTCCGGCAGCCTCAGCGGCGCGAATCCGTAGCCGGTGATGCCCAGCCGGGAGAACTGCTTGGCGTCCGTGCCGCCGGACATGCAGTACGGCACCACATGCCCCTCGGGCGCGAACTCCTCGACGGCGGCCCGCATCCGGGCGTACGTCGGGGAGTCCACCGGCGCCTGGAGCGCCACCTCGTGGTGCTCGAACTCCCAGTCGACGTCCGGTCCGGTGAGCCGGTCCATGGTCGCGCGGAACTCGTCCTCGGCACCCGCCAGATACCGTCCGTCGACGTGCGCCACGGCCTCCCCGGGGATCACGTTGACCTTGTAACCGGCGTCCAGCATCGTCGGGTTGGCGCTGTTGCGGACGGTGGCCTCGACGAGCTTCCCGGCCGTGCCGAGCTTGTCCAGCAGCGTGTCCACGTCGGACAGGTCTGACAGGTCGGTCTCGATGCCGTACACGGCGGCGAGTTCGGTGAGCGCGGCCCGCACGGTCGGGGTGAGCCGCAGCGGCCACTCGTGCTCGCCGATGCGGGTGACGGCGGCGGCGAGGCGGGTCACCGCGTTCTCCCGGTTGACCTTGGAGCCGTGTCCGGCCCGGCCGCGCGCGGTGAGCCTCATCCAGGCGGTGCCGCGCTCACCGGCCGCGATCGGGTAGATCTGCCGTCCGCCGCCGTCGTGGAAGGTGAACGCGCCCGACTCGCCGACGCCCTCGGTGCAGCCCTCGAAGAGGTGGGCGTGCCGGTCGGCGAGGAACCCGGAGCCGTCCTCGGCGCTGGCCTCCTCGTCCGCGGTGAACGCGATGACGATGTCCCGCCGGGGCCGTACGCCCTCGCGCGCCCAGGCCCGCACCACGGCGAGGATCATCGCGTCCATGTTCTTCATGTCGACGGCGCCGCGCCCCCAGACGACCCCGTCGCGGACCTCACCGGAGAACGGGTGCACGCTCCAGTCGGCGGCCTCCGCCGGGACGACGTCCAGATGGCCGTGGACGAGCAGCGCGCCGGCCGACGGGTCGGTGCCCTCCAGGCGGGCGACGACGTTGGCGCGGCCCGGGACGCGCTCCAGGAGCACCGGTTCCAGGCCGGCCTCGGCGAGCAGCGCGGCGGCGTACTCGGCGGCGGGCCGCTCCCGGCAGTCGCCCCCGCCCCTGTTGGTCGTGTCGATCCTGATCAGGTCGGACGTGAACGTCACGACCTCGTCCAGGGCCCGCTCGTCAGCCATACTGCTCCTCCACCGCGGCCGAGGCGATCGTGGTGACCGCCTTGAAGACGCGGATCCCGTCGTACATGGTCCCGCTGGTGTACGCCACCTTCCGCTCACCGGTGCGGGTCACGCCCGGCACGACGGTGACGGCCATCGCCAGGTGCTCGGCGTCGAACTCCACCGCGACGGTGAACGGCCCGCCGCCGGCCGGCTCCCGGCGCACCGCCAGCGCGGCCGCCTCCTCGGCCGCCGCACGGATGTCGGCGGCCGTCCGGGCCGGGGTGCGGCACACGGCCGCGTACCGGGACACATGGTCCTTGACGGCGACCTTCAGCGCCTCGGGCGCGTAGCCGAGCGCGTCCTCGCAGGCGACGTCGTCACCGGTCACCAGGACCACCGGCACCCCGTACTCGGCGGCCACGTGCGCGTTGAGCAGGCCCTCGCTGGCCCGTACGTCGTCGACCCACACCCCGGTGATGGAGTTGGCGAGGAAGGTGTGCGCGAGGACGCCCTCCATGCCCGCGCCGGCGTGGTAGCCGATGAACGCGATGCCGTCCACGTCGCCGTGCTGCACGCCCTCGACCATGGACAGGGCCTTGTGCCGCCCGGTGAGCATCTCGGCCCGCTCGTCCAGCCGCTCCAGGAGCAGGTTGCGCATGGTCCAGTGGGCCTCGTTGATCAGCACCTCGTCGGCGCCGCCGTCGAAGAACCCCCGCACGGCGGCGTCGACGTCCGAGGTGAACAGGGACCGGCACCGCTCCCACTGGGGGGTCCCCGGCAGCACGTCGGCCGGCCAGGTGACGCCGGTGGCACCCTCCATGTCGGCGCTGATGAGGATCTTCATGCGGCACACGCTACGTGGTTCCGCCGAATCCCGGCCAGCCTGTGGACAACTCTCACCGGTCCGGACCGGTGAAGGCCGCATCGCTCCTCACCAGGCGTTCACCTCACGGCGCGTCCCGTCAGGAACCAGAGGGACGGCAGTGCGACACGGGTGCCGTCGGGGCCGTGTTCCGTGGTGGTCAGCGGCAGGGTGCCGTTCGCCAGCACGGTCAGTCCGGCCGCGGTCAGGAACTCGGGCACGGCCGCGTCGTCGACCTCGCCGGGGGCTATGCCGTGCCGCAGGACCGGCGCGAGTTTGGGCGGCGGGCCGCCGGGGCCGGCCGCGAGGCCCCGCAGGACGGCTCCGGCGGCCTCGGAGGGCTCGACGAGGAAGGCCCGGCCGCGGTCGCCGACCAGCGTGGCGACGGCGTCCGCCAGCGCCTGCCGGTCGTCGGGCTCGCACTGGTGCAGCACACCGCGCATGTACACGTTGGCGTCGCCGAGTTCGGCGTGCAGTTCCTGCGTCCCGGCCTTGTCGACGGCGTCCAGTCGCCGGTACGCCGCCCGCCCGGCCGGGTCGGCGGCGCGGGCGCGGTCCAGGGCGGCGGCGGAGAGGTCGGCGCCGAGGACGTGCGGGAAGCGGTCGGCGAGGAAGCGGGTCTGGGTGCCGTTGCCGCACCCGAGGTCCACCAGGGGCAGCCAGGGGTCCGTCAGATGCGGTTCGAACAGGGCGAGGTGGCGGGCCACCGTCAGGGCGGGCTCCGCGTCCCAGAACACGGCCCCCTCCTCGTCGGGTGCCTCGCGCCAGAAGCCCTCCCAGGCCTCCCGGTACCGACTCGTCACGCTCATGACCGACTCCCCAGGGTGCGACGCCGACCCGCCCCGTGTGACGGGCCAGTACGGTGTATCGCGCCCCGGGCGCGCGGACAAGCGCCCGGCGCATTCCTTCACGGCTCGTTCGCCCCGGAGTGCGCCGTGTACCACCGGCGCTCAGCGTCGTCGCGGCAGTGTCAGTTCGAACCACACGCTCTTGCCGGTCGTCGTCCGGCTGGTGCCCCACTGGCGGGCGAGGGTGCTGACCACGCGCAGTCCCCGCCCGAACTCGTCCGCCGGCCGCGCGTCGAGCAGCGTCGGCAGTTCGTGGTCGTCGTCCTCCACCTCGCACAGCAGCGTGTCGCCGCGCACCAGCCGCAGGGCGACGGGGCGGGCGTGGGAGTGCAGCACGGCGTTGGTGACGAGTTCGCTCACCATCAGCTCGGTGCTGTCGGCGAGCTTCGGCAGCCCCCAGTCGTGGAGCTGCTCGCGGACCACCGCGCGGGCCCGGCCGACCTGGGACGGCTCGGGGACGAGCCGCCATTCGGCGACGTCGTCGGGGTCGATGCCGCCGAGGCGGGCCATCAGCAGGGCCACGTCGTCCTTGCGGCCGCCCTGGGTGTTGAGCGCCCGGATGATGGTGTCGCAGGCGTCGTCCATGGAGGCGGCCGGGTGGGCGGCGGACTCGCACAGCGTGGCGAGCCCGACGCCGATGTCCTCGCCGCGCACCTCGACCAGTCCGTCGGTGCACATCACCAGCCGGTCACCGGGCTCCACGGGCACGCGCGCCGTCTCGAAGGGCACCCCGCCGACGCCGATGGGCGCCCCGGTGGGCAGGTCGAGCAGTTCGCTGCGCCCGTCGGCGGCGCGGACCAGGACCGGCGGGATGTGTCCGGCGTTGGCGAGGCGCAGCTCGCCCGCGATGGGGTCGTAGACGGCGTACAGGCAGGTCGCGAGGTAGGTGTCGCCGAGCCGCTGGGCGAGATCGTCGAGGTTGCGCAGGAGTTGCGCGGGCGGCAGGTCCAGTGCGGCCATGGTCTGCACGGCGGTGCGCAACTGGCCCATCATCGCGGCCGAGTTCAGCCCGTGCCCCATGACGTCGCCGACGACGAACGCGGTACGGGTGCCGGGCAGCTTCACCGCGTCGAACCAGTCGCCGCCGATCCGCCCGAGCAGGGTGCCCGGCAGATAGCGGGTGGCGATGTCGCAGCCCGCCATGCGCGGCGGGATGTGCGGCAGCATGCTGTCCTGGAGTGTCTCGGCGACGTTCTCCTGGTACGTGTACATCCGCGCGTTGTCGAGCACGAGCCCCGCGCGGGCGGCGAGTTCGGCGCCGGTGACCCGGTCCATGTCGTTGAAGACCTGCCGCTCCGGATGGCGCAGCAGGATCATGAAGCCGAGGACGGCGTGGCGTGCCTTCAGCGGGACGACCAGCATGGACCGTCCGGTGATCAGCGGCCGGATGTCGCGCTTCTCGAACTGCGAGGCGATGGCGTGGCCCATCTCCTCGCTGATGCGCGGCACGAGGACGGGTTCGCCGGTGGTCATGCACTGGAAGAACGGGGTGTGCGCCGGAAAGGGCATGGCCTCGCCGACGGGGACGACGTCGTCCCAGCGGCCGGGTTCGTCGGTGTGCTCCACGGCGACCCGGTGCCACAGGGTGGTGGTGTCCGGCACGCCCTCGTCGAATCCCTCACCGGCGACGACCTGTTCGCGCAGGTAGGTGCCGGCGACGTCGGTGAAGCGGGGCACGACGGCCTTGCTGACCTCGACGATGGTGCGGGAGAGGTCGAGGGAGGTGCCGATCCGGGAGCTGACCTCGTTGAGGAACTCCAGGCGTTCGCGGACGGCGGCGTACTCGAGGTCCTCGCCCTCGTCGCGCAGTTCCTCGGGCACCGGCTCGCCGGCCGCCAGCGCCCGCGCGGCCCGTTCGCGGCGCTCCCGGCGTTCGACGCGCCGGGGCACGCCCCAGTCGGGGGTGACGGGCACCCGGTCGTTCTGGCTGAACTCCAGGACGGGATAACCCAGTTCGAGGACCTGGGAGACGATACGGGCGCTGTCGCCGACGCTCATGCTGGGGAGGATCTCGGGGAGCCGGCGGGCGAGCTCCTCGGAGCCGGGGAAGTCGGTGTGCAGGGCGAAGCCGGGCGCGATCCGTTCGAACGTCCCGGCCTCGTCCGTGCGCAGCAGTCCGTCCGCGTCGGCGGCCAGCACCAGCAGCCGCTCGCGTCCCGGGCCCACCAGCGGGTAGGCCCACCACAGCACGTCGACCCGTCCGGCGCCGGCCGCGGTCAGCCGGGCCCGGCCCGCCGCCGGGTAGGACAGGCCCCCGCCGAGCGAGGCACCGAGGCCGGGCCCCAGACCGTCGTAGGCGGCGTACGCCCCGTAGGGCTCCTCGTCCCCGGACTCCCCCGGTTCCTCGGGCAGGGCCCCGGCCACGGGCAGCAGGTCGGCCGCCGGGCGGCCGATCGCGTCCTCCTTGGGGAGGGAGAACAGGCGCCGCGCGCCCCTGCTCCAGTGGGAGACGAGTCCGTCGCGGTCGACCACGACCACGGCCAGCGGGATACGGCCGGCGCCGCCCCGTTCGGCCGCCGCGCCGTCTCCCGCGCGGCGTTCCGGAGGCGCGTCCCGCTCGGTGCCACGGTCCATGGCCCAGGCCCTCTCTCCCCCGGCTGTGCAAGATCTGTACCGCCGTCACCACCGTACGACCACGGTCGGCCGCGATGTGTGTCAACGCGGGAATTGCCCGCCCGTGCTCGCACCGGCGTGTATTCCCGCGCGTGACCGACCGTTTCAGTCCTCGTGGCCGAGCTGGAGGTCGCGTTCCGTGCGGCCTCCGCCGGCCATCTGGAGCACGGTCGCGACCGGTGGGTAACCGGCGGCGATGACGGTGTACTCACCGGACGACAGGTCGACGAAGCGGAAGATGCCGTCGGGTCCGGTGGTGAGGGTGTCGACGACGTTGCCCGCCGCGTCCAGCAGGGTCACGCGGGCCTCCTCCACGGGCCGTCCGCCGCCGGCCCGCACGGTGCCGCGCAGTACCGCGCCGCCGGCCAGCTCGACGTCCTGACGCGTCTCGCGGGCGGCCTGGACGGTGACGGGGAGGGCGGCCGGACGGAAGGCGGGCGCGCTCGCGGCGAGGGTGTACTCCCCGGCCACCAGCTCACCGATGACATAGCCGCCCTCCCGGCCGCTGCGGGTGCCGGCGACGACCTCCCCGTGGACGTTGGTGAGGGTGACGGCGGCGTCCCGCACCGGGGTGCCGTCGGCGGTGACGACGCTGCCGGCGAGACGGCCCGCGCCACCGAGGACGACATCGAGTTCGACGGGCCGCTCGCCGACGGTCACGGAGACCGCCTGCGGCTGGTGACCTCCGGCGGCGGCGATCAGGACGTACGACCCCGGTCCCGGCGTGGCCAGCGCGTACCGCCCGTCCTCGCCGCTGGCGCCCCGTCCGGTCTGCTGTCCGGTGACGTCGATGAGGGTGAGCGCGGCGCGCGGTACGACGGTCCCGTCGGGGTGCTGCACGGTCCCGCAGACGGGGATGCCGCCGGTGTGCGGGGAGCGGGGCGGGGCGGGGGTCCCCCCGTTCGGGGAGTGGGGGCGCGCGTGCGGCACCTGTGCCGTGAAGTCGGCGGTGGGGGCGTGGTGGGACACCAGTGGTCTCTCCTTGAGGAAGAAGGCGATGAGCAGGCCGAGGACGAGCACCGGCACCAGGTGGAGGAAGACGCGCGGCATGGCGTCGGCGTAGGCCTGTACGTAGGCGTCGCGCAGCCCGGGCGGCAGCGCGTGGACGAGCTCGGGGGTGATCGACTCGGCGTCCGGCGGCCCGCTGCCCGCGTGCGCGGGGAGGCGCTCGTCGAGCGCGTCGGCGAGCCGGCCGGCGAAGAGGGTGCCGAAGACGGCGGCGCCGACGCTGCCGCCGATCTGCCGGAAGAAGTTGTTGGCGCTGGTGGCGGTACCGAGGTCGGCGGGGCGCACGGAGTTCTGCACGGCGAGGATCAGCACCGGCATCACCATGCCGATGCCGGCGCCGAGGACGGCCATCCAGACGCTGTAGTGCAGCCGGGGCGTACCGGTCTCCAGGCGGGACAGCAGCCACATGCCGAGGACGGAGAGGGCGGAGCCGGTGACGGGGTGCCACCGGTAGCGGCCGGTACGGCTGATGAGCTGCCCGGAGACGATCGAGGCGCCGACGATGCCGCCCGTCATGGGCAGCATCAGCAGTCCGGACTCGGTGGCGGAGGCCCCCTCGACCATCTGCAGATACGTCGGGAGATAGCTGGCGGCGCCGAACAGGGCGACGCCGGTCACCAGCCCCACCAGGCCACTGACGTTGAACACGGAGTCCCGGAACAGCCGCAGCGGGATGAGGGGTTCGGCGGCGAAGCGCTCGACGACGAGGAAGAGGACGGTGGTGACGACGGCGCCCGCGCCGAGTCCGAGCACGACCCGGGAGTCCCAGGCGTACTCGGTGCCGCCCCAACTGGTCAGCAGCACCAGGCAGGTGGAGGCGGCGGCCAGCAGCAGGGTGCCGAGGACGTCGAAGCGGCCCCGTGCGGCCGGCTTGGGGAGTCTGAGCGCCAGGGCGACGACGGCCATGGTGACGATGCCGAAGGGGACGTTGACGTAGAAGCACCAGCGCCAGGAGAGGTGGTCGGTGAAGTAGCCGCCGAGCAGCGGCCCGGCGACGGACGCGAGGCCGAAGGCGGCGCCGATCAGCCCCATGAAGCGGCCGCGCCGCCTCGCGGGCACGATGTCCGCGACGATCGCCTGCACGCCGATCAGCAGGCCGCCCGCGCCGACGCCCTGCACCGCCCGGCAGGCGATCAGCTCGTCCATGGTGGACGCGCGGCCCGCCAGCGCGGAGCCGACGACGAACACGAGGATCGCGAACTGGAAGACGCCCTTGCGGCCGAGCAGGTCGCCGAGCTTTCCGTAGACCGGCAGTCCGACGGTGGCGGTGAGCAGGTAGGCGGTGATCGTCCAGGACATCCGGTCCCGGCCGTGCAGCTCGCCGACGATCTCCGGGAGCGCGGTGGCGACGATCATCTGCTCCAGGGCGGCGAGCAGCAGCGCGAGCATCAGCGCGAGGAAGACCAGCCGGACCCGGCGCGGGCTCAGGCCCTGCTCCACGACCGGTGCCGGGGGCGGCGGGCCCCCGGCCGGTGGTGCCGTGACCGGCTCGTCCTGCGTCAGAGTGATCCCGCCCACGTACCGCTCCCCTCGTCGCACCGCCGGACAATTCCCGCGTAAAAGCGACAACTACGAGCAAGCGCGGCGAGTTACGGGACCGAGAAAGGTCGTAACGGGATCACTCGAAACGGTGAGGAGCCACCTCCGCACCGTTTACGGGGGTTTGCCGCCCCTTACTTCTCGACCTCCGCGGCCAGCCTGGCCAGCAGGGCGTCGTAGATGCGGGCGAGGCCCTTGGGCGCGAAGGTCTTCTCGAAGAAGCCGCCGATGCCGCCGGCGCCGTTCCAGACGGTGCTCACCACGACGCGGGAGCGGCCCTCGCCGGCCGGGGTGACCCGCCAGGTGGTGACCATGGAGGAGTTGCGGTCCTTCTCGACCAGTTCGCCGTCGGTCGGCTCGGTGACCTCCAGGAGGCAGTCGCGCACGCGCTTGCTGGTGGCCTGGAGCTTCCAGTGCACGAGGGTGCCCTCGCCGTCGCCGCCCTCGCGGACCTCGTACTCGCTGTACTGCTCGGGCAGCACCTTCCCGCGGGTGCCGCTGTAGTCGGCGAGGGCGTCGAACACCGTCTCCGCGTCCGCCGCGACGATCCGCTCCGTAGTGGCCTCGACCTGCGCCATCGCTTACCTCCAGGGCATGGGTTCTCGGGGTCGGGGCAAGCCAACCACCCCCGTGCCCGGCCGCCCAAATCGGGGGTCCGGATGTGATCGGGAGAGTGACCGAAGATGTCACTCGCACGATCAAGGGAACACTTGTTCTATTCTGTGCCGCAGCGACACCGAGGAGGCGTCATGCGCTGGGAGAACCTCTCACCGGACTCCGAACACAGCCGGGCCGACACCACCCTGTTCGACGCGGAGACGGTCACGACCCGCACCTTCGACACGCCCGAGTTCGCCGGAATCACCTTCCACGAGATCCGGGCCCGCTCCCTCGTCAACCGGGTGCCGGGAGCCTCCCGCATGCCGTTCGAGTGGACGGTGAACCCCTATCAGAGCTGCACACACATGTATGCGCTTCTACCAATGACCCTATTTACTGGGAGTGGTTCCTCATGGTCAGCGCACCGCAGGCCGACAGGGTCTGGAAGAGCATGACCGCATCGATCACGGACCGGGACGACCGCGGGCCGCAGCCCGCCGCATCCGGAGCAGGGGCGGCCGCGTACCGCGTACTGTTCCAGGGCGGCGACACAGAACCGGCAGACAGCGCTCCTGCCAGACAGTGGCTGCTCCTGCGCAAGCGCACGACCGAGCGGTGAGCCCCTCCGCCGAAGGCCCGCAGCATCGGCGCAGACGCCCACGCAAACCGCCCTGCCGGAGGCTTGCGGACCTCCGGCAGGGCGGGGCTCGAGAACAGCAGACCCGGCACCTCGTTACGAAAAGCATCAGGGCTGACGCTGACACGTGAACATGTCCCCTCCATTTTTACCGAGTGCCTCGCGATCACCCGGACTGGATCACCGAACGGCGCCGGGAGCTGGGCAAGCGCATCGCGGACCTGCGGACCGCCGCGCTCCACTCTCAGGAGTCCTTCTGTGAAGCCACCGAACCGAGCCGCAGCACTCTTCAGCGCATCGAGTCCTGTGAGGGCGACCCCCCGCTTCAGCGAGCTCCTGCGCATCGCGGCCGCGCTCGACGCCCGCGTCTCCGTCCTCACCGGCTGACGTCGGGCAGGAGAAAGCCCCGCCCAGCTGAAGCCCTGAGAGGAACGACCAGCAGCGACACCGCCACAACCGCGGCCGCCACCTGTGCCGGCCAGTCGATGTCGTCGGCCGTGTCCGCACGGGCCTGGATCTGCTGGAGGGCCCGGGCGAACACGCCGTCCAGGGCATAGCGGCGAAAGCGGGTGCAGACCGTCTGCCATGAGCCGCAGCGTTCCGGCAGGTCGCGCCAGGGGATCCCGGTCCGGATCTTGTAGACCATCCCGCCGACGACCTGCCGGTCCTCCACGCGCGGACGTCCTGCCGCGGCCCGCGACATGAGAGGAGCGAGCAACTCCCACTCGTGACCGGCGAGTTCATGGCGACGTGCCGCCCCACCATGATCCGACACCCGACGATCCTCGAGGACGGACCCTGGTTCGTACTCGATATACGCTTGTCTGTCGTACTCGATATATGGTCCACTGGTCGCATGCCGAACATCCGGCTCACCAAGCCGACGATCGCCGTCCTGGAGAGACTGCTCTCCGCGACGGCGGACAACCCGGCTTGGGGGCTCAGCATCTGCCGCGACGCCGACCTCGGCCCCGGCACCGTCTACCCCATTCTCGACCGGCTCACTGAACGCGGTTGGGTCACCAGCCACGAAGAGTCCGGGCCCCATCCCGGACGGCCTGCACGTCGCTTCTACGAACTCACAGGCGCCGGTCGCCTGCAAGCCACAGAAGCCCTAGATGCGCGGAAGGCCCGACAGATCAAGTTCCGTCTGGCGGGAGGCGCGGCATGAGCGCTACGCAATCTCAGGGGGGATCTTCGGACCGGGCTGCTGTCGGCGCACTCGTACGCAGTGCCGGTGACGGTAACGCGGCTAGCTGGAAGGCCCTCGTAGAAGGATTGGGGCCGCTCGTCTGGTCCGTCGTTCGCACCCACGGGCTCTCCGACGCCGACGCGCATGAGGCATACCAGCGCACCTGGTTTCGCTTCGCCCAGCACATTGGAAAGATCAGAGAGCCGGATAGGGCGGGGTCGTGGCTGGCCTCGACCGCTCGGCACGAATGTCTCAGGACCATCAGGGAACGGCGCCGAACAACCGTAGAACAGGTACGCGCTGCCGAGGCTTTCGTGGAGAGGTACCGAGTCGAACCGTCCAGCCGTCAGAACACCCGCACCACGCGGTCCCGTTCGGCATGGGGCTTGACGTCGTGGGCTTCGCGGATAGCGGGAAGCCACCGGGATACAGACGAGTGGCGCGCGTATCTTGCAGGAGCCCCGGAGGAAGGCATCGTCCTGACACCACGCCAACAGCAACGCGCGGCGTTCGGCTTCCTCATCGCCGCTATGCGATTCCGCCTTCACGATCTCTGCGGTGGATTGTGGTGGCCCGTGGACTGGTTGCTGCGCACGCCGGCACGCAGCAACGCCTTCATCACGGCAGCAGTAGGCGCTCAGGCGATCTATATCGTGGGCGATGACGGTCTCTCCGCGCTCGTCACTGAGGTGTGGGAACCGTGCGGCATCGCGGGTGCGGCGTTGTACGCCCTGTCGAGGTGGCTGCGTCGTGTGCGCGGCATAGAACTTGCCGCAGCCGAGCGGGAGCCGGTTGACGAGTAGTACAAAGCCGCCCGCTTCCCACTGTGGGCGGCTCGCGCCTGAGTGCCCAGAGATCGAAGCGGCGGCGGCGACGTTGGTGTCCTTGGCCACTGAGCCTTTTCCATCTTGATCAGGTGGTGAGTTCGAGGGCAACGACAGCTCGGACGACGGCTGTGATCCGGGTGGTGCTGCAGCGGAGCTTCCGCAGGAGCCGCCAGGACTTGAGGATCGCCATGGCGCGTTCACCGAGGTTGCGGATCTTCGCGTGGTCCCGGTTGTGACGTCGGCGCCAGCCGCGCA
>NZ_JBIBZI010000012.1:0-282154 GCF_043084105.1 Streptomyces sp. NPDC014676 | reverse complement strand
GGCGTGCACCAGCACCGACTCCCCCGCCCGCAGACCCGCCAGATCACGGAAGGCGTACAGGGCGGTCAGGAACACCAGCGGCACGGAGGCCGCCTCCTGCTGGGTCCAGGTGTCGGGGACACGGGCCAGGTAGTGCTCGTCGGCGACGACGACCGGCCCGAATCCGCCGGGCACGGTGCCG
Source organism: Streptomyces sp. NPDC014676 (assembly GCF_043084105.1). Lineage (NCBI taxonomy): Bacteria > Bacillati > Actinomycetota > Actinomycetes > Kitasatosporales > Streptomycetaceae > Streptomyces > Streptomyces sp. NPDC014676. The sequence continues at coordinate 281,973 of NZ_JBIBZI010000012.1, read as the reverse complement.
AACACCCGGTCGCCGGGCCGCAGTCCGGTGACGGCGGAGCCGACGGCCGTGACCGTGCCGGCGGCCTCGGTGCCCATCGGGCCGGACTCGCCGGGGTACATGCCGAGGGCGTTGAGGACGTCGCGGAAGTTCAGGCCGGTCGCGTCGACGTCGATCCTGACCTGGTGGTCGCCGAGCGGCTGCAGCACCTCCGGGCACGGGGCGAGGACGAGGTTGTCCAGGGTGCCCTTGCCGGTGGTGTCGAGCCGCCACGGCACGTCGACGGGCGGGAGCAGTCCGGCGCCGGTGGCGAGGCGGTCCAGCCGGCCGACGCGGACGGTGCCCCCGCGCACGGCGAACTGGGCGTCACCGGTGGCGAGCAGGGCCGGCAGGTCCGGCAGCAGTGCCTGGACGTCGTCCTGTCCGTCGAGGTCGACGAGGACGAACCGGTCCGGGTTCTCGGACTGGGCCGAGCGCACCAGACCCCAGGCGGCGCCCGCGGCGAGGTCCCGTACGGTCTCGCCGTCGGCGGCGGCCACCGCGTCACGGGTGACGAAGACCAGGCGGGTGCGGTCGAACCGGTCGTGGTCCAGCCACTGGCGGACGAGTTCCAGGGTGCGGGTCGTCAGCGCGTGGACGGCGCCGGGCACGTCCGTGCCGGATGCGGCCGGGGTGCCGTCCGCGGCGGTGTACTCCCCCCGGAGCGGGACGAGGACGTAGTCGGGGGCGTCGGCCGGGTCGGTGAGGTCGGCGAGGGACGACAGCCCGGTGCCGGTGCCGAAGACGTCGGCGCCCAGGGTGACGGCCCGCAGCCCCTCGGTGGGCTTGACCTCGGGGACGGTGACCCAGTCGAGGCGGAACACCGGTTCCTGGCCGCCGGTGGCGACCGGGGCGCGCGGCACGCTCGGGGCGCGCAGCACCAGCGCCTCGGCGGACAGCACGGGCGCGCCCTCGGCGTCGACCGCCGCGAGCGTGACCGACTCGTCGCCGAGCCTGGTGATGCGGACCCGCAGGGTGGTGGCACCGCCGGCGTGCAGCGAGACGCCGTTCCAGATGTACGGCAGCAGCGGGTTGTCCTCGCTGCCGACGCCGAGGTAGCCGTTGGCGTGCTGGACGGCGTCGAGCAGGGCCGGGTGGATGCCGAAGTACTGGGCGTCCCCGGCGATCTCCTCGGGCAGGGCGACCTCGACGAAGGCCTCCTGTCCGCGGATCCACACCTTGCGCATCCCCTGGAAGCAGGGACCGTACTCGGTGCGTTCGTAGGTGCCGTCGACCGGCACCGGCTGGGCGTCCGCCGGCGGCCAGACGGGGACGTCGAACGGGGCGGTGTGCTCCGCTGCGGCGAGGGATCCGGTGGCGTGCCGGGTCCAGGGGGCGTCGACGGCGTCGGACGGGCGGGAGTAGAACGCGATGGTGCGGGTCCCCTCCTCGTCCGGGGCGCCGAGGACGACCTGGAGGGCGGTGGGCACCTTCTCGTCGAGCACCATCGGGGTGGACAGGACGAGTTCCTGGACCCGGCCGCAGCCGACCTGGTCGGCGGCGCGGACGGCCATCTCCAGGTAGCCGGTGCCGGGCAGGATGACCGTGCCGCCGACCTTGTGGTCGAGCAGCCAGGGGTGGACCTGCATGGAGATCTGGCTGGTGAACAGCGCGCCCTCGGAGTCGGCCAGCGGCACGGCGGCGCCGAGCAGCGGGTGGTCGGCGGAGACCAGGCCGGCGGAGCTGACGTCGCCGGTCAGGGCGGCCGGGCGGGGCCAGAACCGCTCCCGCTGGAAGGGGTAGGTCGGCAGTTCGGTGCGGCGTGCGCCGGTGCCCTCGAACCAGGCCGCCCAGTCGACGCGGACACCGGCGGTGTGGAGCCGGGCGAGGCCGGTGAGCAGCGCGGTCTCCTCGTCGCGGTCCGCGCGCAGCGCGGGCACGGCGACGGTGTCGGGGCCGGTGTCCAGGCAGCGCTGGGTCAGCGCGGTGAGGACACCGCCGGGTCCGGCTTCGAGGAACGCGCTCACTCCGGCGTCGGCCAGGGCGCGTACGCCGTCGGCGTAGCGGACGGTGCCGCGGACGTGGCGCACCCAGTAGTCGGCGGAGCACAGCAGTTCCGGGCCGGCGATCTCGCCGGTCACGTTGGAGACGACGGGGATGCGCGGCTCGGTGTACGTCAGTCCCTCCGCGACGGCGCGGAAGGCGTCGAGCATCGGCTCCATGAGCGGCGAGTGGAAGGCGTGGCTCACCGACAGGCGCTGCGTCTTGCGGCCCTGCGCGGCGAACTCGTCCGCCAGCGCGACGACTTCGTCCTCGGCACCGGACAGGACGACGGAGTCGGGTCCGTTGACGGCGGCCAGGGCCACGTCGGCGGTCAGCCTGGGGGTGATCTCCTCCTCGGTGGCCTGTACGGCGATCATGGCGCCGCCGGAGGGGAGTTCCTGCATCAGCCGGGCACGCGCCGCGACCAGCGTGCAGGCGTCCTCCAGCGACAGCACCCCGGCCACGTGCGCGGCCGTGATCTCGCCGACGGAGTGACCTGCCACGTGGTCGGGCCGTACGCCCCAGGACTCGACGAGCCGGTAGAGCGCGACCTCGACGGCGAACAGCGCGGGCTGGGTGTAGCCGGTGGTGTCGAGGAGCTCCGCCTCCGGCGTGTCCTCCTCTGCGAACAGCACGGTGCGCAGGGGGACTTCGCCGTCGGTGTCCAGGCGGGCCAGTACGGCGTCCAGGGCCTCGGCGAACACCGGGAAGGAGGCGTACAGTCCACGCCCCATCCCGGCCCGCTGGGAGCCCTGGCCGGAGAACAGGACGGCGGTGGTGCGGTACGCGGCGCGGCCCCGCGCCACCTCGAGGGGATCCCCGCCGGGTGAGGCGAGGAGGACCGCTCGGTGGTCGAGCAGGGCGCGGCCGGTGGCCAGGGAGTGGCCCACGTCCAGCGGGGACCTGCCGGTCAGGGCGGCGACGTTGGCCACCTGGGCGTCCAGGGCCTCCTCGGACTTCGCGGAGACGGGCCACGGCACAACCGTCGGGTGGGCCGCCGTACCGGTCGGCGCGGGGGCCGCCTCGGGTTCGGGTGCCTGCTCGATGATGGTGTGGGCGTTGGTGCCGCTGATGCCGAAGGACGAGATGCCCGCGCGCCACGGCCTGCCGGTCTCCGGCCAGGGGGACGGCTCGGTGAGCAGGCGCACCGCGCCCGCCTCCCAGTCGACGTGCGTGGAGGGCCGGTCGACGTGGAGGGTCTTCGGCAGGACGGCGTGCCGCATCGCCATGACGGTCTTGATGATGCCGGCGACGCCGGCGGCTGCCTGGGTGTGGCCGATGTTCGACTTGATGGAGCCGAGCAGCAGCGGGCGCTCCGGGTCGCGGCCCTGGCCGTAGGTGGCCAGCAGGGCCTGTGCCTCGATGGGGTCGCCGAGGGGGGTGCCGGTGCCGTGGCCCTCGACGGCGTCCACGTCGGCGGGGGTGAGCCCGGCGCTCGCCAGGGCTTGGCGGATGACGCGCTGCTGGGAGGGGCCGTTGGGCGCGGTCAGGCCGTTGGAGGCGCCGTCCTGGTTGATGGCCGAGCCGCGGACCACGGCGAGCACCTCGTGCCCGTTGCGGCGGGCGTCCGAGAGACGCTCCACCACGATCAGGCCGACGCCCTCGGACCAGCCGGTGCCGTCGGCGGCGTCCGCGTACGCCTTGCAGTGGCCGTCGGTGGCGAGACCGTTCTGCAGGGTGAAGCCGGAGAATCCGGACGGGGTGCTCATGAGGGTGACGCCGCCCGCTACGGCGAGGTCGCACTCGCCGGCCCGCAGCGCCTGGAGCGCCCAGTGCAGGGCGACCAGGGAGGAGGAGCAGGCGGTGTCGACGGTGACCGCCGGGCCCTCCAGGCCGAAGGTGTAGGCGAGCCGGCCGGAGACGACGCTGGCGGCGAGTCCGGTGCCGGCGTGGCCCTCCAGGTCCTCGCGGGAGTTCATGACGAGGGTGGAGTAGTCCTGGCCGTTGGTGCCGACGAACACGCCGGTGCGGCTGCCGCGCAGCCCGTCGGCGTCGATGCCGGCGCGTTCGAACGCCTCCCAGGTGGTCTCCAGGAGCAGGCGCTGCTGGGGGTCCATGGCGATGGCCTCGCGCGGGGAGATCCCGAAGAAGCCGGCGTCGAACTCGGCGGCGCCTTCGACGAATCCGCCCCGGAGGGTGGCGCTGCGGCCGCGGCCGTCCGCGCCGCCGGTCGCCAGGGTGGCGAGGTCCCAGCCCCGGTCCTCGGGGAAGGCCTCGATGCCGTCGCGGCCCTCGCTGAGCATCCGCCACAGGTCCTCGGGGGAGCGCACGCCGCCGGGGAGGCGGCAGGCCATGCCGACGATGACGATCGGGTCGTCGGACAGTCCGGCGGCGTTCACCCGGTCGAGGCCGGAGTCGGTGTCCTGTTCGCCGAGGAGTTCGGCGACCAGGTGCTCGGCCAGGGCCCGCGCGGTCGGGAAGTCGTAGACCGTGGTGGCGGGCAGGCGCAGCCCGGTGGCGAGGGCGAGCCGGTCGGGCAGTTCGATCGCGGTCAGCGAGTCGAAGCCCAGGTCGCGGAAGTTGCGGTCGGGGGCGACGGCCTCCGGTCCCGGGTGGCCGAGGACGGCGGCGGCATGGGTGCGGACCAGGTCGCCGAGGAGCGCGGTGCGGTCGGCGGCGGGCAGTTCCCGCAGCCGCGCGGCGAGCCCGGAGGCGGCCGTCTCGGTCTGCTGCCGCGCGGCGGCCGCGTCGGCCAGCGCCTGCCGGGCGTCCGGCAGGTCGCGCAGCAGGGCGCTGCCGCGGATGCCGATGAGGGTGTCCAGGACCTGTGGCTGACGCGGGTCGAAGACCACGGGCGCCGGTTCCGGCCGGGTCACGGCCTGCCGCAGGGCGGCGAGTGCGAGGTCCGGGTGCACGGCCGGGTGACCGGCGGTGCGGGCCGGGCGCGCGGAGGCGGCGCCGGTGCCGGTGGTGGCGGCACCGGTGTCCGTGCCCGGTTCCTCGTCGGTCCAGGCGCCCCAGGCGATGGAGGTCGCGGGCAGGCCCTCGCCCCGGCGGCGCCGGGCAAGCGCGTCCAGGACGGCGGTGGCGGCGGCGAGGCTCGCGCGCCCCGCGGTGCCGACCGTGCCGGCCACCGAGGAGCAGAGCACGAACGCCGTCAGGTCCAGGTCCCGGGTCAGCTCGTCCAGGTGGAGGGCGGGGGCGGTGCGGGCACGGTGCAGTGCGGCGAACCGCTCCGGCGTGAGGTCGTCGAGGACTCCGTCGTCGACGACGCCGGCGGCGTGCACCACCGCGGTCAGCGGGGTGTCTTCGGGGACGGCGTCGAGGACGGCGGCGAGGGCGTCGCGGTCGGCGGCGTCGCAGGCGACGACCGTCACCTGGGCTCCCAGCTCCCGCAACTCGTCGGCGAGTTCGGCGGCGCCGGGCGCGTCCGGACCGCGCCGGCTGACCAGCACCAGGCGCGCGGTTCCGGCGGCGGCGAGCCAGCGCGCCACGTGGGCGCCACGGCCTCCGGTGCCCCCGGTGACCAGGACGGTGCCGCTGGGCTCCCAGCCGGCGTCGGGTGCGGCCTCCGGCGCGGGCACGAGCCGGCGGCCGAAGACGGCCGAGTCGCGCACGGCCACCTGGTCCTCGCCGTCGTGTCCGGCGAGGACGGCGGCGAACCGCCTGGCGGCGCGGTCGTCCAGGGCGGCGGGCAGGTCGATCAGCCCGCCCCACCGCACGGGGAGTTCCAGTGCCGCGACCCTGCCGAGGCCCCACACCGCCGCCTGGCCGGGGGCGGTGAGCCGCTCCGTTCCGGCGACGGCGACGGCGCCGCGCGTCACGCACCACAGGGGCGCGGTGATCCCGGCGTCCAGCAGGGCCTGGAGCAGCACCGCCGTCGAGGCCGCGGGGGCCCCGGCGGTGTCGGTGAGGGCGAGCAGGGACAGCACTCCGGTGAGGGCGGTGCCCTCGGAGAGCAGGCCGCGCAGCTTTCCGGTGAGCACGTCACGGTCGGCGGTGCCGACGGTGAGCGGCACGACGTCGGCACCGACGGCCGTCAGGACGGCAGCCACCCACGGGTCGTCGGCGAGTGCCTCGGGGACGACGGCCAGCCAGGTGCCGGCGGCGGTGGGCGCGGAGGAGGGCAGCGACAGCGGCTTCCACGCCTCGTGGTGCCTGACGCCGTCGACCATCGCCTGGTCGCGCTGTCGGCGCCGCCAGGTGGACAGGGCGGGCAGGACCGCGCCCAGCGCGTCGGTGTCGACCGCGAGATCGGCGGCGAGCGTGGTCAGGTCCTCGCCCTCCACGGCCGTCCAGAACGCCGTGTCCAGGGGGTCCGCCCCGGTTCCGCCCGCTGTGGGGCGCTGGGCGTCGGGCCAGTGACGGGACCGCTGGAAGGCGTAGGTCGGCAGTTCGGTGCGGTGGGCACCGGTGTCGTCGAAGCAGGGCCGCCAGTCGACGCGTACCCCGGACACGTGGAGCCGGGCCAGCGACGTGAGCAGCGCGCTCTCCTCGGGCCGGTCCCCCCGCAGGGCGGGGACGACGACCGTGTCGGCGTCGGTGTCGAGGCAGCGGCGGGTGAGTGCGGTCAGGACGCCGTCGGGGCCGAGCTCGAGGAAGGCGTTCGCCCCGGCGCCGGTGAGCGCCCCCACGCCGTCGGCGTAGCGGACGGTGCCGCGGACGTGGCGCACCCAGTAGTCGGCGGAGCACAGCAGTTCCGGGCCGGCGATCTCGCCGGTCACGTTGGAGACGACGGGGATGCGCGGTTCGGCGTACGTCAGCCTCTCCGCGACGGCGCGGAAGGCGTCGAGCATCGGGTCCATCAGCGGCGAGTGGAAGGCGTGACTGACGGACAGGCGCTGCGTCTTGCGACCCTGCGCGGCGAACTCGTCCGCCAGCGCGAGAACTTCCGCCTCCGCACCCGCGACGACGACCGCGTCCGGACCGTTCACCGCCGCCAGGGCGATGCCGTCCGTCAGGCGCGGGACGATCTCCTCCTCCGTCGCCTGCACCGCCACCATCGCACCACCGGACGGCAGTTCCTGCATCAGCCGGGCACGCGCCGCGACCAGCGTGCACGCGTCCTCCAGCGACAGCACCCCGGCCACGTGCGCGGCCGTGATCTCGCCGACGGAGTGACCGGCCACGAACTCCGGCCGCACACCCCACGACTCCACCAGCCGGAACAACGCCACCTCGACCGCGAACAGCGCGGGCTGCGTGTAACCGGTGGTGTCGAGGAGTTCCGCCTCGGGCGTGCCTTCCTCCGCGAACAGCACCTCCCGCAGCGGCCGTTCCAGCTCGGCATCGAGCCGGTCCAGTACGGCGTCCAGCGCCCGCGCGAACACCGGGAACCGGGCATACAGCTCACGCCCCATCCCGGCCCGCTGCGAACCCTGACCCGAGAACAGCACCGCCAGCGACCGCTCGACGGCACGACCACGCGCCACCTCGACGGGAGCGCCGCCCTCCGCGTCGGCGAGGAGCACCGTCCGGTACTCGAACACCGACCGCCCGGAGGCCAGCGAGAAACCGACGTCCAGCGCGGACGCGGTGTCGGGGTCGAGGGAGGTGATCCGCTCCAGTTGGCCTTCCAGGGCCTCCTCGGACTTGGCCGACACCGGCCACGGCACGGTCTCGGGAACGCGCCCGGGCTCCACGGCCGGCGTGACCGGCTCGGTCTCCGGGGCCTGCTCGATGATGGTGTGCGCGTTGGTGCCGCTGATGCCGAAGGACGACACACCGGCACGGCGCGGACGTCCGGTCTCCGGCCAGTCGACGGTCTCGGTGAGCAGGCGCACCTCGCCCTCGGTCCAGTCCACGTGGGTCGACGGGGCGTCGATGTGCAGGGACTTGGGCAGCAGGCCGTGGCGGAGCGCCATGACGGTCTTGATGACGCCGGCGACACCGGCGGCGGCCTGGGCGTGGCCGATGTTCGACTTGATGGAGCCGAGCAGCAGCGGCCGGTCGGCGGGGCGGTCCTGGCCGTAGGTGGCCAGCAGCGCCTGCGCCTCGATCGGGTCGCCCAGGGTGGTGCCGGTGCCGTGGGCCTCGACGGCGTCCACGTCGGCGGCCGAGAGGCCGGCGCTCGCCAGGGCCTGCCGGATGACGCGCTGCTGGGAGGGGCCGTTGGGCGCGGTCAGGCCGTTGGAGGCGCCGTCCTGGTTGACGGCGGAGCCGCGGATCACGGCGAGCACCGGGTGGCCGTTGCGGCGGGCGTCGGAGAGGCGCTCGACGACGAGCATGCCGACACCCTCGGACCAGCCGGTGCCGTCGGCGGCGTCCGCGAAGGCCTTGCAGCGGCCGTCGGGGGCGAGGCCGCCCTGCCGGGTGAAGCCGGCGTAGCCCATGGCGGTCGACATCACGGTGACGCCGCCCGCGAGGGCGAGGGAGCACTCGCCGGAGCGCAGCGCGTGGGCCGCCCAGTGCAGGGCCACCAGGGAGGAGGAGCAGGCGGTGTCGATCGTGACCGCCGGGCCCTCCAGGCCGAAGGTGTAGGAGAGACGGCCGGAGATGACGCTGGTGGCGAGGCCGGTCGGGGCGTGGCCCTCGGCGTCCTCGCTGGAGTTCATGACGAGGGTGGTGTAGTCCTGGCCGCTGGTACCGACGAAGACACCGGTCTGGCTGCCGCGCACGGTCGCCGGGTCGATGCCGGCGCGTTCGAACGCCTCCCAGGTGGTCTCCAGGAGCAGGCGCTGCTGCGGGTCCATGGCGAGGGCCTCGCGCGGGGAGATCCCGAAGAAGCCGGCGTCGAAGTCGGCGACGTCGTGGAGGAATCCGCCCTCGGAGGTGGCGCTGCGGCCGTGGCCGCCCTGTCCGCCGCGCATGAGGGTGTCCAGGTCCCAGCCGCGGTCGGTCGGGAAGGCGGAGATGCCCTCGCGGCCCTCGACGACGAGCCGCCACAGTTCCTCGGGCGAGCTGACGCCGCCGGGCATCCGGCAGGCCATGCCGACGATGACGATCGGGTCGTCGGCCGTCGCGGGCAGGACGGTGCCGGCGGCCGCGGGCGTGCCGGCGACTCGTTCCTCCTCGAGGAGCGCGGCCACCAGGTGCCCGGCGAGCACGGTGGGCGTCGGGTAGTCGAAGACGAGGGTCGCGGGGAGCCGCAGGCCGGTGGCGGTGGTGAGGCGGTTGCGCAGTTCGACGGCGGTGAGCGAGTCGAAGCCGAGGTCGTGGAAGTCGCGGTCGGCCTCGACGGCCTTGGGCGAGGAGTGGCCGAGCACGGTGGCGGCCTCGCCGCGCACCAGGTCGAGCAGGACGCGGACGCGTTCCTCCTCCCGCGTCTCCAGGAGCCGGCGGATGAGGTCGGCGGCGACCCGGGCGCCGCCGACGGCGGTGGCGGCGGCGCGCCGGGTGCCGCGCACCAGGTTGCGCAGCAGCGGGGGCACCTCACCGGGCATCCGGGTGCTGCCGGAGGCGCCGATGGGCACGAGGTACGGCTCGTCGGAGACCGCGGCGGCGTCCCAGAGCGCGAGGCCCTGCTCGACGGTGAGGGGCGGCGCGGCCGAGGCAGCCATCCTCCGGGCGTCGGCTTCGGAGAGGGTTCCGGTCATGCCGCCGTCCTGGACCCAGGCGCCCCAGGCCAGGGAGAGGGCGGGCAGGCCGGCGGCGGCCCGCTGCTGGGCGAGTGCGTCCAGGAAGACGTTGGCCGCCGCGTAGTTGCCCTGACCCGCGCTGCCCATCACACCGGACACCGACGAGTACATGACGAAGGCGGCCAGGTCCAGGTCCCGGGTCAGCTCGTGCAGGTTCCAGGCGGCGTCGACCTTCGGCCGCAGCACCTCCGAGACCCGCTCCGCCGACAGAGAGGTCACCACGCCGTCGTCGAGGACGCCGGCCGTGTGGACGACCGCGGTGAGCGGGTGTGCGGCGGGGACGCCGGCGAGGAGGGCGGCGGTGGCGTCGCGGTCGGCGGTGTCGCAGGCCACGACGGTCACCTCGGCACCCAGCTCGCGCAACTCGTCGGCGAGTTCGACGGCGCCGGGCGCCTCCGGGCCGCGCCGGCTGGTCAGCAGCAGGTGCCGCATGCCCGAGGCCGCGAGGCGGCGGGCGAGGTGTCCGCCGAGCGCGCCGGTGCCGCCGGTGATCAGGACGGTGCCGTCCGGGTTCCAGCGCGGCGGCATCGTCAGCACGATCTTGCCGACGTGCCTGGCCCGGCTCATGAACCGGAACGCCTCACGCGCCCGCCGCACGTCCCACACCGTCACCGGCAGGGCACGCAGCGCACCCTCGGCGAACAGGCCCACCAGCTCCCGCAGCATCTCCTGCGTACGGTCGGGACCCGCCTCACCCAGATCGAAGGCCCGGTAGGCCACCCGGTCGATCGACCGAGGATCCCGAATGTCGGTCTTGCCCATCTCCAGGAACCGGCCGCCGTCCGCCGTCAGCCGCAGCGACGCGTCCACGAACTCGCCCGCGAGCGCGTTCAGCACGACGTCCACGCCCCGGCCACCGGTCACCGCCCGGAACTTCTCCTCGAAACCCAGATCACGCGAGGACGCGATGTGATCGTCGTCCAGCCCCAGACCCCGCAGCGTCTCCCACTTGCCCTCACTCGCGGTCGCGAACACCTCCGCACCCAGGTGCCGGGCCAACTGCACCGCCGCCATGCCCACACCACCCGCACCGGCGTGCACCAGCACCGACTCCCCCGCCCGCAGACCCGCCAGATCACGGAAGGCGTACAGGGCGGTCAGGAACACCAGCGGCACGGAGGCCGCCTGCTCGTCCGTCCACCCGTCGGGAACGTGGACGAGGTAGCGCTCGTCGATGAGCACGGTGTCGGCCAGGCCGCCGGGCACCATGCCCATCACCCGGTCGCCCGGCGCGAAGTCGGTCGTCTCGGGCCCGGTGGCGGTGACGACACCGACCGCCTCGGCTCCGAGCAGTCCCGCTTCCCCCGGGTACATGCCGAGCGCGTTGAGCACGTCGCGGAAGTTCAGCCCGGCCGCCCGCACGTCGAGCCGCACCTGCCGGCCCTCCGGAGCATCCAGCGCCTCCGGGCACGGAACGAGCGTGAGGGCGTCCAGGTCGCCCTTGCCGGTACTGTCCAGCCGCCAGGGTCCGTGGGCCGGGGGCAGCAGTCCGGCACCGGTGACCGCCCGGTCGAGGCGGCCGACGCGTACGTCCCCGTCCCGTACGACGAACTGGGCGTCGCCGCCCGCCAGCAGCTCCGGCAGCAGCGGCAGCACGGTCTCGACTCGGCCGTCCGCGTCGAGGTCGACGAGGGCGAAGCGGGTGGGGTTCTCGGAGTGCGCGGCGCGCAGCAGACCCCAGACGGCCGCGGCCGCCAGGTCCTCGACCCGGTCGCCGTGCCCGGAGCACATCGCGCCCCGGGTGACGAACACCAGCCGGGCCGTCTCGAAGCGGTCCTGCCGCAGCCACTCCTGCACCAGGTCGAGGGCGTGCGCGAGAAGCGTGTGCGTGGCCCGCGGTACGTCGTCGCCGTGGCCGTCGCCGGACACGGGGACGCACACCAGGGTCTCGGCGCCGGTGAGACCGTCCAGGGCGGCCGCGGCGGCGTGGGTGCCGAGCGCGGGCAGGACGGCGTGGCGGACCGAGGGGTCGGCGGCGGTCTCGGGGGCGGCGGTCCACTCCAGGCGGAGCAGCGAGTCCAGCTCGGTGCGGCGGGCGGCGGGCGCCTGCATCCCGGCGGGGACGCGCAGCACCAGCGACTCGGCCGACAGGACGGGCGCGCCCTCGACGTCCACGGCGGCGATCGAGACCGAGTCCTCACCCGTGCGGGCGACCCGGAAGCGGACCACGGAGGCGCCGCCCGCGTGCAGCGACACCCCTCCCCACAGGAACGGCAGCAGCTTGTGCTCGTCGTCCAGTCCGGCGAAGCCGACGGACTGGACGGCCGCGTCCAGCAGCGCCGGGTGCATGCCGTAGTAGCCGGCGTCGTCCGCCTCCGCCGGGAGCGCGGCCTCGACGAACGCCTCCTCGCCGCGCTTCCACACGGCGCGGATGGTGCGGAAGACGGGTCCGTACTCGGTGCGGTCGTAGAAGCCTTCCAGGTCGGCGGCGACCGCGTTCTGCGGGGGCCAGACACTCGCGTCGAAGCCGGCGGTCCGCGCGTCCGTGCCGAGCACGCCGGCCGCGTGCTCCGTCCAGGTCTCCTCCGGCGCGTCGGCGGCCCGCGAGTACAGGCTCACCTTGCGGGCGCCGGACTCGTCGGATGCCCCGACCCACACCTGGACGACGACGGCCCCGTCCTCGGGCAGCAGCAGCGGTGTGGCGAGGGTGAACTCCTCGACGCACGCGCAGCCGACCTCGTCACCGGCGCGCACGGCCAGTTCCAGGAAGCCGGTGGCCGGGAAGAGGACCATGCCGCCGCCGACGGTGTGGTCCGCGAGCCAGGGGTGCGTGGTGAGCGACAGGCGCCCGGTGAACAGCACGCCCTCGGAGGCGGCGAGCGCCGTGGCGGCTCCCAGCAGCGGGTGCTCGGCGGGGCGGAGCCCGGCTCCCGTGACATCGCCGGTGTGGGCCGCCGGGCGGGGCCAGTACCGCTCGTGGTGGAAGGCGTACGTCGGCAGCGCCACCCGGCGCGCACCCGTTTCCTCGAAGCACGTCGCCCAGTCGATGTCGACGCCGGTGACGTGGAGCCGGGCCAGCGCGATGAGCAGCGCGGTCTCCTCGGGACGGTCCCTGCGCAGCACCGGCACCGACACGACGTCCTTACCGCCGTCCAGCACCCGCGCGGCCATCCCGGTCAGGACACCGTCGGGACCCAGCTCCAGGAACGCGTTCGCTCCCCCGTCGGCCAGCGCGCGCACGCCGTCGGCGAAACGCACCGTGCCACGGACGTGACGCACCCAGTACTCCGCCGAACACAGCAGGCCGGGGTCGGCGATCTCACCGGTCACGTTGGACACGACGGGGATGCGCGGTTCGGCATACGTCAGTCCCTCCGCGACGGCGCGGAAGGCGTCGAGCATCGGCTCCATCAGCGGCGAATGGAAGGCGTGACTCACCGACAGACGCTGCGTCTTGCGACCCTGTGCGGCGAACTCCTCGGCCAGCGCGAGGACTTCCCACTCCACGCCCGCGATGACGACCGCATCCGGACCGTTGACCGCCGCGAGGGCGGTCCCGTCCGTGAGGCGCGGGGTGATCTCCTCCTCGGTCGCCTGGACGGCGATCATGGCGCCGCCCGCCGGGAGTTCCTGCATCAACCGGGCACGCGCCGCGACCAGCACGCACGCGTCCTCCAGCGACAACACCCCGGCCACGTGCGCGGCCGTGATCTCACCCACGGAATGCCCGGCCACGAACTCCGGCCGCACACCCCACGACTCCACCAACCGGAACAACGCCACCTCGACCGCGAACAACGCGGGCTGCGTGAACCCGGTCGTGTCGAGGAGCTCCGCCTCCGGCGTGCCCTCCTCCGCGAACAGCACCTCACGCAACGGACGCTCCAACTCCACGTCGAGGCGCGCCAGTACGGCATCCAGCGCCTGCGCGAACACCGGGAACCGGGCATACAGCTCACGCCCCATCCCCGCCCGCTGCGACCCCTGACCCGAGAACAGCACCGCCAACGACCGCTCCACCGCACGACCACGCGCCACCTCCACGGGGGCACCGCCCTCCAGGCCGGTGCCCGCGAGCAGCACCGTCCGGTGATCGAACAGCGACCGCCCGGAGGCCAGCGAGTAGCCCACGTCCAGGACGGACCCTGCGTCGAAGGAGGTCACCCGGTCGATCTGTCCCGGCAGGGCGTCCTCGGACCGTGCCGAGATCGGCCACGGCACCAGGACCGGCGAGACGGACGGCGCGGTGGCCGGCTCCGGTTCCGGCGCGGCCGGTTCGGGCTGTTCGAGGATGACGTGGGCGTTGGTGCCGCTGAGGCCGAAGGACGAGACGCCCGCGCGCCACGGCCGGTCCGTGTCCGGCCACTCGGTGGGCTCGGTGAGGAGCCGTACCGCGCCGGCCTCCCAGTCGACGTGCGTGGAGGGCCGGTCGACGTGGAGGGTGCGGGGCAGTTCGCCGTGGCGCAGGGCGAGCACCATCTTGATGACGCCGGCGACACCGGCGGCGGCCTGGGTGTGGCCGATGTTCGACTTGATGGAGCCGAGGAGCAGCGGGCGCTCCGGGTCGCGGTCGCGGCCGTAGGTCGCCAGCAGTGCCTGCGCCTCGATCGGGTCGCCGAGGGTCGTGCCCGTGCCGTGCGCCTCGACGGCGTCCACGTCGGCGGGGGTGAGCCCGGCGCTCGCCAGGGCCTGCCGGATGACGCGCTGCTGGGAGGGGCCGTTGGGCGCGGTCAGGCCGTTGGAGGCGCCGTCCTGGTTGATGGCCGAGCCGCGGACCACCGCGAGCACCTCGTGCCCGTTGCGGCGGGCGTCGGAGAGGCGCTCCAGGACGAGCAGGCCGACGCCCTCGGACCAGCCGGTGCCGTCGGCGGAGTCGGCGAACGCCTTGCACAGGCCGTCGCCGGCCAGGCCGCCCTGCCGGGTGAAGCCGGAGAAGTTCATCGGGGTCGACAGCACGGTGACGCCGCCCGCGAGGGCGAGGGAGCTCTCGCCGCTGCGCAGGGACTGGGCGGCGAGGTGCAGGGCGACCAGGGAGGAGGAGCAGGCGGTGTCGACGGTGAGCGCCGGGCCCTCCAGTCCGAGGGCGTAGGAGACCCGGCCGGAGATGACGCTGGTGGCGAGGCCGGTGCTGGCGTGGCCCTCGACGTCCTCGCGGGAGGTCATCACCAGGGTCGCGTAGTCCTGGCCGGTGGTGCCGACGAAGACGCCGGTGGCACTGCCGCGCAGGCTCTGCGGGTCGATGCCGGCGCGTTCGAACGCCTCCCAGGACGTCTCCAGGAGCAGGCGCTGCTGCGGGTCCATGGCGAGGGCCTCGCGCGGGGAGATCCCGAAGAAGCCGGCGTCGAAGCCACCCACGTCGTGCAGGAAGCCGCCGCGGCGGGTGGCGCTGACGCCCCGGTTGTCGTGGCCTCCGCCGAACAGGGCGTCCAGGTCCCAGCCTCGGTCGGTCGGGAACGCGGTGATGCGGTCCTCGCCGGCGGCGAGCATCCGCCACAGTTCGTCGGGGGTGGTGATGCCGCCGGGCATGCGGCAGGCCATGCCGACGATGACCACCGGGTCGTCGGCGACGTCGGCGGCCACGAGGGGGGCACCCGCGTCGCCGTGTTCGTCGAGGAGTTCGGCGACCAGGTGCTCGGCGAGGCCGTGCGGGGTCGGGTAGTCGAAGACGAGGGTGGCGGTCAGCCGCAGGCCGGTGGCGGTGGTGAGGCGGTTGCGCAGTTCGACGGCGGTGAGCGAGTCGAAGCCGAGTTCGCGGAACTCACGGCCGGGTTCGATGGCCTTGGGCGAGGAGTGGCCGAGCACGGCGGCGGCCTCGACCCGTACCAGTTCGACGAGGTGGCGGACGCGCTCGTCCTCGGGGAGGGCCAGCAGGCGGCGGGTCAGGTCGGCGGCGGTGCTCGCGCCGCCGACGGCGGTGGCGGCGGCGCGCCGGGTGCCGCGCACCAGGTTGCGCAGCAGCGGCGGCACCTCGCCCGGGATGCGCAGGTCGCCGCCGGTGGAGCCGATGGGGACCACGAGGGGTTCGGCGGAGCCGGTGGCGGTGTCGAAGAGGACGAGGCCGCGCTCGACGGGGATGGGGGCGGCGCCGGAGGCGGCGATGCGGTGCATGTCGGTGTCGGAGAGGCTGCCGGTCATGCCGACGCTCTGCGCCCAGGCGCCCCAGGCCAGGGAGAGGGCGGGCAGGCCGGCGGCGGCCCGCTGCTGGGCGAGCGCGTCCAGGAAGACGTTGGCCGCGGCGTAGTTGCCCTGCCCGGCGCTGCCCATCACACCGGACACCGACGAGAACATGACGAAAGCGGCCAGGTCCAGGCCCCGGGTCAGCTCGTGCAGGTGCCAGGCGGCGTCGACCTTCGGCCGCAGCACCTCCGAGACCCGCTCCGCCGACAGCGACGTCACCACACCGTCGTCGAGGACACCGGCCGCGTGGACGACCGCGGTCAGCGGGTGCGCCGTGTCGATCCCGGCGAGCAGTGCCTCGGCCGCCTCGCGGTCGGCCACGTCGCAGGCGGTGATGTCGACGACCGCTCCGGCGGCCGTGAGTTCGTCCCGCAGCTCGGCGGCGCCCTCGGCCTCGATGCCCCGGCGGGACACCAGGAGGAGACGGCGCACGCCCCGCGCGGTCACCAGGTGACGGGCCAGTTCCCGGCCCAGGCCTCCCGTGCCGCCGGTGATCAGGACGGTGCCGTCGGGGTTCCAGCG
This sequence comes from Streptomyces sp. NPDC014676, assembly GCF_043084105.1. Lineage (NCBI taxonomy): Bacteria > Bacillati > Actinomycetota > Actinomycetes > Kitasatosporales > Streptomycetaceae > Streptomyces > Streptomyces sp. NPDC014676. Next base: position 265,816 of record NZ_JBIBZI010000012.1, on the reverse strand, counting down.
CGGCGGCATCGTCAGCACGATCTTGCCGACGTGCCTGGCCCGGCTCATGAAGCGGAACGCCTCACGCGCCCGCCGCACGTCCCACACCGTCACCGGCAGGGCACGCAGCGCACCCTCGGCGAACAGGCCCACCAGCTCCCGCAGCATCTCCTGCGTACGGTCGGGACCCGCCTCACCCAGATCGAAGGCCCGGTAGGCCACCCGGTCGATCGACCGCGGATCGCGGATGTCGGTCTTGCCCATCTCCAGGAACCGGCCACCGTCCGCCGTCAGCCGCAGCGACGCGTCCACGAACTCGCCCGCGAGCGCGTTCAGCACGACGTCCACGCCCCGGCCACCGGTCACCGCCCGGAACTTCTCCTCGAAACCCAGATCACGCGAGGACGCGATGTGATCGTCGTCCAGCCCCAGACCCCGCAGCGTCTCCCACTTGCCCTCACTCGCGGTCGCGAACACCTCCGCACCCAGGTGCCGGGCCAACTGCACCGCCGCCATGCCCACACCACCCGCACCGGCGTGCACCAGCACCGACTCCCCCGCCCGCAGACCCGCCAGCTCGGTCAGGCCGTAGTAGGCGGTCAGGAAGACCAGCGGCATCGACGCCGCCTGCTCGTCCGTCCACCCGTCGGGAACGTGGACGAGGTAGCGCTCGTCGATGAGCACGGTGTCGGCCAGTCCGCCGGGCACCATGCCCGTCACCCGGTCACCGGCCCGCAGCCCGGTGACCTCGGGACCGGTCTCGACGACGACGCCGACGGCCTCCGAGCCGAGGAGTCCGGCCTCACCCGGGTACATGCCGAGCGCGTTCATCACGTCGCGGAAGTTCAGCCCGGCCGCCCGCACGTCGAGCCGTACCTGCCGGCCCTCCGGCGCCTGGAGCGCCTCCGGGCAGGGGGCCAGGGTGAGCGCGTCGAGGGTGCCGTGGTCGTCGCTGTCGAGCCGCCAGGGCAGTCCGGCAGCCGGGAGCAGGCTCGCGCCGCTGGTCAGCCGGGCCAGTCGGGCGACACGCACGGTGTCGTCGCGGACGACGAACTGGGTGTCTCCCCCGGCCAGCAGGGCGGGCAGCCGTCCCAGCAGCGTGCGGGCGGCGGCGCCCGTGGTGTCCGCGTCGAGGTCGAGCAGGGCGAAGCGGCCCGGGTTCTCGGCCTCGGCGCTGCGGACCAGGCCCCAGGCGGCGGCAGCGGCGAGGTCGCGCACCCGCTCGCCGGTGTCGGCGGCGACGGCGCCGCGCGTGACGAACACCAGCCGGGACGGTCCGGACGGGTTCAGCTCCAGCCACTCGCGCACCAGGTCGAGGGCGCGGGCGGTGAGGGTGTGGGCGGCGGCGGGCAGTTCGCCGTCGCCGTCCAGCGGTACCAGGACCAGCTCGGGCCGCGGGGAGGCGGTCACGCTGTCGGCGAGGGCGGTGAGCGGGGTGCCCGGCAGTCCCGTGCCGCTGTCGAGGACGGCGCAGGGGACGTCCGTGTCGGCGCCGGTGTCGGGGGCGGGGGTCCACTGGAGGCGGAGCAGGCCGTCCTGTTCGCTGCTGCGCAGCGCGGGGGCCTGGATGGCGGAGGGGACGCGCAGGATCAGCGACTCGGCGGAGAGCACGGGCGCGCCCTCGACGTCGACCGCGGCGATGGAGACGGAGTCCTCGCCGACCCGGGCGACGCGGACGCGGACCACGGAGGCGCCGCCCGCGTGCAGGGACACCCCGGACCAGGAGAACGGCAGCAGCTTCTTGCCGTCGCCGAGGCCGACGAAGCCGACGGACTGCACGGCCGCGTCGAGCAGGGCCGGGTGCATGCCGTAGTACTCGGCGTCGTCGACCTGGCTCGGCAGGGCGACCTCGACGAACGCCTCGTCGCCGCGCCGCCAGACGGCGCGCAGTCCCTGGAAGACGGGGCCGTACTCGGTGCGTTCGTAGAAGCCCTCGAGGTCGGCGGCGACGGCGCCGCGCGGGGGCCAGACGCTCGCGTCGAAGGGGGTGGTGCGCTCGCCGGTGGTGAGGACGCCGTTGGCGTGCTCGGTCCAGCGCTGCTCCGGGTCGTCCATGGTCTGCGAGTAGACGGTGACCTTGCGGGCGCCGGTCTCGTCCGGGGCGCCGACCCACACCTGGACGACGGCGGCGGCGTTCTCGGTGAGGATGAGCGGCTTGGCGAGGGTGAGTTCGTCGATGCGGTCGCAGCCGACCTGGTCGCCGGCGCGGACGGCGAGTTCCAGGAAACCGGTGGCGGGGAAGGCGACCACGCCGCCCACCGTGTGGTCCATCAGCCAGGGATGGGTCTGCGCGGAGAGGCGTCCGGTGAACAGGACCCCGTCGAGGCCCGCGAGGGAGACCGCGGCACCCAACAGGGGGTGTTCGGCGGAGACCAGGCCGGCGGCCGACACGTCGCCGGCGGCGGCCATCAGGACGGGCCAGTACCGTTCGTGCTGCCACGGGTAGGTGGGCAGGTCGGTGCGGCGCGCGCCGGTCCCGTCGAAGCAGCGGGCCCAGTCGACGCGGACGCCCGCGACGTGCAGCCGGGACAGGGCGGTGAGCAGGGCGCGTTCCTCGGCGCGGTCCTTGCGCAGGGCGGCCGCGGACACCGTGTCGGCGGTGCCGTCGAGCACCCGCGCGGCCATGCCGGTGAGAACGCCGTCGGGGCCCAGTTCCAGGAAGGCGTCGGCGCCGGCGGCGGCCAGGGCGCGCACGCCGTCGGCGAAGCGCACGGCCTGCCGTACGTGGCGCACCCAGTAGTCGGCGGAGCACAGCAGCTCGGGGCCGGCGATCTCGCCGGTCACGTTCGAGACGACCGGAATCACCGGCTCGGCATAGCTCAACCCCTCCGCGACGGCACGGAACTCCGCCAGCATCGGCTCCATCAGCGGTGAGTGGAAGGCGTGGCTCACCGCGAGGCACTGCGTCCTGCGGCCCCGGTCGGCGAATCCGGCCGCGAGGGCGAGGACTTCCGACTCGTCACCGGCGACGACCACGGCGTCCGGACCGTTCACCGCGGCCACCGACACACCGGCGGTCAGCTCGCGGCTGACCTCCTCCTCGGTGGCCTCGATCGCCATCATGGCGCCGCCCGCCGGAAGTTCTGCCATCAGTCGGGCGCGGGCGGCGACCAGGGCGCAGGCGTCGTCCAGGGACAGCACGCCCGCCACGTGCGCGGCGGCGATCTCACCGACCGAGTGACCCCCGACGAACTCCGGTGTCACGCCCCACGATTCGACGAGCCGGTACAGGGCGACCTCGACGGCGAACAGCGCGGGCTGGGTGTAGCCGGTGGTGTCGAGGAGTTCCGCCTCGGGGGTGCGGCGTCCGGCGAAGACGACGTCGCGCAGCGGGCGGTCGAGTTCGCGGTCGAACCGGCGCAGTACGGCGTCGAGGGCTTCGGCGAACACCGGGAAGCGGGCGTACAGTTCACGGCCCATGCCGGCCCGCTGGGAGCCCTGGCCGGAGAACAGGACGGCCAGTGACCGTTCCGTGGCCCGGCCGCGGGCCACCTCGGCGGGTACGCCGTCGGCGCCGGTGAGCAGCACGGCCCGGTGCTCGAAGACCGAGCGGCCGGTGGCGAGGGAGTAGCCGGTGTCGAGGGCGGTGGCGTCGGTGGGTGCGGTGATCTGCGCGAGCCGGTCCCGCAGGGCGTCCTCGGTCCTGGCGGAGACCGGCCACGGCACGATCCCCGGGGTGAGGGACGGGGTGGCGGGCTCTTCGGGCTCCGGGGCCGGCTCCGCCTGTTCCAGCAGGACGTGGGCGTTGGTGCCGCTGATGCCGAAGGAGGACACGCCGGCCCGGCGGGGGCGGCCGGTCTCCGGCCAGGGGGTGCGCTCGGTCAGGAGCCGGACGGCGCCCGCGTTCCAGTCGACGTGTGTGGAGGGCCGGTCGGCGTGCAGGGTGGGCGGCAGGACGCCGTGGCGCATGGCCATGACCATCTTGATGACGCCGGCGACACCGGCGGCGGCCTGCGCGTGTCCGATGTTCGACTTGATGGAGCCGAGCAGCAGCGGGCGCTGCGGGTCGCGGCCCTGGCCGTAGGTGGCGAGGAGGGCCTGTGCCTCGATGGGGTCGCCGAGGGGGGTGCCGGTGCCGTGGGCCTCGACGGCGTCGACGTCGGCGGTGGTCAGGCCGGCGGACCGCAGGGCACGCTGGATGACGCGCTGCTGGGCGGGCCCGTTGGGAGCGGTGAAGCCGTTGGAGGCGCCGTCCTGGTTGACGGCGGAGCCGCGGATCACGGCGAGCACGGGGTGGCCGTTGCGGCGGGCGTCGGAGAGGCGTTCCAGCAGGAGCATGCCGACGCCCTCGGACCAGCCGGTGCCGTCGGCGTCGTCGGAGAAGGCCTTGCAGCGGCCGTCGCCGGCCAGTCCGCCCTGGCGGCTGAACTCCATCAGGGAGCCGGGCGCGGACATGACGTTGACGCCGCCCGCGAGGGCGAGGCCGCACTCCCCGGCGCGCAGCGCGTGGACGGCGGTGTGCAGGGCGACCAGGGAGGAGGAGCAGGCGGTGTCGACGGTGACCGCCGGGCCCTCCAGGCCGAGGGTGTAGGACAGGCGGCCGGAGGTGGCGCTGGCGGCGATGCCCGTGCCGATGTCGCCGGTGGCGTCGGCCAGGGAGCGGACCAGCAGGTAGGCGTAGTCCTGGCCGTTGGTGCCGACGAAGACGCCGGTGGAGCTCCCGCGCAGGCTCTGCGGGTCGATGCCGGCCCGTTCCAGGGTCTCCCAGGACGTTTCGAGCAGCAGGCGCTGCTGCGGGTCCATGGAGACGGCCTCGCGGGGTGAGATTCCGAAGAAGGCGGCGTCGAAGTCGGCGACGCCGTCGAGGAATCCGCCCTGCTGGCTGACGGAGTGGCCGCGGGCGTCCGTACCGGCGTCGCGCAGGGCGTCGAGGTCCCAGCCGCGGTCGGTGGGGAAGCCGGAGATGGCGTCGGTGCCGGACTCGACGAGCCGCCACAGGTCCTCGGGGGAGGTGACGCCTCCGGGGTAGCGGCAGCTCATCGCGACGACGGCGACGGGTTCCGCGACGGCTGCCGCGAGTTCCCGGTTCTGCCGTCGCAGCCGTTCGGTCTCCTTGAGCGAGGCCCGGAGAGCTTCGACAACTTTTTCGCTGGGCGTGGTCATGATCGCTCCGTCAGTCCCGCTGTTCGTCGAGGTTGCCGTTGAGTGCCGCCTGCACGAGGTCGTCGACCTCCATGGCGTCGATGGACGCGTCGGACACGTCCTCGGCGCCGGTGCCCTGCGCCGGTGTCCCGGCCGCCGGTGCCTGGGCCCGTCCGGCGAGCTTCAGGAGCGGTTCCAGGACGCCGATCTCACGCAGCCGGTCGAGGGGCACCGAGGCGAGGACGGCGCGCAGCGCGGTCTCGTCGGTGGTCTCGCCGGTGGTCCCGCCGCCCGGGGTGCCGGCTGGCAGCAGCCGGCCGAGGACGTGCTCGGCGAGGGCGGCGGGGGTGGGGTGGTCGAAGACGAGGGTGGCGGACAGGGTGAGTCCGGTGGCGGCGCCGAGCTGGTTGCGCAGCTCGACGGCGCCGAGTGAGTCGAAGCCGAGGTCGCGGAAGGCCCGGTCGGGGCCGACCAGGTCGGTTCCGGTGTGGCCGAGGACGTCGGCGGCGCGTTCCCGCACCAGGGTGAGCACCGCACCCAGGCGCCGGTTGCCGGGCAGCCGGGCCAGCCGGTCGCGCAGTTCGGGCGCGGCCCGTCCGGCGTCGTCTCCGCCGGCGGCCGCGGCGGCCGTGAGGGCGGCGTGGGCGGGCATCTCCGTCAGCAGGGCGCTGGGCCGCACCGTGGTGAAGGCCCGTACGAACCGCTCGGGGTCGACGTCGGCGACGACCGCGACCGGGTCGCTGCCGGTGACGGCCTGGCGCAGCGCCAGGACCGCGAGGTCCGGGTCGAGCGGCCGGATGCCGGTGCGCCGGGCGAGGGCGGCGGCGCGGCCGTCGCCGGCCATGCCGTCGCCGCCCCAGGCGCCGTAGGCGATCGAGGTGGCGGGCAGGCCGTCGGCGCGGCGGCGTTCGGCGAGGGCGTCGAGAACCGCGTTGGCCGCCGCGTAGTTGCCCTGGCCGGGGTTGCCGACCGCGGCGGACGCGGAGGAGAACAGGGCGAAGACGTCCAGGTCGTGGCCGCGGGTCAGCTCGTCCAGGAGGAGCGCGCCGGTGACCTTGGCGTGGAAGACCGCCTCGAACCGCTCGGGGGTGAGGCTGTCGAGCACGCCGTCGTCGAGGACGCCCGCGGTGTGGACGACGCCGGTGAGGGGCGCGTGGGCGGGGATGTCCGCGAGGACGGCGGCCAGGGCGTCCCGGTCGGCGGTGTCGCAGACGGTGAGGGTGACCTCGGCGCCGAGTTCGGCGAGCTCGGCGCGGAGCTTGCCCGCGCCGGGCGCGTCGGGGCCGCCGCGGCTGAGGAGCACCAGGTGGCGGGCCCCGGCGCCGGCGAGGCGGCGGGCGACGTGGGCGCCGAGGGCGCCGGTGCCGCCGGTGATCAGGACGGTGCCGGTGGGCTGCCAGTCGCGGGGGGTGCCGGGCCGTACGGCGGCGAGCCTGCGGCCGAAGACGGCGGCGGGCCGGATCGCGAGCTGGTCCTCGCCCTCGGGGTCGGCGAGGACCGCCGCGAGCCGCCGCGCGGACCGCTCGTCGAGGGTGTCGGGCAGGTCGACGGTGCCGCCCCAGCGGTGCGGGTATTCCAGGGCCGCGACCCGGCCGAGGCCGTGCACGGCGGCCTGGAGCGGCGCGGGCACGCTCTCGCCGGGCGAGACGGCGACGGCGCCGCGGGTGAGGCACCACAGCGGTGCGTCGACGCGGGCGTCGCCGAGCGCCTGGAGCAGCGCGGTGGTGAGCGTGGCGCCGAGCGGGGTGCCGGGTGCCTGCGGGTCGCCGCCCTCGGCGAGGGCGAGCAGCGACACCACGCCGGTGAACGGGGCCTCGTCGTTCCTGAGTTCGCGCAGCCGGGCGGCGAGGCCGGCCCGGTCGGCGCCGGTGGCCTCCAGGCGGACGGTCGCGGGGCCGAGGAGGCGCAGCACCTCGGCGGTCCACGGGTCGTCGGCGCCTTGGGCGGGCAGCACGGCCAGCCAGGTGCCGGCCGGGGCGCCGGTGGTGGCCCGGTTCAGGGGGCGCCAGGCGATGCGCTGGCGCCAGCCGTCCACGGTGGTCTGGTCGCCGCGCTTGCGGCGCCAGTCCCGCAGGGCGGGCAGCACCCGGGACAGGGACTCCCCGTCGACGCCCAGGTCACCGGCGAGGGCGTCGAAGTCCTCGCCCTGGACGGCCGCCCAGAACGCGGTGTCGTCGTCCCCCGCGCCGGCCGCGGTGTCCGGGGTGGCGGGGGCCGCGTCGGGCCAGAACCGGCGGCGCCGGAAGGCGTACGTCGGCAGGTCGACGCGGCGGGCGCCGGTGCCGTCGAGCAGCGCGGCCCAGTCGAGGGGCTGGCCGGCGGCGTGCAGCCGGGCCACCGCGCCGATCAGGGACCGCTCCTCGTCGCGTCCGGTGCGCAGCGCCGGTACGGCGGCCGGGGCCGGGCGGTTGTCGTCGGCGAGGGCGTCGAAGGTGTCCTGCGCCAGGGAGCAGAGCACGCCGTCGGGCCCGAGTTCCAGGTAGCGGGTGGCGCCGCGGGCGGCGAGGGTGCGTACCCCGTCGCCGAACCGGACGGCGCCGCGGACGTGTTCGACCCAGTACCCGGGGTCGCACACCCGCTCCGGTGCGGCCGTCTCCCCGGTGAGGTTCGACACCAGGGGCAGCGTGGGCGCGGTGTACGACACGCTCCGGGTGACCCTTGCGAAGTCCTCGAGCATGGCGTCCATGTGCAGGGAGTGAAACGCATGGCTCACCCGCAAACGCCTAGTCTTCCGGCCGAGTGCGGTGAATTCCTCGGCGAGGGCGGTGACCGCGTCCTCGTCGCCGGAGACCACGACCGCGTCGGGGCCGTTGACGGCGGCCAGTGACATCCGGTCGCCGAGCCGTGCGGCGACCTCCTCCTCGCTCGCCCGTACGGCGATCATGGCGCCGCCGGCTGGGAGGGCCTGCATCAGGCGGGCGCGGGCGGCGACGACCGTGCAGGCGTCCTCCAGGGTGAAGACCCCGGCGACGTGGGCGGCGGCGATCTCGCCGACGGAGTGCCCGGCCAGCAGGTCCGGGCGGACGCCCCAGGACTCGACCAGCCGGTAGAGGGCGACGCCGAGGGCGAACAGCGCGGGCTGGGTGTAGCCGGTGGTGTCCAGCAGGGCGGCCTCGGGTGTGCCCTCCTCCGCGAACATCACCTCGCGCAGCGGCCGGTCGAGCTCCGGGTCGAGGCGGGCCGCGACGGCGTCCAGGGCCTCGGCGAACACCGGGTACCGGTCGTACAGTCCACGGCCGGCGCCGGGCCGCTGGGAGCCCTGGCCGGGGAAGAGGAACGCCGTCCGGCCGCCGGGCGCGGCGCGGCCGCGCAGGACGTTCGGGGCGGTCCGGTCCCCGGCGAGCGCGGTGAGCGCGTCGAGGAGTTCGGCCCGGTCGGCGGCGACGAGCACGGCGCGGTGCTCGAACGCCGAGCGGGTGGTGCCGAGGGACAGCGCCAGGTCGGCGACCGAGGCGGTGGAGTGCGCGGCGGCCGGGTCCGCGCCGTCGGTGAGCCGGGCGAGCAGACGGTCCGCCTGTTCGGCCAGGGCGTCCCGGGTGACGGCGGACAGGGCCACCGGCAGCGGTCCCGCGGCCGCCGGGTTGTCCCCGGCGGACGGGGCCGGCGCCGTGGCGTCGGCCGTGGGCTGCTCCAGGACGACGTGGGCGTTGGTGCCGCTGGCGCCGAAGGAGGACACGCCCGCGCGGCGCGGACGCCCGGTCTCGGGCCAGGCGGTCGTCTCGGTCAGCAGCCGTACGGCGTCCGGGTCCCAGGCGACGTGCGAGGACGGCGTGCCGGCGTGCAGGGTCTTCGGCAGGGTGCCGTGCCGCATCGCCATGACCATCTTGATGACGCCGGCGACACCGGAGGCCGCCTGCGTGTGGCCGAGGTTGGACTTCAGCGAGCCGAGCAGCAGCGGGCGGTCACGGTCCTGGCCGTAGGTGGCGTGCAGGGCCTGTGCCTCGATCGGGTCGCCGAGCGCGGTGCCGGTGCCGTGCGCCTCGACGGCGTCGACGTCGCGGGCGGTGAGACCGGCCGCGGCCAGCGCCTTGCGGATGACGCGCTGCTGGGAGGGGCCGTTGGGGGCGGTGAGGCCGTTGGAGGCGCCGTCCTGGTTGATCGCGGAGCCGCGCAGCACGGCGAGGACCTGGTGGCCGTTGCGGCGGGCGTCGGAGAGCCGCTCGACGACGAGCATGCCCACGCCCTCGGCCCACGCGGTGCCGTCGGCGTCGTCGGAGAAGGCCTTGCAGCGGCCGTCCGGGGACAGCGCGCCCATCTCGCCGAACTCGACGAAGCCGACCGGGGTCGACATCACGGTGACACCGCCCGCGAGGGCGATGGAGCACTCGCCGTTGCGCAGGGCCTGCGCCGCGAGGTGCAGCGCGACCAGCGACGACGAGCAGGCCGTGTCGACGCTGACCGAGGGCCCTTCCAGGCCGAGGGTGTAGGACAGCCGGCCGGAGAGCAGGCTCGCCGACTGGGCGGTCTCGACGTGGCCGACCTGGCCGATGGCGGGACGGTAGTCGCCGCTGCCGCCGCCGACGAACACGCCGGTGTCACCGCCGCGCAGCCCGGCCGGGTCGATGCCGGCCCGCTCCAGGGCCTCCCAGGCGGCCTCCAGCACGATCCGCTGCTGCGGGTCGATGACCAGGGCCTCGCGCGGGGAGATGCCGAAGAAGTCGGGGTCGAAGTCGGCGACGTCGTACAGGAAGCCGCCGTGGCGGGTGACGCTGCGGCCCCGGCCGTCCCGGTCCCCGTTCAGGAGCCGGTCCAGGTCCCAGCCGCGGTCGGTGGGGAAGGCCCCGATGGCGTCGGTGCCGGCGACGGCCAGCTCCCACAGGTCCTCGGGCGAACGCACTCCGCCCGGGTAGCGGCAGCTCATGCCGACGATGACGATCGGGTCGTCGGCCGCCCTGGCGTCCGTCCCGCGCGCGGCCGGGGTGGCCGGGCCGGTGTCCTCGCCGAGGAGCCCGGTCAGCAGGTGCGCGGCGAGCGCGGTGGGTGTCGGGTAGTCGAAGACCAGGGTGGCGGGCAGGGTGAGCCCGGTCGTGGCGGCGAGCCGGTTGCGCAGGTCGACGGCGGTCAGCGAGTCGAACCCGAGGTCCTTGAAGGCCTGTTCGGCGGGTACGGCGTCGGCGCCCGCGTGGCCGAGCACCGAGGCGACCTCGGTGCGGACCAGGTCCAGGGCGTACGGGAGCCGGTCCCGCTCGTCCAGCTGCCGCAGCCGGGTGCGGAGCGTGTCGGCGGTGCCGGCGTCCGTGCGGTCGCCGCCGCCGGCCACGTCCAGCGCGCGCCGCGCCTCGGGCAGTTCGGTGAACAGGCGGCCGGGCCGGGTGCGGGTGAAGGCGGGCGCGAAGCGGTCCCACAGCACGTCGGCGACGGTCACCGAGGCCGGTGCCGACGGGTCGGCGACGGCGTCGCCGACGACCGCGCCGAGCACGGTCAGGGCCCGGTTCGGGTCCATCGCGGGCAGGCCGTTGGCGCGCAGGTGGGCGGCGAGCCCGTCCGGTCCGGCGCCGGACCAGGCGCCCCAGGAGACGGCGACCGCGGTACGGCCGTCCGCCCGGCGTGCCTGGGTGACGGCGTCCAGGTAGGCGCCCGCGGCGGCGCCCGCTCCCTGACCGCTGACGCCCCAGACCCCGGAGATGGAGCCGAACACGACGAAGGCGTCCAGGTTCCGGTCCCCGGTGGCCGCGTCCAGCGCGTCGAGGTCCCGGCGCACGGCGGCGAGGAGTGCGTCCGCGCCGGGGGCACCGGCTTCCTCGGCGGGGGCGCCGTCGTCGCCGGTGTGGATCACGGCGGTGAGCGGACGGCCGTCGGGCAGGGCGTCCACCGCGTCGGCGAGGACGGAGGGGTCCGCCGGGTCGTACGCCACCACGGTGAACTCGGTTTCCAGCTCGGCGAGTTCGGCCCGCAGCGCGTCGAGCGCGTGGGCGTCGGCTTCGCCGCGGACGGCCAGCAGGACGCCGGTGGCGCCGTTCCCGGCCAGCCAGCGGGCGACGTGGCCGGCGAAGCCCTCGGGGCCGCCGGTGACCAGCACGGTGCCGGTGGGCCGCCACGGGGCGTCCGGGCGCTGTGCCGCCGCCCGGACCAGCCGCCGGCCGTAGGCGCCGGAGGCGCGCAGTGCGACCTGGTCCTCGGCGTCCGGTCCGGTCACGGTCAGGACGGCCCGCAGGCGTTCGGCGGTGCGGGCGTCGGCCACGTGGTCGACGTCGATGAGACCGCCCCAACGGTCGGGCCGCTCCAGGGCGGTGACCCGGCCCATGCCCCAGACGGCCGCCTGCGCGGGGTCCGCTCCGGCGTCGGAACGGCCGACGGAGACGGCACCCCGGGTGACGGCCCACAGGCGGCCGGTGATCCCGGCGCCGTCCAGGGCGTCCAGCAGGGTGTCGGGCCAGGCGGCACCGGACGGCAGGGCACCGTCGGCGCCGCCGTCCGCCGCTGCCGCGAACAGGGACACCACACCGGCGTACTCGGTGCCGTCGGCGGCCTCCGCCAGCCATCCGCCGAGCGCAGTGTCGTCCGGGGCGCAGACCACGCGCACCGCGTCGGCGCCGAGGGCGCCGGCGACGGCCTCGGCCCACGGGTCGCCGTCGAGCACGGTGGGGATCAGGACGAGCCGGGGCCCGCCGGCGGCCGGGGACCTGCCGACGCCGGCCGTCAGCGGACGCCAGGTCACCCGGTACCGCCAGCCGTCCACCAGGGAACGCTCGTTGAGCCCGCGGCGCCACGAGGAGAGCGCGGGCAGCACGTTCGACAGGACGGTGTCGTCCAGGTCGAGCGTGGCGGACAGCGCCTGGAGGTCCTCCCGTTCCACGGCGGCCCAGAAGGCGGCGTCCGCCGGGTCCTGCCCGGCTCCCGCGCCGGGCGCGGCGGCCGGTTCGGGCCAGTAGTGCTCGCGCTGGAAGGCGTAGGTGGGCAGCTCGGTACGACGGGCGCCGGTCCCGCGGAACCAGGCGTCCCAGTCGATGTCGACGCCGGTGACGTGGAGCCGGGCCAGCGCGGTGAGCAGCGCGGTCTCCTCGGGACGGTCCCTGCGCAGCACCGGCACCGACACGACGTCCCCGCCACCGTCCAGCACCCGCGCCGCCATCCCGGTCAGGACACCGTCGGGGCCCAGCTCCAGGAACGCGTTCACACCGGCACCGGACAGCGCCCGCACACCGTCGGCGAACCGCACCGTACCGCGGACGTGACGCACCCAGTACTCCGCCGAACACAGCAGCCCCGGGTCCGCGACCTCACCAGTCACGTTGGACACGACGGGGATGACCGGCTCTGCGTAGGCGAGGCTCTCGGCGACCCGGCGGAACTCCGCCAGCATCGGCTCCATCAGCGGCGAGTGGAAGGCGTGACTGACCGACAGGCGCTGCGTCCTGCGGCCCTGCGCGGCGAACTCGTCCGCCAGCGCCACGACCTCGGACTCGACACCCGCGATCACCACCGCGTCCGGACCGTTCACCGCCGCCAGGGCGGTGCCGTCCGTCAGCCTCGGAGCGATCTCCTCCTCCGTCGCCTGCACCGCCACCATCGCACCACCGGACGGCAGTTCCCGCATCAGCCGGGCACGCGCCGCGACCAGCGCGCACGCGTCCTCCAGCGACAGCACCCCGGCCACGTGCGCAGCCGTGATCTCCCCCACGGAATGCCCGGCCACGAACTCCGGCCGCACGCCCCACGACTCCACCAGCCGGAACAACGCCACCTCGACCGCGAACAGCGCGGGCTGCGTGTAACCGGTGCTGTCGAGGAGTTCCGCCTCGGGCGTGCCCTCCTCCGCGAACAGCACCTCACGCAACGGACGCTCCAACTCCGCGTCAAGACGCGCCAGTACGGCATCCAGCGCCTCCGCGAACACCGGGAACCGGGCATACAGCTCACGCCCCATCCCCGCCCGCTGCGACCCCTGACCCGAGAACAGCACCGCCAACGACCGCTCCACCGCACGACCATGCGCCACCTCGACGGGCCGCTCCCCCTCGGTGCCCGCGAGGAGCACCGCCCGGTGCTCGAACGCGGTGCGGCCGACGGCCAGGGTGTACGCGGTGTCGAGGGCCGGGACGTCCGGGTGGGCGGCGGTGAACGACACCAGTCGCCCGGTCTGGTCCTCAAGGGTCTCGGTGGTACGGGCGGACACGAGCCAGGGCACCTCGGTGGGCGCCACGGGAGCCGCGTCGCCGTGCGGCTCGACGTCCGCCGGGGCCTGCTCCAGCAGGACGTGGGCGTTGGTGCCGCTGACGCCGAAGGCGGAGACGCCGGCGCGGCGGGGCCGTCCGGTCTCCGGCCAGGCGCGGCGCTCGCGGAGCAGCGAGACCGTACCGTCGGACCAGTCGACGTGGGTCGACGGGGTGTCGATGTGGAGGGTGCGGGGCAGTTCGCCGTGGCGCAGGGCGAGCACCATCTTGATGACGCCGGCGACACCGGCGGCGGCCTGGGTGTGGCCCAGGTTCGACTTGACCGTGCCGAGGAGCAGCGGGCGCTCCGGGTCGCGCCCGTCGCCGTAGGCGGCGATGAGGGCGTGCGCCTCGATGGGGTCTCCGAGGGTGGTGCCGGTGCCGTGCGCCTCGACGGCGTCCACGTCGGCCGGGGTGAGGCGGGCGTCGGCGAGGGCGGCGCGGATGACGCGCTGCTGGGCGCGGCCGTTGGGGGCGGTCAGGCCGTTGGAGGCGCCGTCCTGGTTGACGGCCGCGCCGCGGACCACGGCGAGCACCTCGTGCCCGTTGCGGCGGGCGTCGGAGAGCCGTTCCAGGACGAGGACGCCAGCGCCCTCGGACCAGGCGGTGCCGTCGGCGGAGTCGGCGAAGGCCTTGCAGCGGCCGTCGCCGGCGAGGCCGCCCTGGGCGGTGAACTCGACGAAGGCGTCGGGGCTGGACATCACCGAGACGCCGCCGGCCAGGACCAGGGAGCACTCGCCGGAGCGCAGCGCCGTGGCGGCCATGTGCAGGGCGACGAGCGCCGAGGAGCAGGCGGTGTCGACGGTGACGGCCGGGCCCTCCAGGCCGAGGGTGTAGGACAGCCGTCCGGACATGACGCTGGCGGTGGTGCCGGTGGCGGCGTGGCCCTGCACGTCGGTGGTGCCGCGGCGCAGCATGGTGGCGTAGTCCTGGCCGTTGGTGCCGACGAAGACGCCGGTGGCGCTCCCGCGCAGGCCCGCCGGGTCGATGCCGGCGCGCTCCAGGGCCTCCCAGGAGGTCTCCAGCAGCAGGCGCTGCTGCGGGTCCATGGCCAGGGCCTCGCGCGGGGAGATGCCGAAGAAGGCGGCGTCGAACAGGCCGGCGCCGTCGAGGAATCCGCCCTCCAGGGTGGCGGAGCCGCCGCGGGCGAGGGTGTCGAGGTCCCAGCCCCGGTCGGCGGGGAAGCCGGTGATCGCGTCGCGGCCGTCGTACAGCAGGTCCCACAGGTCGTCGGGTGAGTCGACGCCGCCGGGGAAGCGGCAGCCCATGCCGACGATGACCACGGGGTCGTCGTCGCTCGCGCGTCCGGTGGTGTCCGTGGCGGCGCGGCCGTCGGCCGGCTCGGGCAGGGTGCCGAGCAGCTCGGTGAGGAGGTGGGCGGCCAGGTCGCGGGTGGTGGGGTGGTCGTAGACGAGGGTGGCGGGCAGCCTCAGGCCGGTGGTGGCGTTGAGGGTGTTGCGCAGCTCGACGGTGGTCAGCGAGTCGAAGCCGAGGTCGGTGAAGGCCTGGTCGGGTTCGACGGCGGCCGGGTCGGGGTGGCCGAGGACGCCGGCGACCTGGGCGCGCACGAAGTCCAGGACGTACCGCTGCCGGGCGGGTCCGGTGAGCGCGGCGAGTTCCCGGCCGAGCGCCGGACCGGCGGTGGTGGCCGCAGCCGTGGAGCCGGCGGTGGTGGCGCGCAGTTCGGGCAGGTCGCGGACGAGGGGGCGGTGGGCGGCGAAGACCGCCGCGTACCGCTGCCAGTCGATGTCGGCGACGGTGAGCGCGGTGTCGCCCTGCTCGACGGCGGTGTCGAGGGCGGCGAGCGCGTCCTCGGCGCTCGTCGGGGTGAATCCGCCGCGCCGGACGCGGTCCTCCACTCCGGTGCCGTCGCCGGCCATGCCGGTGCCGGCCCAGGGGCCCCAGGCAACGGAGGTGGCGGGCAGGCCGGCGGCGCGGCGGTGTTCGGCGAGGGCGTCCAGGTAGGCGTTGGCGGCCGCGTAGTTGCCCTGGCCGGCGGCGCCGAGGCTGCCGGCGGTGGAGGAGAACAGCACGAAGTCGGTGAGGCCGCTGTCGCGGGTCAGTTCGTGCAGGTGTGCGGCGGAGTGGGCCTTGGCCCGCAGGACGGTGTCGAACCGCTCGGGGGTGAGGGTGTCGAGGACGCCGTCGTCGAGCACGCCGGCGGTGTGGACCACCGTGGTGAGGGGGTGTTCGGCGGGTACGGCCGCGAGGACGGCGGCGAGGGCGTCGCGGTCGGCGGTGTCGCAGGCGGCGATCGTCACCTGGGTGCCCAGTTCCCGTAGCTCTGCCGCGAGTTCGGCGGCGCCGGGCGCGTCCGGGCCGCGGCGGCTGACCAGCAGCAGGTGCGGGGTGCCGCGTCCGGCGAGGCGGCGGGCGACGTGGGCGCCGAGGGCGCCGGTGCCGCCGGTGATCAGGGCGGTTCCCTCGGGGGCGAAGCGTCGGGGTGCGGTGCCGTCGGGCGCGGGGTGGTGGATCAGGCGGCGGGCGTAGGTGGCGGAGGCGCGGACGGCGAGGTCGGTCTCGTCGCCCGGTTCGGCCAGGAGGTGCGCCAGGCGGCGTACGGCCCGGGCGTCGAGGTGTTCGGGGAGGTCGACGGCGCCGAAGCGGCGCTCGGGGTGCTCCAGGGCGGCGACCCGGAGGAGGCCCCGTACGGCGGCCTGCCCGGGGTGGGCGAGGCGGTCGGCGCGGCCGGTGGTGACGGCCCGGCGGGTGAGGATCCACAGCGGGGCGTGGATCCCCGCGTCCCCGAGGGCCTGTACGGCGGTGGCCGTGGGCAGGACGCCGCCGAGGCCGGCGGGGTCGCCCGCACCGGAGTCGTCGGCGCCGAGGGCGAGCAGGGACAGGACGCCGGTGAAGCCGCCGTCGGGCGCGGGGAGTTCCCGCAGGAGGTCGGCGAGGCCCGTGCGGTCCCGGCCGTCGGTGGTCACGCGTACGGCGTGCAGGCCGAGGGCGTCCGGCAGTTCGGCCGCGTCGGTGTCGGGGCCGGCGGCCGGGAGCAGGACGAGCCAGGTGCCGGCCGGCCGGGCGGTGGGGGCGCCGTCCAGCGGCTTCCACACGGCGCGGTGGCGGCGGGCGTCGGCGGCGGCCCGTTCGGTGCGGCGGCGGCGCCACGCGGACAGGGCGGGCACGAGCGCGGCGAGGGTGTCGTCGTCGAGGCCGAGGTCGGCGCCGAGGGCGGGCAGGTCGGCGCGCTCGACGGCGGACCAGAAGGCGGCGTCCGCGCCGTCGGCCGGGCCGGCCGCCGGCGTCGGGGCGGGCCCGTGGGTGGTGTCGGGCCAGTAGCGGCTGTGCTGGAAGGCGTAGGTGGGCAGGTCGACGCGGCGGGCACCGGTGCCGTGCAGGACGCCGGACCAGTCGACGCGGGCGCCGTGGACGTGGAGGCGGGCCAGGGCTGCGGTGAGCGCGGTGACCTCGTCGCGGTCGCGGCGCAGCGCGGGCACCGCGGTCACCTCGGCGTGCGCCGCGGTGACGTCGGCGGCGTCGAGGGTGTCGCGGGCGGCGGCGGACAGGGTGCCGTCGGGGCCGATCTCCAGGAAGGAGGTGTGTCCCTGCCGGGCGAGGGTGCGCACGGCGTCGGCGAAGCGGACGGTGGCGCGGACCTGGTGCACCCAGTAGTCGGGGGTGCGCAGCGCGTCGGTGTCGGCGGGTTCGCCGGTGACGGTGGACACCAGCGGGACGGACGGCAGGTGGTAGGTGAGGCCGCGGGCGACCCGCGCGAAGTCGTCGAGCATGGCGTCCATGCGCGGCGAGTGGAAGGCGTGGCTGACGCGCAGGGCGCGGGTCCTGCGGCCGTCCCCGGCGAGCCGGGCGGCGATCCGGGTGACGGCGTCCTCCTCGCCGGACAGGACCACGGCGCGGGGGCCGTTGACGGCGGCGAGGGAGACCTGGTCCTCCAGGCCGGCCAGCAGCGGCAGCACCTCGTCCTCGGCGGCCTGTACGGCGACCATGGCGCCGCCGGCCGGCAGGGCGGCCATGAGGCGGCCCCGGGCGGCGACGAGGGTGCAGGCGTCGTCCAGGGAGAGGACGCCGGCGACGTGGGCGGCGGCGAGTTCGCCGACGGAGTGGCCGGCGACACTGTCGGGGACGGTGCCCCAGGACTCGACGAGCCGGTAGAGGGCCACTTCGAGGGCGAACAGGGCGGGCTGGGTGTAGGCGGTGTCGTGCAGGAGGGCGGCGTCCTCGGTGCCCTCCTCCGCGAACAGCACGTCCCGCAGCGGACGTTCGAGTTCCTGGTCGAAGCGGGTGAGGACGGCGTCCAGGGCGTCCGCGAAGACCGGGTGGCGGCCGTACAGTTCGCGGCCCATGGCGGCACGCTGGCTGCCCTGCCCCGTGAAGAGGAAGGCGAGGCGGCCACGGCTGGGGGCGCCGGTGACGAGGGCGCCGTCGGGGGTGCCGTCGCGCAGGGCGGTCAGGGCGCGCAGCACGCCCTCGCGGTCGCCCGCCAGGACCGCGGCGCGGTGTTCCAGGGTGCCGCGGGTGGTGGCCAGGGAGTGGGCCACGTCGAGCAGCGGGACGTCCGGGTGGGCCCCGGTGTGGTCGAGGAGCCGGCCGGCCTGGGCGCGCAGGGCGGGGGCGGTACGGGCGGACAGGACCAGCGGCACTCCGGCCGGCAGGGTGTCGGGGTCCGCGGCGGGCGCGGTCCCCGGCTGCTCCGCGTCGGGGGCGTCGGGGGCCTGTTCGACGACGGTGTGGACGTTGGTGCCGCTCAGGCCGAAGGAGGAGACGGCGGCGCGGCGGGGCCGGCCGGTCTCGGGCCAGGGCACGGTGTCGGTGGCCAGGTCGATGGCGCCGGAGTTCCAGTCGACGTGGCGGGAGGGGGTGTCCACGTGCAGGGTGGGCGGGACGGTGCCGTGGCGCATCGCCATGACCATCTTCATGACGCCGGCGATGCCGGACGCCATCTGGGTGTGGCCGATGTTGGACTTCACCGAGCCGAGCAGCAGCGGCCGGTCGGCGGGCCGGCCCTGGCCGTAGGTGGCGAGGAGGGCCTGTGCCTCGATGGGGTCGCCGAGCGCGGTGCCGGTGCCGTGGCCCTCGACCACGTCGACGTCGGCCGGGGTGAGGTTCGCGTTGCTGAGGGCCTGGCGGATCACCCGGGCCTGCGAGGGGCCGTTGGGGGCGGTGAGGCCGTTGGAGGCGCCGTCCTGGTTGACGGCGGAGCCGCGGATCACGGCGAGCACGGGGTGGCCGTTGCGGCGGGCGTCGGAGAGCCGTTCGACCAGGACGAGGCCGACGCCCTCGGCGAGGCTCATGCCGTCGGCGCCCTCGGCGTACGCCTTGCAGCGGCCGTCGGGGGCCATGGCGCGCTGGCGGCTGAAGCCGGTGAAGGCGCTGGGGGTGGCCATGACGCTGACGCCGCCGGCGAGGGCGAGGGTGCTCTCGCCGTTGCGCAGCGACTGGCAGGCCAGGTGCAGGGCGACGAGCGAGGAGGAGCAGGCGGTGTCCAGGGTGACGGCCGGGCCCTCCAGGCCGAAGGTGTAGGCGAGGCGGCCGGACATCACGCTGGAGATGGTGCCGGTGATGAGGTGGCCCTCGGCGCCCTCGGTCGAGGCGCCGCCCGCCGTGTAGTCCTGGTAGCTGGCGCCGATGAAGGTGCCGGTGAGGCTGCCCCGGAGGGTGGCGGGGTCGATGCCGGCGCGTTCCAGGACCTCCCAGCCGGTCTCCAGCAGGAGCCGCTGCTGCGGGTCCATGGCGAGGGCCTCGCGCGGGGAGATGCCGAAGAAGGCGGCGTCGAAGTCGGCGACGTCGTGGAGGAAGCCGCCCTGGGTGGAGTAGGTGGTGCCGGGCTTGTCGGGGTCGGGGTCGTAGAGGGCGTCGGCGTCCCAGCCGCGGTCGGCGGGGAAGCCGGTGATGGCGTCGCCGCCGGCCGCGACGAGGTCCCACAGGGCCTCGGGGCTGGTGATGCCGCCGGGGTAGCGGCAGCTCATGGCGACGACGGCGATGGGCTCGTCGTCGACGGCGGCGGTGGTGCGCGCCGGTGCGTCGTCCTCGGTGCCGGGGCCGCCGACGAGGCCGCGCAGGTGCGCGACGAGGGTGAGCGGGTCCGGGTAGTCGAAGACGAGGGTGCTCGGCAGGGTGAGGCCGGTGACGGCGGCGAGCCGGTTGCGCAGGTCGACGGCGGTGAGGGAGTCGAAGCCGACGTCGCGGAAGGCGCGGCGTTCGGACAGCACCTCCGGGGAGGCGTGGCCGAGGACGGTGGCGGCCTCGGAGCGGACCAGGTCCAGCAGGAGGCGGTCCTGTTCGGCGGCGGGCAGCGCGCGCAGCCGGCCGGTGAACTCGCCGCCGTCGGCGGCGCGGGCCTCGGCCTCCTCGGTGAGGCGCCGTACGTCGGGGACGTCCTCGAACAGGTCGGTGGGCCGCGAGGAGGTGAACACCGGGTGGTAGCGGTCCCAGTCGACGTCGGCGACGGCGAGGACGCCCTCGTCGGCGTCGAGGGCCTGGCGCAGTCCGGCGAGGGCCAGTTCGGGGTTCATGAAGACCAGGCCGCTGCGGCGGATCTGGCCGGGGTCGACGCGGCCGAGCTTCATGTCGTCGGCCCAGATGCCCCACGAGATCGCGGTGGCGCGGGCGCCGCGGGCGCGGCGGTGCTCGGCGAGCGCGTTGAGGTGGGCGTTGGCGGCGACGTACGCGGCGTGCCGGCCGCTGCCCCACAGGCCGGCGGTGGAGGAGTACAGGACGAACGCGTCGAGCTGGTCGTCGTCGAGGAGTTCGTCGAGGTGGGCGGCGCCGGCGGTCTTGGCGTGCACGACCTTGGCGAAGGCGTCGAGGCTGGTCTCGTCGATCGACTGGAGTTCGATGACGGCGGCGGTGTGGAAGACGCTGCGGACGGTGCGGCCCTCGGCGGCGAGCCGGTCCAGGAGCGCGGCGACGGCGTCCCGGTCGGTGACGTCGCAGGCGGCGACGGTGGCGGTGCAGCCGCGTTCGGCGAGGTCGGCGACGAGTTCGGCCGCTCCGGGCGCGCTGTCGCCGCGGCGGCTGGTGAGGACCACGTCGCGGGCACCCTGGTCGGCGAGCCAGCGGGCCAGGTGGGGACCGAGGGTGCCGGTGCCGCCGGTGACCAGGACGGTGCCGCGCGGGCTCCAGCCGGGACCGCCGGACGGCGCGGGCGCCGGGGCGACGCGGCGGGCGAGGACGCCGGAGGCGCGGACGGCGAGCTGGTCCTCGCCGGTGCCGCCGGTGAGGACGGCGGCGAGCCGCTGGGCCGCGCGGTGGTCGAGGGTGTCGGGCAGGTCGACGGTGCCGCCCCAGCGCTGCGGGTGTTCCAGCGCGGCGGTCCAGCCGAGGCCGTGCACCATGGCCTGTACGGGCCGGGTGAGCCGGTCGGCGCGGCCGGTGGAGACGGCGCCGCGGGTCAGCGCCCACAGGGGCGCGTCGACGCCGGCGTCGCCGAGGGCCTGGACCAGGGTGACGGAGAGGGCGAGCCCGGCGGGCAGCACGGGGTGGAGGGTGCCGGTGTCCTCGGCGGCGGCCAGCAGCGAGACCACGCCGGTGGGTTCGGGCAGGTCGCGCAGGCGGGCGGCGAGGTGGGCGCGGTCGGTGTCGGCGGCGTCGAGGCGCAGCGGCACCGGGTCGGCGCCGTGCGCGGCGAGCGCCTCCCGCACGGCGGCGGTGTGCCCGGGGTCGGTGCCGTCGGCGGTGACCAGCAGCCAGGTGCCGGTGAGGACGGCGTCGGGCAGGGCGCCGAGCGGCTTCCAGGTGGCGCGGTAGCGCCAGGAGCCGACGGTGGAGCGGTCGCGGCGCTGGCGTCGCCAGGTGGACAGGGCGGGCAGGACGGGGGCGAGGGCGTCGCGGTCCAGGTGCAGGCGGGTGGCGAGGGAGTCGACGTCCTCCTGCTCGACCTCGGTCCAGAACTCGGCGTCGGCGGGGTCGCCGTCGCCCGCGGCGCGCGGCGGCGCGGCCTCGGTCCACAGGTGCTCGCGCTGGAAGGCGTAGGTGGGCAGGGGTGTCCTGCGGGCGCCGCAGCCGGCGTAGACGGCGGCCCAGTCGGCGCGGCCGCCGCGGACCCACTGCTCGGCGAGGGAGGCCAGGAAGCGGCCGGTGCCGCCCTGTTCGCGGCGCAGGGTGCCGGTGACGGCGACGTGGTCGCCGGTCTCCTCGGCGGTGGCCTGCACCGCCATGGTGAGCACAGGGTGCGGGCTGATCTCGACGAACACGGTGTGTCCGGAGCCGAGGAGGGCGCGTACGGCCTCCTCGAAGCGGACGGTCTGCCGCAGGTTTCGGTACCAGTAGCCGGCGTCCGTGGTGGCGGCGTCGAGGATCTCGCCGGTGACGGTGGAGTGGAACGGCACCCGTGCCTGACGGGGCGTCACGGAGGCGAGCAGTTCGAGGAGTTCGTCGTGGACGCGCTCGACCTGCGGGGAGTGGGAGGCGTAGTCCACGGCGACGCGGCGGGCGCGTACGTCCCGGGCGGTGAACTCGGCGTGCAGGGCGTCGAGCGCGTCGGGGGTGCCGGCGAGGACCACGGAGCGGGGACCGTTGACGGCGGCGACGGAGACGGCGCCGTCGTGGGCGGCCAGGTACTCCTCGGCCTCGGCGGCGGGCAGCTGGACGGACATCATGCCGCCGGCGCCGGCCAGGACGCGGCCGATGGCCTGGCTGCGCAGGGCGACGACGCGGGCGCCGTCCTCCAGGGACAGGGCGCCGGAGACGACGGCGGCGGCGATCTCGCCCTGGGAGTGGCCGACGACGGCGTCCGGGGTGACGCCGTGGGCGCGCCACAGCTCGGCCAGGGACACCATCACGGCCCAGGTGGCGGGCTGGACGACGTCGACGCGGTCGAAGTCGGGTGCGCCGTCGGCGCCGCGGATGACGTCGACGAGGGACCAGTCGGTGAACGGGGCGAGCGCGGCGGCGCACTCGTGCAGCCGCTCGGCGAACACGGGTGAGCTGTCGAGGAGTTCGGCGCCCATGCCGGCCCACTGGGAGCCCTGGCCGGGGAAGACGAACACGGTGCGTCCGTCGGTGTCGGCGGTGCCGCTGACGACCTGGGCGGTGGACGCGCCGTCGGCGAACGCGGTGAGCGCGTCGGTGAGTCCGGCGGTGGTGGTGCCGAGGGCGACGGCACGGTGTTCCAGCACGGAGCGTGCGGTGATCAGGGTGTGGCCGACGTCGGCGGGGTGCGGCCCGGCGGCGGTGACGTGCTCGGCGAGGTTGCGGGCCTGGTCGCGCAGGGCCGCGGGGGCGGCGGCGGACAGGATCCAGGGCAGGGTGCCGCCGGCCGGGAGGGCGGGCTCGGTGGCCTCGGCGGGCTCCGGGTCGGCGGGCGCCTGTTCCAGGATGGCGTGCGCGTTGGTGCCGCTGATGCCGAAGGAGGAGACGGCGCAGCGCAGCGGGGCGTCGTCCTTGTGCCAGTCGGTGGTCTCGGTGACGAGGCGGACGGCGCCGCTCGACCAGTCGACGTGGGTGGACGGCCGGTCGGCGTGCAGGGTGCGCGGCAGGGTGCCGTGCCGCATCGCCATGACCATCTTGATGACGCCGGCGACACCGGCGGCCGACTGGGTGTGGCCGATGTTGGACTTCACCGAGCCCAGCAGCAGCGGCCGCTGCGGGTCGCGGTCCCGGCCGTAGGTGGTGAGCAGGGCCTGCGCCTCGATGGGGTCGCCGAGCGCGGTACCGGTGCCGTGCGCCTCCACCACGTCGATGTCGTCGGGGGCGAGCCCGGCGGCGCCCAGGGCCTGGCGGATGACGCGGACCTGGGAGGGGCCGTTGGGGGCGGTCAGGCCGTTGGAGGCGCCGTCCTGGTTGATGGCGGAGCCGCGCACGACGGCGA
The DNA here is from genome assembly GCF_043084105.1 of Streptomyces sp. NPDC014676. Taxonomy (NCBI): domain Bacteria; kingdom Bacillati; phylum Actinomycetota; class Actinomycetes; order Kitasatosporales; family Streptomycetaceae; genus Streptomyces; species Streptomyces sp. NPDC014676. The sequence goes on along the minus strand of NZ_JBIBZI010000012.1, from coordinate 242,833 downwards.
GGATGTCGTGGCCGTTGCGGCGGGCGTCGGAGAGGCGTTCCAGGACGAGGACGCCGATGCCCTCGGCGAGGGTCATGCCGTCGGCGTCGTCGGAGAACGCCTTGCAGCGTCCGTCGCGGGCCAGGGCCCGCTGCCGGCTGAACGCGATGAACGACATCGGGTTGGTCATGACGGTGGCGCCGCCCGCGAGGGCGAGGCTGCTCTCACCGTTGCGCAGCGACTGGCAGGCCAGGTGCAGCGCGACCAGGGAGGAGGAGCAGGCGGTGTCGACGGTGACCGCCGGGCCCTCCAGGCCGAAGGTGTAGGCGAGGCGGCCGGACAGGACGCTGGGGCTGGAGCCGGTGACGGCGTGCCCGGCGGAGCCGTCGTCCATGGCGACGCCGTAGTCCTGGTAGGTGGAGCCGATGAAGGTGCCGGTGGGCGTGGAGTGCACCGCGGCGGGGTCGATCCCGGCGTGTTCGAACGCCTCCCAGGTGGTCTCCAGGAGCAGGCGCTGCTGCGGGTCCATGGTGACGGCCTCGCGCGGCGAGATGCCGAAGAAGCCGGGGTCGAACTCGCCCGCGTCGTGCAGGAAGCCGCCGAGGGTGGAGTAGGTGGTGCCGGGGTTGTCGGGGTCCGGGTCGTAGAGGGCGTCGGCGTCCCAGCCGCGGTTGACGGGGAAGTCGGAGATGGTGTCGGTGCCGTCGGCGACGAGCCGCCAGAACGCGTCGGCGGAGCGGGCGCCGCCGGGGAAGCGGCAGCTCATGCCGATGATGGCGATGGGCTCGTCGGTGGCGGCCGGGCCGGCGGTGGCGGGCGACGCGCTGTCGCCGGTGCCGAGGAGTTCGTCCTGGAGGTGGCGGGCGAGGGCGGCCGGGTTGGGATGGTCGAAGACCAGGGTGGTGGGCAGGGCGAGGCCGGTGAGCGCGGCGAGGCGCTTGCGCAGTTCCACGGCGGTCAGCGAGTCGAAGCCCGCGTCGCGGAAGGCACGCTTGGCGGGGACGCCGTCGGCGGAGGTGTGGCCGAGGACGACGGCGGCCTCGGAGCGCACCAGGTCCAGGAGCAGCCGCTCCTGCTCGTCGCCGGTCAGGCCGCGCAGCCGCCCGGCCAGTTCGGAGACGGCGGCGGTGGTGTCCGCGGGGGTGGCCAGGGCGCGGACGGTGTCGATCTCGTCGAACAGGCGGCTGGCGCGCACGGCGGTGAAGACCGGGTGGTACTGCTCCCAGTCGACGTCGGCGACGGTGACCGCGGTGTCCCCCTGGACGAGGGCGCGGCGCAGCTCGGTGACGGCGGTGGCGGGAGCCAGCAGGCGCAGTCCGCTGCGTTCGAGGGTGTCGGAGACGGAGTGGTGCGTGTGGGCCATGCCGATCTCGGCCCACGGGCCCCAGGCGACGGCGGTGGCGGCCAGGCCGCGGGCGCGCCGGTGCTCGGCGAGGGCGTCGAGGTAGGCGTTGGCGGCGGCGTAGGCGCTCTGTCCGGCGCTGCCCCACACTCCGGCGACGGACGAGTAGAGCAGGAAGAAGTCCAGGTCGTGACCGTCGAGCAGGGCGTCGAGGTGGGCGGCGCCGAGGGTCTTGGCGGCCATCGCGGCGGCGGTGTCGGCCAGCGGGGTGGCGGACAGCGGCGCGGCCTGGCCGACGCCCGCGGCGTGCACCACACCGGTGAGCGGGGCGTCCTCGGGGATCGCGGCGAGGACGGCGGCGAGGGCGTCGCGGTCGGCGCTGTCGCAGGCGACGAGGGTGACGCGGGCGCCCGACTCCTCCAGTTCGGCGGCGAGTTCGGCGGCGCCCGGGGCGTCGGGGCCGCGCCGGCCGGTGAGGATCAGGTGGGCGGCGCCGGCGCGGGCCAGCAGGCGGGCGGTCTCGGCGCCGAGTCCGCCGGTGCCGCCGGTGATGAGGACGGTGCCGGAGGCGGTGAGGGCGTCCTCGCGGGGGAGGTCGGCGCCGGGGTGGCGGACGACGCGGCGGACGAGGACGCCTGAGGCGCGGACGGCGACCTGGTCGTCGCCGTCGCGGGCGGCGAGCACGCCGGCCAGGCGTTGCGCGGCGGGCGCGTCGAGGACGGCCGGCAGGTCGACGAGGCCGCCGGGCTGCTCGGGGCGTTCCAGGGCGGTGACCCGGCCCAGGCCCCAGTGGGCGGCGCGGGCGGGGTGGGTGAGCGGGTCGCCGGTGCCGGTGGAGACGGCGCCGCGGGTGACGGTCCACAGCGGGGCGGTGGTGCCGGTGTCGCCGCAGGCCTGGGTGAGGACGACGCCGAGGGCGAAGCCGGGCGGGAGGCCGCCGGTGGCGGTGTCCCCGGGTGCCCCGTCGGTGGGGTGGGGGCCGTCGGCGAGCGGCAGCAGGTTGAGGATGCCGGCGGCTTCCGTGGCCCCGGCGGCGCGCAGGGCGTCGGCGAGCCGTTCGCGGTCGAGGTGGGAGGCGTCCAGTTCGAGGCGCCGGAGCAGGGCGCCGTGGCCGCGCAGCGCGTCGAGGACCTCGTCGGCCTCGTCGCCGGCGGTGGTGACGGCCAGCCAGGTGCCGTCCAGGACGGGGGCGCCGGTGGCGGTGGCGGGCCGCCAGGCGACCTGGTAGCGGGCGGCGTCCAGGACGGACTTCTCCTGCCGGGCGCGACGCCAGGACGACAGCGAGGGCAGCAGCGCGTACAGGGAGGCGTGTTCCTCGTCGCGCAGGCCGAGCAGTCCGGCGAGCCCGTCGGCGTCGCCGCGTTCGACGGCGGTCCACAGGGCGGCGTCGGCGGGGTCGGAGACGGCGCGGCGGGCGCCGGGGGCGGTGGTGTCGGGCCAGTACGTCTCGTGCTGGAAGGCGTAGGTGGGCAGTTCGACGGTGGTGGCGCCGGTACCGGTGTGCAGGGCGGACCAGTCCACGCGGACCCCGCGCACGTGCAGGCGGGCGAGGGCGGCGAGGGCGCTGACCTCCTCCGGGCGGTCGGTGCGCAGCAGGGGCACCGCGTCGGTGCCGGCGTCGTCGCCGAGGGTGTCCTCGGCGAGGGCGGCCAGGGAGCCGCCGGGGCCGAGTTCGAGGTAGGTGGCGGCGCCCGCCTCGTGGGCGGCGCGCACCGCGTCGGCGAAGCGGACGGTGCCGCGGACGTGGCGCACCCAGTAGTCGGCGGTGCGCAGGTCGTCGCCGGTGGCGGGGCGGCCGGTGAGGTCGGAGACGACCGGCACGGCCGGCTCGTGATAGGTCAGGCCCTCGGCGACCTGCCGGTAGGCGTCGAGCATCGCGTCCATGCGCGGCGAGTGGAAGGCGTGGCTGACCCGCAGCCGGCGGGTGGTGCGGCCCTGGCCGGCGAAGTGGGCGGCGACGCGTTCGGCGGCGTCCTCGTCCCCGGCGACCACGACGGAGCCGGGGCCGTTGACGGCGGCCAGGGAGACCTGGTCCTCCAGGCCGTCCAGCAGCGGCCGCACCTCGTCCTCGGTGGCCTGCACGGAGTACATGGCGCCGCCCTCGGGCAGCGCCTGCATGAGCCGGGCGCGCGCGGCGACCAGGGCGCAGGCGTCGTCCAGGGAGAGGACGCCCGCGGCGTGGGCGGCGGTGATGCCGCCGATGGAGTGCCCGAGGAGCACGCCGGGGCGCACGCCCCAGGAGCGGACCAGGTGGTACAGGGCGGTTTCGAGGGCGAACAGGGCGGGCTGGGTCCAGCCGGTCTCGTAGAGCGCGGCGGCCTCGGGGGTGCCGTCCTCGGCGAAGAGGACGTCCTTGAGGGAGCGCGGCGCGGCCTGTGCCTCCGGGTCGGTGAGCAGCGGGTCGAGCTTCGCCACGACCTCGTCCAGCGCCTCGGCGAACTCCGGGTACCGGGCGTACAGTCCGCGGCCGGTGCCGGGGCGCTGGCTGCCCTGTCCGGTGAACAGCAGGGCGGTGCGGCCGGCGCCGCCGGTCTCGCCGAGGACCAGCGCCGGGTCGGGCCGGTCGGCGGCGAGGGCGGCCAGGGCCCGCCGCACGTCGTCGGGGGTGCCGACGGCGACGGCGCGCTGCTCGAACGCGGGCCGGGTGGTGGCCAGGGAGAGGCTCACGTCGGCGGGCGCGAGGGCGGGGCGCTCGTCCAGGTGGGCGAGCAGGCGGGCGGCCTGGGCGCGCAGCGCGGGCCGGGTACGGCCGGACAGGACCCAGGGCAGGACGGCGGGGGCGTCGGCGTCCGTGCCGGTGCGCGCGGGGCGGGGCGCGGGCTGCGGTGCGGGCTGTTCCAGGACGACGTGCGCGTTGGTGCCGCTGATGCCGAAGGAGGAGACGGCGGCGCGGCGGGGGTGGCCCGTCTCGGGCCAGGCGGTGTGCTCCTGGAGCAGGGCGACCGCGCCGGACTCCCAGTCGACGTGGCGGGAGGGGCGGTCGGCGTGCAGGGTGCGCGGCAGTTCGCCGTGGTGCATCGCCATGACCATCTTGATGACGCCGGCGACACCGGCGGCGGCCTGGGTGTGGCCCAGGTTGGACTTCACCGAGCCGAGCAGCAGGGGTCGTTCGGGGTCGCGGTCCTGGCCGTAGGTGGCGAGCAGGGCCTGCGCCTCGATCGGGTCGCCGAGGGTCGTGCCCGTGCCGTGCGCCTCGACGGCGTCCACGTCGGCGGGGGTCAGCCCGGCGGCGCCGAGGGCCTGGCGGATGACGCGCTGCTGGGAGGGGCCGTTGGGGGCGGTCAGGCCGTTGGAGGCGCCGTCCTGGTTGACGGCGGAGCCGCGCACCACGGCCAGGACGCGGTGGCCGTTGCGGCGCGCGTCGGACAGCCGCTCCAGGACGAGGACGCCGACGCCCTCGGACCAGCCGACGCCGTCGGCGTCGTCGGAGAACGCCTTGCAGCGGCCGTCGGGCGACAGGCCGCGCTGGCGGGAGAACTCGATCAGGGAGGTCGGCGTGGACATCACGGTGACGCCGCCGGCCAGGGCGAGGGAGCACTCGCCGGAGCGCAGGGCCTGCATCGCCCAGTGCATGGCGACCAGGGAGGAGGAGCAGGCGGTGTCGACGGTGACCGCGGGGCCCTCCAGGCCGAGGGCGTAGGAGACCCGGCCGGAGGCGATGCTGGGCGCGGTGCCGCTGCCCTGGTGGCCCTCGAAGCGCTCGTCGGCGAGGGTGGCGGAGTAGTCGCTGTACATGACGCCGGCGAACACGCCGGTGCGGCTGCCGCGCAGGGAGACCGGGTCGATGCCGGCGTGCTCCACGGCGGTCCAGGACGCCTCCAGGAGCAGCCGCTGCTGGGAGTCGGTGGCCAGCGCCTCGCGGGGGCTCATGCCGAAGAAGGCGGGGTCGAAGTCGCCCGCGTCGTGCAGGAAGCCGCCGTGGCGGGTGTACGAGGTGCCGGGGTGGTCGGGGTCCGGGTGGTACAGGGAGTCCAGGTCCCAGCCGCGGTTGACGGGCAGGCCGCCGACCGCGTCGGTGCCCTCGGTGACCAGGCGCCACAGGTCGTCGGGGGAGCCGACGCCGCCGGGGTAGCGGCAGCTCATGCCGACGATGACGATCGGGTCGTCGGCGGTGGGCGCGGCGGTGGCCGCCGGGGCGGCCGTGTCCGCGTCCGCGTCGCCGGTCAGCTCCTCCAGCAGGTGGGCGGCGAGCGCGGAGACCGTCGGGTAGTCGAAGACGACGGTGGCGGAGGTGCGCAGGCCGGTGACGGCGGCGAGCCGGTTGCGCAGTTCGACGGCGGTCAGGGAGTCGAAGCCGAGGTCCTGGAAGGCGCGTTCGGGGTCGATGTCCGCGGCGGAGGCGTGGCCGAGTACGGCGGCCACCTGGGCGCGCACCAGGTCGGTGACGGTCTCGGTGCGGGCCTCGGCGTCGAGCCGGGACAGCCGCTGGGTGAGGCCGAGGGCGGCCTCGGAGCCGGTGCGCACGGTGCGGCGGCGGGCCCGGATCAGGCCGCGCAGCAGCGGCGGCACCTCTCCCTGGCCGCGCAGTGCGGCCAGGTCGAGCCGGACGGGCAGGACGGCCGCGCGGGGCAGGGCGAGGGCGGTGTCGAAGAGGGCCAGACCCTCCTCGGGGGTGAGCGGGGGCGTGCCGGAGCGGGACAGGCGGCGCAGGTCGTGCTCGGTCAGCTCGCCGGTCATGCCGGTGCCGGGCGCCCAGGGGCCCCAGCCGAGGGACAGGCCGGGCAGCCCCGAGGCGCGCCGGGTCGCGGCGAGGGCGTCGAGGAAGGCGTTGGCGGCGGCGTAGCCGGCCTGGGCGGGGGCGCCCGCGGTACCGGCGAAGGAGGAGAAGACGACGAACGCGGCGAGGTCGAGGTCGCGCGTGGCCCGGTGCAGGTGCCAGACGGCGTCGGCCTTGGGCCGCAGGACGGCGGTGAGGCGGTCGGCGGTGAAGGACTCCACGAGCCCGTCGTCGAGGACGCCCGCGGTGTGCACCACGGCGGTGACGGGGTGGTCCTCGGGGATGGCGGCGAACAGCGCGGCGACGGCGTCGGGGTCGGCGGCGTCGCAGGCCCGGAGGGTGACCTCGGCACCCGACTCGCGCAGGGCGTCGGCGAGTTCGGCGGCGCCGGGGGCGTCGGGTCCGCGCCTGCCGGCGAGGAGCAGGTGCCGTACGCCGTGTTCGGCGACGAGGTGGCGGGCGAGGACGGCGCCCAGGCCGCCGGTGCCGCCGGTGATCACGACGGTGCCGTCGGGGTTCCAGGCAGGGGTGTCCCGCTCGGCGGGCGGGCGGACGCGGGCGAGGCGGGCGCCGAGGACCGCGCCGTCGCGGACGGCGGTCTGCGGTTCGTCGGTGGTGAGGGCGGCCGCGAGGGCGGCGGGGTCGGCCGTGGACACCGGGTCGAGGTCCACCAGGCCGAAGCGGCCGGGGTGTTCGGTCTGCGCGGAGCGGACCAGGCCCCAGACGGCCGCCGCGGCGGGGTCGGTGACGCCGCCGCCGTCGGTGGCGACGGCGCCCCGGGTGACGAAGACCAGCCGGGAACCGGACCGGGCCGGGTCGTCGAGCCAGTCCCGCAGGTGGCCGAGGGCGCGGGAGGTGACCTCGTGCACGGAGGTGAGCATGTGGTCGTCGCCCGCGCCGGCGACGGGGGCGAGGACCAGGTCCGGCGCGCCGTCGCCGACGTCGGTGACCGTCACGCCGGCGGTGGTCAGGGCGGCGGTGAGGCGGAACGGGTCGGCGCCGAGCAGGCCGACCGCGGTGGGCGGGGCGGTGCCGTCGGCGGAGTTGGTGATCCGGGTCCAGTCCAGGGCGAACAGCGCGTCCCGCTCCAGGGCGGAGGCGGCGGTGGCGCGCGCGTCCGGGGCGGTGCGCAGCACCAGGGAGGCCACGGAGGCGACGGGCGCGCCGGTGGCGTCGGTGACGGCGATCGACACGGCGTCGTCACCGGCCGGGACGAGCCGCACGCGGGCCTCGGTGGCGCCGCTCGCGTGCAGGGTGACGTCCTGCCAGGAGAACGGCAGGCCGCCGCGTCCGTCCTCGCCGAGCGGGGCGAAGGCGGTGGCGTGCAGGGCCGCGTCGAGGAGCGCGGGGTGAAGGCCGAAGGAGGGCGCGTCGCCGGCGGGTCCGGCGTCGAGGGCGACCTCGGCGAAGGTCTCCTCGCCGCGCCGCCACACCGCCCGCAGGCCGCGGAAGGCCGGGCCGTAACCGAAGCCGGCGTCGGCGAGCGAGTCGTAGAAGCCGTCCAGGTCGACCGGCTCGGCGCCGGCCGGGGGCCACACGGCCGCGTCGAAGCCGTCCTCGTGGCGGGCGCCGGGGGCGAGGGTGCCGGTGACGTGCCGGGTCCAGGGCCGGTCGTCGTCGCCGTCGGGGCGGGCGTAGAGGCTGAGGGAGCGGCGGCCGGTGCCGTCGGGGCCGGCGATCCAGACCTGGACCTGGACTCCGCCGTCCTCGGGCAGGGCGAGCGGAGCGGCGAGGGTGAGGTCCTCGACGCGGTCGCAGCCGACCTCGTCGCCGGCCCGCACCGCCAGCTCCAGGAAGGCGGTGCCGGGCAGCAGGACGGTGCCGCGGACCGCGTGGTCGGCGAGCCAGGGGTGGGTGCGCACCGAGAGGCGGCCGGTGAGCAGCAGTCCGTCGGAGTTGGCGAGGGTGACGGCGGCGGCCAGCAGCGGGTGGTGGGCGGCGCCCAGGCCCGCGGCCCGTACGTCGCCGGCCGTGCCGGTGACGCCCTTGGGCCAGAACCGGCGGTGCTGGAAGGCGTACGTCGGCAGGTCGGCGCGGCGGGCGCCGGTGCCCTCGAACCAGTTGTCCCAGCGCAGCGGCACGCCGTGCAGGTACAGGCCGGTGGCGGTCTCGGTGAGCGCGGTGGGCTCGGGGCGGTCCTTGCGCAGGGCGGGCAGGACGGCGGCGTCCTCGTGTCCGGCGGCGTCCAGACAGGCGCGGGTGAGCGCGGACAGGGTGCCGTCGGGGCCGAGTTCGAGGAAGACGCCGGTGCCGTGGCCGGCCAGCCAGGAGACGCCGTCGGCGAAGCGGACGGCGTGGCGGACGTGGTCGGTCCAGTAGTCGGCGGAGGTGAGCTGCTCGACCGTGGCGGGCCGGCCGGTCAGGTTGGAGACCACGGGCAGCGCGGGGGCCTGCGGGGCCAGTCCGGCGACGACGTCACGGAACTCCGCGAGCATCGGTTCCATCAGCGGCGAGTGGAAGGCGTGCGAGACGCGCAGCCGGCGGGTGCGGCGGCCGAGCCCGTCGAAGTGGGCGGCCACGGCGTCGACGTCGTCGGCGGCGCCCGCGACGACCACGGCGGAGGGGCCGTTGAGGGCGGCGACCGACACCCGGCCGGCGCGCTCGGCGACGAGCGGGGCCACCTCGTCCTCGGTGGCCTCCACGGAGACCATGGCGCCGCCCTCGGGCAGCGCCTCCATCAGCCGGCCGCGGGCGGCGACCAGGGTGCAGGCGTCCTGAAGGGAGAAGACGCCCGCGACGTGCGCGGCGGCGATCTCGCCGACGGAGTGGCCGGTGACGTGGTCGGGGGTCAGGCCCCAGGACTCGACCAGCCGGTACAGGGCGACTTCGAGGGCGAAGAGGGCGGGCTGCGCGTATCCGGTGCGGTCGAGCAGGGCGGCCTCGGCGGTGCCCTCCTCGGCCAGCAGCAGGGGGCGCAGCGGGCGGTCGAGTCCGGCGTCGAGGTGGCCGAGGACCTCGTCGAGGGCGCGCGCGAAGACGGGGAAGCGGGCGTACAGGTCGCGGCCCATGCCGGGGCGCTGGGAGCCCTGGCCGGAGAAGAGCACGGCGAGCTTGGGCCGGCCGCGGGTCCGGCGGACGGTGAGGCCGGGCGCGTCCTCGCCGGCGGCGAGCGCCGTGAGGGCGGCGAGGGCGGTGTCGCGGTCGGCGGCGGTGAGGGCGGCGCGGTGCTCGAAGGCGGAGCGGGTGGTGGCCAGCGCGTGGGCGGTGTCGAGGGCGGTGAGCGCGGGTCGGTCGCGCAGGTGCGTCAGCAGCCGGCCGGCCTGCTCGCGCAGGGCGTCGGTGGTGCGGCCGGACAGCAGCCACGGCAGGACGCCGGGCTCGACGGCGGGGGCGTCCTGCGCCTGGGGAGCGGCGGACTCCCCGGCGGGCGTCTCCGCGGGGGCTTCCTCGATGATGGTGTGCGCGTTGGTGCCGGACAGGCCGAAGGAGGAGATGCCGGCCCGGCGCGGGGCGTCGTCGCGGCGCGGCCACGGTACGGGCTCGGTGAGGAGGCGGACGGCGCCTTCGGTCCAGTCGACGTGGGTGGACGGACGGTCCACGTGCAGGGTGCGCGGGAGCAGGTCGTGGCGCATCGCCATGACCATCTTGATGATGCCGGCGACACCGGCGGCGGCCTGGGTGTGGCTGATGTTGGACTTCACCGAGCCGAGCAGCAGCGGCCGTTCGGCGTCACGGCCCTGGCCGTAGGTGGCGAGCAGGGCCTGCGCCTCGACGGGGTCGCCGAGGACGGTGCCGGTGCCGTGCGCCTCGACCGCGTCCACCTCGGCGGCGGAGAGGCGGGCGTTGACCAGGGCGGCCTCGATGACGCGCTGCTGGGAGGGGCCGTTGGGGGCGGTGAGGCCGTTGGAGGCGCCGTCCTGGTTGACGGCGGAGCCCCGGACGACGGCGAGCACGTGGTGGCCGTTGCGGCGGGCCTCGGAGAGCCGTTCCAGGACGAGGACGCCGACGCCCTCGGACCAGCCGGTGCCGTTGGCGGCGTCGGCGAAGGACTTGCAGCGGCCGTCGCCCGCGAGGCCGCCCTGGCGGGCGAACTCGACGAAGGTGGTGGGGCTCGCCATCACGGTGACACCGGCCGCCAGCGCCAGCGAGCACTCCCCCGCGCGCAGCGACTGGGCGGCCAGGTGCAGGGCGACCAGGGAGGACGAGCAGGCGGTGTCGACGGTCACGGCGGGGCCGACGGCGCCGTAGAAGTAGGAGAGGCGGCCGGACAGGATGCTGGTGGCGTTGCCGGTGAGCTGGAAGCCCTGGACGTCGTCGTCGGGGCCGACGCGGTAGTCCTGCGGCATGGCGCCGACGAACACGCCGGTGCGGCTGCCGCGCACGCCGGACGGGTCGATCCCGGCGCGCTCGAAGGCCTCCCAGGAGGTCTCCAGGAGCAGGCGCTGCTGCGGGTCCATGGACAGGGCCTCGCGGGGCGAGATGCCGAAGAAGTCCGCGTCGAAGGCGGGCGCGTCGTGCAGGAAGCCGCCGGCGAAGTCGGCGGGCCCGTCGCCGATCGCGGCCTCCCAGCCGCGGTCGTCGGGCATGGGGGTGATGCCGTCCTCACCGGCGACCAGCATCCGCCACAGGTCCTCGGGACTGTTCACGCCGCCCGGGTAGCGGCAGCTCATGCCGACGATCGCGATGGGCTCGGTGGCCGCCGCCTCCAGCTCGCTCACCCGCTGCCGCGAGCGCTTCAGGTCGGCGCTGGCTCGCTTGAGGTAGTCCCGGAGCTTCTGTTCCTTGTCCATTTCAACGCAACCCATCTGGAAGAAGACCGGCGGACGGCTGGTGGTCCGGCGGGGACACCGGGTGTTCGGGGCGGCCGTTCGGCGGGACGGCCGGGGTGTCGGAAGGAGGGAGGGGAGGAGGCGGGGCCGGCGGGGCGGGGCGGCCGGTGCGGGAGGTCACGCGCCGGGCGGACCGGGCCGTACGCGGTGCCGGGGTCCGCCGGTCCGCGGCGGATCCCCGGCACCACGCCGGGCGGGGACCGCCGCGGCGACTCCTCCGCACCACGCGCACCACGCGCACGGCGGGCGTGATGGGCGTGGTGGGCACGCACTTCCGCAGACCATGGGCCCAGTCTCGGGCGGCGCGTCTGCGGAAATCCCTAGTGTGTGTCGCCGGGGCGCGGGGCGGTCCGGCGGCCGGAGGGGCCTACCAGCTGCCGGCGGCGGCCACCAGCCGGCTGTAGTCGCGGTCGCGGGAGGCCTGGCGCAGGTCGGACTCGACCATCATGCGCATCAGCTGCTCGAAGTCGACGTCGGGTTCCCAGCCCAGCTCCTTGCGGGCGTTGGCCGAATCCGCGCACAGCGTCTCGACCTCGGCGGGCCGCACCAGGCCGGGGTCGACCACGACGTGGTCGCGCCAGTCGAGGCCCACGTGCTCGAAGGCGATGCGTGCCGCGTCGCGCACGGTGTGCATCCGGCCGGTGCCCACGACGTAGTCGCCGGGCTCCTCCTGCTGGAGCATCAGGTGCATGGCGCGCACGTAGTCGCCGGCGAACCCCCAGTCGCGCTCGGCGTCCAGGTTGCCGAGGCTGACCTTGTCCATCAGGCCCAGCTTGATCTGGGCCACCGCCAGGGTGATCTTCCGGGTCACGAACTCGGCGCCGCGGCGCGGGGACTCGTGGTTGAAGAGGATCCCGGAGACGCCGTACATCCCGAACGACTCGCGGTAGTTGCGGGTGATGTAGTGGCCGAAGGTCTTGGCCACGCCGTAGGGGCTGCGGGGGTGGAACCTGGTCGTCTCGCTCTGCGGGCTCTCGGCGACCTGGCCGAACATCTCCGAGGACGACGCCTGGTAGAAGCGGATCTGGCCCCGGGGACCGCCGCCGGAGGACCTGCCGAGTCCGCTGACCATGCGGATGGCCTCGAGCATGCGCAGCACGCCGGTGCCGTTGACCTCGGTGACCAGTTCGGGCTGCTGCCAGGACATGGGGACGAAGGAGATCGCCCCCAGGTTGTAGACCTCGTCGGGCTGGACCAGGTCGACCGCGGAGACCAGGCTTCCCTGGTCCATCAGGTCGCCGTCCACGAAGGACAGGCCGGGGATCAGCTCGGCGATCCGGTCCTTCCGCGGGTTGGCCTGCCCACGGCAGAGCCCCCACACCCGGTACCCCTGGCTCAGCAGGTGTTCCGCCAGGTACGAGCCGTCCTGTCCGGTGATTCCGGTGATCAGTGCGCGCTTGGACATCTTCTCTCTTTCCACCGCCACGGAGAGGACCGGTCGGCGGGAGTCCGCACCGTGCCCGCGGACCGGAAGCGGCGGCATCCGACGCGAGACGCGCACCGGCCGGAGGGCCGGTCCTGCCGCATACCGGGACGCACGGCCTGCGCTGACTCACGAGCCGTCCTCGTGGCAGCCATGCAAACACCGAAACGGCTAAGGAATTTCCGAGTCTTCGGGGACGGGCGGGCACCGGGCGCGGGGCCTTCGCCGGCTCACCGGTCGTTCTGCACCACTCCACGCGTGGAGAAACTGACCGGTGTGCCGGACGGGAAGTCCCCGGGAGGGATGCCCGGGTGGTGTCCCCCGGGCGGCGGCGCGGGGACGGTACGGGGACCGAGGGCGAGCCGCGAGACGATGCGGTACCGGTCTCCCCGGTAGAGCGAGTGGACGTACTCGACCGGGCGGTCACCGGTGTCGGTGGTGAGGCGTTCGAACAGCAGGGCGGGCGACAGTTCGGGCACCTCCAGCAGCTCCGCCTCCGCGCGGGTCACCACGGTGGGCTCGATGGACTGCACCGCCTCATCGACCCGCACGCCGTGGCGGTCGCGGAAGTGCTCGTACAGATCGCCCTGTTCCAGTTCCTCCCTGGTCAGCTCCGGCACGAGGTCCGCCGGGACGTGCAGGTACTCGATGGCCATGGGCGAGCCGTCGACCAGCCGGAGGCGGGCCACGTACCGGATCCGCGCCGCGGGCGACACCCGCAGTCTGCGGCCCACCCGCGCGCCGGCCGGCAGGGTACGGAGTTCCAGGACCCGGCTGGTCCACACACCGCCGGCCCGCGGCACGGCGAAGGAGCCCCGCGCGGAGACCAGTTCCTGGGTGATCTTCTCGGCGGCGACGAACATGCCGCGGCCGTGCTCGCGCACCAGCAGTCCCGCGACCACGAGTTCGTCCACGGCGGCGCGCAGCGTGGGCCGGGACACGCCGAGCCGGGCGCACAGGCTGCGTTCCGAGGGGATGGCGTCACCGGGGCGCCGGGCCTCGATGAGCTCGAGGATCGCGTCGCGGACCCGTTCGCGCTTGAGCACGGCGCGCGAGGCGGCGGGATCGATCTCCATGCGGGACCCTCGTTCGTCGTCGGACCGGCGGGTCGTCGTGGCACCGGTACGGCTTCGACCCTAACTGGTCCGCCGCCCGAGGGGGACCGTGGGAGAACATCAAGTCCCGTTCCTGCCAGGAGGGTTGACGGCCATATTGGTCTATGCCACCTTCGTTCGACATCGACTGGTAAAGCCTCGGGGTCCAACTGGTCAATCCCGAGGGCCGTACGTGTACCGCCGCTCACCGTCCGCCCGCGACCGCACGTGTCCCGCGAGGTCCGGACCGCCCCTCGCGCTCCACGGCGCGCGGCGGCACCCGCACACGCCGCACAGACGATCCACCGTGCGCCACCCCCACAACGAAAGGACACGGATGAGCACTCGTCCCGCCGGCCGCCGCACCCGCGCGGCACTCGCGCTGACCGCCCTGCTCGGCAGCGCCGCCCTGGCCGGCCTCCCCGCCACGACCGCCGCCGCCGCGGACGGCGCCGTCACCGTGCAGTACCGCACCAGCGCGGGCGGAGCCACCGCCGACCAGAGCGAGCCCTGGCTCAAGGTCCGCAACACGGGCTCCACGACCGTGCAGTTGAGCCAGGTGAAGGTCCGCTACTACTTCAAGGCGGACGCCCCGAACGCCACGTACCGCTTCGCCTGTTCCTGGGCGGTCAGGGGCTGCTCCGCCATCACCGGCACGTTCGGCACGCTCGCGCACCCCACCGCGACCGCCGACCGCTACCTGGAGATCGGTTTCACCCCGTCCGCCGGCTCCCTGGCGCCCGGCGCCGATACCGGGGACATGCAACTGCGCTTCCACCAGGCCGGCTGGCAGACGCTCAGGCAGAGCGACGACTACTCCTTCGACGGCGCCCGGACCTCGTACGCCGACTGGGACAAGGTCACCGCCCGGCTCGCCGGCGCCACCGTGTGGGGCACGGCCCCCGAGGGCAACGATCCGACCGACCCCCCGGACCCGACCGACCCGCCGGGCGGCGGCCAGACTCTGTTCGACGACTTCGACTACACCTCGCACACCGACCCGGCGATCTCCGCGCACGGCTGGAGCGTGCGGTCCAACTCCGGCGGCCCCGGTGTGCCCGGCGCGACCTGGGACCCGTCCAAGGTCACCTTCAGCGCCCCGGGCGGCACCTCGGTGATGAACCTGGAGACCTCCACCGCCGGCACCGGCGCCTCCACCGTCCACACCGAAGTCCTCACCAAGAGCATGAAGTTCAGGAACGGCACCTACGCCGCCCGCGTGCGGTTCTCCGACACCCCGAAGTACGGCCCCGACGGCGACCGCGTCGTCCAGACCTTCTTCACCATCAACGACCTCAAGGCCCCGATGGCCGACGACTACGCCGAGTACGACTTCGAGTACCTGCCCAACGGCGGCTGGGGCGAGCCCTCCAACATCCTCTACACGACCTCCTGGGAGACCTACAATCCCGACCCCTGGCAGGCCGTCAACCAGCACACCGAGAGCCGGCGGAGCTTCGCCGGCTGGCACGACCTGGTGGTGACCATCGACGACAGCGCCATCACCTACTACGTCGACGGTCAGCACTTCGGCACGCACGACGCCGCGTACCTGCCGGAGCGCCCGATGTCGATCAACTTCAACCAGTGGCTGATCGACCTCGAAGGCCAGACGTCGACCACCCCCCGCGCCTACGACCAGCAGGTCGACTACGTCCTGCACGTCAAGGACCAGGTGCTCACCCCCGCCCAGGTGACCGCGAAGATCAACGCCTACCGAGGCGCCGGCACGTCCTTCGTGGACGAGATCCCCGCTCCCTGAGCCCTCGCGCGGCGGCGTGATCCCCGCCGACCCGCCGACCGGGTCCGCTCCGTGCGGACCCGGCCGCATTCCGGTGGGCGCCCGTCCGTTCCCCCCGCGTTCACGCAACCTTCCAGGGCTTCCAGGGCTTCCGCCGACGAGCCACGGGCCGGACCGGGGTCGCGGGACGGTGGTCACCCCATCGTGGGCAGTGCGCGGTGAGAGTGCCTTCACGGGGTAGAGGAGCTGCGATCAGTGACCGCTTTCCCGTGAGGAAGGGACATCCGGACATGACCGACGACGCCTACCTGGTCCTGCTCGACGACGCGGACGGACCGCTCGGCGTCCCCCTGGCCGCTGTGGGGGAACTCGCCTGCCTGGACACGCCGGCGGTGCGGGCCTGGCTCGGCGCGCAGGGGGTCACCGTCACCTCCTCCCGGTTGCGCCTCCTCCCGCCCGAGGAGACGGGGGCCATTCCGGAGGGCACCGAACGCCTTCCCGTTCCGCTCGGCGCCGAGGAGCTGAGCCGCCTGCGCGGTGAACTCACTCCCCCGGACCAGGCGCGGGTTGAGGAGGAACTGCTGGCCTACCGGTCCTGCACGAACGGACGGGACGGACTGCTGACGCGGGCGCTGGCCGCCGGGGTTCCGGCCCACCGGATCGCGGAACTGACCGGTGAGGACCTCACGACAGTGAAGGCGGCGGCCCACTGAGCGACGCGGCGTCCGGCCGCGGCGGGAAGCGGGAGCGACGCCGGTCTTGCCTGCGACGGGCGGCCGGCGCAGGCTGGTCCCATGGGTGCGGGCCCGACGCTCATCACCTCCGTGCAGCGTGCCTTCCGGCTGCTGGAGGCGGCGGGCGCCCATGAGAACGGCGCGCCGGCGAAACAGCTGGCGCGGGAGACGGGGCTGCCCCTGGCCACGGCCTACCACCTGCTGCGCACGCTGGTGCACGACGGGTATCTGCGCAAGCTGGACGACGGCGGATTCGTCCTGGGCGACCGGTTCCAGACCCTGCACACGGCGGGCCGCGGCCAGGCGCTGCTCAGCCGGGTCCGGCCGGCGCTCGCCGCGCTGCGGGACGAGCTGTCCACCGCCGCCTACCTCACCTTCTACGAGGACGGTGAGATCCGCGTCGCCGAGATCGTCGACAGCCCCCGCACCCCGCGGGCCGAGCTGTGGGTGGGGTTCGAGGACGCCGGGCACGCCACCGCGCTGGGCAAGTCGGTGCTCCGGGAGCTCGACGACGAGGCACGCAAGGAGTACCTCTCCCGGCACCCCCTCAACGACCTCACCCCGCGGACGATCACCACGGCCGAGGAGCTGGTCCGCCGGCTGGAGAGCAGCGACCTGGCCCCGGCCGTCACCGACCTGGAGGAGTACTCCCTGGGCACCGTCTGTGTCGCGGTGCCGGTCTACAGCGGGGACACCCTGGGCTCGCTCGGCGTCTCCATGCCGAAGGACCGGCTGCACCGGCTCGACGAGGTCCGCGAGCGCCTCCTGCCGACCGCCGGACGGGTGACCCGGGGACTGTCGTTCACTATCTGAAAAGCACACCCTTGTGACGTTCGCAACGATCACCTTTCCTATTTAAGTCAGACATTACGGATGCGCGTGCGCCGCGCAAAGGTGAGGACTGCGGACGACACATGAGTCACGCCCGTCAGCATGGACGCGACCACTGGCCGATGCGGCAGTACAAGCGGGGGGTCCGCCACACGTGGTCGCCCCGGGCACGGGCCGCCGCGCACGGGGCCGCCGGCACGCCCGCCCTCTCCGTACTGATCGTCTTCCTCGTCGTGTTCGTCGACCTCGTCGGCGGAACGGGCAAGGTCTGGCTGCCGCTGCTCGCCGCCGGACCGGCGCTGGCGGCGGCCACCAGCCGGCCGGCCGGGGTCCTCGGGGTGGGTCTCCTCGCCTCCCTCCTCGGCGCGGTGATCGGCACCCGGCACGGCATGGCGGCCCCGGAACTGGCCGTCGCACTCGCCGCACTGGTGACCGTCGCCCTGGCCGGCACGTTCACCAGCGCCCTGCGCGGACGCCGGGAACGGGTGCTCGCGGCCGTCCGTTCCGTCGCGGAGACCGCGCAGCACGCCCTGCTCAAGCCGGTCCCGGAGACCGTCGGCCCGTTCCAGGCGGCGGTCCACTACAGCGCCGCCGCGGCGGAGGCCCGGATCGGCGGCGACCTCTACGCCCTCATCCCCACTCCGCACGGGATCAGGATGATCGTCGGCGATGTGCGCGGCAAGGGACTGCCGGCCGTGGGGACGGCCGCCCTGGTGCTCGGTGTCTTCCGGGAGGCCGCCCACGACGAGCCGGACCTGCTGGACGTCGTCTGCCGGATCGAACGGAGCCTGGCCCGCAACCTCGGCCACGACGACTTCGTCACCGCCGTGGTCGCCGGCTACCCGGAGCCGGGGCGGCTGGAGCTGGTCAACTGCGGACACGCTCCCCCGCTGCTGGTCCGCGGCACCGAGGTGGTGCCGGTGGACCCCGACCATCCGGCGCCGCCCCTGGGGCTGCGCGCCCTGTCGGGCGATTCCCCCGGCCTCCAGGTGGTGTCCTTCACCGAGGGGGACCAGCTGCTGTTCTACACCGACGGGGTCACGGAGGCCCGTGACGCCGGCCGTGCGTTCTACCCGCTGGCCGAGGGCCTGGCCCGGCACCTGTGCGACGAGCCGGCCCGCACGCTCGCCGCACTGCACCAGGAACTGCTGGACCACGTGGGCGGCCGGCTGCACGACGACGCGGCGCTGCTCCTGCTGCGCAAGCCCGTCGCCACCGCCGGGGCGGCGGACGCGGGCTCCCCCGTCGTCCTGCCGCTCACGGCACGGCCGGAACCGGACGCCGACGGCGCCTCCGACGATCGCGAAGGCGCCGCCTAGGCGGCCGGCCCGTCAGGGCCGCTGGGCGGCGATCATGCGCCGGTACCAGTGGTAGCTGTCCTTCGGGGTGCGCTCCTGCGTGTCGTAGTCGACCCGGACGATGCCGAAGCGCTTGTCGTAGCCGAAGGCCCACTCGAAGTTGTCGAGCAGCGACCACACGTAGTAGCCGCGCACGTCCACGCCGGCGTCGATCGCGGCCCGCAGCGCGGTGAGGTGGTCGCGCAGGTACACCACCCGGTCGGTGTCGTGCACGGCGCCGTCCGCGCTCACCTCGTCGTCCTCGGAGGAGCCGTTCTCGGTGATGTGGACCGGCGGCAGGGCGTCGCCGTACTGCTCCTTCAGGTCCACCAGGAGGTCGGTGAAGGTGTCCGGGGCCACCGGCCAGCCCATCGCGGTGTGCCGGACGCCGGGCAGCGACGTCTCGGCGTAGCGGTTGTCGGTCGCCACGCGCAGGGCGGGGTCGTCCTCGCGGTACGGGGCGTCGGCGACGACGATCGGGCGGTAGTAGTTGATGCCCAGGAAGTCCAGCGGCTGCGAGATCAGCTCCAGGTCGCCGTCGCGGCGGAAGTCCTGTCCGGTGATCAGTTCGCCCCAGGTGTCCTCCTCGGTGTCCGGGTAGCGCCCGGCGAGGATGGGCTCCGTCCACACCAGGTTGTGCAGGGTGTCGGCGCGTACGACGGCCTCCCGGTCGGCGGCGGAGCCGGTGGCGGGCAGGTGGTGGTCGAGGTTGAGGGTGATGCCGACCTCGCGGACCCCGGCGGACCGGAGCGCCTGGACGGCGAGTCCGTGGCCGACCAGGAGGTGGTGGGCGGCGGCCAGGGCACCCCGGCCCTCGCGGGCGCCCGGCGCGTGGCGGCCGACGGAGTAGCCGAGGAAGGCGCTGCACCACGGCTCGTTGAGGGTGATCCAGCGGGGCACCCGGTCGCCCAGGTGCTCGGCGACGACGGCCGCGTACTCGGCGAACCGCTCCGCCGTGTCCCGCACCCTCCAGCCGCCCCGGTCCTCGAGGGCCTGGGGGAGGTCCCAGTGGTAGAGGGTGGCGGCGGGCTCGATGCCGGCGGCGAGGAGTTCGTCGACCAGGCGGGAGTAGAAGTCCAGGCCCTTGGGGTTCACCGGGCCGGACCCGCCCGGCACGATGCGCGGCCAGGCGATCGAGAAGCGGTACGAGCCGACGCCGAGGTCGCGCAGCAGGGCCACGTCCTCGGGGTAGCGGTGGTAGTGGTCGCAGGCGGTGTCACCGGTGTCGCCGTTCGCGACCAGGCCGGGGGTGTGGCTGTAGGTGTCCCAGATCGACGGGCCGCGGCCGTCCTCGTACGCCGCGCCCTCAATCTGGTACGAGGCGGTCGCGGCGCCGAAGACGAAGCCGGGCGGGAAACGGGGGAAGTCGCTCATGCGGTGCGCGTCCATCTCGGTGCGTGCGGTGATCACTTGACGGAGCCCCCGGTGATGCCGGCGGCGATGTACTTCTGGGCGAGGACGAGCAGGATCGCGGCCGGGACGGCGGAGAGCACGGACGCGGCCATCACGGCGCCCCAGTCGCCGACGTGGGCACCGATGTACTGGTAGATGCCCAGCGTGATCGGTTTGACGTCGTCGGTGGTGTTCAGGGTGAGCGCGAACATGAAGTCGCTCCACGAGAACAGGAACGCGAACAGGCCGGAGGTGATCAGCGAGTTGCGGCTCATCGGGAGCACCACCCGCAGGAAGACCCGTACCGGTCCTGCGCCGTCGATCTCGGCGGCCTCGATGACCTCGCCCGGGATGGACACCATGAAGGAGCGCATGAGGACGATGGAGAACGGGATGCCGAGCGAGGCGTCCGCGAGCATCAGGCCGAAGTAGGAGTTCACCAGGCCCAGGTCGACGTACGAGTTGTAGAGGGCGTTGGCGATGACGATGCCCGGCACCATCTGGGTGATCAGGGTGCCGAACACGATGGTGCGCGAGCCGCGCAGGCCGAACCGGGCCAGGCCGTAGGCCGCCGGGGCGGAGACGACCAGGCAGATGGCGACGGCGCCGAACGAGACCAGCAGCGAGGTCAGCAGATGTCCGCCCTGGTCGGTGACGGCCTTGGAGAACCCGGAGAGGTCCAGGCTGCCCGGCACCGGGTCGACCTGGAGCAGGCCGGACTCGGGCTGGAGCGCCGTGTTGAGCATCCAGTACAGCGGGAAGAGCATCACGCCCAGGATCAGCACACCGGCGACGGTGGAGCCCCAGCGGCGCCGGGACGCGGCGGGAGTGTGAGCGGCCATGTCGGTCACTTCCCCTCGGTGCGGTTGGCCCGCAGGTAGAACACCGCGAACACCGCGGAGACGAGAATGAGGACGTTGCCGACGACCGCGCCGGCGCCGAAGTCCAGCTCCACGAAGGAGTTCTGGTAGGTGAGCGTGCCCAGGGTCTGGGTGGCGTCGGCGGGCCCGCCGTCGGTGAGGGCGAGGATCAGGTCGAGGATCTTGACCGTCGACATGAAGCCCAGCACCAGGACGACCGTGATCACCGGCTTGAGCATGGGCAGGGTGATGGAGCGGAAGGTCCGCCAGGCCGAGGCGCCGTCCAGGGCGGACGCCTCGTACAGCTCCTTGGGGATCTCCTGGAGGCCGCCGTAGAGGATGACCATGTTGAACGGGATGCCGATCCAGATGTTGACCAGGATCACCGAGAGCAGCGCCATGTCGGGGCTGGTCAGCCACGGGGTGCTGCCGCCCAGGCCCAGGGTGTCCAGGAAGGTGTTCAGTACGCCGGTGTCCTGGTCGAGGATGCGGCGCCACACGATGCCGGACACCACCATGGGCACCAGCCAGGGCAGCAGGATCAGCGACCGCAGGACACCGTTCAGGGGGAACCTGCGGTTGAAGAAGACGGCGAGGGCGAGGCCGATGCAGAACTGGCCGAGCAGGGAGCCGGCGGTGAAGACGAGGGTGTGCCACAGGGCCTTGCCGAACAGGACGTCCTGGAAGACGGACGACCAGTTGTCGGTGCCGTTGAAGGGGGCCTCGCCGGTGAAGAACGTCTTCGGCGTGTAGTGCTGGAAGCTCATCACGATGTTGCGGACGAGCGGGTAGCCGAAGAACAGCAGCATGAAGACGACGGCGGGGGCGACGAAGCCCCACTGGGCGAGTCTGCGGCGCAGGCGCTGCCGGGCCGGGTCCGGCGCGGCGGACTTCCCGGAGGTCTTCGCGGACACCGGGGCGGTGACGGTGGACGTGGTCATGGCGCGTACCTCAGTTCCCGCTCGTGGCGCGCTGCTGGGCGCGCTGCAGGGCGGTTTCGCTGGACTGGCCGGTCAGGGCGGACTGGAAGGCGCTCTGCAGGGCGAGCGAGACGCCCGACCAGCCGGCGCCGAGCTTGGCGGTGCGGGACCGGGCGGCGGCGACCTGGTCGGCCAGCGCGTCCAGCTCGGGCACCTCCTCGCGCCACTTCGCGGCGGCCTTCTCGTTGGCGGGGACCATCCAGCTGTTCAGGGCGTAGGTGAGCTGTTCCTTCTCGCTCGCCAGACAGTCGACGATCCGGCCGGCCGTCCTCTCACGCTCGGTGTCGCCGGTGTGGGGCACGGTGAGCACGGCGCCGCCGAGCGGTCCCACCGAGTCGGCGCCCGCCTCGGGGACGGGGATCTGCGCGATCTCCCAGTGCAGCGACTTCTTGGTGTTGAGGGTCTCGACCTGCCAGGGGCCGTTGATCATCATGGCGGCGTTGCCGGCCATGAACTGGTCGTTCACATCGGCCTGCGTCCAGTTGACCGTGGACTTGGACAGCGACCCGTCCTGGAGCAGCGCCTTCCAGTAGTCGAGCGCCTCGACGACCTGGGGGCTGTCGAGGTCCGTCTCGTCGCCGCCGTTGGACCACATGAAGGGCGTGAACTGGAAGACGCCGTCCTCGGCGCCGCCCGCGCTGAGCGCCACGCCGTACCGGTTGCCCCCGGTGAGCTTCTTCGCCGCCTGGCGCAGCTCGTCCCAGGTGGTGGGCACCCGCACGCCCGCCTCGTCCAGGATGTCCTTGTTGTAGAAGAGCGCGAGGGTGTTCACGGAGCGTGCCGCCCCGTAGTACGTGCCCTTGTACGAGCCGAAGTCGACGATGCCCTCGGGGACGTCGTCGGTGGCGAGGCCCAGGGTGCGCAGGTCGACGAGGCCGCCGGCGTCGGCGAAGGTCGGCATCTCGGAGGCGTCGAACTGCACGATGTCCGGCAGTGACTTCGACGAGGCCATGCGCAGGGCCTTCGTCATCACCTGCGCGGCGGGGACGCTCTGCTGCTCGATGCGCACGCCCAGCTGCTTGCCGCAGCGGGCCATCGCCTCGGCGTCCCAGCGGTGGTAGGTCTCGTCGGTCGAGGAGTTCATCACGGTGTACACGTCGCTGTCGCGCTGCTGTGCGCAGCCGGTCAGCGCCGCTCCGGCGATGAGGACGGAGACGGCGGCGATCGACGTGACGGCTCCGCGTGAACGTCCGCGCGCGCGGTGTGCGGCAACCGGAGGATGTGCTGTCACGGTGGGTGCCCTTGCGTGGGGACCGGCTCAGCCTGCGCTGAGCTGGTGACTCTTTCGGGAGGCTGGTGAAGCGCTTCGACTGGTGGCGGCTCTTGCCTGGGTGTTGCCTGGCGCTGCACCGGGTGTAATTTGTTTTGCCTGATTACTAATACGCCAGCGGAAGCCGGTCGCGCTAGACCCCCAGCGCTACGATCTGCTTGCGCCAAGGCGTGACAGGTCCTGCGTCTCCTGTCATAGTTCCTGGTCAGAAGCTTCCTTCCGAGCCTCTGCCGCCCTCCCCCTCCGAGGAAGACCATGAAATTCACCGACGGCTTCTGGCGCATCCGCGACGGCGTCCAGATCTCGTACGCCACCGAAGTGCGCGATGTGCGCCCGGAATCGAAGCGCTTCACCGGCTATGCCGCCGTGAAGAAAGTGACCCGCAGGGGCGACACCCTGAACGCGCCGCTGATCACGGTCGAGTGCTTCTCCCCCGCCGAGGGCGTGATCGGCGTCCGGGTCACCCATCACGCGGGCAAGTACCGGCCGGGCCCCGACTTCGCCCTCACCGGGGACGCGGACGGCGCGGGGACGGTACACCGGGACGGCACCGTCACCGAGCTGACCAGCGGGCCCCTGACCCTGCGCCTGGACGGGGACGGCCCCTTCGCGCTCACCTTCCACGACGCGGACGGACGCGAGCTGACCCGCGCCGGCGCCAAGAGCACCGCCTTCGCCACCACCGGCGAGGGAGCCCACCACGTGCTGAGCCGGCTCTCGCTCGGCGTCGGCGAGCAGGTCTACGGCCTGGGCGAGCGCTTCACCCCGTTCGTCAAGAACGGCCAGACCGTCGACGTCTGGCAGGCCGACGGCGGCACCAGCAGCGAGCAGGCCTACAAGAACATCCCGTTCTACCTCTCCTCCCGCGGCTACGGCGTCTTCGTCAACCACCCCGGCGCCGTCTCCTTCGAGATCGGCTCCGAGTCCGTCGGGCAGGTCCAGTTCAGCGTCGAGGACCAGGCGCTGGAGTACTACGTCGTCGCGGGACCCACCCCGAAGGAGGTCCTCGGCCGCTACACGGCCCTCACCGGACGCCCGGCCCTGCCCCCGGCCTGGTCGTTCGGCCTGTGGCTCAGCACCTCCTTCACCACGTCGTACGACGAGGCGACGGTGACCTCGTTCGTCGACGGCATGGCCGAGCGCGGCATCCCGCTGTCGGTGTTCCACTTCGACTGCTTCTGGATGCGCGAGTACCAGTGGTGCGACTTCCAGTGGGACCCGGACGTCTTCCCCGACCCGGAGGGCATGCTGGCCCGGCTCAAGGAGAAGGGCCTGCGGATCAGCGCCTGGATCAACCCGTACATCGCGCAGAAGTCCCCGCTCTTCGACGAGGCCGCGGCCCTCGGGCACCTGGTGCGCCGCCCGAACGGCGACGTGTGGCAGTGGGACCTGTGGCAGGCCGGCATGGGCCTGGTCGACTTCACCAGTCCCGAGGCCCGCGCCTGGTTCCAGTCGAAGCTCAAGCCGCTGCTCGACCAGGGGGTGGACAGCTTCAAGACGGACTTCGGCGAGCGCATCCCCACCGATGTCGTCTGGCACGACGGCTCCGCCCCCGAGCGGATGCACAACTACTACACGCACCTGTACAACCGGACGGTGTTCGAGCTCCTGGAGAAGGAGCGCGGGCAGGGTGAGGCGGTGGTCTTCGCCCGGTCCGCGACCGCCGGCGGGCAGCAGTACCCGGTGCACTGGGGCGGCGACTGCTGGTCGTCCTTCGAGGCGATGGCCGAGTCGCTGCGGGGCGGTCTGTCCCTGTCGCTGAGCGGGTTCGGCTTCTGGAGCCACGACATCGGCGGCTTCGAGGGCACGCCCGTCCCGGAGGTGTTCAAGCGCTGGCTCGCCTTCGGTCTGCTCTCCTCGCACAGCCGGCTGCACGGCTCCACGTCGTACCGGGTGCCGTGGGAGTTCGGCGACGAGGCGGTCGACGTCGCCCGGCGGTTCACCCTGCTCAAGCACCGCCTGATGCCGTACCTGTACGGCGCCGCCGCCGAGGCCCACCACACGGGCGTCCCGGTGATGCGGCCCATGCTGCTGGAGTTCCCGCGGGATCCGGCGTGCCGCCCGCTCGACCGCCAGTACATGCTGGGCCCCGACCTGCTGGTCGCGCCGGTGTTCAGCGAGGACGGCGAGGTGGAGGTCTATCTGCCCGAGGGCACCTGGACGCATCTGCTGAGCGGCGAGCGGGTCACCGGCCCGTGCTGGCGCACCGAACGGCACGGCTACGACAGCCTCCCGCTGTACGTCCGTGAGGGCGCCGTGCTGCCGCTGTCCGGCGACGACTCCCGGCCCGACGGCGACTGGCTGGACGCTCCGGTCCTGCTCGTGCACCCGTCGGCCGCGGCCGGCTACGCGGCCGAGGTCACCGTGCCGGACACGGCGGGGCTGCCGACCGCGACGTTCCGGGTCCGGCGGGACGGCGACGTCCTGCGGGTCACGGCGTCCGGGACCGACCGGCCGTTCACGGTGCGCGTGCCCGGTGGGCCGGAGGCACAGGGCTCGGGCGAGGTGACGCTGCCGCTGGGATGACCGGTCACGTGTCCGGGTGGCTGCCCGGGCCGACCCCGGGGCCCGCGAGGGGGGTCGGTGAGAGGGCCGCGGGTTCCTCACCGGCCTCCAGCAGGGTGTCCGCCGAGCCCACGATCAGCGGGTCCGGCTTGCCCAGGGCCCCGTGGTCCTTCGCCGGGTAGTCGCAGCGGTCGAGGAGGCTGCGCATGGCCTCCAGCCGGCCCCGGCGCTTGTCGTTGTTCTTCACGACCGTCCACGGCGCGTGGGGCGTGTCCGTCGCCCGGAACATCTCGATCTTGGCTTCGGTGTAGTCGTCCCAGCGGTCGAGCGAGGCGAGGTCCATCGGCGACAGCTTCCAGCGGCGCACCGGGTCGACCTGGCGGATCGCGAACCGGGTCCGCTGCTCGGCCCGGGACACGGAGAACCAGAACTTCACCAGCATGATGCCGTCGTCGGTGAGCAGCCGCTCGAACAGAGGAGCCTGCTCGAGGAACTGGCGGTACTCGGCGTCCGTGCAGAACCCCATGACCCGCTCGACGCCCGCGCGGTTGTACCAGGAGCGGTCGAAGAAGACGATCTCGCCGCGGGCCGGCAGGTGGGCCACGTAGCGCTGGAAGTACCACTGCCCCGCCTCCCGCTCGGTCGGCTTCTCCAGGGCGACCACGCGGGCTCCCCGGGGGTTGAGGCGTTCCATGAACCGCTGGATGGTGCCGCCCTTGCCGGCCGCGTCCCGCCCCTCGCAGAGCACCACGATCCGCTGGCCGGTGTCCTTGACCCACCGCTGCATCTTCAGCAGCTCGATCTGCAGGATGCGCTTGGTGCGGTCGTACTCCGCCCGGCGGATCCTGCGGTCGTAGGGGTGGTTCTCCCGCCAGGTCTCGATCGGGGTGCCGTCGGCGTCGAGCAGCACGGGCCGCTCCGGGCGCCGGTCGTCCACCTCCAGCCCGTGGAGCAGGTCGTCACCGTCGGCGCCGGCTTCCGTCCGGCCGTCCGTCGCGTTCGTGTGTTCGGCCGTCACGTCGCCTCCCGCGTCCGTACGAGTGCGTCACAAGAAGCGTATGCCCACCGGGCGTTTCGCGGTGATTCGGGCGCGGGTCCGGGGAAGGAGCAGGATCGGGCGGAGCACGTGCGCGAGCGGCGTCTTCCGTCCGTGTTCGGGCATCTCATGCGGGCACTGGTACCCAGGCGAAGGGAACGCACGACGTGCAGATCGATCTGAAGGGCCGTACGGCGCTGGTCACCGGCTCCACCCAGGGCATCGGCGCGGCGATCGCCACCGGGCTGGCGCGGGCGGGCGCCCGGGTCGCGGTCAACGGACGCTCCGCCGAGCGCGTACGGGACAGCGCCGCCGCCCTCGCACGGGAGGTGCCCGGCGCCGACGTCGTACCGGTCGCGGCGGACGTGACCACCGAGGCGGGCGCCGAACAGGTCGCCGAGGCCCTGCCGCAGGTGGACGTCCT
Organism: Streptomyces sp. NPDC014676; assembly: GCF_043084105.1. NCBI lineage: Bacteria > Bacillati > Actinomycetota > Actinomycetes > Kitasatosporales > Streptomycetaceae > Streptomyces > Streptomyces sp. NPDC014676. The sequence goes on along the minus strand of NZ_JBIBZI010000012.1, from coordinate 216,399 downwards.
CGTCAACAACCTCGGCGTCTTCGGCTCCGCGGACCCGCTGGAGATCACCGACGACGAGTGGCGGCGTTACTTCGAGGTGAACGTCCTGGCCGCCGTGCGGCTGACCCGGCTCTTCCTGCCGGGCATGACCGGGCGCGGCTGGGGGCGCGTCCAGTACATCGCCAGCGACTCGGCGATCGTCACCCCCGCCGAGATGATCCACTACGGCATGTCCAAGACGGCGCTGCTCGCGGTGAGCCGCGGCTTCGCCAAGAAGGCGGCGGGCACGGGCGTCACGGTGAACTCGGTCATCGCCGGGCCCACCCACACCGGCGGGGTGGAGGACTTCGTGTACGAGCTGGTGGACCGCGACCTTCCGTGGGACGAGGCGCAGCGCGCCTTCATGCGCGAGCACCGGCCGCAGTCTCTGTTGCAACGGCTGATCGAGCCGGAGGAGATCGCCCACATGGTCGTCTACCTCAGCTCGGAGCAGGCCTCCGCGACGACCGGCGGGGCGCTGCGTGTCGACGGCGGCTACGTCGACGCGATCCTGCCCTGAGAGCGGGCGGTGGTCAGCGCAGCAACTGGACGAGGGCGAGGGTGCCGATCGTGACGATGAGGGCGCGCAGCACCGCGGGGCTGAACCTGCGGCCGGTCCTGGCGCCGAGCTGGCCACCGAGGGCGGATCCGGCCGCGATGAGCGCGACGGCCGTCCAGTCGAAGTCGGCGACGAAGACGAAGAAGGCCGCCGCGACCGTGTTGACGATCGCGGCGAGCACGTTCTTGACGGCGTTGAGGCGTTGCAGCGGCTCGTCGATGAGCAGGCCCATCAGGGAGATGTAGATGATGCCCTGCGCGGCGGAGAAGTAGCCGCCGTAGACGCTGGCCAGGGCCAGGCCGGCGGAGAGCGGCCATCCGCCGTCGCGGCGGGAGGGGTGTCCCTTCGCGCGGCGGCCGCGCACCTTCTTGGCGATCAGGGGCTGGAACGCGACGAGGACGAGGGCGAGCCCCACCAGGGTCGGCACGATGGTCTCGAACGCCTCGGCGGGCAGGGCCAGCAGGAGCGCCGCGCCGCAGAGCCCGCCCAGCGCGGCGCCGACGCCGAATTTCCGCACGCGCCGGCCCTGTCCCGCGAGTTCCCTGCGGTAGCCGATGGCGCCGCTGACGGAGCCGGGGATCAGTCCGAGCGCGTTGGAGACCGTGGCGGTGACGGGGGACAGCCCGGTGGCGAGCAGTACGGGAAAGGTCACCAGCGTTCCCGAGCCGACGACCGCGTTCATGGCGCCGGCGCCGACGCCCGCCGCGAAGACGCCGGCCATCTCCAGCGGCGTCACGCCGTGGCTCCGGTCGCGTCGTCGCCGTCCGAGGGTGCCCGGTGCCGGCCCAGGTCCGAGGAAACGTTCATGTGAGGACGCTAGCCCGCGGACTCTTCGGTGATCACCGAAGGGTCAGGAGAGCCTCGCCACACCCGCGTAGATGCCGCTGTCCTCGGGAGGCGGCGGCGGGGTCGTCCGGAACCACTCCGGTGCGGTCACCAGACCGGGATCGACCAGCTCCAGGCCGTCGAAGAAGCGGGCGACCTCGGCGCGGGTGCGGAAGCCCAGGCGGATGCCGGCGCGGGCGTACTCGGCCGTGACCTGCTCGGCCAGCTCGGAGTGGAGGTCGGAGGCGGCGTGCGACAGCACGAGGTAGCTGCCCGGCGGCAGCGCGGCCCGCAGCTCGCCGACGATGCCGAGGGGGTCCTGGTCGTCGGGGAGGAAGTGCAGGAGGGCGATCAGGGACAGCGCGATCGGACGCTCGAAGTCGAGCACGCCGCGGGCGTGCCGGAGGATGCCGCCCGGGTCGCGCACATCGGCCTGGATGTAGTCCGTGGTGCCCTCGGGGCTGCTGATCAGCAGGGCTTCGGCGTGCCGCAGCACGATCGGGTCGTTGTCGGTGTAGACGACCTTCGCGGCCGGGACCACGCCCTGCACGATCTGGTGCAGGTTCGGCTCCGTGGGGATGCCGGTGCCTATGTCGAGGAACTGGTCGACGCCCTGCCCGGCGAGCCAGGCGGCCGCCCGGTGCATGAACCGGCGGTTCTGCCGGGCGGCGTCGCGCGCCTGGGGCGGCAGCTTCTCCCCCACGGCCTCGTCGACCGGGTAGTTGTCCTTGCCGCCGAGGAGCCAGTCGTAGACCCGAGCGGGGTGCGCCCTGCCGGTGTCGATCCGCGGAGGGGTGGGGGATGTGCCCGTCGACATGGCGGAGTCCGTCCCTGAAGTGGCTCGGGAGTGCCTGACGATCACCAAGTCTCGCACACAACTGGTGGGTGAAGGTCAGGAGTTCGATCGTCGGGCGGGCTCCGGCGGCGGTGCTGTGCTGGCCCTCGGCACCAGCCGGGTCGGGACGAGCGTGGTGCCCCGTTCCGGGCCGCCCTGCCGCATCTTGCTCAGCACCGCCTGGACGCAGAGCCGGCCCACCTCGGCGAAGTCCTGGTGGACGGTGGTCAGCGGGGGCAGGAAGGAGGACGCCTCGGGGATGTCGTCGAAGCCGATGACGCTGACGTCCTCGGGGACGCGCCGGCCGTGTTCGTGCAGGGCGCGCAGCAGGCCCAGCGCCATCTGGTCGTTGGCGGCGAAGACGGCCGTGCACTCGTCCCGGGCCGCGAGTTCGAGGCCGGCCCGGTAGCCCGAGTCCGCCGACCAGTCGCCCCGGACGAGGGGCGGCGGCACCCGTCCGGCCTCGGTGAGGGCGGCGCGCCAGGCGTCCGTGCGGCGCTGTGCGGCGAACGAGTCCTCGGGTCCGCCCAGGTGCCACACCGTGCGGTGGCCGAGGCCGAGCAGGTGCTGGACGGCGGCGCGGGTGCCGCCCGCCTGGTCGGTGTCGACGACCGTGTAGTGGTCGCCGGCGTCGGAGTCGACCACCACGACCTGGACGTGCGGGGGCAGGGTGACCGTCGCCGCGTCCAGGAGGTGGACCTCCATGATGACGATCACGGCGTCGACGGCGAGTTCCTCCAGCCGGGAGAACGCCCCGCGCACCTCGTCCTGGGTGGGCACGGCGACCGGCAGCAGCGTCACCGCGTAGCCCTCGTGCGCGGCGGAGGTGGCGATCGCCTCCAGGGTGCGGACGTTGCCGGTGGTGGAGAGCGTGAAGGTGATGACGCCGATGGTGCGGAACTCGCCGCGTTTGAGGGCGCGGGCCGCGCTGTTGGGCCGGTAGCCGAGTTCCTTCATCGCGGCCAGCACCTGACGGCGGGTCTCCTCGGTGACCCCGGCGTAGCCGTTGGAGACGCGGGAGACGGTCTGGGACGAGACCCCCGCCAGGCGGGCCACGTCGGCCATGGAGGCCGTGGTCCGGGCGCCGTCCCGGGTACGGCGCGCGCCGCCGGCCGCGGTGGCCGCCCCGGTGCCGGGGCCGGGTGCGTTCGCCGGCGTTCTCTCGGCCGTGTCCACTCGCCGTCAGCCGCCTTCCTGTCACTGCTCGCGTCACGGTTTCCCAAGGGACCCTTGACCGTCCTCAGGAGGGCAGTGTAAACATGCCGCCATCCGATGTTTACGTAAACATAACAGCTCGCCGGCACTTCGCGGCAGCCGATGTTTACGCAAACATCACGTGCAGGGGGCATGCCGTCCGGCTCACGCGCCGGGCGGCCGCCGGTCCGGAACGGTGACGAGCGAGGAACGACATGACGACGCTGCAACCGCCGGTGGACGCCGAGCCGAGGCCGGCGCCTCCCCCGGCGAGACGGGACCGCCGTTCCTGGACGGGATGGGGCTTCATCGGTCCCTTCGTGGCCGTGTTCGCCCTGGTCTTCCTGGCACCGATCGCGTACTCGGTCCATCTGAGCCTCTTCCGCGACCGGCTCATCGGCGGGACCACCTTCGTCGGCCTCGACAACTACCAGCAGGCGCTCCAGGACGACCGGTTCTGGGCGGCCCTCGGCCGGGTCTCGCTCTTCCTGTGCGTCCAGGTGCCGATCATGCTCGGGATCGCGCTGCTGGTGGCACTGGCCCTGGACAGCGGCCGGCTCTACGGCAAGAGCTTCTTCCGCATCACGATCTTCCTGCCGTACGCGGTGCCCGCCGTGGTCGCCACCCTCATGTGGGGCTTCATGTACGGCACGAAGTACGGCCTGGTCGGTGACATCAACGGGGCGTTCGGCGTCACGCTGCCCGACCCGCTCTCCCCCGACCTGGTGCTGGCCTCCATCGGCAACATCGTCACCTGGGAGTTCGTCGGCTACAACATGCTGATCTTCTACTCGGCGCTGCGCGTCATCCCGAACTCCCTGTACGAGGCGGCGGAGATCGACGGCGCCGGACAGATCCGCGTGATCACCGCGATCAAGCTGCCCGCGATCCGGGGCGCCCTGGTCATCGCGACGATCTTCTCCATCATCGGCAGCTTCCAGCTGTTCAACGAGCCGAACATCCTGCGTCCGCTCGCCCGCAACGCCCTCACCACCGACTACACGCCGAACTTCTACACGTACTCGCTGTCCTTCAACGGCCAGCAGCACAACTACTCCGCGACGGTGGCCATCATCATGGGCCTGATCACGATGGTGATCGCCTACGTCGTGCAGCTGCGCGGCATGCGCAAGGGAGCGTGACCCGATGAGCAGCCCTCTCACCACCGCCGCCCCGGCCGCACCCGCCAAGGCCTCCGGCTCCGGCCGCGGCGCGCCACGGCTGCGCGGGACGCGCGGGCACTCCGCCGACAAGCCCAGGCGCAGCGTGCTGCTGACCGTGCTGACCTCCCTGGTTGTCGTCTACACCCTCGTGCCGCTGATCTGGCTGGTCGTCAACGCCACCAAGACGCAGGCGGGTCTGGCCGACTCGTCCGGGATGTGGTTCGCCGACGACTTCGCGCTGTGGGACAACCTCCGCGACACGTTCACCTACCACGACGGCGTGTTCACGCGCTGGCTGCTGAACACCCTGCTGTACGTGGTGCTGGGCGCCGGCGGGGCCACCCTCCTCGCGGTCCTCGGCGGCTACGCGCTGGCGAAGTTCGACTTCCCCGGCAAGCGCGGCGTCTTCGCCACGGTCATCGGCGCGGTGGCGGTCCCCGGCACCGCCCTCGCGGTGCCCACCTTCCTGATGTTCAGCGAGATGGGCCTGACCGACACCCCGTGGGCGGTGATCATCCCCTCGCTGGTCTCGCCGTTCGGCCTGTACCTGATGTGGGTGTTCGCCACCGAGGCCATCCCCACCGAACTCCTCGAGGCCGCCCGCATCGACGGGGCCGGCGAGGCGCGCACCTTCTTCACCGTCGCCCTCCCGCTGCTCGCCCCCGGCATCGTGACGGTGCTGCTGTTCACCACGGTCGCCACCTGGAACAACTACTTCCTGCCGCTGATCATGCTCAAGGACCCGGACTGGTACCCGCTGACGCTCGGCCTGAGCGCGTGGAACTCCCAGGCCGAGACCGTCGGCGGCGAGGTCGTCTTCAACCTGGTGATCACCGGTTCGCTGATCACCATCCTGCCGCTCATCGCCGCGTTCCTGCTGCTCCAGAAGTACTGGCAGTCGGGTCTCGCCGCGGGCAGCGTCAAGGAGTGACCGCGCGGCTCCCGGCCGCCCCTCAGCCCCGCCCCCCGCACCACCCCCGCCACGTCCCGCCCACGAAGAAGTGGAAGCACCCTCATGCGCAGAAACACCGGCCGCCTGCTGCGCGGCATCGCCCTGCTGTCCGCCGTGGCCCTGGGCGCCACCGCCTGCGGCGGCTCCGACGACGGCTCCACCGACGAGGCGGTCTCCGCCTCGGACGTCCAGGCGGCCCTGAAGAAGGGCGGCACGGTGACGGTGTGGGCCTGGGAGCCCACGCTGAAGACGGTCGCCGCCGACTTCGAGAAGAAGTATCCGAAGGTCAAGATCAACCTCGTCGGCGAGCGGTCGGGCGACAAGCACTACACCGCGCTGTCGAACGCGATATCGGCCGAGAAGGGCGTCCCGGACGTCGCGCAGGTCGAGTACTTCGCGGTGAACCAGTACGCCCTCGGCAAGGGCCTCACCGACCTGGCCCCCTTCGGCGCCGGCAAGCTGGCGTCCCGGTACACGCCCGGTCCGTGGAACGCCGTGAGCGAGGACGAGGCGGTCTATGGCCTGCCGATGGACTCCGGCCCGATGGCGATGTTCTACAACAAGAAGGTCTTCGACAAGTACGAGATCGCCGTCCCGGCCACCTGGGACGAGTACGTCGACGCCGCGCGCAAGCTGCACAAGGCCGACCCCAAGGTCTACATCGCCAACGACGCCGGCGACGCCGGCTTCACCACCAGCATGCTGTGGCAGGCCGGTGCCCGTCCCTACAAGGTCGACGGCACCGATGTGAAGATCGACTTCGGTGGCGCGGAGGCCAAGAGGTACACGGACACCTGGCAGCAGCTCATCGACGAGAAGCTCCTCGCCCCGGTCAACGGCTGGACCGACGAGTGGTACAAGGGCCTGGGCGACGGCACCATCGCCACCCTGACCACCGGCGCCTGGATGCCCGCCAACTTCGTCAGCGGCGTGCCGAACGCGGCCGGCGACTGGCGCGCGGCCCCGATGCCGGCCTGGACCGAGGGCGACAAGGCCAGCGCGGAGAACGGCGGCAGCTCGCTGACCCTGCCCTCGCTCGGCAGGAACAAGGAACTCGCCTACGCCTTCGTGGAGTACGCGAACTCCGGTGACGGCGTCCAAACCCGCGTCGAGCAGGGCGCCTTCCCCGCCACCAAGGCGGAACTGCAGTCCGCCGACTTCCAGAGCACCAAGTTCGACTACCTCGGCGGTCAGGAGGCGAACAAGATCTTCGCCGAGTCCGCCGCGAACGTCGCCAGCGACTGGTCGTACCTGCCGTTCCAGCAGTACGCCAACTCGGTCTTCCACGACACGGTCGGCAAGGCCTACGTCTCGGGCACCACGCTCGCGGACGGCCTGAAGGCCTGGCAGGACGCCTCGGTGAAGTACGCCGAGGAACAGGGCTTCACCGTCGAGAAGTAGGACGGCACCAGGCACAGGGCGGCGCGGGCGGACTCCGCGCCGCCCCCGCGCACCACACCCCCGGAAGGACCGCCATGATCTCCACCCTCCTGTCCCGCACCGGCGGGGCGGACGGTGACCCCGCCCCCCGTCTCGTCTACGGCGCCGACTACAACCCCGAGCAGTGGCCCCGCACCGTGTGGGAGGAGGACGTCCGGCTGATGCGCGAGGCCGGCGTGAACCTCGTGTCCGTGGGGATCTTCTCCTGGGCCCGGCTGCAACCGGCCGAGGACACCTGGGACTTCGCCTGGCTCGACGAGGTGATGGACCTGCTGCACGCCGGCGGCGTCGGCGTCGACCTCGCCACCGCCACCGCCTCCCCGCCGCCCTGGCTCACCACCGCCCACCCGGAGATCCTCCCGGTCACGGCCACCGGCGAGACCCTCTGGCCGGGGGCGCGCCAGCACTGGCGCCCCACCTCGCCCGTCTTCCGCCGGTACGCGCTGCGCCTGGTCCGGGAGCTGGCCGCCCGGTACGCCGGTCATCCGGCGCTCGTCGCCTGGCACGTCAACAACGAGCTGGGCTGCCACAACGTCTACGACTACTCCGACGACGCGGCCCGTGCCTTCCGCGACTGGCTGCGCGCCCGCTACACCACGCTGGACGCGCTCAACACCGCCTGGGGCACGGCCTTCTGGTCACAGCGGTACACCGACTGGGAGCAGATCCTGCCGCCGCGGCTGGCCGCCTCCCACCCCAACCCCACACAGCAGCTCGACTTCAAGCGGTTCTCCTCGGACGCCCTGAAGGACCATCTGCGCGCCGAGCGGGAGATTCTGCGGGAGCTCACCCCGGACGTCCCCGTCACCACCAACTTCATGGTGACGGGCGGCACCAAGGGCATGAACTACCCCGACTGGGCCGACGAGATCGACTTCGTCTCCAACGACCACTACGTCCACCCCGGCCCGCAGGACCGCGACGAGCTGTCCTTCTCCGCCAACCTCACCAGCGGCATCTCCGGCGGGCGGCCCTGGTTCCTGATGGAGCACTCCACCAGCGCCGTCAACTGGCAGCCCGTCAACGTGGCCAAGCGCCCCGGTGACCTGGCCCGCGACTCGCTGCTGCACGTCGCCCACGGCGCCGACGCGGTCTGCTTCTTCCAGTGGCGGCAGTCGGCGGCGGGCGCCGAGAAGTACCACTCGGCGATGGTCCCGCACGCCGGCGCGGACAGCGAGCTGTTCCGCGCGGTGGCCGCGCTCGGCGCCACCCTCAAGACCCTCGCCCCGGTCACCGGGTCCGAGCGGGAGCCCGCCCGGGTCGGCATCCTCTACGACTGGGAGTCGTGGTGGGCGAGCGAACAGGACTCCCACCCCACCTCCCTGCTCGACTACCGGCAGGAGGCGCTCGACTGGTACTCGGCGCTCCTCGCCCTCGGCGTCCGCGCCGACCTCGTCACCACCCGGGCCGACCTGCACCGCCACCAGGTGCTGATCGCCCCCGTGCTGCACATGGTCCCCGCCGGCCTGGCGAAGACCCTCACCCGGTACGCCGAACAGGGCGGCCATCTGATCACCACGTACTTCTCCGGTGTCGTCGACGAGCACGACCACGTCTGGCTCGGCGGCTATCCCGGCGCCCTGCGGGACCTGCTCGGCATCCGCATCGAGGAGTTCGGCCCGCTGCTCGCCGGTGACCGTGTGGAGCTCGACGACGGCACGACCGGCACCCTGTGGACCGACCGGATCACCGTGACCGGTGCCGGGACCGAGGTCCTGGCCCGCTACCGCACCGGCGAGCAGTCGGGCAGGCCCGCCGTCACCCGGCGGCCGGCGGGCGGGGGTTCCGCCGCGTACGTGTCCACCCGGCTCGGTGTCGAGGGGCTCACCGCGCTGCTGCCCCGGCTGCTGGAGCCGGCCGGCGTGGAGAGCGAACTGCCCGCCGAGGTACGGGGGCTGGTCGAGCCGGTCGTACGCCGGGGCGACGGGGGCCGGTTCCTGTTCCTGGTGAACCGCACCGACGGCACCGTCCCGGTGCGCGGTCTCGACGGGGAGGTGCTCGTCGGCACCACCGGCGCCGACGGCGTCCTCACGCTCGGGCCCCGCGCGGTCGCCGTACTGCGGCAGCCGGCCGCCTGACACCCGCCCCCGCCACTCCCCCGGAACGGCACGCACCCGTTCCGGGGGCCGTCCCCTCCCGCCGCGGCAGCCGGTGCGGCGGGAGGGCCCGCCGAAGCACGACCACACCTCCATGTCGGGAGCACACCGATGGCACGCCGCACCCGCAACAGACGGCTCCTCACGGCGGCCGGGCTCACCGCCGCCCTGGCCACCGGGGCCGCCCTGGTCCCCGGACCGACGTCCGCCGCCCAGGCCGCGGACCTCCCCTCCGTCACCGTCCGGCCCGACCCCTCCTACCAGCAGGAGGAGTTCGAGGGCTGGGGCACCAGCCTCGTCTGGTTCGCCAACGCCACCGGCGACTACCCACCGGAGATCCGCGAGAAGCTCGCACGGCTCCTGTTCGGCGACGACGGCCTCGCCCTGAACATCGCCCGGTACAACGTCGGCGGCGGCAACGCCCCCGACGTGAAGGACTACCTGCGGGCCGGCGGCGCGGTCGAGGGCTGGTGGAAGGCGCCCGCGGGCACCACCCGCGAGGACACCGACTGGTGGGACGCCGAGGACCCCGCCGACTGGAACGAGAACGCCGACGCCACCCAGCGGTGGTGGGTGGACCGCGTCAAGAAGGACATCACCCACTGGGAGACCTTCAGCAACTCCCCGCCCTGGTTCATGACCGTCAGCGGCTACGTGTCCGGCGGGTTCGACGCCACCGCCGACCAGTTGAAGACCGAGTCGGTCGACGACTTCGCCGCCTACCTGGCGGGCGCCACCAAGCGGCTGGAGAAGGCGCACGGCATCGAGGTCGACACCGTCGACCCCTTCAACGAACCCAACACCGATTACTGGAGCACCCGCCTCGGTGCGGACGGCGAACCCGTCGGCGGACGCCAGGAGGGCGCCCACATCGGTCCCGGACTCCAGGAGAAGGTGCTCCACGCGCTCGCCCCGGCGCTGAAGAAGGCGAAGACCATGGCGGAGATCTCCGCCATGGACGAGACCAACCCGTCCCTCTTCGCCCAGAACTGGAACTCCTACTCGCCAGGGGCGCGTGACCTCGTCGGCCAGATGAACGTCCACACCTACGGCACCGGTCAGCGCACCACCGTGCGCGACATCGCCAAGGCCGAGGACAAACGGCTGTGGATGAGCGAGGTCGAGGGCGACTGGGGCGACGGACAGAACTTCACGGACATGCGTCCCGGTCTCGGCCTCGCCCAGCGCATCGTCGACGACCTGCGCGAACTGGAGCCGCGTGCCTGGGTGTTCTGGCAGCCCGTCGAGGACCACGACAACATGAGGCCCGGCGGCGAGTCCGCCGAGGGCGGCAACTGGGGCGAGATCCAGCTCCCCTTCAGCTGCACCTCGAAGGACACCCTCGAAACCTGCCCCATATACACGAACACCAAGTTCGACACCGCCCGCAACTTCACCCACTACATCAAGCCCGGTGACCGGCTGATCAAGGTGGACGACACCTCCAGCGCGGCGGCGGTGACGAAGAACGGCAAGGGCGCCTCGCTCGTCCACGTCAACGGCACCACCGGGGCGCGCGACGTCACCCTCGACCTGTCCAAGTTCCGCACCGTCAGCCGGAACGCGACCGTCACGCCCGTGGTGACCAGCGCCGACGGCAAGCTGGAGCGACACCGGGCGATCAAGGTCACCGACCGCGCGGCCACCTTCACCGTGCCCGCCCAGTCGGTGACGTCCTTCGTCGTCCAGGGCGTCTCCGGGGTCGCGAAGGACGCCCCGCTGCTGCGCGAGGGCCACACGTACACCCTGACCGGCGTGCAGAGCGGCAAGGCGGTCACCGTGGCCGACGACGGCACGAAGCTCGTCATCGGTACCGGCGACGGCTCCGCCTCCCAGCAGTGGCGGCTGAGCGCGGTGCGCCCCGACGACGGCGTGCGTGAGCGCTACGAGTTCACCAGCCCGGTGGACGGCGAGCGGCTGGCCGTGCGCGACGACGTCCCGGTGACCGAACCGCACACCGGCGAGCGGGACCCGGCCGCCGAATGGATCATGTCCACGACGGGTGACGGCACCTGGACCCTGGTCAACGCGGCCACCGGCCGCCTCCTGGAGGTCGGCGGGCAGGCCGCGCACGAGGGTGCCGCGGTCACGACGTGGCAGCCCAACTCCGGTTCCAACCAGCGCTGGACGGTCACGGACGTCACGGACTGACCGATCCGCCCGCGTCCGGCCGCACCACCGCCCGGCGGTGCGGCCGGACCGCTTCCGCGATCCCCGTGGACCGGTGCCGGCGCGGTGGTCCTGCCCGGGGTGACCGGCGGGCGGGGCTCGGTCGTCGGCGCGGGCGGTGCGGTGACCGCCGAGCGGAGCGCCGCGCCCAGCAGCTCCCGCCAGGGCTGCGGCGGATGGAACGCCTCCTCCGCCCACCGCCGCCAGCCCTTCGGCGCGTCGCCCGGCCGGGCGTTGATGCCCTGCGCCACGCGGAAGCGCACGGCGTTCGCGTTCCTGCTCGCTGAGCCCGTGGGCGCCGTCCGGGCCGAGGTCCCAGTCCCGTTCGAGTCCGTCGGCGCCGCTGCCGCAGTCCAGCCGGACCAGGCCCTGGGTGTACGGGCCGAGCGTGAACTGGCGCAGGTAGTCCTCCATCAGTTCTCCGGAGGTGAGCCCCAGGGTGCTCGGCAGCACCACGTCCTCGGGGCGTGCCGATCGTCACCACCTGCGTACGCGTCCTTTCACCGTGTGCGGCTCTCACCCTGTCCTGCCGCTGAAAAGGATTTCATCCCTCAATTCCGCGACCTCCGAGCGGGGTCCCGCAACCGGTTGTTCATCATGCGTCGGCCGACGCGCGCATGACAGGACAGACACCATGGGCATCGTCTTGGCATGAACCTGCGGTCCGATGGCCGGACCGCAGTCTCATGGAGGTGTGGGATGCACCGAAGGCTCGCCACCGCACTCGCCGCCCCGGCCCTGGCCCTGGCCGGTGTCCTCGGCACCGCCACCGGCGCCGAGGCCGTACCCGCCGACAAGCCCCAGGTTCTCGCGAGCTGGACGCAGACCAGCGCGTCGAGCTACAGCTCCTGGACCGCCGCCCGCGCGAACCAATCCGCCTGGTCCGCCTACCAGTTCGACTGGTCCACCGACTACTGCTCCTCCTCCCCGGACAACCCCTTCGGCTTCCCGTTCTCGACCGCCTGCGCCCGCCACGACTTCGGCTACCGCAACTACAAGGCCGCGGGCACGTTCAGCGCCAACAAGACGCGGCTCGACAGCGCCTTCTACGAGGACCTCAAGCGCGTCTGCAACGGCTACGGCGGTGCCACGAAGACCGCGTGCGACAGCACCGCGTGGACGTACTACCAGGCCGTCAAGGCATTCGGCTGAGCCGGGCGTTCCGCCGGCCCGGGACCGCCGCCGCCGGCCGCCTGACGGGCCGGCGGCGGTGCGCCGCCGGCCCGCGCGGACTACCGGCGGCCGCGCACCAGCACGTACAGGAAGTACGGCGTTCCGATCACGGCCGTCATCAGGCCGGCGCCCAGCTGGGCGGGGGCGATCACGGTGCGGCCCAGCAGGTCGGCCGTGCACACCAGTACGGCGCCGAGCAGCAGCGCGACCGGCAGGACACGGGTGTGCCGCCGCCCGACGAGGGCGCGTGCCGCGTGCGGGGCGACCAGGCCGACGAAGCCGATGGTGCCCGCGGCGGCGACGGCGGCGGCGCTGAGCAGCACGCTCAGCACGAGGAAGCCGAGCCTCCCGCGCCCCAGGTCGAGTCCGAGCAGCCGGGGGGTGTCCTCGTCGAGGGAGACCAGGTCGAGTTCCCTGTGCCGTACGCAGGCCACCGCGACGCCGACGGCGAGGACGGCCGCGAGGGGGAGGACGTCGGGCATGGTCCGGCCGTACGTGGAGCCCGACAGCCAGGTGAGGGCCTTGGTCGCGTTGAACGGGTCGGTGAGCACGATCAACAGGCTGATCAGGGCCGTCGTCGCGGTCGCGGTACCGATGCCGACGAGCACCAGCCGGTTCTGCTGGTAACCCCCGCGCGCGGCGAGGCCGAACACGACGACCGCGGCGACCGCGGATCCCGCGAAGGCCGCCCCGGCGACGTCCCACCCCCCGACGACGGGGACCGTCGTCACCAGGATCACCGCGCCGAGCGCGCCACCGCCGGAGACGCCCAGGACGGCGGGTTCCGCCAGCGGGTTGCGGGTGACGGCCTGCACCAGGGTTCCGGCCAGCGCGAGCGCCGCCCCGGCGAGGAGCGCGGCGGTCACCCGGGGCATACGGGTGTCCAGCACGAAGGAGACGGTCCTGCCCGCCCTGCCCTGCGCCCAGTTGACCACGTCGCCCAGCAGCAGCTTGCTGTCGCCCAGCAGGACGGCGGCGATCGTGACGCCGGCCAGGACGACCGTCAGCACGGTGAGCGTGGTGAGGAAGACGGCGCGGCTGCGGATGCGCAGTGTGTCCGGCGCGGCGGCGCCGGCGGTGTCGCGGAGCCGGGCCGCCATCACCACCAGGAAGGCCGCGCCGACGAGGCTGGTGACCACGCCGGTGGGCACGGCGACCGCGGTGTCCGCGTCGACGAACGTGCGCAGCAGTACGTCCGCCCCGAGCACCAGGGCGGCGCCGACGAGGCCCGCGACCGGCACGCCCGCACGCAGCAGCCGCAGCCCCCGGACGCGGCGGGCGAGCGGGCGGGCGAGGGCCGGGGCGCACAGGCCGACGAAGCCGATCGGGCCGGCCAGGGTGACGGCCGCCGCGGAGAGCAGGGTCGCCAGGACGACCGCCGTGACGCGGGTGGCCCGCACCGGGACGCCGAGTCCGCGGGCCGCGTCGTCGCCGAGGGCCAGGGCGTCGACCCGGCGGGCGATGAGCAGCAGACCGGCGAGGCCGACGACGGCGACGGGCAGCATCTGCAGGACACCGTCGAAGCCGTTCTGGCCGATGTTGCCCTGGTTCCACTGGTAGAGGCCCTCGGTCTGCTGCGGGAACAGCAGGAGCAGCCCCTCGGTGACGGCGGTGAGCCCGAGGGCGAGCGCGGTACCGGCGAGCACCAGCCGTACGGTGCCGGCGCCGAGCCCCGACAGTCCGAGGACGACGGCCGCCGCCGCGAGCCCGCCGGCGAAGGCGATGCCCGAGGAGGCGAGCAGCGGCAGGGAGACGCCGGTGACGGCGGCGATGCCGAGGGCGAAGTAGGAGCCCGCGTTGACGGCGAGGGTGTCCGGGGAGGCCAGGACGTTGCGGCTGACGGCCTGCAGGGCGACGCCGGCCATGCCGAGGGCCGCGCCCACGAGGAGCCCGGCGGTCATGCGGGGCAGCCGTGAGGCGATGACGACGGACGCGTCGGCCGGGTCGGCCCGTCCGGTGAGGGCCTTGAGGACCTCGGCCGGGCCGACCGCGGCGGTGCCCTGGGTGATGTCGACGACGGCGAGGGCCGCGACCAGGAGCACGAGCGCGGTCGTCACCGCGGCCGCGCCCGTCCGGGACGACACCGTCGCCGGACGGGCGGTGGGAGTGGTGGCGGTGACGGCCATCGCGCTACTTCGTCAGCGCCGCGACGACGGAGTCGGTGTACGCCTCCATCGAGCCGGTGCCGCCGAACATCCAGATGCCGTCGTCGATGCGGTGGACGTCACCGGACTTCACGAACGGCAGCGACTTCCAGGCGGAGTTGTCCGCGAGCTCCTTGCCGTAGGGGTCGCTGCTGGGGTCCTGGTCGTTGCCGATGTAGACGAACTGGACCTTCCCCAGGTCGGTCAGTCCCTCGACGTCGGTGGCGGCCAGGCCGTACGCCTCGTCGCCCTTCTGCTTCCAGGCGTTCTTCAGGCCGAGCCGCTCGTTGACGGCGCCGATGAGCGAACCGGAGGTGTAGGGGCGCACGGAGACCTGGTTGGAGGCGACGTAGCCGTCGGCGAAGGCGATCTCCGCGCCGCCCAGGCCGGCGTCGGCGAGGGCCTTCTGTCCTTCGGCGAGCTTGGTGTCGAAGTCCTTCTTCAGCGTGGCGGCGCGCTCGGTGGTGCCGGTGGCCTCGGCGATGAGGTCGACGTTCTTCAGCATCTGCCCGATCGGGTCGGCGGCGTCGGCGGACTTCACCTCCAGGACCGGGGCGACCTTGCGCAACTGCTTGACCGCGTCGGGCTTCAGGTCGGTGGTGGCGACGATGAGGTCGGGCTTGAGCGAGGCGATGGTGTCCATGCTGGGCTCGCCGCGGGTGCCGATGTCCTTGGGCTCGTTCTTGAGCGGGACGGCGGTGTCCCAGGTCCTGTAGCCCTTGACGTCGGCGACGCCCACCGGGTCGACGCCGAGGGAGACCAGGTGCTCGACGACGTTCCACTCGGTGCCGACGACCTTCTTGGCGGGGCCGTCGAGTTCCACCTTCGCGCCGGTGGCGTCGGTGAGGGTGATGGCCTGCGCGGACTCCTTGGCGGCCGCGGCGTCGTCGGCGGCGGGTTCGGTGGTGCCGCAGGCCGCCAGCAGGAGGGTGGCGGCGGTGGCCAGGGGCGCGGTGAGCAGGAGGCGTCTCATGAGGTGGTGCCGAGCCTTTCGCTTCGGGTGTGGTGACGGCCGATGGCGCGGGTGCGCAGCCGGCCGGTGAGGGGGTCGGTGTCGACCTCGATCCGGATGCCGTAGACCTCGGTCAGGCGCTCCGGGGTGAGGACGTCCTCGGGCGGGCCCTCGGCGACGACGCGTCCGGCCGCGAGGAGCACGATCCGGTCGGCGACGGCCGCCGCCTGGTCGAGGTCGTGCAGGACGACGCCGACGGCGATGCCGTGTTCGTCGGCCAGATCGCGCATGAGGTCGAGGAGTTCGACCTGGTAGCGCAGGTCGAGGTAGGTGGTGGGTTCGTCGAGGAGGAGGACGCCGGTCTCCTGGGCGAGACAGCCGGCCAGCCACACGCGCTGGAGCTGTCCTCCGGAGAGGTGTTCGGCTCCGCGGTCGGCGAGCTCGGCGACGCCGGTGAGGGCGAGGGCGCGGTCCACGGCGGCACGGCCGCCGGGGTCCGTGCCGCCCCATCGGCCGCGGTGCGGGTAGCGGCCGAACTCGACGACGTCCCGCACGCTGAGCCCGCTGGGGGTGGGGCGTCCCTGGAGCAGCAGGGCGACGCGGCGGGAGAACTCCCGGGGGCCGAGGGCCAGCGCGTCGGTGCCGGCGTCGATCGTGAGCGTGGCGGTCCGCGGCCGTTGCAGCCGGGCGACGGTGCGCAGCAGGGTCGACTTGCCGCTGCCGTTCGGGCCCACCAGGGCGGTCACTTCGCCGGGGCGCAGGGTCAGCGCCGCGTCGTGCACGACGTCGGCTCCGTCGTACGCCACGGTCACATCGGTGGCCGACAGTTGATGGCCGCGCGGGCCCGGGGCCGCCTCTTCAGCAGGAATCACTTGGCAAGGTTAGCCTACCCTTAATTCCCGTTATCGGGGGGTGACCTGGGAGAAAGCCGGAACGGGTGGGTGCCGTCCTTCAGAAGGCGTAGCGGATATCGAGCCACGGTGTGTGCCGGGTGGCCAGTTCACGCAGATCCGCGAGGGCGCGGCGCTTGATGTCGGCGCGGTAGCGGAGGTTGAGGGCGCCGTTCTGGGAGCGCTTGGTCTCCTGCGCGGCGGGCTGCCACAGCACGTCCTCGCCGCGCGGATGCCAGCGGAGGTTGACCTCGTGCAGCTCCGCGTTGTGGGTGAGCATGATGACTTCGGCGCGGGCCTGCCGCTTCACGCGCTCGGGCAGTACGTCGTCCATGTGCCGCAGCAGTCCGGCCCAGGCGTCCTGCCAGCCGGGGCGGACGACGACGGGTGAGAGGTTGAAGTGCACCTCGTACCCGGCGTCGAGGAAGTCCGCGGCGGCGGCGATCCGCCGGTCGACCGGGCTGGTGCGCAGGTCCAGCAGGCGCGAGTCGTCGGCCGGCATCACCGAGAAGCGGATACGGGTGCGGCCGCGCGGGTCGAGCTCCAGCAGGTCGGGGTTGACGAACTTGGTCGCGAAGGACGCCTTCGCGGTGGGCCAGTCGCGGAAGGCGCGCACCAGGTCGGCGGTGTTGTCGCAGACGAGGGCGTCGACGGAGCAGTCGCCGTTCTCGCCGATGTCGTACACCCATGCCCCGGGGTCGCACTGGTTGGGCTCCGGTTTGGGGCCCTGGGCGGCGACGTGGCGGCCGAGGTGGGCGATGATCCGGTCGATGTTGGTGAAGAGGGTGATCGGGTTGGCGAAGCCCTTGCGGCGGGGGACGTAGCAGTACACGCAGGACAGGGCGCAGCCGTTGGACGGGCCGGGGGCGATCCAGTCGGCGGAGCGGCCGTTGGGGCGGGTGGTGAGCGTCTTCTTCACACCCAGGACGAGGGTCTCGCGCTTGATCCGCATCCAGCGGTCGGCGCTGCCCTCGTTGCCGTGGAGTTCGGGGATGCGCCAGTGGGAGTCCGTCTCGATCAGCCGGGCCTCGGGGAACCGGGCGATGATCTGCCGCCCGCGGGGCGAGGCGGCGGCGGCCGGTTCGGCGTGGATCTCCCGGATCGCGAGAAGCCGGCGTGCCTGCGCGGAGTCCCGGAAGGCGGAGGCGGACGCCGCCGTCCCGGCCACCGGTGCCGCCGGCAGTTCGTCGAGACCGAAGAGCGGCTCCTGGGAGCCGGGGAACGCGGACGGATGGTGGTGCATGTACGGACCGGCTTCTCGGGAGCGGGGGCGATACGGAGCGCCCGCCGGCCGGATTCCACGGAACCCGGCAGGTGAGGGCCGTCCTCCCCACTGTACGGCGACGGGGCCGGCACCCCGCCACCGAGCAGGCTGTGGGAACGCCGGCGTCCGGCCGTGACCACCGCGGCAGCCGCCCCGCGGGCCGGTGGGAGTCCCCCTCCCCCGCGCGAGCGAACCCGAAAGCGGGGAAGGACGGGCACGGCCTCCGGCACCCCACGCCCGGCCGCGACCACCGCGGGCCTCCCACCCGGGCAGCCGCCCCGCAGGGCGATGGAGGGCCCGCTCGAGCGAAGCCGAGGGTGGGCGCGGCCTGTGGCGCCGGTGCGCCTCCGGACCGGGTCGGCGGGGCGTCCCGTCGTGGCCGGGTGTCAGGCCCGGGTCGTGAAGCGTTCCCAGACGCGGTGCGAGGCCAGCAGTTCGCGGACCTGGCCGAGAACGGCGGGGCCGGAGCCGGCGACCACGATGCCGGGGGCGTCGGTGGGGACGCCGGACGCTTCGAGGGCGGCTTCGCCGCCCGCCCACGCGCCGATCGCCTTGCCGTGCCGGAACGCCTCGGTCAGCAGCAGCCCGATCCGCGGATCGACCGCCGTCCGCTGTGCGGCGGAGGCCGCACCCTTGCCGTCGCGCGCGCCGACCGTGTCGTCGCCCATGGCCGGCACCCCGGCCAGCAGTACGGCGTCGAACTCGACGGACCGCGCGGTGACGTAGCTGCGCTGGACCGTCAGGGCCGGGTCGCCCGAGCCGAGCGTGCCGCCGGTCGGCGCCACGACCAGTGGGACCATGCCCGCCTCGAGCACCGCGTCGCGTACCGCGTGGACGCCGTCGAGGTCGCCGTCCGGGCCGGCGACGATGCCGATGACGCGCCCGTCCACCGGCCAGGTGCCCCCGATCTGCGAGAGGGCCGGGCTCGGCTCGACGTCGGCGAGCGGGACGGTGGGCTCGGGCGCGGGCAGACCGAGGCCCTCGGCGACACCGGCGCACAGTTCGGGGTCGATGTTGGCCAGGACCTGGAGGGTCCGCACCCTGATGGCCTCCTCGTAGCACTTGCCCAGCTCGAAGGTGTACGCGCCGATGATGTGCTCGCGCTCCACCGGGCTCATGCTCAGCCAGAACCGGCGGGGCTGGCTGAAGTGGTCCGCGAACGACTCCGGCGCCTCGCGCACCTTCCGCCCCTCCGGAACGGTCACCGGCGTCTCGATGAACGCGCTCGTGTCCGCGCCCGCGGTGAACGGGCAGCCGCCGTCGAGGGAGTTGGGCCGGTAGGGGGCCACGCCGCGGTGCACGGCCGTCTGGTGCATGCCGTCGCGCAGCATGTCGTTGACCGGTGCCTGCGGCCGGTTGATGGGCAGTTGCGGGAAGTTGGGGCCGCCCAGGCGCGTGATCTGTGTGTCCAGGTACGAGAACAGCCGTCCCGCGAGCAGCGGGTCGTCGGTGACGTCGATCCCGGGCACGAGGTGACCGACGTGGAAGGCGACCTGCTCCGTCTCGGCGAAGAAGTTGGACGGGTTCCGGTTGAGGGTCATCAGTCCGACCGGCTGCACCGGGGCGAGCTCCTCGGGCACGATGTTCGTCGGGTCCAGCAGGTCGATGCCCTCGAAGGTCTGCTCCGGGGTGTCGGGGAAGGTCTGGATGCCCAGCTCCCACTGCGGGTAGGCGCCCGCCTCGATGGCGTCGGCGAGGTCCCTCCGGTGGAAGTCCGGGTCGACGCCGTTGATCGTCTGCGCCTCGTCCCACACCAGGGAGTGCACGCCCAGCTTGGGCTTCCAGTGGAACTTCACCAGTGTCGTGGCGCCCTCCGCGTTGACCAGCCGGAAGGTGTGGACGCCGAAGCCCTCCATCATGCGGTAGGAGCGCGGGATGCCGCGGTCGCCCATGAAGAAGAGGGTGTGGTGGGTCGCCTCGGTGTGCAGGGAGACGAAGTCCCAGAAGGTGTCGTGCGCGCTCTGCGCCTGCGGGATCTCCCTGTCGGGGTGCGGCTTCGCCGCGTGGACGACGTCGGGGAACTTGATGGCGTCCTGGATGAAGAAGACCGGGATGTTGTTGCCGACCAGGTCGAAGACGCCCTCGCTGGTGTAGAACTTCGTGGCGAAACCGCGGGTGTCGCGCACGGTGTCGGCGGACCCGCGTGATCCGACCACGGTGGAGAACCGTACGAACACCGGCGTCTCGACCTCCGGGGCGAGGAACCCCGCCTTGGTCACGGAGGCCGCCGTGCCGTAGCTCTGGAAGACCCCGTGCGCGCCCGCGCCGCGGGCGTGGACCACGCGCTCCGGGATGCGCTCGTGGTCGAAGTGCATGATCTTCTCGCGCAGGTGGTGGTCCTGGAGCAGGACGGGGCCGCGCGGACCCGCCTTGAGCGAGTGGTCGGTGTCGTACAGCCGGGTGCCCTGCGCGTTGGTCAGGTAGCTCCCGGACTGCGCCATCCTGGCCTGGTCGGCGCCGGTGGGCTGACCGGTGGGCGACACGGTGGCCGGGCCGCTCTGGTCCGGCTTCGGCGGCAGCGGCTCGCGGGCCTCGGTCGGTTCGGCCACGGACGGCGGCCGGGAGCCCGGCCGTCCGGGAATGCCGTCGGCCGGGGCCGATCCGTCGTCCTGCAGCTTCTCGGCGATCTTCTTCGCCGCCCGCTTGACGGGGTTGGCCTCGCTCATGGGGTGATACTCCTCCGCTTCAGACCGGCCACGGACGGGGTGGCCGTGCGTTCCCTTGCCGACTGCGGGCGAACCGGGAGAACAAAACACTCGAAAAGGGCACCGGATGCCGCCAACGTCTCACGGCGGGCACACCCTCGCAGCGGGCACCCGCCGTTGGGGTGAACTCCCCGCCCCGGGGCGCCGCGCCCCGTACCTCGGCACACCCGCACTCCCCTCTCCGCCCTCCCCACCGGATCCGACCGCTCCGCCCGCGTACCCCCGGCCCGGCGGTCAAGGCATGCGGATTCACCCCGGCACACCGCTCCACCGGCGGGCCCTCGCTCACCAATTCATGTCCGAGGGCTTGCCCACCTGATGTCTCACCACTTAAATCAAAGCCTGAACTAAGCGGTCGCGGGGCCGTGTTCAGTCCTCCGGCATGCCCTCACGCACAGAAAAGCGCAGCACGCGCAGACCCCACGGAGAGCCGCCTCACCGCACCATCCGCCGTCCGGACGGCCCGGCCCACCCGCACGCGGGCCCGCCCGCATCCCCACATCGCACCAGCAGAAGGCTGACGCATGAGACACATGAAGCACCTGAGCCGCCTCAGACGCGGAGCCCTGGGTACGGCGCTCGCCGCCACGGCGGCACTCGTCACCCTGCCCGCCACCCAGGCCCCGGCCGCCGCGGCCGAGACCCCGTTGTCCCAGGGCAAGGCGGCCACCGCCTCCTCGACCGAGAACGCCGGCACACCCGCGAGCGGCGCCGTGGACGGCGACACGGGCACCCGGTGGTCGTCGGCCGCGAGCGACGACCAGTGGCTTCAGGTCGACCTCGGCGCCACGGCGTCGGTCTCCCAGGTCGTCCTGAACTGGGAGGCCGCCTACGGCAAGGACTACAAGATCCAGTTCTCGCAGGACGGCAGCGGCTGGACCGACGCCCGGACGGTCACCGGGAGCGACGGCGGCGTCGACACCGTGGACGTGTCGGGGCAGGCCCGCTACGTCCGTGTGCAGGGCCTGGACCGGGCCACCGCCTGGGGCTACTCGCTGTGGGAGTTCCAGGTCTTCGGCACCACCGGCGGCGGCAATCCGCCCGCCTCCTGCGGCACGGCCAACGCCGCCCAGGGCAAACCCGCCTCCGCCTCCTCCACGGAGAACGCGGGCACCCCCGCCTCCGCCGCCTTCGACGGTGACGCCGGCACCCGCTGGTCCAGCCAGGCCTCCGACCCGCAGTGGGTAC
This sequence comes from Streptomyces sp. NPDC014676, assembly GCF_043084105.1. Taxonomy (NCBI): domain Bacteria; kingdom Bacillati; phylum Actinomycetota; class Actinomycetes; order Kitasatosporales; family Streptomycetaceae; genus Streptomyces; species Streptomyces sp. NPDC014676. The sequence goes on along the minus strand of NZ_JBIBZI010000012.1, from coordinate 194,832 downwards.
GGGTCGACCTGGGCGCCGTACGCGACCTGTGCGGGGTGGACCTGAACTGGGAGGCCGCCTACGCCAAGGACTTCCGGATCGAGGCCTCCGCCGACGGACAGAACTGGACCACGCTCACGTCCGTCACCGGCGCCACCGGCGGCCGGGCCTCCTACGAGGTGAGCGGCTCCGGCCGCTACGTACGCGTCCTCGGCACGGCCCGCGGCACCGGCTACGGCTACTCCCTGTGGGAGGTCGCCGTGCACACCGCGTCGGACGACGGCGGCGGCGGTCCGATCGAGGGCGGCGGCGACCTCGGCCCGAACGTCATCGTCGTGGACCCGTCCACGCCGAACCTCCAGCAGAAGTTCGACCAGGTCTTCGCCCAGCAGGAGAGCAACCAGTTCGGCAGCGAGCGCTACCAGTTCCTGCTGAAGCCGGGCACGTACAACAACATCAACGCCCAACTCGGCTTCTACACCTCGGTCTCGGGTCTCGGCCTCAACCCCGACGACGTCCAGATCAACGGCGACATCACCGTGGACGCCGGCTGGTTCAACGGCAACGCCACGCAGAACTTCTGGCGTTCGGCGGAGAACCTCGCCATCAGCCCCGTCAACGGCACCGACCGCTGGGCGGTCGCGCAGGCGGCTCCGTTCCGCCGGATCCACGTCAAGGGCGGCCTCAACCTCGCCCCGAACGGCTACGGCTGGGCCTCCGGCGGCTACATCGCCGACTCGAAGATCGACGGCACCGTCGGCCCGTACTCCCAGCAGCAGTGGTACACGCGGGACAGCTCCGTCGGCGGCTGGACCAACGGCGTGTGGAACATGACGTTCACCGGTGTCCAGGGCGCTCCGGCGAGCAACTTCGAGACCGGTCCGTACACCACGTTCGACACCACGCCGATCTCCCGCGAGAAGCCGTTCCTCTACCTGGACGGCAACCAGTACAGGGTGTTCGTGCCCGCCAAGCGCACCAACGCGCGCGGTGTCTCCTGGCCGGCCAACGCCGGCGGTACGTCCCTTCCGCTCGACCGGTTCTACGTGGTGAAGCCCGGCGCGACGGCCGCGACCATCAACGCCGCGCTCGACCAGGGCCTCAACCTGCTGTTCACGCCCGGCGTCTACCACCTCGACCGGACGATCGAGGTCGACCGCGCCGACACGGTCGTGCTCGGTCTCGGCCTGGCGACGATCATCCCGGACAACGGGGTCGACGCCATGCACGTCGCGGACGTCGACGGCGTCCGGCTGGCCGGCTTCCTGATCGACGCGGGCCCGGTCAACTCGGCCACCCTGCTGCGGATCGGCCAGCCGGGCTCCTCCGCGGACCACGCCGCCAACCCGACCACCATGCAGGACGTGTTCATCCGCGTCGGCGGCGCCGGTCCTGGCCGCGCCACCGACTCCGTGGTCGTCAACAGCGACGACGTGATCATCGACCACACCTGGATCTGGCGCGCCGACCACGGCGAGGGCGTCGGCTGGGAGACCAACCGCGCCGACTACGGACTGCGCGTCAACGGCGACGACGTCCTCACCACGGGTCTGTTCGTCGAACACTTCAACAAGTACGACGTGTTCTGGAGCGGCGAACGCGGCCGCACGATCTTCTTCCAGAACGAGAAGGCGTACGACGCCCCCGACGAGGCCGCCATCACCCATGACGGCATCGTCGGCTACGCGGCCTACAAGGTCGCCGACTCGGTGAACGAACACGAGGCCTGGGCGCTCGGCAGCTACTGCAACTACACGTCCGACGACACCATCGTGCAGCACCACGGATTCCAGGTACCGGTGAAGCCCGGCATCAGGATGCGGCACCTGCAGGTGATCTCGCTCGGCGGCAAGGGGCAGTACCGCCACGTCATCAACGACACGGGCGCCCCGACGTCCGGGACGGACACCGTCCCGTCCAAGGTCGTCCAGTTCCCCTGAGCGTGACAGTGCCCCGCGCCGGATTCAGAACAACTGCCCCTGCTCGTCGGGGGCGGTCCGGCGCGGGGTACGGCGCGGGCCCGGCCGCCGTACCGGGGTCTCCTCCCCGAACAGCGGGGCCGTGCCGTACTCGTCCGGCTCGGCCGGCACCACGACGGGGCCGGTTCCCACGTTGAGGCACAGCGGGGCGTCGAGGTCGAAGTCCCCGGGCGTCATGTCCGTCCAGTCGCGTTCCCGACGCTCACTCACCGACGCTCCGCTCCCCGTTCATCCCGCCAGGTTATCGGTCGTCCGGCACCCCGGGAACGGCGCGCCGCCCGGCGTCACCCGACGGTGAGACGCGGGTCACGTTCCCCTTCCGGTCACACACGGGGGAGCTCGCCCGTCAGTGCTGTGTCACCACGGAAAACGACCGGAAAGACCTCGGTCCGCCTCGACCTGGTCGCCGCCTGGCGGGAGGCCACGGTCTTCACCGAGGCGGAGCGCGCCGCGCTGGAACTGGCGGAGCAGGGCACCCGGCTCGCCGACGCGGCCGGCGCCTACCGGCCCGGCCGGTTCGGCCGATCCGACCGGACGCCCGCCCCGGCCCACGACGGGCCGGGCGTCCGGTCAGGCCTCCGCGCGCTTCGGCAGCCGCCAGCCGGGCCGCGGGAAGTGGCAGGTGTAGCCGTCCGGGTAGCGCTGGAGGTAGTCCTGGTGCTCCGGCTCGGCCTCCCAGAACGGGCCGGCCGGTACGACCTCGGTCACCACGGTGCCCGGCCACAGCCCCGAGGCGTTCACATCGGCGATCGTCTCCTCGGCGACGCGCTTCTGCTCGTCGTCGAAGTAGAAGATGGCGGAGCGGTAGCTCGTCCCGATGTCGTTGCCCTGCCGGTTCTTCGTGCTCGGGTCGTGGATCTGGAAGAAGTACTCCAGGATCGTGCGGTAGTCGGTGACGGCGGGGTCGTAGGTGATCTCGATCGACTCGGCGTGGGTGCCGTGGTCGCGGTACGTCGCGTTCGGCACGTCGCCACCGCTGTAGCCCACCCGGGTGGTCAGCACACCCGGGAACGTGCGGATCAGCTCCTGCATGCCCCAGAAGCAGCCGCCCGCGAGCAGCGCCTTCTCCTCGTTCGTCGTCATCTTCGTCTCGCCTTTCTCCCACGTGTCCTGCGGCGTTCATCGGTGAGAACCGCACCGGCGACCCCATTGTTCCGGCCGTGCCGGCACCGCCGGACAGCGGGCCGGGCGGCACGGGCTGTTCCTCGTCGCCGGGTCCGCCGGACGCCGGGGCACGCGGTACGCGGCGGACGGCGAGGTCATCCGGACGGAGCGGCCGCTGCCGGCCGGGGAGGGCGGGTGATTCCCGGGGGCCGGCGGTTCAGGCGAGGAGTGAGATGCGGGCCATGATGCTCTTGCCGGCCGGCTCCTGCCGTACGTCCAGGGCCTGGGCGACTGCCATCACGATCTCCAGCCCGTGCTGGCCCACCCGGCCGGGGTCCGCGCTCCGGGCCACCGGTGGCGCGGGGTTGCCGTCCCGGACGATCACCTCGACGGCGTCGCCGGCGACCCGCAGGTCGAGGCCGACGGGGCCCGGGGCGTACTTGCGGGCGTTGGTGACCAGCTCGCTGACCACGAGCTGGGTGACCTCCACCACGCGGGTCGGCACCGGCAGGCCGTCCTCCGCCCGCGCCCGGGTCAGGAACGCGGCGGCGTGGTGGCGTGCCTGGGCTATCCAGGCGCCGTCGTCGTCCAGGGCGTACGAAGCCCGCAGCCGCGGTGCGCCTGGCACCGTGTCCCCCTCGTCGACTGGAACTGGTTCCATCCGGCCCGCCTTCACTCACCGATCACACCGCGCGACTACCCGCATCGCTCCCCCGCACGCCACTGAAGTGTGACAGGTGCCTCCGACATCGGGTCGCCGTGGTCGGCGGGAAGCCCGCCCCACGGCGGTGACCTGCGGGTTCTGCCTGGTCAGCACGGTGGGCGGGTCCGGTGGCGAGGCGCCGGGGCGGTCGCGGGTGCGGTGGCGCCCTCGCTCCGCACGACGAACCGCAGCGGTGCGAGCCGCCCCTCGAGTGGCTCGGGGTGCGGGCAGACACGCCGCGAGGCCAAAGGCCGTGCGGTCGGTGTCCCGGCCGGGGACGCTGGAGGAGCCGGTCCCCCGGTGAGGGCGGATATGGCCTGACAGGTGTGCCGAAAGAGGTGACTCAGCCGGCCGGGGTGCCGTCGGTCCTGGTCTCCAGCGCGCGCAGGACGGCCACCATGTCCTCGCCGCCGTGGCCGCCGGCCACGGTCTCGTCGAAGAGGGCGTGGCAGACGTCGAGGAGCGGGGAGGCCAGTCCGGCCTTGCGGGCGGCCCGGGCGATCAGGCGGTTGTTCTTCAGTACGTCCGTGGCGGCGGCCTGGACCGCGAAGTCACGGGCGAGCAGCTTGGGCGCCTTCATCCGGGAGACGGCGCTGGCCATCGGGCCGGCGTCCAGGACGTCGAGGAAACGACGGCGGTCGAGCCCGTGCCGGTCGGCGAAGTGGAACGCCTCGGCCAGTCCGGTGACCTGGGTGATCAGGAACAGGTTCACCGAGAGCTTCATCAGCAGCGCGCCCGGCACCGCGCCGCAGTCGAACGCCTCACGGCACACCGGGGCGAGCAGGGGCCGTACGGCCGCCACGGCGGAGGCGTCGCCCGCCAGCATCCCGACCAGCCGCCCCTGTTCCGCCGGGACCCGGGAGCCGGAGACCGGGGCCTCGACGTAGGCGCCGCCCGCCTCGCGGACGGCGTCCTCCAGGGCGGCCGAGTACTCCGGCGAGGTCGTGCCCATGTGGACGACGGTGCGTCCGGCGACGCGGGCGGCGAAGTCCGGGGTGCCGCGCCCCAGCACCGTGTCGACGGCCGTCTCGTCGGCCAGCATGAGAAGCACGGTGCCGGCCCGGTCGAACACCTCGCCGGCGCTCCCGGCGACCTCGGCCCCGGCGTCGCGCAGCGGTGCGCAGCGGGCGGCGGTGCGGTTCCAGACGACGAGGGGTGTTCCGGCACGGGCGAGGTTGAGTGCCATGGGCCGGCCCATGACTCCGAGTCCGATGAAACCCACGCGCACGACGCACCGCCGTTCCCGGGCCGCGCCCACGCGGCACCTCTTCCATGACCGCTGTCATAGTAGCCGCCGTCATGACAGTCGTCATAGGGTGGGGGAAAGGACATCGCGGGAGGTCGGGAATGGCGGGGTCCGGACGGGGACCGCGGGAGCGGATGGTCTTCAGCGCGGCCCAGCTCATCCGGCGCGACGGGGTCGCCTCGACGGGGATGCGCGAGGTCGCCGCGCACGCAAAGGCGCCGCGCGGATCGCTCCAGCACTACTTCCCGGGCGGCAAGGAGCAGCTCGTCAACGAGGCGGTGGGGTGGGCGGGGCGGTACGCGGCCGGGCGTGTCGCCCGGTTCCTCGCCGCGCTGCCCGAGCCGACGCCCGGCGGGCTGTTCGCACAGATGGTCCGGCAGTGGACCGACGAGTACGAGAGCGAGGGCTTCGGCGGCGGCTGTCCGGTCGCCGCCGCCACGGTGGACCGCGCCGGGTCCACCGCGTCGACCCGCCAGGCCGTGTCGGCCGCCCTCGCCGAGTGGACCGGTGCGGTGGCCCTGGCACTGGCGGACATGGGCGTCCCCGCCGGACGCGCCCGGCCCCTCGCCACCCTGATGATCAGCTCTCTGGAGGGGGCGATCCTGATGGCCCGCGCCGAGCGGGACGTCCGCCCCCTGACGACGGTGTCCCGCGAACTCGGCCCCCTCCTGGACTCGGCGGTGAACGCGACCGACTGACGTCCTCTTTTATTAAAGTGATCGTGCCAGTATCCGGTGATCCGTGGATCAGTGAGGTAGTCACGCATCATGCCGACCGAAACGTTTGAGTTCCAGGTAGAGGCCCGTCAGCTGCTCCAGCTGATGATCCACTCGGTCTACTCGAACAAGGACGTCTTCCTCCGTGAGATCGTCTCCAACGCCTCCGACGCGCTCGACAAGCTGCGTCTGGCCAAGCTGCGGGACGACTCCCTCGACGCCGACGTCTCCGACCTGCACATCGAGCTCGAGATCGACAAGGACGCCCGTACCCTCACCGTGCGGGACAACGGCGTCGGCATGTCGTACGACGAGGTCGGGCAGCTCATCGGCACGATCGCCAACTCGGGCACCGCCCAGTTCCTGCGGGAGCTGCGGGAAGCGCAGGACGGGGCCGGGACGGAGGGGCTGATCGGCCAGTTCGGCGTCGGCTTCTACTCGGGCTTCATGGTCGCGGACGAGGTCACCCTGCTCACCCGGCGCGCGGGTGAGGGGCAGGGCACCCGGTGGACGTCGCGCGGCGAGGGCACGTACACCCTGGAGCGGGTCGACGACGCGCCGCAGGGCACCTCGGTCACGCTGCACCTCAAGCCGGCCGACCCCGACAACCAGCTGCACGACTACACCTCGGTGTGGAAGATCAAGGAGATCGTCAAGCGCTACTCGGACTTCATCACCTGGCCGATCAGGCTCGTCGGGGAGGCGGGCGGGGACGGCGAGGCGGCCGGGCCCGAGACGCTGAACTCGATGAAGGCGCTGTGGGCGCGCTCGCGCGAGGAGGTGTCCGAGGAGGAGTACCACGAGCTGTACAAGCACATCGGCCACGACTGGCGCGAACCGCTCGAGACCATCCAGCTGCAGGCCGAGGGCACCTTCGAGTACCAAGCCCTGCTGTTCGTCCCGTCGCACGCCCCGCACGACCTGTTCACCCAGAACTTCCGGCACGGGCTGCAGCTGTACGTGAAGCGCGTCTTCATCATGGACGACTGCGAGGAGCTGCTGCCGCCGTACCTGCGGTTCGTCAAGGGTGTGGTCGACGCGCAGGACCTCTCGCTGAACGTGTCCCGCGAGATCCTCCAGCAGGACCGGCACATCCGGATGATGCAGCGCCGGCTCACCAAGAAGGTGCTGGCGTCGGTCAAGAGCATGATGACCGGTGACGCCGAGCGGTACGCCACGTTCTGGCGGGAGTTCGGCGCGGTGCTGAAGGAGGGCCTGGTCACCGACCCCGACAACCGTGACGCCCTCCTGGCGGTGACCTCGTTCGCGACCACGCGCGGGGACGACGGCACGGTCACGCTGAAGCAGTACGTGGAGCGGATGCCGGACGGGCAGGACGACATCTGGTTCATCACCGGCGAGTCCCGGGAGAGCATCGACAACTCCCCGCACATGGAGGCGTTCCGGGAGCGCGGCATCGAGGTGCTGCTGCTCACCGATCCCGTCGACGAGATGTGGGTCGACGCCGTGGGCGAGTACGAGGGCAAGCGGCTGCGGTCGATCGCCAAGGGCGAGGTCGACCTCGGCGCGCGGGAGGACGACAGGAGCGAGGGCGAACGGCAGCAGCAGGCCGAGGAGTACGCGGGTCTGCTCGACTGGATGCGGGAGCGGCTGGACGAGGACGTCAAGGAGGTGCGGCTGTCCACGCGGCTGACGGTGTCCCCGGCCTGTCTCGTCGCCGACGCGAACGATCTCACGCCGGCGCTGGAGAACATGTACCGGGCCATGGGCCAGGAGGTGCCGCGCACCAAGCGCATCCTCGAACTCAACCCGGACCACGCGCTGGTGAAGGGCCTGAACGAGGCGTACGGGGAGCGCGAGGACCGCTCGGACCTCACCGACACCGCCGAACTCCTCTACTCCCTGGCCGTGTTGGCGGAGGGCGGCCGGCCGAAGGACCCGGCGCGTTTCGTACGGCTGATGGCGGACCGGCTGGAGCGCACCCTGTGACGTGCCCGTAGGTCACAGGCGTGCCGGTTCGGCCGTCCCCGGCCTCCGGGCGGCCGCCCGGAGGCGCCGGCCGCGGCGGGTCGGTCCCCACGGCTTGAGGACCGAGATCACCGTCATGAAGACGTAGGCGGTCAGGGAGACGACCGGCCCCATGAGGACGTCGCCCCCGTCGGGCAGGGTCTGCCCGGCGGACACGGCCGCCGCGGCCGCGTTCACGCCCGGCCGCAGCGCGAAGGCCGTGGCGGTGGTCGTGGCCAGGGTCAGCCAGAACTTCGTCCACACCCAGCGGTGCCTCGCCAGTCCCCAGGGCGTGCCCAGGGACAGGACGAGGCCGCTGAACAGGGTCAGGAGGGCGACCGGCAGCAGGAGCCAGTCCGCGAAGAGCTTCATGGCCCGGACGGACGCCTCCACCACGGCCGCGGACCCGGTGGTGTTCGCGGTGACACCGAGCGCGAGCAGCCCGGCGGTGAGTCCGAGCCAGCCGGCGGAGGCGAGGACATGGATGACGAGGTGGGCCCGGCGTGCGGGTCGGCTGAGTTTCACCCGACCCACGGTGCCGGGCCCGGGCGGCGCGGACATCTGACGGCGGGAGTAATCCCGCTTACTGACGTCGGCGTACGCCGGACGCGGTCAGCGCTCGCGCAGCCGGCCCAGCCCCGTCAGGGTGCGCCGGGCCGCGTCGGCCAGCCGGGGGTGGCCGCGCACAAGGCGGCGGGTGGCCCGCGCCGGCTCCCGGCCCAGCCGGTACGCGGCCCCGCCCGGCCCCGGACGCACCACGGCACCCTCGTAGACGAGGAGTTCGCGGGTCTTGAGGGAGTCCTTGTAGCGGGCGGGGCCGCTGCCCAGGTCGACCATGCGGATGCCGTCCGCGGCGGCCGCTTGGAGCATCCGCAGATGCAGCACCAGTCCGGGTGAGTACCGGCCGTGGTCACGGTCGTACGCGGGGAACCACCAGGACAGCACCGTGGCCGAGCGCAGGCCGAAGTGGGCGGCCACGGGGCGGTCACCGGCGTACAGCACGGAGAGCAGTCCGCGGCACCCGGGGTCGTCGCCGTGCGCCAGCAGCTCCACCAGCCGGGTGATCCACCGCTGGGCGAACCGGTCCCGGCGGCCCGTCCGCCGGTACTGGGCGGATTTCCAGCGCATCAGCGCCCGTAAGGCCTCCGGGTCCCGGCTGTCGTACACGAACCGCACCTCGCCGGCCTGCCGGGCGAGCCTGCGTTCCTTGGCCAGGGTCTGCTTGAGGAAACCGGGGGAACGGGCGCGCAGCCCGTCGGTGTAGTACTCGTATCCCCGGTCGAGGTCGACGACCGGACTCGCGAGTTCCTCGACGGCGTGCGGTACGAAGAGGTGCTGACCGGCCTCCAGGTTGTCGAACTCCCACGAGGAGAGCGCGCAGGCCGCGAGCAGGGCGCGCGGGTCGAGCCGGAGGCCGGGGCGCAGGACGGCGCCCTGGCTGTCCGACACCCCGAGGCCGATGGCCCGGCCCTGGCCCAGCGGCCCCCTCTCGTACGGGAGGAATCCGACGGGTGTCCCGTCGTCCTGCAGCACGGCCACCCTGGCGCCGGGCCTGACCTGTCCGACGGCCGTGGTGAACGCCGGGTCGAGAAACGGGTTCTCCGGTGCGCCGGATTCGGCGCGCAGGTCTCTCCACGTCTTGTGCTCGCTCGGCCCGAGTTCGTCGGGCCGCACCACGAGAACGCGCTTTCCATGCATGTGTGCCTCCTGTGTCGTCACGGTTTCCGGGACACGAGAAGGCCTGCTCGTCACCGTGGACCGGCTCGGGGAGCACGCGGCGGGCGGCACCCGGCCGCACGGCGCAGGCCTCGGGCGGTACCGCGGTCGCTCAGCAGCGGAATGTCTGCAGGCCGGCGGCGCTGGGGGCCGGACCGGCCGGGCCCCGGTCCGGTGGCGGTTCCACCGGGTACGGCCGGGGAGCGGATTGTCGCCGCACGCCGGCCGTCGGGTGGGCGGGGCCGGCCGCTCCGGCCGCCGCCGAGGCCCTCGGCGGGCGGGCGAGGGGCCGGTGGAGGGAGGTGTCGTCCTCGCCGGGCAAGGGTTTGCCGACCGCCTCGGGCGTGTCGGCGACCACGGGAACCGCCTCGGCCGGACCGTGCTGCTGTGCGGCGGGGTGCGCCGGGGCGGGCCGGTCCGCCGCCGGTGCCGGGGAGCACAGGGTCCAGAGCAGCATCGAGGCCAGCAGTACGACCGCTGCCGCCCATCGAGACCGCACCGGTCACCCCTTCGGCATGCGTCCGGCGGGGGGTGGGTACACCGGGTCGGCGCCGGGCGGGCCCCCACGCATGTGCGCCCGGCACGTCTTCCAGTAGCGCCGAGCACGCCCCGCTCCGTCAAGTCCCCCGCGTCGCGAGGCGGCGCACTGGGCGCGCACCGGCCGCGGCGCCTTTCGCGGGCCCCGCCCTTCGCACCGGAGCGGGCGTCCCGGCGGGCGGTGAGGGCCGCACCCGTCCGCCCGTTCGGGCAGGATCCCGCCGCCGGGATGATGTTCAGGACGAAGCCGCGGCGTACCCCCGGCCTGCTCCGGGCACCTGTGATCGGTGACTTCCCCTGACTACCTCTTCACCCTGCTCGGGGCCGGTGCCCTCGGCGCGGCCGTGCTGCCCCGGCTGGTGGCCCGTAGACCGCTGTCGTTGCCGCTGGTGTTCCTCGTCTGCGGAGTCGCCCTCCAGTGGCTGCCCCTGCCCATGCCCGAGATCGACCCGGTGGCGGACCGGACGTGGGTGGAGCACGTCACCGAGATCTGTGTGATCGTCTCCCTCATGGGCGCCGGTCTCGCCCTGAACCGGCCGTTCGGCCGCCGGCACTGGCAGGGCACCTGGCGGCAACTGGGCGTCACCATGCCGTTGACCATCGCGGCCGTGGGCCTCCTGGCCTGGGGCCTGCTCGACTGGCCGCCGGTCGCCGCGCTGCTGCTGGCGGCCGTACTGGCGCCGACCGATCCGGTGCTCGCCTCGGAGGTGCGGGTGGGCGCGCCCACCGACTCGGAGCACGACGAGGACGAGGTGCGTTTCACGCTGACCAGCGAGGCCGGGCTGAACGACGGTCTCGCCTTCCCCTTCGTCATGGCGGCCGTCGCGCTCGCCGCCGCGGGCGGACGTCCCACCGGTGAGGGGATCGCCCACTGGGCACTGGTCGAGGTGCTGTACAAGTGCGTGGTGGGCGTGTCCGCGGGGCTCGCCGTCGGCACGCTGCTCGGGTGGCTGTTCTTCCGGGCGGGGCGGCGGGCGATGCGGCTGTCCGAGCACCGGGAGGGGTTCGTCGCCATCGGCGCCACGTTCCTCGCCTACGGGGTGACGGAACTGCTGCACGGCTACGGCTTCCTGGCCGTGTTCGTCACCGCCTGCCGGATCCGCGGGGCGGAGCGTGCCCACGGCTATCACAGGGTGCTGCACGATTTCGTGGAGCAGGTGGAGCGGCTGCTGACCGCCGCACTGCTGTTCCTGCTCGGTGTGTTCGTCGCGCAGGGCGGCCTGGCGTCGCTGACCTGGCAGGGGGCGGCCGTGGGTCTGCTGCTGCTGTCGGCGGTCCGGCCGCTGACGGCGTGGGCCGCCCAGTTCGGTACGTCCGCCGGGCCGCGGGAGCGGGTGGTGATCGCCGTCTTCGGGATCCGCGGCATCGGCTCGCTGTTCTACCTGGCCCACGCGCTCGGCACCCCCGGTTTCGGCGTCCCTGCCGAGCGGTTGTGGGCGGTGGTGACCTTCACCGTGCTGGCGTCCGTCGTGCTGCACGGGGTGAGTGCCACCCCCGTCATCTCACGCCTCGACCGGCTGCGGGCCCACCGGGCCCGGGCGGGCGGTGGGGGACCGGATCCGGACGAGGACGAGGTGGCGGGCGAACGCCTCTGACCGCCCCTCTCCCGGGAGGAAGGGGACTCCCGTCCCGGGCCGTCTTCCGGAGCAGCCCTCCGGAAGACCTCACGCCCCCGGCGTCGGCCGGGCCCCGGCACCCGGCGAAGCCCGTGCGGTGACCCGCGTGCACCGGCCGTCACACCCAGGGCGGACGGGAATTGGGCCTTGCATTGGCATAGACCTGACAGCATGCGGCCCGCTACGCTCTGCTCGACTCAGGCTGAGAGCGCTCTCACACTGCGATTGTTCCACCCCCACCTTGCTGGAACGACGAAGGGCACCTTCCATGAGACGCACCCGACTCACGCATGCCGGCGTGGCCGCTCTGCTCATGATCGGCAGCTGGACCGCGGCCGGTACCCTGCCGGCCGCGGCGCAGGACTCCCCCGGCTCCCCCACCGCCCGCGCCGCCGGCTCCGCGCCCGCCTCCGACGGCCTGCTCCAGGCGATGCAGCGGGACTTCGGGCTGACCCGCACCGAGGCGGAGGACCGGCTGGCCGCCGAACGCGAGGCCACCGAGCTCGCGCCCGAGGCCCGCACAACCGCCGGACCTGCGTACGGCGGCGCCTGGTTCGACGCGAAGAGCGAGAAACTGACCGTGGCCGTCACCACGGACGCCGACGCCTCGACGGTACGGTCCCTGCGCGCGTCCGGTGCGGCCGTCCGCACCGTCGAGCACAGCGCCCGGCAGCTCGACGCGGCCAAGTCCCGCATCGACCGCCTCGACGCGCCCTCGGGCGTCAGCAGCTGGGCCGTCGACCCGGCCGCCAACACGGTCGTCGTGAACGTCGTCGCCGACAAACGTGCTGACAACGATGTCCGCTCCTTCGTGGACGAGGCCCGCGAGGCCGGTCCGGTCACCGTGCGGACCGTGGAGGCCGCGGCGGAGACCTTCGCCGCCGGGACGGTGGGCGGCGACCCGTACTACACCGGCAACGTCCGCTGCTCCATAGGCTTCTCGGTGCACGGCGGCTTCATCACCGCCGGGCACTGCGGCGGGGCCGGGCAGCAGGTCCGAGGCTGGGACGGCTCGTACATCGGCAACTTCCAGGGCTCCTCGTTCCCGGAGAACGACTACGCCTGGGTGAACGTGGGCAGCGGCTGGTGGACGGTGCCGGTGGTGCTCGGCTGGGGCACGGTGTCGGACCAGTTGGTGCGCGGCTCGGCGGAGGCACCGGTCGGCGCCTCGATCTGCCGCTCCGGCTCCACGACCCACTGGCACTGCGGCACCGTGCTGGCCAAGAACGAGACGGTCAACTACAGCCAGGGCGCGGTCCGTCAGATGACGAAGACCAGCGTCTGCGCCGAACCGGGCGACTCGGGCGGCTCGTTCATCAGCGGTGACCAGGCGCAGGGTGTCACCTCCGGCGGCTGGGGCAACTGCTCCGGCGGGGGCGAGACCTGGTTCCAGCCGGTCAACGAGATCCTCAACCGCTACGGGCTGACCCTGCACACGGCCTGACCGGTCACGACCGGGAGCGGGCCCCGCCGGGCGACCGGCGGGGCCCGCTCCTGTGTGCGCCCGGCACTTCCCGCAAGAGTTACCGTGCCGTAACTTACTTGCGGGTTACCGGCGGTAAGTAAGCGCTGCTAGTTTCCGGTTCACCTTCCTGGAGCAGAGCGAGGAGTGAGCCGTGAGCCGTATCAGCAGCGTGCTGACCACCGTGGTCGCCACGACCGCCTGTGTCTGCGTGTCCGCGCCGCCCGCCGCCGCGAGCGCCCCCGTGGTGTCGCGGGGCGTCACCATCCCCGCCTTCTACACCCCGCCTGCCGAACTGCCCGCGGGCGAGGGCGTACTGGTCCGCCACGAGCCACTGCGTCTCGGGCTGAGCCTGCCCGGCCTGGACGGCCGCACCCTGCCCGGCACCGCGACCCGTCTGATGTACACCTCCACCGACTCCGGCGGGCAGCCGGTGGCCGTCACCGGGGCCTACATCGAGCCGTCCGCCGGCTGGAAGGGCGACGGCCCCCGTCCCCTGGTGGTCGTCGGCTCCGGAACCATGGGCCAGGGCGACCAGTGCGCGCCCTCGCTGGCCCTGCAGAACCCGCTGACCCTGACCGGGGAGACGCTGTCCGTCGGATACGACAACCTGGCCGTCTACCGGCTCCTGGCCACCGGCGCCGCCGTCGTGGTGACCGACTACGTCGGGCTCGGGGCGACCGACCGGCTGCACACCTACGTCAACCGGCTCGACCAGGGGCACGCCATGCTGGACGCGGCCCGCGCGGCCCGCTCCGTGCCGGGCGCGTCGGTCACCGCCGACTCGCGCGTGGGCCTGTACGGCTACAGCCAGGGCGGCGGGGCCAGCGCGTCCGCCGCCGAACTGCACTCCGCCTACGCGCCCGAGGTGAATCTCGTCGGCACCTACGCCGGCGCGCCGCCCGCCGATCTGACGGCGGTCATGAAGGGCATCGACGGCAGCGCCCTGGCGGCCGCGCTGGGCTGGTCGATCAACGGTTTCGCCCAGGCGGAGCCCGCGTTGAAGGAGGTCGTCGACCAGCACGTCAATGCCACCGGCCGAAGCGCCCTCGACGACATCGGCACCAGCTGCGTCGGGGACGCGATCCTCGGTTACGGCTTCACCAAGAGCACCAAGTGGACGAAGGACGGCAGCTCGCTCGCCGACGTCATCGCCGACGAGCCGGACGCCCGGGCCGTTCTCGACGAGCAGCGCATCGGCAGGCTGGAGCCCACCGGCCCGGTCCGCCTGGTCACCGGCGTCCGGGACGACATCGTGCCGCACGCGCAGGCCCGCCAACTGGCTCTGGACTGGTGCCGCAAGGGCGCCGACGTCACCTACGAGGCCGTCGTGCTGCCCAACCTCGGCGACAAGCTCCTCACCAACCACCTCGCGCCGCTGCTCACCGACCAGGGCGACGCGGTGGAGTGGCTGACCGACCGGCTCGAGGGCGAGCCGGTGCGCTCCAACTGCTGGACCATGCCGGTCCAGCCCTGAACCGCCGGCAACGCGACGAGCCCCGTCCCGAAGTTTCGGGACGGGGCTCGGATGGAGCGCCGGGCAGGCCTTGCACCTGCATCTCCCCGCAGGAAGCGGGGCGTCTTTCCTTGGACCACCAACGCACGGGGCGGGCTCCGGAGGTTTCCGTCGCCGTGACCTGGAACGACTATAGCGGTGATCGACCCACACGTCACATCCGCCCCAGGAGTGCCCCGGCGGGGGCTCCCTCGAAGTTCCGCTCGACCTGCGCCTTCTCCGCCGCGCTCGGGTAGGGGTCGGTGCACGAGGTTCCGGCGCTGGCGCCCGACATCAGGCTGGAGCAGGGGCCGGGCTTGCGGTCCGGCAGGCCCAGCATGTGGCCGAGTTCGTGGGCCGCGATACGGATCGTGGAGTAGCCCTGGTCCACGGCCTGGCGCCCGATGTAGACGGTGCCGTTGCCCATCGAGACGGGGACGGAGCGGGGCCAGCCGTCGTCCGCCACGATCCGCACGTCGGCGCGCTGTCCGGACGCGGCCGGACGCAGCTCGACGGTCTCGACGCTCTCGTTCCAGATCGCCGCTCCCCTCTCGACCGCGGCCTTGAACTCCGCGGCGCCGCTCGCGTCGTAGGTGACCACGTCGTCGGCCACCTGACGCTGGGCCGTGCCGACGGTCGGGACGGCCGCGGCCGGACCGTTCAGCAGCGGGCCGGACAACACGAATATCGCGGCCAGGCCGCCGGTCAGCGTACGGACCCTCATGGTCGACCTCCTGGTGGGGCGGGCGGTCGTGCTCATGCCGCTTCCGCTTTCGTCTGCCCGTCGGCACGGACTCCAATCCGGCGTCACGGCCGGCCGCCGATTCAGAAGCCGCACTGCTGAATTCCATGGAAGGGACCGGTTGGACTTCCCGACCGGGCGGGGGCACTGTGGCGAGGATCAACACCATCCCACGGGACACCCCCACTCGCATCACCGGAGAACCGCCGATGAACCACATCGCCCGCCCCGAGCGTTACGACGGCACCATGCGCTACCGGCGCACCGGCCGCTCGGGACTCGACCTCCCCCTGCTGTCCCTGGGCTACTGGCACAACTTCGGCGACGACAAGCCGTTCGAGACGCAGCGCGAGATCGCCCTGCGCGCCTTCGACCTGGGCATCACCCACCACGACCTGGCGAACAACTACGGCCCTCCCTACGGTTCCGCCGAGATCAACTTCGGCCGGCTGATGAAGCGGGACCTCGCGCCGTACCGGGACGAGCTGGTGGTCTCCACCAAGGCCGGCTGGGACATGTGGCCCGGTCCGTACGGCCAGGGCGGCGGCTCCCGCAAGTACCTGCTGGCCTCGCTGGACCAGTCGCTGAAGCGCATGGGCCTGGAGTACGTGGACATCTTCTACTCGCACCGGCTGGACGCCACCACTCCGCTCGAGGAGACGATGGGCGCCCTCGACACGGCGGTCCGCCAGGGCAAGGCGCTCTACGTCGGCATCTCCTCGTACGACGCCGAGCGCACCCGCGAGGCCGCGGCGATCCTCCGGGACCTCGGGACCCCGCTGCTGATCCACCAGCCGTCGTACAACATGCTGAACCGCTGGATCGAGACGGACGGCCTGCTGGACGTGGCCCAGGAGGAGGGCTTCGGGGTCATCGGCTTCACGGCGCTCGCGCAGGGGATGCTGACCGGGCGCTATCTGGACGGCGTCCCGCGGGACTCGCGGGCGGCGGCCGGCACGTCGTTCGACGCCGGGTGGCTGACCGACGACATGCTGCACCGGCTGCGCGCCCTGAACGACATCGCGGCCCGGCGCGGGCAGACCCTCGCGCAGATGGCGCTGGCCTGGGCGCTGCGGGACCCGCGGGTCACCTCGCTGGTCATCGGCGCGTCCCGCACCGAGCAACTGGAGCAGAACGTCGCCGCGCTGGAGAACCTCGACTTCGGCGCCGAGGAGCTGGCCGAGATCGACGAGTACGCCACCGAGGGCGGCGTCGACCTGTGGCGCGAGGCCCGGCTGGGCACGCTGGGCTGAGCCCGGGGCGGCGCCGTGAGGTGTGCGCCGTCGTGAAAGGGGAACTGCGGTGCGGTGAGCCGCTTGGCCCCTCATCGTTCGGACGGCCGTATGCAGACCTTTCTGCCGTACCCCGACTTCTGTGAGTCGGCGCTGGTGCTCGACCGGCGCCGGCTCGGCAAACAGCGGGTGGAGGCGATCCAGGTGCTGCGCGGTCTGATCGTGCCGGGCTACGGGTGGCGCCGCCATCCCGCGGTCCGCATGTGGACCGGCTACGAGGAGGCGCTGGTGCGGTACGGCCTGGAGATCTGCCGGGTCTGGCGCGACCGGGGCCACCAGGACAGCTGCGCCGCCACCCTCGTCGCCGACCTGGCCAAGGTGCGGCCCGGAGCGCCGGTGCGCGGTCAGCGGGAGCTGGCCGGGGCCGGTGAGCTGCCGCCCTGGCTGGGGGACGACGCCGTGCACCGCAGCCACCGCTCGGCGCTGGTCCGCAAGGACCCGGCCGTCTACGCGGACCTCTTCCCCGGGGAGCCGGACGACCTGCCGTACGTCTGGCCGTCGTCCGACCGTGATCCGGAGGCGGCCGCCGGCTGACCCGCCCGCGTCGGGCGGGGGCCTCGCTTTCCCGTCGCCTTCCGGACGGGCCGCGACCGCACCGTGTACGCGGAGGGTCCGAGCGGCGCACGGGCCGCCCGTACGGACCGCGGGCCCGGGCGCACGGTGCCCCGGCGCCCCCTTCCGGGGTCCGCCGGGGCATCCGGGCGGTGCGGGCCGTCAGTGCGCGGACAGGTACTCCTCGACTCCCGGCGCCGCGTGCGCGTCCTCCGCGTTCACCACGCCGCCGACCGCCTCGGCGTCGGGCTTGAGCACGTACGTCTCGACGCTCGCGGGGCGGTCCACGTCGGAGAAGTTCTGCGGGGTGCCGAGGCCGGTGTCGGCGTTCGTCTGCGCGCGGTGCGCCTTGACGACGTCCTCCCGCGTGAGGCCGCCCGCCTCGCAGGCCTTCTTCAGATCGGCGCCCATGAGCTGGGCGGCGTTGTACCCGGACAGCACCCCGGAGTCGACCGGCGAGTCCGGGTACTTCTTCTGGTACGACGCCACCATGTTCTTCACGCCGGGCAGGTCGGAGCTGACCGCGGGCGCGGCGCTCACGATGCTGAGCATCGCCGCCAGGGCGGGCGCGGCGGGGGTCTTCATGAGCTGGGGCGCGAAGCCGGGGGCGCTGCTGACGACGGGGACCTTCAGGCCGCGGGAGGCCGCGACGCCGACGAGGGAGGCCGTCTGCGCGGGTCCGGCGCTGATCAGGACGGCCTTCACGCCCTCCTTGCGCAGGGCCGACACCTGGGCCGACAGGTCGGTGTCCGTGGCCTTGATCTTCTGCCCGGCCACCTTCAGTCCGGCCTTCTCCGCCGCCCAGGTGGACCCTTCCAGCGCGTTGGCGCCGTAGTCGCCCTCGAAGTAGACGTGGCCGATGGTGTCGCCCTTCTTCAGGCCCTTGGTACGGGTGAGGAACTCGACGGCGGCGATCATGTCGACGTCGTAGGTGGTGCCGAGGACCTGGATGGCGTCCTTGCCGAGCAGGGAGGCCGCCCAGGCCTGCGGGAAGGTGAGCATCTCGTCCCGCTCGATGTCGTCGAGCAGCGCGGCGACCACCGGGGAGCCGATGACCTGGGGCAGCGCCACGACGTCCGGGGCGATGTCGGCGTAGGCGGTGACCGCCTTCTGCACGTCGTAGCCGTGGTCCTTGACGACGATCTCCACCTTGCGGTCGCAGATGCCGCCCTTGGCGTTGGTCTCGTCGGCCCACATCTGCTGGGCCTGCACGATGCTCTTGCCGAGGGTGGCGTAGGGACCGGTCAGGTCGGTGAGGGCGCCCAGCCTGATGGTGTCGGCGCCGACGCCGGGTCCGGTGCGGACGCCGTCGGCGGCCTCGCCGCCCTTGTCGCCGTCGTCCGCCTTGGAGCTGCATCCGGTGGCCGCGAGCAGCAGGGCGAGGGCGCCGGCGAGGACGGTCCCGGCGGTGCGGTGCCGGTTGCGGCGGGTGCGGTGCGTGGTGTTCACGGAGTGTGCTCCTTGGGTCGTGCGGCCGGTTGCGGAGGCGAGGGGACGACGGTTTCCGGGGCGGGGGTACGGGATCGGTGGCGCCGTACGCGGCCTTGGACCCGGCGTGCCAGGCCGTGCAGACCGTCGGGGGCGTACAGCAGGACCAGGACGATCGCCGCGCCGTAGAGGTAGCGGGCGGCCTCGGTGGGGCCCACGGCGCCCTCGGTGGAGCCCGGGGCGGTCACCAGCGGGAGCTGGTCGGCGTAGCGGGTCATCAGCAGCGGCAGGGCGGTGACGAAGACGGCGCCGGCGGTGGCTCCTGCGACGGACCCGAGACCGCCGATGACGATCATGGCGAGGTAGTCGACGGAGAGCGCGAGGGAGAAGTAGTCCGGGACGACGCGGCGGAAGGCGAGCGCCAGGAGCACTCCCGCGAGGCCCGCGTACATCGACGACACCACGAAGGCCGCCGAGCGGTGCCGGGCGACGTCGACGCCCATCACGGCGGCCGCGGTCTCGCTGTCGCGCAGGGCGGCCAGCGCCCGGCCTGGGCGTGAGCGCAGCAGGCCGCGGGCGGTGAACCAGGTGAACGCGAACAGGGCCAGACCGAGGAACCACAGCCGTTCCTCCGCGCCGAACGGCACGCCGAGGACGGTCAGTTCGGGGTCGCTCTCGGCGAAGGTGAACCCGCCGAGGGTGAGCGGGGGCACGGAGCGGCCGTTGAAGCCGCCGGTGACGGAGTCGGCGGTCAGCAGGACGTGGTGGCCGAGGAAGACCAGCGCGAGGGTGGCGATGCCCAGGTAGATGCCCTTGACCCGGGCGGCGACGGGGCTGAACAGCCCGCCGGCCGCTCCCGCGAGCAGGACCGCGAGGAGCGCGGCGAGGGCCGGGGGCAGTCCGGGTCCGGGTTCGCCGGCCAGCCAGGTGTAGCCGTAGGCGCCGACGGCGAGGAAGAAGGCGTGGCCGAGGGAGAGCTGCCCGGCGGTGCCGCTGAGCAGGGCGAGGCCGGTGGCGCCGATGGCGGCCGCCAGGGAGAACAGGCCGATGCGCAGCCAGAAGGCGTCCAGGTAGAACGGCGGCAGGCACAGCACCACGGCGAGCAGCAGGAGCGAGGCCCGCCGACGGGTCAGGGCCCCGAGGAGTCGGTCAGACACGGGCCGTCCCCTTCGCGCCGAACAGCCCGGTGGGCCGTACGAGAAGGACGAGCAGCATCACCGCGTACGGGGCGACGTCGCCGAACCCCTCGCCGAGGACGTGCAGGTCGGACTGGTAACCGACGACGAGCGCCTCGGTCAGGCCGATGATCAGGCTGCCCGCGAGGGCGCCGGCCGGGGAGGCGAGGCCGCCGAGGATCGCGGCCGGGAAGGCGTTGAGGGCGATCTGGCCGGTGGTGCGCTCCAGTCCGGGCGCGGGGAACGCGGCGAGGAACACGGCGGCCAGCGCGGCGAGCGCGCCCGCCAGGCACCAGGCGCCCGCGCGCACCCGGCCGAGCCGTACGCCCATGAGCGCGGCGGCCTCCAGGTCCTCGGCCGCCGCCCGCAGGGACAGTCCCCAGGGGGTGAACCGGAAGAGGGCGAACACCCCGCCGATGACCACGGCCGACACCACGATCGCGGCGAGCCGGCTGTCGGCGACGGTCACCGGGCCCAGTTCGGTCACCGCGTCGCCCCAGGGGTCCCCCAGGGACAGCAGGTCGCCGCCGATGCGCCGGGAGAGGTCGGTGAGCAGGACGATGTCGATGCCGATGGTGACGATGGTCTGCACATGGGCGGAGTGGGCGTCCTGGCCGCCGCGTTGCAGCAGGAACCGGTCGAGCGCGCCGGCGAGGGCGGCCGTGGTGAGGACCGCCAGGGCGAGCGCTCCGGCGAAGCCGAGGTCGTCGTGGAGGACGGCGGTGAGGTAGCCGCCGAGCAGGAGCAGGGAGCCGTGGGCGAAGTTGAGGACGCCGGAGGCCTTGAAGATGACGACGAAGCCGAGGGCGACCAGCGCGTAGACCGCGCCGAGCGCCAGTCCGCCGAGGATGTTGTCGAGGAATGCCGTCATGCCGCGTCCTCCCCGGTCGCGTCGGTGCCGAGGTAGGCGCGCAGCACCTCGGGGTCCCGGCGGACCTCGTCGGGGGTGCCGTGGGCGATGGGCCTGCCGAAGTCGAGCACCGTGACGTCGTCGGCGAGGCGCATGACGAGGCCCATGTCGTGCTCGACGAGGACGACGGACAGGCCGAGTTCGGCGCGGAGTTCGCCCACCACCTCGGCGGTGCGGGCGCGTTCGGCGGCGTTCATGCCGGCCACGGGTTCGTCGAGGAGCAGCACACGGGGCTCCAGACAGAGGGCGCGGGCGAGTTCGACGCGCTTGCGGTCGCCGTACGACAGCAGGGCGACGGGACTGTCGAAGTGGTCGCCCAGGCCGGTGAGTTCGGCGATCTCGCGTGCTCTGGCGAGGTGTTCGCGCTGTTCCCGTACGGCGCCCGGCAGGCGCAGCGCGCTCGCGGCGAACCCGGCGCGGGACAGGGCGTGGCGACCGAGCATCAGGTTGTCGGCGACGGTGCCGTGGGTGGTGACGATGTTCTGGAAGGTGCGGGCCACGCCGAGCGCGGCGATGCGGTGCGGGGCGAGGCGGGTCAGCTCGGTGTCGCCGAGCGTCACCGAGCCGGCGGCCGGGCGGCACAGGCCGGACAGCACGTTGAAGCAGGTCGACTTGCCGGCGCCGTTGGGTCCGATGAGCGCGTGCACCGAGCCCGGGGTGACGGTGAAGGAGACGCCGTCGAGGGCGGTGAGTCCGGCGAAGCGCACGGTGACGTCCCGTACGTCGAGCACGGGCGGTGCGGCGGTGGTGCGGTCGGTCACGCCGCCCCCTGGTCCTCGGCCGACTCGCCCAGGTAGAGGCGGCGTACGGCGTCGGTGCGGGCGAGTTCGTCGGCGGGGCCGGACAGGCGGGTCTCGCCGACCTCCAGGACGTGCGCGTGGTCGGCGAGGGAGAGCGCCATGCCGGCGTTCTGCTCGACGAGGAGGACGGCGGTGCCCTGGGCGTTGATCTCGCGGATCACCTCGGCGATGCGGTACACCATCCGCGGGGCGAGGCCGAGGGAGGGCTCGTCGAGGAGCAGCAGGCGCGGGGCGGCCATCAGGGCGCGGCCGATGGCGAGCATCTGCTGCTCGCCGCCGGAGAGCAGGCCGGCGGCCTGGTGGGTGCGCTCGGCCAGGCGGGGGAAGAGGGTGAAGACCCGGTCGCGGGCCTCCTGGACCTGGGCGCGCCCGCGCCGGCCGAGGCCGAGGCCGCCGGAGCGCAGGTTCTCGTCGACGGAGAGTCCGGCGAAGACCCGTCGCCCCTCGGGGACCTGGACGACTCCGGCGCGTACCGCCGCGACGGGGTCCTTGCCGTCGAGCACCGTGTCGCCGTAGCGGATGCGGCCGGCCGTGATCGCGCCGCGGTGCAGGCGCAGCGTGCCGGAGACGGCGCGCAGCAGGGTCGTCTTGCCGGCGCCGTTGGCACCGAGCAGGGCGACGACGGTGCCGTGCGGCACGGTCAGGGACACGGAGCGGAGGGCGGACAGGGCGCGGCCGTAGGTCACGTCGACGTTCTCGACGTGCAGGGCGGGCGGGCTGTCCGGTGGTGCTTCGGGCATCACGGCTCCTCGGGGCCGGGCCGCGGGGGCGCGGCTGCGGCTTCGGGGGAAGGGGTGCTCACGACAGCACGGGGGCGGAGGAGCGGTACAGCTTTTGGCGCCCGTACGCTGCGGCGTACCAACGCGGGTGGGCGGGGGTTGTGCGGGTGCCCAGGCCGGGGCCGGGGCCCGTGGCACCGGAGCCGCGGCGCCGGGCCGGGGTGTCGCTTGCCGCCTCCGGCCGTCGTGCCGCCGCGCCCACCCGTGCCGCCCTGGGGGTACCTCCCAGGCCCTTAAAGGCACTGGGGGAGGCACGACTGCCCGCGGCTGGGTGGGGGCTGCGCGGCTGGCCACGGCTGGGTGGGCGGTGTGGCTGGTTGTTGTCAGGTGAGGAGGGTGCGGGCCGTCAGGGCCAGGCTGACCTCGATCAGGTCGGTGGGGCGGGAGAGGGAGCGGCCGGTGAGTTGTTCGTAGCGGCGGAGGCGGTTGAGGACCGTGTTGCGGTGGCAGTAGAGGCGGCGGCTCGCCCGCTGGGCCGAACCGTCGCAGGCCAGCCAGGTGGCCAGGGTGTCCAGCAGGACCTCCGCGTCGGCGGGTTCGAGGTGGGCCAGCGGGCCGAGCAGCCGCTCGGCCAGCGCGGCGCCGAGTTCGGGAGCCGACACCACCAGCGCCGCCGGCAGGTGCTCGGTCAGGTGGACCGTGCCGCCCTGCCCGGGGCACAGGCTCAGCGCGGTGTCCGCCAGCCGCCGCGCCTCCCCCACCGCGGACAGCCCCTCGACCACGCTGCTGACGCCCACCCGCGCACCGGCCGCCCGCTCCTCCGGCACGACGGGCTCCGCGCCGTCCTCGACCAGGACGATGCCGTAGTCGGCGTCCACGCCCGTGTGCCAGTGCGCGCGCACACCCGGAGCGAGGGCCGCTTGGGCAGCGGAACAACCGGAGGACCGGTCGCCGGCGACCGCGACGACCACGTACCGCCCGTGCTCGGGCAGCTCCAGCGCCTGCGCGGTCTCGGGCAGGTCGGCGATCCTGCTCGTGCCGTCCAGCAGGGCCGCGGCCAGCAGACGCACCCTGTTCTCCCTCCGCCACGCGAGCTGTCGCTCGGTCTGCCGGTAGGCGTCCGCGACGAGGGTGCAGTGCTCGTCGACGAAGTTCCACACGTCGGACGCCACGTGCACCAGCAGCCGTACGTCCTCGGGCGCCGTCCGGGAGGTCTCGTCGACCAGGCCCTGCCACACCAGCGAGCCGCCCAGCCGGAAGGCGTGCAGCAGGGCGTCCAGCGGCAGCCCCTGCTCGGCGCGCGCGGCGCCGATCTTCCAGGTGCAGCGCCGCGCCGCGTCCCGGGCGCCCCGTGGATCGATCAGGGAGGAGATGCTGTGCCGCAGCGAGCGGTGCACCTCCTGCCAGGTGGTGGTGGCGTCCCCCTCCACCGCGGCCCGGTACGCGGGCTCCTGCTCCTGCAGTACGGCGACCAGCCCGTCGGTGAGCTGGGGCAGGTCGTCCAGCAGGACGCGGGCGGCCCGGTGCAGCACGCGCAGCGCGTCGGCGTCGATCAGCGACCGTACGCGCGGTGTCCGGGGCCGCGCGGCGGGCGCGGGTCCGGAACGCGGCAGGGTACGTGGCCGTACGGCGTGTTGCATCGCGCATCTCCCCCAGGGTCGGCTTCCCGGCGGCGCCCGTGCGGCGGCGGTCCCCGTATCGGCGCCCGGCCGGTACGGGGGAGCCCGTGGGCCGGCCGCCGTCGGACTCGTCCTGCCCCGAAGGATGACATACCGTCCGGTCGGTCCCTAGGGTTGTGCACCGGTCTTTTCCGCCTGGCCGACGAGGCGGACCAGCTCGACCCGGGAACGGACCCCCAGGGTGGCGAAGATGTTCCGCAGGTGGTAGTCGACGGTGCGGGTGCTGACGGACAGGCTCAGGGCCACCTCCCGGTTGGTGGCGCCCTCGGCGACGCGCCGCGCGATACGCAGTTGCTGCGGGGTCAGCCGGGACAGCTCCCCGGCCCTGGGCAGGCCGGGGGCCGCGCCGCCCGCCCGCGACTCGGCGGCGGCCTGCTGCGCCCACAGGTGCGCGCCGCAGCGCTCGAAGCCCATCAGCGCCTCCCCGAGACGGCTGCGCGCCTCGCGCAGCCGGCGTCTGCGCCGCAGCCACTTGCCGTAGAGCAGTTCCGTGCGGGCCCGTTCGAAGTCCCCTGTCGTCTCCTCATGGCGGTCCAGGGCACTCAGGTACAGGGTGTCGGCCGCGTCCGGGGCGGCCAGCAGGGCACGGCAGCGCAGGAGTTGGGCGGGGGCCTGCGGGTCGGCCCCGCAGGCGGCCCACAGGGCGAAGTCCTCGACGGCCGCGG
Organism: Streptomyces sp. NPDC014676; assembly: GCF_043084105.1. Lineage (NCBI taxonomy): Bacteria > Bacillati > Actinomycetota > Actinomycetes > Kitasatosporales > Streptomycetaceae > Streptomyces > Streptomyces sp. NPDC014676. The sequence goes on along the minus strand of NZ_JBIBZI010000012.1, from coordinate 170,349 downwards.
CCGCGTGCTCGGGGCGACCGGCGAGTACGGTGGCCTCCACGAAGCAGGGGACGGCGAGCATCCACACGGCGAAGTGGCCGCGGCGGGCACCGGGGCGGACCAGGGGGCCCAGCCGGTCCGCGGCCTCACGGGGGCGACCGGCTCCGAGGTCGGCGCGGGCCGCGGCCCACTGGGCGAGCGTCGCGGCCTGCGCGAGTCCGTGCCGGCGGGCGGTGCGCAGGGCCGCGGCGACGTGCTCGGCGACGATCTCCCGCTCCCCCTCGATGGACGCGGCGAGCGCCAGGACCGCGTGGTGGTGGGCGGCCGTGTTCCGCTGTCCGGTCCGCGACGCGGTGCGCAGCCCCTCCTCGGCATGGGTCCGGGCGAGCTGGTGGCGTCCGGCCCGCAGTTCGGCGTAGGCCAGGTATTCCAGCGCCCTCGGTTCGAGGGCGGCACTGCCGAGGGTGCGGGCCGCGGCGAGTGCCCGTGCGCCGGCGCGGCGGGCGGCGGTCACGTCACCGAGCATGAGCGCGGCGGAGGCGGACCGCAGGAGCGGTTCGGGGGCGTCGCCGGACAGCCCGTGCTCGACCACCCGCCGCAGCGGGCCGGCGGCACGGTCGAACCGTCCCAGCAGCACGGCCCGCATCCCGTCCCGGTGGTCCCGGAGCGGCCCGGAACCCGCGGGGACGGCACCGGGCGCGTCACCACCGACAGCCCACCCGTCACCCGGCACCCCCGCCCCGGAGCCGCCCCGGCCGCCACCCGGCCCGGACACCCCCGTGCCACCGACGGTCCGCCCCGGCGCCCCGCCACCCGGCGAGCCGCTTCCCGGCACCCCCCTCCCGGAACCGCCCGAACCCGGCACCGCCACCCCGCCGAGGACGTCCCCGGCGCCCGCCCGGCCCCCGGCCCCGGGGTCGGCACAAGCGGAGGGTCCGGTCGCGGGTGCGGCGTCGATGGCGACGGCGTGGACCGGGGGCCCGGCGGACGGTGTCTCCGCAGGGGTGGCGGCCGGCGACTTCGAGGCCGGTACGGGGACGGTGAGGGCGTGGAGGCAGGAGACGGGGTCGCCGGCGGCCCAGGCCGCGTCCGCCGCCGCCAGGGTCGCCGTACCGGCGGCCTCGTGGCCGGCCCCGGCGAGCAGGCCCGCGGCCAGCAGGAAGGACTCGCGGGCGTCGTCCACCGGACCGTCGGCGAGGAGCACCGTGCCCCGCAGGAATTCCGCGCCGCCGCGTACGGAGGCGGGGACCGGGCGGCTCCGGGCGGCGTCGAGCAGGCGCAGCGCCTCGGGCGAGTGCCCGGCGAGCAGGGCCTGTGCCGCGGCGGCGGTGTAGCGGTGTGCCCGCTCCGCCCCGTCCGCCGTCAGTTCGGCGGCCCGGGTGAGCGCCCTGCGGCGCAGGTCCGGCAGCGGCGCGGAGGCCGCCGCCGTCGCGAGTTCGGCCGCGAGGCCGGGGGCGGGGCCCGTGACGGTCCAGGAGCGGTGCAGCAACGCGAGGACACCGTCCGCACCGGTGCCCGCCAGGCACGCGGCCAGTGCGCGGTGCGCGGCACGGCGTCGTTCGGGCGGCGCACCGGCGTACACCGCCCTCCCCAGCAGCGCGCTGCGGAACCGCAGGCGGCCCTCGGCCAGGGCCAGCACCTCGGGCAACGGCCATGCCGCGCCGGCCCCGGCCGCCCGCCGTACGAGGCCGGCGTCGGCGTCCGGTTCCCCCGTCGCGCGCACGGCGGCCGCCGTCGTCAGCAGCAGGCCGGCCCGGTCCGGCGGTACGCCGGTCAGGCAGCCGCCGGTCACCCCGCCGAGAGTCTCCCCGTCGGCCAGCGGCCGGGGCAGCGCCCGGTGCCCGCCGAGCTGGGCGGGCGACAGCCGGCGGATCAGCGCCAGCAGCAGCGCGGGGTTGCCCTCCGCCGCCGTCACCAGTTCCTCGCGCACGCCGGGGTCGACGGCACCGCCGGTCATGTCGTCGACCACACGGGCCGCGTCCCCGGGGGCCAGCGGATCCAGCCGCAGCACGGGCAGTGCCGCCAGCTCCCGGTCCACGGGCCGGTGCCCGGGAACCGTGAGGAGCAGTCCCGCCCGGACCCCCGCCGCCCGCACCCGCGCGGCGGCGTGCCCCAGCGCGGCGCGCGACGCGGCGTCCCACAGGTGCGCGTCGTCCACGCACACCAGGAGCGGTGACGCGCCGGACGCCGCGCGCAGGACGTCGAACAGCGCCTCCCCCGCCGTACCGTCCCCCGCGGCCCGCACGGTGCGGCCGGCGGCACGCAGCAAGGTGTGCAGGCCGCTGAGCGGGGGTGCGCCGCCGCCGGGGTCGGCGCGTACGTGCCACACCGGTCCGGCGCGGAAGGAACGGGCGGCGTGGTCCAGGAACGCCGTACGGCCGCAACCGGGTTCACCGGTCACGACGTGGACGCCGCCGTCGGTGCGCAGCCTGTCCAGCAGCCGGTCCGTCGCCTGCCGTCGCGGGGTCGTCTGTACGGTCATTCACTCGACGTTACTCATGCGTAAGGTCGGGCGGAGGGGGTGCGTCCACGAGTGTGCGGGCGCCCAGAGAGGCCGGCGCCCGACGGTGCGCGCACACAACGCCGGTGGCGGCCCGCGTCGTACGCGGGCCGCCACCGGATCGGAACGTCAGGAGGTGTGCGGGCAGTTGCCCCGGGACTCCTCGACGGTCAGGCTCGGCCGGGGCAGCGGGCACAGGAACTGCTCGTAGCGGGTGTCGTTGTCGATGAACCGCTTCAGCCAGGAGACGCTGTACTTGGCGATCGTCGTGTTCGACGAGTTGGGCGTGAAGTGGGTGGCGCCGTTCAGCTCGATGTAGGCCCGGTCCAGGGAGGACGGCAGGCCGCTGTACAAGGGCTCGGCGTGGCTGGAGACGGGGGCGACGGTGTCGCCGTCGGCCCCGAAGAGGAGGGTGGGGGTCCTGACCTCGGACCAGGTCTTGTCGAGGTTCCAGGGCGTCAGCGGGATCGCCGCCTGGAGCGAGGGCCGGTCCTTGGCGGCTTCGAGGGTGCCGCCGCCGCCCATCGAGTGGCCCATGACGCCGAGCCGGCTGCTGTCGATGCGGCCGCGGACCGCGCTGCGCTGGGTGAGGTAGTCCAGTGCGGCGAGCAGCTGGTCGCCGCGGGAGGCGGGCTGGTCCAGGGTGGTGTTGGTGTCGATGGTGAACACCACGAATCCCTGGGAGGCCAGGCGCGGGCCCAGCCAGGCGATGGAGGACTGGTAGGCGGTGAAGCCGGGCGAGATCGCGATCGCCCCGAAGGTGCCGTCGGCGGTGCTGGTCGGGTAGTAGATGGTGCCTCCGCCGAAGCCGGTGACGGACAGCGAGGAGACGGAGATGTCCGACACGGCGTAGGGGCCGCGCAGCGCCTCGATGCTCGATTCGGTCGGTGCCGGGCCGCGCTCGTAGGGGTTGTCGGCCGCCTGGGCGCCGGGGCCGTTGAGGGTGGTGAGGCCGACGACGGCGGCGACCGCCGCGGTCAGTGCGGCGAATCTGCCGGTTCCGCGCCTGCTGGTGTGGGGGTGCTGCTGCACGGCGAGTGGTCCTCTCTGTCGCGGCGGGCCGTCCGTCCGTCCGGTGCACGGGGATCACGGTGCGGCTGGGGCCGTGCCCCGGCCGGGGGCGCCGCCGATTGACTGGCGGTGCCACTGTCGGAGAGGAGGGGGCCGGTGCGGACCGGCAATCTCACCGGTCTCGTGCGCCGCGCCGGGCGTCCCGGGTGCCGGTTCGCGGGGCTTCGTGACGGGCCCGGGCGCCCGGAGGCAGCCGTGTCCGCGCGCACGGCATGACGGTGTGACGTGGGGGTGCACGGGCAGGCACGGCCACCGTCGGAGTCGGCGCCGACGGTGACCGCGGTGCGTGGGGAGCACCCCGCGGCGGTCGCGCGGAGTCCCTTGCGCCGCGTCGTGGACGTGGACGTGGACCCGGTCGCCGGCCTCCTTGGCCCGGGCGGGACCGGCCGGCAGCCGTTCGCCCTCCGGCGGCCCCGCGCCGCGGGAACTCCGCCACACCCCGGCCGGAGTGCGCGGGGCCGGTGATCTCACCGGGCGTGGTCACCCGCCGTCCGCCCGGCCCGCGCGACGGACGCACCACGGCCGGCGCCTCCGTCGTCCTTCCGGGATCCGGCCGGCACCGCCGGTATGCGTCCCGGCCCCGCACATCACCCGACTGCCCCGCCGGACGAGCCGTCCGGGCCCGGGCCGTGCTCGTATGGAAGCGGCCTCCATGCCTACCCGGAGGGAGCTGGGAATGCACGAGATGTGGTGCGGTGCAGACACTTCGGGGGAGCTGGTGTGGCATGTCCTCACGTCGGACAAGTCATCCACGCTCTGCGGAGTGGAGAAGCAGGACGAGTCGACTCGTCGGCACATGACGGACCGGCACTGCTTCTCCTGCATGAAGACGTTCCAGGACGTCGTCGAGGCGAGCTGAGGCCGGACGGCGTCCGGCTCACCGAACCGGCCCGGGCACCCGCCCGGGCCGGTTCAGTGGCAGGGGTGGTGGGTCTCCAGCCGGCAGAAGCAGGACGACTCGACGGGTACGTCCGCCAGCGCGGTCGCCCGCTTGAGCTGCTGGGCGACGATCGCCGCCTCCCCGGTCCTGCCGGTGCGCAGCAGGCACTCGTGGAACCCGTGCAGCGCCCAGACGTTGCCCGGGTGCTGCAGGGGCCGGGGCAGGGTGGCGTCGAGGCCGAGGTCGGCCCGGTACACGGCTTCGGCCTCCTCGATACGGCCCCGCTCCAGCAGCAGCGCCCCGTAGGCGTGCCGGGTGGGCTGCATCCAGCCCCAGGGCTCGTCGTAGGGCAGGGCGTCGTCCAGCTCGACCGAGCGTTCCAGCGCGGCGAAGGCGGTGTCGTACTCGCCCTTGCGGTAGGCGAGTTCGCCGTCCAGCATCGCCGACGCGATGGCGAGGATGTCGTGGCAGGTGTTGTTGAACAGCATCCGGGTCCCGGGGACGCGGCGCACGGCCGCCCGGAAGGCGGCCCGCTCCGCCTCGGCCCCGTCGGTGGCGCCGGTCGCGGAGAGGGCGACTCCCCGCGCGTAGTGGAGCATGGCGGCGGTCACGCGGTACAGCTCCGGGTCGGCGGGGAACGGCAGCGCCAGGATGTCGTCCCAGCGGCCGAAGCGGATCAGGACGTGGACGCGCATCGCCAGGAACCCCTCCAGCCAGTCGGCCATGGGCGGGCTCTGCACCCGGAGGAGTTCCTCGGGGACGGCGGCCTCGAGCCGCGCGGCGGCGTCCAGGGCGACCTGCGACTGGCCGGCGAACATGGCGCCGTAGATCCGGAAGTGGTGGTTGTGGGCGCGGTAGAGCGTGTAGAAGTTCATGGCGCCGGCCCGCTCGAGGTACTTCTCGTCGGCGGCGACGGCGGCCGTGTTGTCCGAGACGACCCGGCGGTAGTCGCCGCACAGCACTTCCAGGTGCGAGGGCATGTGGAGCAGGTGCCCGGCGTCGGGCACGGCGCCGCGCAGCCGGTCGGCGACGGTGAGGGCCGCTTCCGGCGTGGGGGACATCTCCATCAGGTGGACGTACAGGTGGAGGACGCCGGGGTGCCGGGCGCCCGCGGCGGTGGCGAGGGCTCCGTCGAGGACGGCCTTGGCCTCCAGGGTACGGGCGCCCTCGGCCGGGCGGCCGGTCCTGAGGTCCCACAGCTGCCAGGGGGTGAGGTTCATCAGGGCGTCGGCGCAGAGCGCGGCCACGTCCGGGTCGCCGGGGGCGTTCTCGTACACGGCGAGCATCCGGTCCGCGTAGGGCTCGTTCCACACGGAGCAGTCCTCGGCGGCCTCCGCCTGCGGGTAGCGGGCGCGCAGGGCCTCGATGAGGGCCCGCTCGACGGGGGTGGCGCGGGCGGCCTTCTCGTGCGCCCGCTCCACCGCCCGGTGGGTGCGCGCGACGGTGCCGGCGAGTTCGTCGCCGTCGAAGGCCTCCCAGGGTTTGTTGTAGTTGGGGCCGAGGGCGTAGGCGATGCCCCAGTGGGCCATGGCGCAGTCCGGGTCGGCCTCGGCCGCCTTCTCGAAACAGCTGACCGCCTCCTCGTGGTTGAACGCGTACGTCCACACCAGCCCGCGGTCGAACCAGAGTTGGGCGTCGGGGGAGGAGGTCGTCACGGGCCGGCGGTGGTCGCCGAGGTCGTAGTAGTCGTCCATGCGTGCCTCCCGGGGCAGCGGGCGTCCGGTAGGGACGAAACCGACGATAGCGGGGCACGCACGCCGGCGCAGGCCTCTCCGGGGGCCGCCACCCGTGCCGGTTACGCGCTGACGAGGAGCTGCGGCGACAGCACCTCGATCATCGTGTTGGTCCAGCGCATCTGGCGGAGGGTCCGCGGATGACAGGAGGAGGCCGGCTCCAGCAGCTCCCGGTCCCAGGGGTCGGTGATCCGGTCCGTCGCGCTGTCCAGGGTCCGGCCTCCACGGGGAAACGGCGGCACTCCGCGAGTACCCCGTCTCCGGAGCGCAAGCGCTCACCCTAGGTATCCATCAGGGCACCCAGGGTCATTCCGGGCGGGCGGCGCCTCATCCCCTCCGGCGACGTTCGCCGACGGGCTGGCACCGCCCCTCCGCGGCTCCCTAGGATGTACTCCCTGTCCAGCCAGTCCAGTTGGCGCGCCCGCAGGGGGAACGATGCACACCGGTAAGCAGCTGTCCACCGAGATCGACGCGACCGTGCCGACGGCAGCGCGCATGTACGACTACTACCTGGGCGGCAAGGACAACTACGCGGCGGACCGCGCCGCGGTCGAGGAACTCGACAAGGTGGTGCCCAGCACCCGCCGCCTGGCGCTGAACAACCGGCGCTTCCTCCAGCGGGTGGTCCGCATCCTCACCCAGGAGTACGGGATACGGCAGTACATCGACCACGGTTCCGGCCTGCCCACCCAGGACAACGTCCACCAGGTCGCGCAGCGCGTCGACCCGACCACCCACGTGGTGTACACCGACAACGACCCGATGGTCCTGGTGCACGGCCGTGCCCTGCTGGAGCAGGACGAGCGCACCGTGGTCATCCAGGCCGACATGCGCGACACCGACGGGATATTCGGTCACCCGGAGACCCGGCGGCTGATCGACTTCTCGGAGCCGGTGTGCGTGCTGTTCAACTCGGTCTTCCACTGCATCCCGGACAGTGACACCGACGGTCCGCTCGCCCTGGCCCGCCGGGTGCGCGAACGGCTGGCGCCGGGCAGCTTCATGGTGATGTGCCAGCTCGTCAGTGAGGACCCGGAGGTCCGCGCGTCCGTCACCGACTTCATGGACCGGGCGACCCACGGGAACTGGGGCCGGGTGCGCGAGGAGAAGGACGTCGAGTCGTACTTCGAGGGCCTGGAGGTCCTGGAGCCGGGCCTGGTGGAGGTGTCCACCTGGCGCCCGGACACCGAGGTGGCGCCCCGTCAGCTCACCCAGGAGTGGATCGAGTTCGGCGGTGTGGGCCGGATCCCGCTGTAACCCCCGACGCCGCGACGCCCCCGCCGGACCGCTCGGGTCCCACGGGGGCGTCGGCGTGTCCGGGCCCGCCGCTACACCGCGGCGTAGCGCTCCCCGATCGTCCTGCGGAGCAGTTCCACCGAGTCACGCGGTTTGAGCGCCTCGTCGGCGAGGCGGTCCAGCGCGATCCGGTACTCCTCCGTCTCGTCGCGGTCCTCCAGGAAGTTGGCGCTCCTGATGTGCTCCAGATAGACCACGTCGGGCAGGTCGAGCCCGCCGAAGCGCAGATAGGTCACGGGGATGGCGGGCGCCGACGCGTTCGTCACGTCCAGCGGCACGATCTGCACCGTCACGTTGGGCCGCTCGGCCATCGCCACCAGGTGCTCGAGCTGCTCGCGCATCACCGCGGGGCTGCCCAGGACGCGCAGCAGGACCGACTCGTCGATGACGGCCCAGAGCTGCGGCGCGGCCTCGCGCATCAGCAGTTCGGCGCGGCGCATGCGCAGTTCGACCCGGCGCCGCACCTCGCCGGCCGGGGCGTTCGGCAGCCCGCGCTCGACCACCGCGCGGGTGTAGGCGGCGGTCTGCAGCAGTCCGGGGACGTACTGGATCTCGAAGGTGCGGATGGTGGCGGCGGCCTCCTGGAGCCCGACCAGACGGTCGAACCACTCGGGCATCAGCCGCTTGTCGTACCGCTGCCACCAGCCCGGCTCCCCGGCCCGCAGGAGCAGCTTGAGCAGCACCGAGGCCTCGTACTCGTCGGTGCCGTACAGCGTCAGCAGGGCCCGGACGTCGCCCTCGGTCGGCGGGCGGCGGCCCTTGCCGGACTCGATGCGGGACAGCTTCGCCGGGCTGAAGCCGACGGAGCGCGCCGCCTGGTCCTGGGACAGTCCGGCATCTTCACGGAAGCCCGCGAGCTGCACGCCGACCAGCATCTTCAGCAGGGTCGGGGCGGGCTCGGACCTGTCCAGGTAGGGTTCCAGACGGGAGATTCGAGGCGACGCGGCGGACATCCTGACTCCCAGCAGACCGGCACAAGGGCGCTTTACACTATCGCATCTGACTTCCCCTCACCGCATCCGCGTGCGAAAGCCCCGGGGAAGTGGCGAGTCGGGCTCCGCTTCACCGGCACCGGTCCGGGCGGCCGGCGCCGGTGCGTCGCGGGTGTTCAGACCAGGTGGTCGAACTCGCCGTCCTTCGCGCCGGCCAGGAACGCCGCCAGCTCCGCGGCCGTGTAGACGAGGGCGGGACCGTCGGGGTCACGGGAGTTGCGCATCGCGATCCCCCCGTCGGCCAGCGGGGCCACCTCGACGCAGTTGCCCTCGGCGTTGCTGTGCCGGCTCTTGATCCAGCGGGCGTCCAACTGGCTGGCCCGCACTCCGTTGCGCACTCCTGGCACCGCTGTCTCCTCGCTGTTCCCGTGTCTCCCGGTGCGCGGTTCCGGGTGCCGGACCGCGCGCCGGGAAAAATATCGCGCAATTTCTCGTGCAATTGCACGCGAGCGCCGTCAGCGTGGATAATAGCTGCGGCGTCAACCCCTGTACTGACGCCCTGTCCTGACGTCGCATCGGGGAGATGCCGTGTCATCACCTGCGCATCCGTTACGCCGGCCGCCGGCCGCCACCCTGTTACCGACGAGTGGCCGCGGCACGGTGACGGCAGGTCCGCACCGGCCGCTCCCGGCGGCGCCGTACGGACAGCCGCTCCCGGCACCGGAGACGGCCCGCCCCGCGTCCGCCTCGGGCGCGCCGCGCCTCACGCGCGGCCGGAAGGGGCTCGCGCGGACACGGTCCTCCACCCGGGACTCCCCGCACACCCGGCAGCCCGGCCACCACCGCCGCGACGCCGTCCTCGTGGACACCGGGCCGGGGAGCGCCGTACGGAGCACGCCGCGGACCCGGGGCCCGGCACGCACTTCCCCGGCCGCGTCACCGCCGGCCGCCGACGCTCCGCGTCGGCACCCTCCTCCGCCTCAGGGCCGCACACACCGGGCCCCGCCCACCGGCGCCCATGAGGCGCCCCGGATTCCCCACGACCCGGTCCGCACGACCCACCCGGCCACCACCGCCGTGACGCACGCGGCACCGCGGCGCGCGGGTGCGCCGGACGTCCGGCCCGGGTCCCGCGCACCCGCCGCTCACCGTCTCCGGCGCCGCCCCCGCCCCTCCGGCGGGCAGAGCGGCACGGGCCCGGTCGCCGGCCCGACCCCCCATCCGACACGACTGCCGCGGAGAGGCACCCACGCCATGCGCAGCGCTTCCACGGAACAGCCGAGCAGCGAGCGCCCTGTGCGCCACACGTCCCCCACCAAAGTGGCACGGACCACGCCCCTCACGGCACTGTCCCGCGTGCCGTGGGCCGACATGCAGGACTCCACCGGCTCGGCGGCGGCCATCCCCCTGCTGCTGAACGGCATCGCCTGGGGAGACGCCGGCACCGCCCGCGCCGCCCTGGAGGATCTGCGGAAACGGATCTGCCAGTACGGCTTCGTCACGGAGCAGGCGACCGCCGCCGCGGTCCCCTTCCTCTGGGAGCTGGCCCAGCTTCCGCACGTCACCTGCCGGGCCGGGATCATCCAGCTGCTCAAGGCCATCGCCGACGCCCGGCAGTGGGAGAGCACCGCCGCCGCGTATCCCAAGCTGCTCAGCCGCCGGGAGAACCCGGTGGTGTGGGAGCGGGCCGCCCGGCAGGCGGTGCGCGCCCGGCGCGGTGACCTGAACCGGCTGCTGGCCGAGCCGGACACCGAGATCGCCCGTGCCACCACGGAACTGGCCCGCGCCCTGGCCGACTGAGCCGGCGCGGCCGGGTGGCCCGGTCGAAGAACGCGCGCGACCTTCGGGGGACGAGTCGCGCGCCGGGGGAGGGTCGCGCGCGGTCACCGGGGGACGGCCGCGCGCGACCCGGGGAGGCCGTGACGGAAAGGTGACGACCCGCCGGTCGGGCGGGTGCCGCCCCTCGCCTCGCGTGGCGCGGCAGTGTAGACATGGCACATGGTCCGACTCATGGGTCGATCCCGGCCCCGGTCGTCCCTGCGGCCCGGTGCCGCGGCGTCCGTCCGGCGCCGGCGGGACGCAGACGGCCGCTCCCGGTGGCATCCGGCGGCGGGACTGCGGTCGGTGCTGAGCGGGCGCAGTGTCGCCGGACAGGTGTTCGTGCTGTACCTGGTGATCGTGCTGCTGCTGGTGGTGGCCGCCGTCGTGGCGCTGGTGCTCCAGGTGCGGCGGGACAGCACGCAGGAGGCCCGCAACCGCTCGCTCGCCGTCGCGGAGACCTTCGCGAACGCGCCGGGCATGACCGAGGCGCTGGACTCCCCCGACCCCACGGCCGTGCTCCAGCCGCGTGCCGAGGCGGCCCGCGAGCAGGCGAACGTCGACTTCGTCGTCGTCATGAACACCGACGGCATCCGCTACACGCATCCCAGACCGGACCGCATCGGCAAGAAGTTCGTCGGCACCATCGGGCCCGCGCTGGCCGGCGAGCCGGTGGTGGAGGAGATCGAGGGCACCATCGGACAGCTGGTGCAGGCGGTGGTGCCGGTGGAGGACGCCGACGGCGAGGTGGTGGGCCTGGTGTCGGCCGGCATCACGACCGAGCACGTCGGCGGGGCGGCGGAGGACCAGTTTCCCCTCGTCCTGAGCGCGGCGCTCGCCGCGCTCGCCCTGGCGACCGGCGGCGCGGCCCTGGTGAGCAGACGGCTGCTGCGCCAGACCCATGGCCTGGGCCCGCGCGAGATGACCCGGATGTACGAACACCACGACGCGGTGCTGCACGCGGTGCGCGAAGGGGTGATCATCGTCGACGGGGACGGGACGCTCATGCTCGCCAACGACGAGGCGCGCCGGCTGCTCGGCCTGCCCGAGGACGCCGAGGGCCGGCCCGTGCCGGACATCGGCCTGGACCCCGGCACCGCCGAGCTGCTGTCCTCGGGCCGTGTCGCCACGGACGAGGTGCACCTGGTGGCCGACCGGCTGCTGGCGGTCAACCAGCGGCCCACCGACCGGGCGGGCGGCCCGCCCGGCAGCGTGGCCACGGTCCGCGACTCCACCGAGCTGCGCGCCCTGTCCGGCCGGGCGGAGGAGTCACGCGAGCGGCTCAACATGCTGTACGACGCGGGAGTGGGCATCGGGACGAGCCTGGACGTCACCCGCACGGCCGAGGAGCTCGCCGAGCTGGCCGTGCCGCGGTTCGCCGACTTCGTCACGGTGGACCTGTTCGAGTCGGTGCTGGCCGGCGGCCACCCCGACGCGGCCGGCGTACTGCGCCGCGCGGCGTCGGCGGGAATCGGCGCGGACGCCCCGCTCTACTCCAAGGGCGCGCAGATCCGTTTCGTCGCGTCGTCCCCGCAGGGCGTCAGCCTCGCCACCGGCCGGCCGGTCCTGGAGCCCCGGCTCGTCGAGGCACCCGGCTGGCACGCACAGGACGTGGAGCGCTCCGGGCAGGTCATGGAGTACGGCATCCATTCGCTGATCACCGTGCCGCTGCGGGCCGGGACGCTGGTGCTCGGGGTGGTCAGCTTCTGGCGTTCGCGGAAGGCGGAGCCGTTCGACACCGAGGAGCTGGCGCTCGCGGAGGAGCTGGTCGCGCGGGCCGCGGTCTCCATCGACAACGCCCGCCGTTACACGCGCGAGCACAGCATGGCGGTGACGCTCCAGCGGAGCCTGCTGCCGCGCACCCTGCCCGAGCAGAACACCCTGGAGATCGCCTACCGCTACCTTCCCGCGCAGGCCGGGGTGGGCGGGGACTGGTTCGACGTGCTGCCGCTGTCCGGTGCCCGGGTGGCGCTCGTGGTCGGCGACGTCGTCGGCCACGGCCTGCACGCGGCGGCCACGATGGGGCGGCTGCGCACGGCGGTGCACAACTTCTCCGCCCTCGACCTCCCGCCCGACGAGCTCCTGGCCCTGCTCGACGAGCTGGTCGGGCGCATCGACCAGGACGAGGCGCAGGACGAGCAGAGCGCGCCGGTGACGGGGGCGACCTGTCTGTACGCGGTCTACGACCCGGTCTCCCGGCGCTGCACCGTGGCCCGGGCGGGCCATCCGCCGCCGGCCGTGGTCCGCCCGGACGGCGGGGTGGAGTTCTGGGACGTGCCCGCCGGTCCCCCGCTGGGGCTGGGCGGTCTGCCGTTCGAGTCGGCCGAGCTGGAGCTGCCGGAGGGCAGCCGGCTCGTCCTGTACACCGACGGGCTGGTCGAGGACCGCGGGCACGACATCGACGTCGGCCTGGAGCGGCTGCGCGAGGCGCTGTCCCGGTCCGGCGGCTCCCCCGAGGACACCTGCAGGGTCGTACTGGAGTCCCGGCGTCCGGCGCGGGCCGGTGACGACATCGCGCTGCTCGTGGCGCGGACGCGGGCGCTGCCCGCCGGCCGCATCGCCCAGTGGCCGGTGCCGCCGGACCCGGCGGCCGTCGGCGAGGTGCGGGCGGCGGTCACCCGGAAGCTGGCCGAGTGGGGGCTGGACGAGCTGACGTTCGGCACGGAGCTGATCCTGAGCGAGCTGGTCACCAACGCGCTCCGCTACGGCGGCACCCCCATCCAGGTGCGGATGCTGTACGACCGCAACCTGATCTGCGAGGTGTACGACAGCAGCAGCACCTCGCCCCATCTGCGGTACGCGACCATGACGGACGAGGGCGGGCGCGGCCTGTTCCTGGTGGCCCAGCTCGCCGAACGCTGGGGCACCCGCTATCTTCCGGCCGGCAAGGTCATCTGGGCGGAACAGCCCGTCCCGTGAGCCATAAGGGCAAGCGGGGAAACCTCATAAGAGAGGCTTATGAGCCCATAGACCGGACCCGCGTACCAGGTAAGGCATGCCTCAGTCTAGGCTTCCGACCGAGTCGCCTGTCATCGCTCGAAGGGAACCTGACCATGCCCCGCCCCCTGCGGGTAGCCATCGTCGGATCCGGCCCCGCCGGGATCTACGCCGCCGACGCCCTGCTCAAGTCCGACGTGGCCGCCGAACCGGGCGTGTCCATCGACATCTTCGAGCGGATGCCCGCGCCGTTCGGACTGATCCGGTACGGCGTCGCCCCCGACCACCCGCGGATCAAGGGCATCATCACGGCCCTGCACCAGGTGCTCGACAAGCCGCAGATCCGTCTGTTCGGCAACGTCGACTACGGCACCGACCTCCACCTCGACGATCTGCGCGCGTTCTACGACGGTGTGATCTTCGCCACCGGTGCCACGGCCGACCGCGCGCTGGACGTGCCGGGCATCGACCTCGACGGCTCCTACGGCGCCGCGGACTTCGTCTCCTGGTACGACGGCCACCCGGACGTGCCGCGCACCTGGCCCCTCGACGCCGAGAAGGTCGCCGTGCTCGGCGTCGGCAACGTCGCCCTCGACGTGGCCCGCATCCTGGCCAAGACGGCCGACGAGCTGCTGCCCACCGAGATCCCGGCGAACGTGTACGAGGGCCTGAAGGCCAACAAGGCGCTGGAGGTCCACGTCTTCGGCCGCCGCGGCCCGGCGCAGGCGAAGTTCAGCCCGATGGAGCTGCGGGAGCTGGACCACTCCCCCACCATCGAGGTGATCGTCGACCCCGAGGACATCGACTACGACGAGGGCTCGATCGCGACCCGGCGCGGCAACAAGCAGGCCGACATGGTCGCCAAGACCCTGGAGAACTGGGCGATCCGCGATGTCGGCGACCGTCCGCACAAACTGTTCCTGCACTTCTTCGAGTCGCCCACCGAGATTCTCGGTGAGGACGGCAAGGTCGTCGGCCTGCGCACCGAGCGCACCGAACTCGACGGGACCGGCAACGTCAGGGGGACCGGCGAGTTCAAGGACTGGGACGTCAGCGCGGTCTACCGGGCCGTGGGCTACCTCTCCGACAAGCTCCCCAAGCTGCCGTGGGACCTCGGCTCCGGCACGGTCCCGGACGAGGGCGGGCGCGTCGTCCAGGAGACCGGCGAGCACCTGGACTCCACGTACGTCACCGGTTGGATCCGGCGCGGTCCGGTGGGCCTGATCGGCCACACCAAGGGCGACGCCAACGAGACGGTGGGCAATCTGCTGGCGGACTACGCGGCCGGCCGGCTCCAGACCCCCGGCTCACCCGCCCCGGAGGCCGTGGACGCGTTCCTCGCCGAGCGCGGCATCCGCTTCACCACCTGGGACGGCTGGTACCGCCTGGACGCCGCGGAGAAGGCGCTGGGCGAGCCGCAGGGCCGTGAGCGCGTGAAGATCGTGGAGCGCGAGGACATGCTCCGCGAGAGCGGCGCCTGACTCCCTGCCCCGCGAGGGCTCACCCCACGTGCGCCCGTCCGGTCCGTTCCCCGGACCGGACGGGCGCACGTGTGTCAGTCCGGAAGGGTCAGGCGCTCCGTCTCGCCGGGCTGGAGGCGGACCGTGCGGTCCGGGAGGTGGACCTCGATCGGGGAGCGGCCGGAGGAGGGCACGGCGATCTCCAGCAGGCCGTGCTCCAGCCGCAGCCGGACACCCCAGTGGCCGTGGTAGCGCAGGGTGAAGCCGTAGGAGGAGAGTTCGGGCAGGGGCACCGGGTCGAGCCACAGGGCTCCGCCGCGGGTCTCCAGACCGGTCAGTCCGCGCTGCACCAGGTCGAGGGTGCCGGCCATGGCGCCGAGGTGGATGCCCTCCCCGGTGGTGCCGCCCTGGATGTCGGCGATGTCCGCCTGGAGGGCCTCCTGGCAGAACTTCCAGGCGTCCGCGCGCCGGGCGCGGGCCAGCACCCAGCCGTGGACCAGGCCGCTGAGGGTGGAGCCGTGGCTGGTGCGGTGCAGGTAGTGGTCGACCGTGCGCCGCCAGGTCCGTTCGTCCAGGATCGTCCCCAGCCTGCGGAAGATCCCCTGGAGTTCGGCGGGCGAGAAGAGGTAGCCCAGCATCAGGACGTCCGCCTGCTTGGAGGCCTGGTACCGGTTGACGGTGTCGCCCTCGGCCTCCAGCAGCCGGTCCAGGCGCCGGATGTCGCCGTAGCGGCGCCGGTAGCCCCGCCAGTCGAGTTCGGCGAGTTCCCCGTAGCCCTCGAACTGGCTGATGACGCCGTGGTGGAGGGGGACGTGGAGGGTGCGGGAGACCTCCTCCCACTTCTCCAGTTCCCTCGCGTCCAGTCCGGTCCGCTCGGCGAGTTCACGGCGGCGCGGCTCGGGCAGGCCGCGCAGCACGTCCAGGGTGCGGGCGAGCACCCAGGCGGCCGTGACATTGGTGTACGCGTTGTCGTCGAGGCCCGGTTCGGCGGCGTCCGGGTAGGCGTCGTGGTACTCGTCGGGGCCGACCACGCCCTTGATGCGGTAGCGGCCCAGCCGGTCGTCGAAGGTGGCGGAGTCCGCCCAGAAGCGGGAGATGTTCAGCAGCATCTCGGCGCCCTTGGTGTGCAGGAACTCCTGGTCGCCGCTGGCCTCGCAGTACTGCCAGACGTTGTACGCGATCGCCGACCCCACGTGGTGCTGGAGGCGGGAGTGGTCGGGCAGCCAGCGGCCGGAGCGGGGGTTGAGGTGCAGCTGCTGGGTCTCCTCCCGGCCGTCGCTGCCGCTCTGCCAGGGGTACATCGCGCCGTGGCGCCCGGCGTCCCGGGCGGCGGTGCGGGCGCGCTCCAGACGCCGGTGACGGTGGTGCAGCAGCGCGCGGGAGATCTCGGGGAAGTGCAGGTTGAGGTACGGCAGGACGAACAGCTCGTCCCAGAAGACGTGCCCCCGGTACGCCTCGCCGTGCAGTCCCCGCGCGGGGACCCCCACGTCCAGGTCCGCGGTGTGCGGGGAGAGGGTCTGCAGGACGTGGAAGAGGTGCAGCCGCAGGATGCGGCCCGCCTCACCGGGTACGTCCAGTTCGGCCCGGCGCCAGAGCTGGGCCCAGGCCGTCAGGTGCGGCGGGAGCAGTTCGTCGAAGCCGCCCGCCCGGACCACCCGGTCGACGGCGGCGTGCAGCGGGTCGCTGATCGCGGGGTCGCGGGAGGTGTGCAGGGCGACGATCTTGTCGACGGTGACGGTGTCCCCGGCGGCCAGGTCCAGCCGGGTGCTCTGCAGGGCGCGCGGGCGGTCGTGCCGGTTCGTGACGGGCGCGGGTGCCGTCAGCCGGGCGGCGAGCGCGATCCGGATGTCCGAGGTGCGGGTGCGGCAGCGCAGCCACACCGTGTCCGCGGAGGTCGTGCCGGTGAGCACATGGGTCAGATGACGGCCGTCCAGGTCCCGGTAGCGCGGCACCCCGGCGTTGGTGACGTCGCCGTCGAGCGCCGCCTCGGTCTCCAGCGGCCCGGAGAAGCCCTCGGCGGTGAACTCGGTGCGCAGGCCCGCCAGATGAGGGTCGGCCATGTGGACGAAACGGTGCTGGCGCACCAGGAGCGTCCGTCCGGCCCCCAGGCCGTACCGTGTCCTGCGCTCCAGGAGTCCGGAGGACAGGTGCAGGGTCTCGCCGTGGTCGAGCACGGGGGCGGTGTCGGGGGTGAGCCAGGGCTCGCCGGGGAGCCGGAAGCGCAGCGGCAGCCAGTTGGGCAGGTTGACCATGTCCTCGTTCTCGACGTGCCGTCCGGCGACCTCGGAGACGAGCCGGTTGTAGACGCCGGCCGCGTACGTGCCTGGGTAGTGCACCTCGTCCGCGGAACACTCCGGCAGCGCGCCCCGGGTGGCGAAGTACCCGTTGCCGAGGGTGCACAGCGACTCCCGCAGGCGCGCGTCGGCGGGATCGTAGCCCTCGTGCTCCCAGGTCCAGCCCGTCACTGCGACGCTCCTCCCGCCGGCGGCTGCCGCCGCGGTGCCGCGCCGCGGCGGCCCGTCCCGGAGTCGTCACCGACGGTGAGACCCGCACCGGTCGTGGACGGACGGCCACCACGGCCGGCGACCGACCACCGGAGTACCCGCGGCGGACGCCCGGCACACCCGGACGGCCGTCGGCGGGAGGAGCGTCGCGGTGACGGGCCGGGGAACATCACCCCCGGAGCGGGCCCGGTCCGGAGGGCGGACCCGAGCCGTCTACCGCTCCCCCACCGGCACGCGCCACAGCAGTGTGGTGCCCCCGTCGGCGGAGCCGGTGATGCCGAACGTGCCGCCCAGTTGTTCCGCGCGTTCGGCCATGTTGCGCAGGCCGCTGCGGCGGCCCCCGGCCGGGACGCCCACGCCGTTGTCCGCGACCGTCAGCCGTACCTCGCGGCCGTCGGTCTCGAGCACCACCTCGGCGCGGTCGGCGCGGGCGTGCCGGGCGATGTTGGTCAGTGCCTCGGAGAGCACGGCCACCAGGTGGTCGGCGGCCTCCTTGGAGACGTGGGTGTCGATCAGGCCCTCCATCCGCACGCTCGGGGGGAAGCCCAGCACGGGCGCGGCCTCGCCGACCACCCGTACGGCGCGGGCCCGCAGGCCGGCTCCGCCCGCGCCCTCGTCGGCGGGCGAGCGCAGGCCGAAGATGGTCGACCGGATGATCTTGATGGTCTCGTCCAGGTCGTCCACGGCCCGCAGCACCCGCTCCGAGGCCTCCTTGTGCTCGATGAACCGGCCGGCGCTCTGCAGCGTCATGCCGGTGGCGAACAGCCGCTGGATCGCCAGGTCGTGCAGGTCGCGGGCGATCCGGTCGCGGTCCTCGAGCACGGCGATCTGCTCGGCGTCCTGGCGGCGTTCCGCCAGCTCCATCGCCACGGCCGCCTGGGCGGCGAACCCCCGCAGCGGTTCGATCTCCTTGTCCGTGAACGCGTTGCGGCCCGCGGCCCGCACCAGCAGGACGATGCCCCGCACCCCCTCGCCCGACCCGATGGGCACGGCGACCGCCGGACCGAGGTCCGGGTAGCGCTGGGGGCCCGGGAAGGCCCGGTCGTCGTGCGCGATGTCCGCGCTGGTGACGGGGGCGGCACGGGTGAAGGCGCGGCCGAGCAGACTGTCGTCGACGGGCAGGACGAGCCCGCGGTGGGTGTCCGCGCCCTGCCCGATGGCCAGTTCCACGGTCAGCGAGTCGGTGCCGGCCACGGGCACCGCGACCACGGCGAGGGCGGCCCCGGTGATCTCCCGGGCGCGTTCCGCGATGAGCGCGAGCGCCGAGCCGCGTTCGCTGCCGGACATCAGTCCGTGGGTGATCTCGGCGTTGGCCCGCAGCCAGCGTTCGCGCAGCCGGGACTCCTCGTACAGGCGGGCGTTGTCGATGGCGACGCCGGCGGCGACGGCGAGGGTGGACAGGACCGACTCGTCCTCCTCGTCGAAGTGCGCCCCGCCCCGCTTCTCGGTCAGGTACAGGTTGCCGAAGACCTGGTCGCGGACCCGGATGGGGACCCCGAGGAAGGTGTTCATCGGCGGGTGGTGGGCCGGGAACCCGTACGAGGCGGGGTGGTCGGAGAGTTTCGCCACCCGCAGCGGCTCCGGACGGCGGATCAGCTCGCCGAGGATGCCGTGGCCCTCGGGGTAGGGGCCGATGCGGGCGATCTCCTCCTCGCTGACCCCGACGGTGTGGAAGGCGGACAGCCGCCTGCCGTCCGGGCCGATCACGCCCAGCGCGGCGTACCGCGCGTCCACCAGCGCCGCCGCGGCCTCCACGATGCTGTGCAGCACCTGCTCCAGGTCGAGTTCCCGGCCGACCGAGAGGACGGCCTCCAGCAGGCTGCGCACCCGGTCGCGGGTGCCGCGGGCCGCGTCGATCCGCGCCTGGAGCTCCTCCAGCAGCTCGTCCAGCCTCAGCTGCGGTAGCCGTACGCGGGCGTCCTCGTCCCGCCCGGAGCCTGCCACCCGTGTGCCTCCCGTCCCTTCGTCCGACGCCGTTGCCGGCGCACCCGGCCGGCGCCCCGGTAACGGTCCAGTAAAGGCGACGGTACGGCATGGGCCGGGCGGCCGGACCGGCGGGGACCACAGGCGGGCGGGCGGCCCGCCGCGCCGGGCGGGCCGGTCGGCCCCGTCCCCCGGTCGTCCTCCGGGGCCGGAGGTCCCCTTCCGGTGGGACGACGGTCCCGCGTCGCCCCCGGCGGCCCCGTTGCCCCAGGAAACAGGCATGCCGGGTTGCTATACAGGTGCTGCCGCCGGTCCGGATCCGCGGCCCGACCCGCTTTCCCCGTCCCGCCTCTGGGAGACTTCATGCTGTCCGAAGAGTCCGCCGCAGTACTGCGGGCCACCCTGCCCGCCGTGGCCGGGGCCCTCGACGAGATCACCACGCGTTTCTACGGCTCGATGTTCCGTGACCGGCCCGAACTGCTGGACGGCCTGTTCAACCGGGGCAACCAGGCCAGCGGCGCCCAGCGCCGGGCGCTCGCCGGGTCCATAGCCGGTTTCGCCCAGGCGCTGCTCGCCGACCCGCACACCCGCCCGGACGCCCTGCTGTCCCGGATCGCCCACAAGCACGTGGCGGTCGGGATCACCGACGACCAGTACACGATCGTGCACAAGTACCTGTTCGGCGCGATCGCCGAGGTGCTGGGCGACGCGGTGACGCCCGAGGTCGCCGCCGCCTGGGACGAGGTGTACTGGCTGATGGCCGGCGCCCTCATCGCGCAGGAGGCGCGCCTGTACCACGAGGCCGGTGTCGAGGCGGGCGGCATCTGGCGCCCGTGGACGGTGGTGGAGCGCCACGAGGAGACGGACGACGTGGTGTCGTTCCTGCTGCGCCCCGCCGACGGCGAGCCCGCCCCGCCGGCCCGCGCGGGCCAGTACGTCAGCGTGAAGGTGCTCATGCCCGACGGGGTGCACCAGCTCCGCCAGTACAGCCTGTCCTCGGACCCCGGGGACGAGCTGCGCCGCATCACCGTCAAGCGGGTCGCCGGAGCGGACGGCGCACCGGACGGCGAGGTCTCCGGCCTGCTGCACGAGCGGACCGGCACCGGGGACGAGCTGATGCTGTCCGTGCCCGCCGGCGACGTGGCGCTCGACGAGGCCGACACCCCGCTGGTCCTGGTCTCGGCCGGCATCGGCTGCACCCCGATGCTGGGCATGCTCGCCCGGCTGGCCGCCACCGGCTCCACCCGGCGGGTGCTCGTCCTGCACGCCGACGGCTCGCCCGCCGAGCACGCGCTGCGCGCCGAGACCCGCGAGATCGTGAACGCGCTGACCGACGCGGAGGCGGTCTTCTGGTACGAGCGTCCCGGCCCGGAGGAGCTCGACGCCCGCGACGGCCTGATGGACCTCGCGGGGATCGACGTCCCGGCGGACGCGACGGTGTACCTGTGCGGCCCGCTGCCGTTCATGCGTGCCGTGCGCGGCGGGCTGCTCGACGCCGGGGTGCCCGCCCGCTCCATCCACTACGAGGTCTTCGGCCCCGACCTGTGGCTGCCGGGGGCGGCCTGACCGTCCCGGGGCCCTTCGCGCCGCCGGCGGCGCGAAGGGCCCCGGGCGGCGGATCAGACCTCGAGCTCGGACTCGATCCGGCGCAACTGGTGCCGCGCCATGGCCAGGTTGGCCCGGCCGGCGTCGAGCACCAGGTACAGGAAGAGGCCGTTCCCGCCCCGCCCCTTGAGCAGGCGGATGAGGTGGTACTGGCTGTTCAGGGTGATCAGGATGTCCTCGATCTCCTCGTTCAGCCCCAGGTGTTCCATGGTGCGCAGCTTGGACCGCACGACGTCGGTGTTGCCGGCGGCGGCGACCTCCAGGTTGAAGTCCTTGCCGCCGCCCAGCGTGCCGAGGGCCATGCCGCTGGTGTAGTCGACGAGCGCGACGGCCGTCGCGCCGTCGATGGAGCTGAGGCATTCCTTGAGCGAGGTCTCGGTGTTGGCCATGGGACGTGTCCTTTCGGTCGTGACAGGTGATTCGGGCCGGCCGCCGGGTCGTACGGAGGCGTCCGGCCGGGGGGAAAGCCGGGAGTCAGCCGCCGGGCTGGGGCCGGGGCCGGTGCACGGGCCGCTGCGGGGTCCGTACCGGGAGGGTGCCGATGGGCCGGGCCGGGTCCGGCGCCGGCACGGGGGTCTCCCGGGTCGTGAGCCGGTCGGCGTGCCGTCCCCCGCCCGGGCCGCTGTGGGTGTCCACCAGCTCCGCGATCCGGGCACCGCTGCGCCGGCCCTCCAGGTGCAGCCGGCCCACGTTGACCCGGTCGTCGGCGAGGAGGGTGAGGACGGCGGTGGTGCCGGCCGCGTAGGTGGCGATGTAGCCCTGGCTGCCGCGCACCAGGAGCTCGCGGAACTCGCCGCGGGCGGCGGCGTCCGCCATCCGGTACGCGACGCCGAGCGCGGCGGCGGTGAGCGCGGCCAGCCCCTCCGGTTCGGTCTCGGGGACGTCGTGGGCGAGGACGAGTCCGTCGACGGTGGCCGCGAGGGAGCCCGCCAGCTTGGGTATGCGGGTGCGGAGCCGACGCAGTTCGTCCAGCACGTCGGTCTCGACGGCCATGAGCAGTCTCCTTTCGGCACGCTGTCGGCGCGCGCGGATCACAGTGCCTCCAAGGCGTCCAGGAGCCGTCTCAGCAGCGCTGTGTCGGGCTCGTCCCACGCCGCGCCGTCCGCGTCGGGGACGGCGTGGACGGGCGTGGCGGGCGGGGGTGGCGCGGGGGTGACCAGTCCGCCGGCGGCCAGGCGGCGCAGTTCGACGAGGGTGTGGAAGGTGCGGTGGGCGAGGGCCGCGGCGATCTGTGCGGCGGTGCGGGCGCCGTCGACCTGGGTGAGGGTGCGGGCGCGGCGGGGTGGCAGTCCGGCGGGGCCGGTACCGGGCACGCGGGTGAGCGGGGCGGTGTCGACGGCCGGGTCGGGCCAGATGCGGTGCAGCAGGTCGCGGCGGCGCCGTGACTCGCCGAGCACGGCCGCCACGGGTACGGGGCGGACCGCGCCGAGCCAGTGCGCGGCTCCGGGACGGAAGCGGAGCGGGGCGCAGTCGTGGGCGAGCGCGAAGTACGCCGCGTCGAACAGGGCGCCCAGATGGCACAGTTCCAGCGCACCGGTGGTGAGGCGCCCGCTGTCGACGAGCTGGCGGCCGACGCGGTGCCGGGCCCCGGCCCGTTCGACGGCGTCCCACCAGCCGGCCGGGGCGACCGCGCCGCTGCGGGTGAGCAGGTCGCCGAGGTCGGGGCTGTACGCGGACTCGACGTGGACGACGTGTCCGGCCGAGAGGTAGAAGATCCCGGACTCCGTGGAGAGTGCCCCGGTGGCGTGGTCGGCCGCGAGGGTGCCGAGCAGTTCCGGCGCGGTTTCGCCGGTGCACGCCGCGGTCATCCGAGCACCAGCCGGTCCGCCATGTCGGCCAGCCGGAGCCGGGCCAGGGCGAGGTTGCCGTCGGCGCGGTCGAGCCAGAGGTACAGGAACACCGTGCTGTCGAAGGTCGTGACGACGAAGCGCAGGAGGTGGTACGCGTCGGCGGTGGTGAGGATCAGGTCGTCGACGGGTGGTTCCCCGCCCGTCCCGTCGGTGGACGCGAGGGTGCCGCTCTCCATGGCCAGGCGGGCCAGTTCGGCGGTCTCCGCGGCCGTGGCCTCCACGTCCTCCCCGGGTGCCTCGCCCACCGCCCCCAGGGCGAGCCCGCTGATCCAGTCGACCACCAGGGCACCGCGCACCCCCGGCAGGCGCATGGCTTCCAGCAGGCTCTCGTCGATTCCGGGCACGCCGGATCCCCCTTCTCGCACGGCTGTACCGCGAACGTGACGTCGACGCTACGGTGTGTGCTCGACCGAGGTGAGAGCTTTGGCGTTTTCCTGAGGAATATGCGACAGGGGTGGTGCGCCGCTGGTAGGGTCCGGGCTTTTGCCGCCGGACCACCGCCGGGGCAGGGCGCGGGCGGGGCCGGCCCCGGCGCGGATGGCGGGCCGGCCCCGCCCGCGGCACCCATGGTGGCCACGGCTCCGCCGCCGGGACCACGGGTGAACCGCTGTCACCAGGTGCGCGCCGCGCACACCCCGCGCGCGACACGCCGACCGGCGGAGCCCCGGCTCAGCTCTCCGGCCGGCCACGACGATACTGGCAGGAGCACGTGCCCCCCCCCGCTCACGACTGGACCCATGCCGACCTCCTCCTCAGCCCGCCCCGCCCTCCCTCCCACCGTCTGGCTGGCCCGTGGCCGCCACGCCGGTGCCACACCCGATACGGCGATCCGGCACACCCTGCACTGGCTCAAGGCCGGCCGGGACATCGACGACTTCCTGGAACTCCCCGCGCCGGACACCGCTCCCGATCTGGTGTTCGAAGCCCGGACGCGCGTCGCGGGTGAGGTCACCGTGCGCGCCCGGCTGCGCCTCGCGCCCGGCACGGACGCGGGCCGGGACTGGATCCTGGTCGCCGAGGCGGAGCAGCCCTGGGACCCCTCCTGGCCGTCCCCGGCCGCCATGTTCTGGCCGTCGGAGCCGGACGCCGAGTGGAACGCCGACCCGGTGACGGGAGCGCGACCGGGCGTGATCAGTCCGCTGCCCGAGGACGACAAGGACGTACGGCGGCTGCTGCGCGCCTGTGTGCGCGACCCGTGGCACGTCCATGTCGTCGTCCATGAGGCGATGACCACGGACGAGCGCGGCCGGGTACCGCTCGCGCGCTGGCTGCCGCCGGGGCTGCGGGACCGGGTGGTGGAGCACCGGGCCGCTCCCCAGCAGTTGCGGGTGGCGAACTGGGCGCTGCGGGAGTTCGGCGTGGAGGTTCCGCGCGGGGGCGCGGTGGTGCTGCCCCGCAGCCCGGCGCCCGAGGGCTACGACGCCGGTGCCTTCGCCGTACGCGCGGTGTTCCTGGACGGTACGGAACCGGTCGACCTCGTGGAGGCCGTGACCCGGTACGACGCGCTGCCGCGCGTACTGCCGGAAGGGGCGGAGGAGGCGCTGACGGCGCTGCGGGAGGAGTGGCGTCTGCTGACGACGGAGGAGGAACTCGTCCGGGAGCGGGCGCTGGTGGCGATGTACGCCGAGGCGCTGGAGGCGATGACGAAGTCCCGGGATCTGTACCGGGAGGCGGCGGAGCGTGCGCATGAGGCGCTGGCCGTGTACCGGGAATCCGCCGGGGTCCTGGGCACGGGGGAGGCTCCCGCGCCTCGGGGGGCGTCTCCTCTGATCCGTACTCTGGAGCGCTTCAAGGTCGGCGGCAGGGCGCGTCGTCCCGCCCCCGCCTCCGGAGAGCCGGCGCCGGAGCACGCGCCGGACAACTAGGCGCTTCCGGTACGGCGTTCGTGGGGTGCGCCACGTCGGTGCGGGACGCGGGGATCACTCGGCCGTGCTGCGGGAGGCGGGAAGGAGGGCGACGTCCTCCACCGGCCGGCCCCGGCGGCGCACGGCGCCTCGTCCACGGCCCGCGGGTGTTCCGGCGGGCGCTCCAGCGCGGTGACGTCCTCCGGTGACCGTTTCCAGGCGCCCCGCCGTTCACCACCACCCGGTTGAGCCACCGGGGTGACCTGCGGCGACCCGGTGTTTCGCACGGGGCTCGCGGGGCATCGGACGCGTGCGCGCATGGCCGGTCCCGGCCGCCATACCGGCGTCGCGAGCGGGAATCCGCTCAGTGCGGGCCGTGTCGCCGGCGAGACCGCGGCACGGGTCACCGGTCCCAGGAGGAGGGCGGTTCGTTGGAGAAGACCACTGTGGTGCTCGTCGTCGCCGCGGCCCTCACGGCCGCGGCACTGGCCGGCACCGTCGCCGTCCTGGTCCGCCTGGTGCGCACACGGCGTGAGTTGCGTCACGCCGGTCTGCCCACGGGGCCCCGCTGGGTGTTCTGGGGCGCGGTCCTCTACCTGGTGCTGCCGGCCGATCTGCTGCCCGATCCGGTCTGTCTGGACGACATGGGCGTTCTCCTGCTGGCCCTGCGCACCATGCGGGGTTCCTCCGGCGCCCGGGCCCCCGGAGCACCCCTCCGGCGGGGCCGCGGGCAACCCGCCGACGATTACGCTCCGTGAGGAAACCAACCACCCGTTCGATTCGTATAAGTCTCTGGAAGCCAAAAGAAGTCGGCGGACCAAGCGACGGCGCACAGCGGGCCGTTGCCTGCTCGGCGCAGCACCGACGAGGGAGAGACGATGCAACCGTTCGCGCTCAACTACGCACGTCCGGCAGTGGAGTTGGCCGTTGCCACTCCGTACGCGTATGACTCCGGACTGCAGTTGAACGTACTCGGCGACGGGCGGATCGCGGCCTGTGATCACGCGCTGTTGCGCGAGGTGGGGACGACGACGTCCACCGCGGGCTCCAAGACCCACTTCGACGACTGAACGCGGACCGTAGACGATGACCGTGCTGATCCTCACCGGTGAGGAGGACGTGACCGCCGACATGGTGGTCGTCCATCTGAACGGCTCCGGTGTGCCGGTGGTGCGCCTCGACCCCGCCGACCTGACGGAGGGCGTCTCGCTGTCCGGCGAGTACGTCCACGGCCGCTTCCGTGGTCACCTGTCCGCCGGCGGGCGACTGGTGAGCATCGGCGGGCTGCGGTCCGTGTGGGTGCGCCGGCCCGGCACGCCGGCCGGGCGTGCGCCGCAGCCGTCCGCGTGGCTGACCGAGGAGGCCTCGCAGGCGCTCTACGGCATGCTGCGCGGCTGTGACGCGCGCTGGATGAACCATCCGGACGCCGCCCGGCAGGCCCGCCACAAGCCGTGGCAGTTGCGGCTGGCCCAGCGCTGCGGCCTGCCCGTGCCGGCCACGGTGATCACCACGTTCCCGCGCGCCGCGCGGGAGTTCGCCGAGCGCTTCCCGGATCTGGTGGTCAAGCCGGTGTCGGGGGCACATCCGCAGGACCCGCCACGGGCGGTGCCGACCAGCAGGGTGGCGCCGGACACGGACTTCTCCGCGGTCGCGTTCGGGCCGACGCTGCTGCAGCGGCGGATCGCCAAGCGGGCCGACATCCGGCTCACCGCGGTGGGTGAGCGGCTGCTGGCGGCCCGCAAGACGACGCGGCCGGACGCGGATCCGGAGGAGGTGGACGTGCGTTTCGCCGCCCCCGGGTCGCCCTGGGAGCCGGTCGAGGTCCCGGCGCGCACCGCCGACGCCGTACGCGCGTATCTACGCCGGTCCGAACTGGCGTACGGCGCTTTCGACTTCGTCGAGGATGCCGACGGGACCTGGTGGTTCCTGGAGTGCAACCAGTCGGGGCAGTTCGGGTTCGTGGAGGTGGAGACGGGGCAGCCGATCGCCCGGACCATCGCCGAGTGGCTGTCCCGTCCCCTTCCCGATGAACCCGCCGAGCTCGACGAGGCGGGCAGCACGGTGCGGTGAGGGGCCCGTCGCCGCGCGGGGCTCAGTGCGACCGCGGCCCCGGCAGCAGGGCGGTGCGCTGCCAGCCGTTGCCCGGGGAGTGCGGCCGGTCGAGGCCGGGGGCGTAACCGGGGGACTGCAGGGGCCGCATGACCAGCTCCAGCTCCCTGCTCACGCGTTCGGCCTCGCGGCGTACCTGTGCGGGCACATCGCCGCACTCCGCGATGAGTCGGTCGTAGATGGGGGAATCCTGGAACACCCGTCAACGTGCCTTTCTGCTCGTCGGCCCCGATGCGGGACGCGAGTGCAGAGTCTAGGCGGCCGACCATCCCCAAGGGGGAATTCCCCGGTACGACGGACCACGGAACGGGGATTACGGAAGTACGTCACGCTTCGGGCATACGGGGCGGTCAGGCACCCGTCGTGGAGCCGGGGCGGACGATCATCAGAACGGTGACGGTCGCCCACAGCAGGTTGAACACCCCGGTGAACATGGCGAGTCGCACCGTACCCTGCCGGTCGACGGGCCGGCCCTCGCCCAGCCGTTCGACGATCTCCTCCTGCCGGGGCAGCACGAAGGCGAGCAGGATCCCGGCCGCGGCCGCGGTGAGGCCGATCGAGGTGACGAGCCAGCCGTCGTCCAGGACGCCCATCGCCAGGGCGGTGGCGAGGCCGAGGACGGGCACCGCGATCCCCAGGCGGGCGTAGACCCCGCAGATGCGGTGGAGCAGCGTGACGGTGGTCACGTCCGCCGCGACGGGTCCGTCGGCCTCCGCCGGGACGGCGCGGTGCGCGGCCGGCGGGAACATGCTGGCCGCGACGGTGACGGGACCGACGGCGACGATGGCGGCCAGGACGTGGAGGGACAGCAGGAGCTTGGTCACCGGGACTCTTTCCATGTGTGATCGGCGGTGCCGGGCTCACGTTAGGAGCCCGCCGGGTGATCACCCAGAGGCCGAAACGACAGGTCCCAACGGGTTCCCGCCAACACCGCTCAGCTCGGCTCATGCTCCGCCGCCTCCCCGTCACCCCGGTTCCGGCGGGTGGCGGGAATCCGCCTATCGTGGCGGTCATGCACTCCGTGGCGATCCTGGTTCTCGATGGGGTGGTGCCGTTCGACATGGCGGCGCCCCTGCAGGTCTTCGACTGGACGCGGCTGCCCGACGGCCGCCGCCCCTACCGGGTCCGGCTGTGCGCCGAGCGGCCGGAGGTGCTCGCGGACGGCGGTTTCACCCTGCGCGTCGACCGCGGGCTCCAGGCACTGGCGGACGCCGACACGATCATCGTCCCGGGCCGTGCCGAGGGCGCGCCCCCGCCCTCCCCCGCCGTGCTCGCGGCGCTGCGCGAGGCGGCCGCGGCGGGCACCCGGATCGCCTCGGTGTGCGTGGGCGCGTTCGTGCTGGCGGAGGCCGGGCTGCTGGACGGGCTGCGCGCCACCACGCACTGGGTGGCCGCCGGACAACTGGCCCGCGCCTTCCCGGACGTCGACGTGCAGCCGGACGTGCTCTATGTCGACAACGGGCAGATCCTCACCTCGGCCGGCGCCGCCGCGGCGCTGGACATGTGCCTGCACATGATCCGCCGGGACCTGGGGTCGGCCGTGGCCGCGGACGCCGCCCGGATGTCGGTGATGCCGCTGGAACGGGAGGGCGGCCAGGCCCAGTTCATCGTGCACGAGCACCCGCCCGTGCCCCGTGGGTCGGATCTGGAACCGCTGCTGGACTGGATCGAGGACAACCTGACGCACGAGGTCACCCTCGGGGCGATGGCGGCGCGCGCCGGCATGAGCGAGCGCACCTTCAGCCGCCGGTTCCGTGAGCAGACGGGCACCACGCCGTTGCAGTGGCTGCTGCGGGCGCGGGTGCGGCGCGCCCAGTACCTGTTGGAGAACAGCGACCACACGGTCGAGCGGATCGCCCAGCAGGCCGGGTTCGGTTCGCCCACGGCGTTCCGCGAGCGGTTCCGCAAGGTCGTGGGCACGACGCCGTACGCGTACCGCTCGTCGTTCAACGGGCGGCGGGTGAAAGGGTGAAAGGGTGAGCGGTCCGGTGGCTCAGACGGCCAGGGGCAGGCCGCTCTCCCCGTCCGCCTCCGGGGTCCGGCCGGCCGCGGGCCGCGCCCGGTCGAGCAGGTCGTCCGCCAGCGCGATGGCGTCGCGGACGCAGGACGCCCCTGTCATCCCGCGGAGCGCGGAACCGACCTCCTCCAGTTCGCGCGCCGCCGCCGGCGAATACCGTTCCGCCTGGGCTATCCGCAGTGTCGCGTACCGCGTCAGCAGCCGTCTGACGGCCTTCGGGTCCGGTCCGAGCACGAAGCGCCCCCTCTCTGGTTTTCGCTGCGTATGCCCGGACCAGGCGGAAGCACTCATCCCCTGGGCCCATGTGGGCACAATTGACCGAAACCACTCGCATCTTGACCGCGACGACACGAAGCCAAGCGTGTTCCGCCCCCGCCGCTCCTTCCCCTCCCGTCCCCGGGGCCACGCCCCGGCCCCCTTCCGGCCCTGACCGGATCTTGCCCACACCGCCCGAGCGGGCTCGGACACGGCGGGACACCCGTCCCCGAGGCCGCACCCCGGACCCCGTCCCGGGCCCGCACGGGCCCGGTCGTGGCGGAGCCCGTCGGCTGTCGGTGGGTTCGGGGTGGTCAGGCCGCCTGACCGCTGTGCAGCGCCGTGTACGCCCCTCCCCGGCGCAGCAGGTCCTCGTGGGTGCCGATCTCCTGGATGCGGCCGTCCGCCATCACCACGATCCGGTCGGCGCCGCGCACGGTGGAGAGGCGGTGCGCCACGACGAACGTGGTGCGTCCGCGCAGCAGCCGGGCGAGGGCCTCCTGCACCAGCGCCTCCGAGCGGGTGTCGAGCGCCGAGGTCGCCTCGTCCAGGACCAGCACCTTCGGGTCCCGGATCAGCGCGCGGGCGATGGCGAGCCGCTGGCGCTGCCCGCCGGACAGCCGGGCGCCGCGCTCCCCGACGAGGGTGTCGAGGCCCTGGGGCAGCCGGTCGACGAACTCCAGCGCGTTGGCGTCGCGCAGCGCGGCCCGTACCGTCTCCTCGTCGGCGTCGTCCATGCCGTAGGCGACGTTCTCCCGGACGGTGCCGTCGAACAGGATCGACTCCTGGGGCACCACGGACAGGAAGCGCCGGTAGGTGCGCAGGTCGAGGCCGTTCATGTCGGTGCCGTCGAGCAGCAGCCGGCCGGAGGTCGGGCGGATGAAGCCGATGACCAGGTTGAGCACGGTGGACTTGCCCGCCCCGGAGGCGCCGACGAGCGCGATGGTCTCGCCCGGGGCGACGTCGAGGGTGAAGTCGCGCACGGCGGGGCGCCCGTCGGTGTCGTACGCGTGGCCGACGCCCTCGAAGGTGATCGCGCCGCGCACTCCGCCGACCTCCGCCTTGCCCTCGTTGTCCTCCAGTTCGGGGGCCTGGAGGACCTCGCCGACCGAGCGGACGGACTCCAGGCCCTTGGTGATGACCGGGGCCAGTCCCGCGAGCGTGGTGGTGGAGTTGGTGAGCGTGGTCAGGAAGGCGCTGAGCATCACCACGTCGCCGGCGGTGACGCCCCAGACGTCGTAGTACGAGATGAGGGCCGCGCCGGCCAGCACCATCACGCCGACGACGTTGAGGACGACCCAGGCCAGCGAGCCGAACCGGCCGTTGACCAGGTCCAGCCGGTTCCCGGAGGTGAGCAGCCGGTTCAGGGTGCCGTCCATCCGGCGCAGCGCCTTGCCCTCCAGGCCGTGGGCGCGGGTGACGGGGATGAGCCGGGTCATCTCCGTGACCCGGGAGGAGAGCGTCTCCACCTCGTGGCGGAAGTGCTCGTTGTGCGTGCGCAGTCTGGCCCGCAGCCTGGCGACGAGCAGGGCGGCGGCGGGCACGACGATCAGGAAGACGGGGAGGAACTCGGGGGTGCGGATCGCGATGATGACGAGCCCGCCGGTGAGGACCGTGAGCGCGCCGAGCCCGTTCTCCGCGGTCTGCTGCACCATCTGCTCGACGGTCTCCACGTCCCGGACGACCTTGGCCTGGAGCACGCCGGCGCTGACGCGGGAGTGGTAGCCGATGGAGAGCTGCTGCATGCGGGTGCACAGCGCGGAGCGCAGGGCGGTGCCCATGCGGCGGACGCTGCCGTACAGCAGCCGGACGTACAGCACGTGCAGCGGGTAGTTGACCAGCAGGATGAACATGATGACGCCGGTGCTGGTCCACAGCCGGGATACCGGCTGGTGCTGCACGACGGTGTCGATGATGGACGCGGTGATCAGCGGCAGCAGCCAGACCGGGCTGTGCTTGACCGTGAAGACGCCGACGGCGGCGGCGAGCCGGCCGCGGTCGGCGCGGAAGAGATAGGCGAGGGTGCGGACCGGGTGCTCGCCGCGGTAGCGGTGGTCGAGCGGTCTTTCCAGCGACGACGCCATGGGTGGTGGTCCTCCCCTGTGACTTTCTTCAGCAAGCGCTTTCTACACCCGTGCGCCAGGAGTGCACCAGGGCGCGCGGGTGCCCGCCCGCGGCGTCCAGCGCCCGGGACAGGCGGGGGGCGGACTCAGACGGCGTCCAGCTCCGCGATCTCCTCGGCCGTCAGGACGAGGTCGGCGGCGCCCGCCGAGTCACGGACCGACTCGGGCCGGCTCGCGCCCGGAATGGGGACGACGACCGGCGACCTGGCGAGCATCCACGCCAGGCACACCTGGTACGCGCTCACCCCGCGCACCCGGGCGATCCGTGCGAACGGGGCGTGGGCCGAAGCGAGTTCACCGGCCCGGGCGATGCCGCCGAAGGGACTGTAGGGCAGGAACGCGATGCCGAGCTCGTCGCACAGGCGCAGCTCCGGCTCACTGGAGCGGAAGGCCGGGGAGAACTTGTTCTGCACCGAGACCAGCCGGCCGCCGAGGATCTCGTGGGCCTGCCGGATCTGCTCCGGATCGGTGTTGGAGACCCCGGCCATGCGGATCTTGCCCTCGTCCAGCAGCTCGCGCAGCGCGCCGACGGACTCGGCGTAGGGGACGCGGGGGTCGGGCCGGTGGAACTGGTAGAGCCCGATGGCCTCCACGCCGAGCCGGCGCAGGGACGCCTCGCATGCCCGCTTCAGGTGCCCGGGGCTGCCGTCCTGGGTCCAGCTGCCGTCACCGGGGCGCAGATGACCGCCCTTGGTGGCGACCAGGACGTCACCGCCCCGCTCGTGGGAGGCGAGGGCCTTGGCGATCAGGGTCTCGTTGTGGCCGGCCTCGCCGGCGTGCAGGTGGTAGGAGTCCGCGGTGTCGATCAGGGTGACGCCGGCGTCCAGCGCGGCGTGCAGGGTGGCCAGGGAGCGGGTCTCGTCCGGGCGCCCCTCGATCGACATGGGCATGGCGCCCAGGCCGACGGCGCCGACCTCGACATCACCGATACGGCGGGTGTGCATGTGACCTCTTCCGGCTGTCGTCTCACGGTCTCGGAAAGCGCGTACCAGCCTGGTCCCCGCACGGTCCGAAATCCAATAGAAGAAAGCGAACGCATTCAGCGGCCGGGGCACTGAATCGGGGCCCCGCCCGCGACACCGCCGCCGCGCGGGTGCCGGTGCCCGGCGTTACGCTGCGCGCAGCCGGCTCTTCGCGGACGTTCCGGGAGGTAATCATGGCCTCGCTCCTCAACCCGTATCTCAGTTTCGACGGGAACGCGCGGCACGCGCTGGAGTTCTACCAGGAGGTCTTCGGCGGCCGGCTGCGGCTCAACACGTACGGTGACTTCGGCCGGCCCGGAACCGACAACGCCGACAAGATCATGCACGGCATGCTGACGAGCGCGGCCGGCTTCACCCTCATGGGCGCCGACATGCCGCCGGGCATGACGTACGTCCCGGGGAACAACTTCGCCGTGAGCGTCAGCGGTGAGGACGGGCCCGAACTGCGCGGTTACTGGGAGAAGCTGTCCGACGGCGGCTCGGTGGACGTACCGCTGGAGCGGCAGATGTGGGGGGACGTGTTCGGGATGTGCACGGACCGCTTCGGCATCCCCTGGATGGTCAACATCAACCAGCCCGCGGACTGAGCTCCGCGCCTCCCGGCGAGCGGCCGTTGACAGGACGTTCCGGCGGGGACCACCGTACTGACCGGAGCGCGCCGGCGGAGCGCGCCGGGACACCGGCCGGGCGGCGGTCGCCGCACCGGGAGAGGCGGCGGGATGCGGATCGGACTGCTCGGCACCGGACCCTGGGCGCGGGCGGCCCACGCCCCCGCGCTGAGCGGGCACCCGGACCTCGAACTCGCCGGCGTGTGGGGCCGCCGGCCCGATGCCGCCGAGGAGCTGGCCGCTCTGCACGGCACCCGGGCGTACGACGACGTCGACGCGCTCTTCGCCGACGTGGACGCCGTCGCCGTCGCGCTGCCGCCCGCGGTGCAGGCGGAGCTGGCGGTGCGCGCGGCGCGGGCCGGGTGCCATCTGCTGCTCGACAAGCCGCTCGCGCCGACCGTCGCGCAGGGGCGCGCGGTGGTCGGGGCGGCCGAGGAGGCGGGGGTCGCGTCCGTGGTCTTCTTCACCACCCGCTTCCAGCCGGGACCGGAGGCGTGGATCACCGAACAGGCACGCGTGGGCGGCTGGTTCACCGGGCGCGCGCAGTGGCTCGGGGCGGTGTTCACCTCCGACGGCAATCCCTTCGCCGCCTCCGCGTGGCGACGGGAGAAGGGCGCCCTGTGGGACGTCGGCCCGCACGCCCTGTCCGTCCTGCTCCCGGTGCTCGGCGCACCGCGGCGGGTGACGGCGGCGGCGTACGGTCCCGGCGACACCGTCCATCTCGTCCTCGACCACGCGGGCGGCGCGTCGAGCAGCCTCACCCTGAGCCTGACCGCTCCCCCGGCGGCGGCCGGCGCCGTGGTCGAGCTCCGCGGCACGGCGGGCGTCACCTCCCTCCCGGAGGCCTCCGAGGGCGCGGTGCCGGCGCTCACCCGGGCCGCGGACGCTCTCCTCACCGCGGCCGGTACCGGTACCCCCCACCCCTGCGACGCGGCGTTCGCGCTCCGGGTGACGGAGATCCTGGCCGCGGCGGAGGCACGGCTGGACGGCCGGGCGCGCTGACGGCCCCACCGGGCGACTGCGGAACGAAGCACTCCCGACGCGCTGCGTGGTCGCCGGGCCGGACCGGCTTAAGCGGCCCTTAAAGCCCGGTTAAACGATCGCCGGATCTTCGCCCCCTCTTTAAAAAATCGCAGGTCAGCGCGGGGTTGCGGACAAGTCGGACCGTTGGCGGGGGCCACGGCCGCACCTAGCATCGATGTCGCGCGCCGGTCCCGACGTACCGCTTTGAGAGCGCTCTCCGCTGCTCTCCTCCCCCGGTCGGCCGGCGTGGTCAGGAATCCGCACGCATACTCCTGGAGATCCCCCACATGACCCCCCGTCATCAGCGCAACCTCGGCCGCCGCAAAGTCCTCTTCGCCCTCGGCGGAGCCGCCGTGGCCATCCCCGCGGCGGCGGCGATCGCCCCGCACGCCCTCGCGGACCAGTCCGGCGAGCGGAAGGCCGGTACGGCGGCGGCGGGGGCCCTGCCGCTGACGGTCGTCAACAACAGCGGTTCCTTCGGCAACGCGAACGTGCACCTCTACATCGTGGGCAACGTGGACGGCCGTCAGGTCCGGGTCACCCCGGAGGGCACCGTCGCCCCGGTCGCCGCCTCCGACAACGGCCCCGACGGCTTCACCGACTACGCGATCGACCTGGCCGGCAGCGGCGAGACCGAACTGTCCCTGCCGTACATGTCCGGCCGGATCTACGTCTCCCTCGGCGCGAAGCTCAAGTTCAAGGTCGTCACGGACGGCAACGGCAACGCGGCGCTGCAGTACCCGGCCGGCTGGGTCACCTCCGACCCCAACTACGGCGTGCTGCACGACTGCGCCGAGTTCACGTACAACTCCTCGGGCATGTTCTGCAACACGACCATGGTCGACATGTTCAGCGTGCCGATGGGCATCCGGCTCACCGGCGCCAAGGACCAGACGACGGGCACCGTGCGCGAGGGCGGGCGCGCGGCGGCGTTCGCCGCCGTCAAGCGGGTGGAGGCGTTCTCCCGGCTCGTCGTGGACGACACCCGGATCATCGCCCCCGGCCACGGTCTGGACGCCGGGCTGTTCGCCAAGGACTACTTCGCCCCGTACATCGACGAGGTGTGGAGCACCTACACCGGCCGGGACCTCAAGGTCACCACCAACGCCGGCACCTTCACCGGCCGGGTGCGCGGCGAGCGGTTCACCTTCGACGGGCCCGCCCAGGTCTCCTTCGGCAAGCCCTCCACGCGGGACGTCCTCTTCTGCGACGGCGCCCTCGCCGCCCCCAACGACGGCACGACCGGCCCGGTCGCCGCCGTGCTGGGCGCCGGCTTCAACCGCTCGACGCTGCTCAGCCACCCCGACCAGCCGACGGCCGACGCCTCGGTCTTCTACCGGACCGAGCTCACCAACCACTACTCCAAGGCGATCCACACGGCCACCGAGGACGGCAAGGCGTACGGCTTCGCCTTCGACGACGTGGCCGACTTCGCCTCGTACATCCAGGACACGGCGCCCACGGGCCTGCGGCTGACGCTCTCACCCTTCTAGGCGGCTCGCGGAGCAGGTTTCCACCGGGCCGGGGAAGGTACCCCGGCAGCCAGGAGGAGCGGCCCTTCACCGCGGTGCCGCGGGCGTTCCGGATGCACGGCGGGCTCCCGCGTTGAATGGTGGGGCATAGGACCCGATGACAGCACCGGGGCCGCTCCAGCGATCCGGACCCGAGGAGCCAGAAGATGTCGACGTCCCAGCCCGACGCGTCCCAGCCCGAAGCGTCCCGGCGGTCCGCGGACCGCGCCACCCCGGACAGCCTGCTCCACGCCCGCACCGGCACCGATGTGTCGCCGGAGGACATCGTCCTTGCCTCGGGCAAGGACCTCACCCCGCACAACCTCGAGTGGGCCAGGCGGAAGCTGGACGAGGAGGGACCCGCCGCCCTGGACAAGATGCTGCCCTGAACCCGCGTACACCCGTGCGCGGACAGGACCGCGCCGCCGGCCCGGTACGCTCGCGCACCGGGCCGGCGGCGTGCCGGGGTCAGGTTCTGTCCCGGTCCTCCGGGAGCGCCGTCCCGTCCTCCACGACGTGCATCGCGGCCTCCTCCGCCCCGGCCGCCCCCGCGTCGATGCCGACGTCCTCGGCGACGGACTCCTTGGTGGTGTCCGTGTGGGCGCCCTCGTCCGGGGCGACCAGGCGTCCGGCACGGCCGGTGCCCGCCTCCGGGTCGACCGGCTCGCCCTCGCCGCCGGGGAGGTCGCCCACCGCGTCCCCGGCGGGCGCGGACGCGTCCGGCACCTCCTGGGCCAGCCGCTGGTCGAGGCTCTCCCCGTCGTGCTGCTCCGCGGCCGTGGTGCCGTACTTGGTCACGCCGAGCGGTTTCTCCGGCGGGGAGTAGCCCTCGTCGAGGGTGTCGTCGTAGGTCCGTTCGTCGAGGGCGTCCTGCATGTCGAGCGGCGCGGCGTCCTCCTGCTCCTCGTTGCTCCCGGTGGGCTGGTAGGCGTCGTCCCCCATCGGCTCGGTGCCCATGGCTTCCTCCCTGTCGTGCTGCGTCGGCTCGTTCGCCTCGGTGTCAGATCCGCGTTTCCCGTGACGCGATCTCTAACCTCGGTGCGTGTGATGACAGGGAGGGTCCCCGCGAGGAATCAGAGAGGCGCGTTCGGGCCGTCCGGGCGGGAGCGACGCCGGCCGGCCATGTCGAGGCTCAGCCGTCGGATCCCGGTCTCGCCGAGCCGTTCGTAGCCGTCCTCGGTGATGACCGACACGACCGGGAAGATACGGCGGGAGAGATCGGGGCCGCCGGTCGCCGAGTCGTCCTCGGCGGCGTCGTAGAGGGCCTCCAGGGCGGCCAGGGCGGCCTCGTCGCGGGACATGCCGGGCCGGTGGAGCTTCTTGAGGGCGCCCCTGGCGTACGGGGATCCGGAGCCCTCCGCGTGGAAGCCGTACTTCTCGTAGCGGCCGCCGGCGGCGTCGTAGGAGAAGATCCGGCCCCGCCCTCCCCCGGGTGCGGTGGTGTCGTAGCCGGCGAGCAGCGGGACGACGGCGAGGCCCCGCATGGCCTGGGCGAGGTTCTGGCGGATCATGGCGGCGAGCCGGGCCGCCTTGGCGCCGAGGGTCATCGGGACGCCCTCGATCTTCTCGAAGTGGGCGAGTTCGACCTGGTAGAGCCGCACCATGTCGAGGGCGGTCCCCACGGAGCCGGCGATCGCGACGGCGGTGTGGTCGTCGGCGGGCAGCACCTTCTCCAGGTCGCGCTGGGCGATCAGGTTGCCCATGGTGGCCCTGCGGTCACCGGCGATCAGTACGCCGTCAGCGTAGGTGAGGGCGAGGATCGTGGTGCCGTGCGGGACCTCCGCGGCACGGACCCCCTCGGGCAGGGTGCGGGTGCCGAGCAGTTCGGGGCGGTGGGCCGCCAGGAACTCGGTGAAGGACGAGCCGCCCGGGGTGAAGAACTCCTCCCCCAGCCGCCCTTCGTGATCGCTCCGCGTCATGCCGCCTCCCCCTCGTCGCCTCTTCGCGCACCGACAGCCGACTCCTACCTGGACCGGGTGCGCGGGAAACCCGTCGCCGTCAGCCGGGACCGGGAGGGCCGGGCGCCGGGCCGATACGGGCCTGAAGGTCGCCGATCCGGTGGACGGGCCAGGAGCGGGCGTACCCGGGCGGTGTGCCGCCGGGCCCGGTGAGGGCGGCGACCGGGACACGGCCGGCGGTGCGCAGGATCTCGGCGGCCGTGGTGTTCTCGTTGTTCCCGGCGGTCGCGCCGGAGGAGCAGCCGGTGTAGTAGCCGATGGGGATCGCCTCGTGGCCGGTGATCAGACAGGGCGGGCGGACACCGAGCCGGTGCAGGTCGTCGGCCGCACGGGCCCAGTCCCGGCGGCTGTCGACGTTGCGGTCCACGGTGTGCGCGAGAACGGTCAGCTGCACCGTGAGATGACCGGCCAGCCCGAGCGCGACCAGGACCGCGGCGGCCGGCCGCCACTTTCCGCGCGGTGCCGTGACCAGGTACCACAGCGCGTCGGCGACCGGGATCGCGAGCAGGGCGTAGGCGGGCTGGAGGAAGCGGGGCGCCGCGTACTCGATCATGAACAGGTAGGGCAGGGCGGCGGTCGTGGCGCAGGCCAGCGGCACCACGGTCCGCAGGGTGCGGCGGGCCCGCACGGCGACGACCAGTCCGAGGACGGCGAGCAGCGGCAGCACGAACCACCACAGGGTGATCACCGGGTGGGGCATCGAGCCCGTGCACGGACGGCACAGGGCGCGCCCGCCCAGGCTGCGCAGCTGGTCGTCGACGGCGATGTCCAGGCCGAGCCCGCCCTGGATGCGGGAGGCCTCGGCGAGCCGCTCCCGCAGGCCGCCGAACGCGGTGTACGCCTCGACCACCCACGGGACCCCTCCCGCCAGCAGACCGCCGGCGAGGGCGAGCAGGAACCGCCCGTGCCGGCCGGCCAGGGCGAGGACGAGGAGCGGGAGCGTCGCCCAGACGGCGTCGGTGGGCCGCATCCAGGCCATGAGCGCGGCCCCCGCAGCCACTCCCCACAGGGGGCCGCCGGACGAGGGGTCCGCGCGGTGGCGCAGGAAGCAGCCGACGGCGGTCAGCGCGCCGACGGCGACCCAGTAGTTGGGCATGGCCTGGGAACCGTAGAAGAGCGTGATCCACAGGGAGGCGAAGAAGGCGCCGGCGGTGACCAGGACCCGGACGGGGAACAGGCCGCGCCAGGAGCGCAGGGCCAGGAAGA
Organism: Streptomyces sp. NPDC014676; assembly: GCF_043084105.1. Taxonomy (NCBI): domain Bacteria; kingdom Bacillati; phylum Actinomycetota; class Actinomycetes; order Kitasatosporales; family Streptomycetaceae; genus Streptomyces; species Streptomyces sp. NPDC014676. Next base: position 132,224 of record NZ_JBIBZI010000012.1, on the reverse strand, counting down.
GGGCGAGGCCGGAGAGCAGCGCGAGGTAGACGCGCAGCAGGGCGGTGGACTCGGACCAGGACGCGACGGGCGCCACCAGCAGGGACACCCCTCGGGAGCGGGGGGCGCTGAAGAAGGCGGCCGGGTGGTGGGAGGTGACCTGGCTGGTGTAGACGATCTCGTCCCAGCCGAGGCCCAGCACGGGGCGGACCAGGGCGAGTTGGGCAAGGGTGAAGACGGCGGCGAGCACCGCGAGCGGGCGGGTGCCGCCGCGCGGTGACGGGCCCGGTCCGGCCCGCCGCTCGCGCTTGCGTATGCCGGTGAGAAGGGCACCGGTGCCGTCGCTCATCGTCCGTCCCTCATTCCCGCGCGTCATCGGGTCCCGGGTTCCACGGGCCCTGCGCTCTGAAGGACGGGTTCCGGGAAACCGGCGTTCCGGAGATCACCGACAAACTAACCCGCGTGCGACGGGCCCGCAGGACGGGATACGGCCATCCGCTCCGGGCCCGCCGCCGGTCAGCGCGGGTGCGGGACCCGGTGCGGGGGCTGCTCGGGCGCCGGGCGGGACCTGGGCGGCGGGACGGGACACCCGGCGGGGGCGCCCTCGCGCACGGTCAGCTCGGTGCCGTGGTGACGGATGGTCAGCGGCGCTCCGGAGCGGAGCGTGTACGTCGCCCGGTCCCCGGTGACCTCCACGTGCAGGCACCGGCCGAGGAAGCGCAGGGTGAACGCCAGGCGGCGCAGCCTCGACGGCAGCCGGGGCGCGAACCGGAGGCTGCCGTCGTCCCAGCGCATGCCGCCGAACCCGGCGACCAGGGCGGTCCAGGTGCCGGCCAGGGAGGCGATGTGCAGTCCGTCACGGGTGTTGTGCTCCAGGTCCGCGAGGTCCATCAGGGCGGCCTCGGCGGTGTAGGCGTGAGCCAGGTCCAGGTGGCCGGTGCGGGCGGCGAGGACGGCCTGGACGCAGGCCGACAGCGAGGAGTCCCGTACGGTCAGCGGCTCGTAGTAGGCGAAGTCGCGGGCGATCTGCTCCTCGTCGAAGACCTCCTCGAAGTAGCCGGCGCAGGTGTACATCGCCAGCACCAGGTCCGCCTGCTTGATCACCTGTTTGCGGTAGAGGTCGAAGTAGGGGAAGTGCAGCATCAGCGGGTACTGGTCGGCGCGGGTGCCGGCGAAGTCCCAGCGCTGGTAGCGGGTGAAGCCCGCGTGCTGTTCGTGCACGCCGAGTTCGTCGTTGTAGGGGACGTGCACGGCTTCGGCGGCGGACCGCCAGCCGGTGCTCTCCTCCTCGTCGACGCCGAGGGCCGCCGCGGCGTCGGGGTGGCGTTTGCAGGCGTCGGCGGCGGCCAGCAGGTTCGCGCGGGCCATGAGGTTGGTGTACGTGTTGTCGTCGGCGACGGCGCTGTACTCGTCCGGTCCGGTGACCCCGTCGATGTGGAAGACGCCCCGGTCGTCGTGGTGGCCGAGGGAGCGCCAGAGGCGGGCGGTCTCCACCAGCAGCTCCACGCCGGTGTCGCGTTCGAAGCGTTCGTCGCCGGTGGCCTGGACGTAGCGCACCACGGCGTCGGCGATGTCGGCGTTGACGTGAAAGGCGGCGGTGCCGGCCGGCCAGTAGGCGGAGCCCTCCGAGCCCTCGATGGTGCGCCAGGGGAACGCGGCCCCGCGCAGGCCGAGTTGGGCGGCGCGTTCGCGTGCGACGGGCAGGGTGGTCTGCCGCCAGCGCAGCGCCTCGGCGGCGGCGTCCGGCACGGTGCAGATCAGCAGGGGCAGCACGAACACCTCGGTGTCCCAGAAGGCGTGACCGTCGTAGCCGGAGCCGGTCAGCCCCTTGGCGGGTATCGCACGCCGCTCGGCGCGGGCCCCGGCCTGCAGGACGTGGAACAGGGCGAAGCGTACGGCCTGCTGGATCTCCTCGTCGCCGTCGACCTCGACGTCGGCGCGGGCCCAGAAGTCGTCGAGGTAGGCGCGCTGTTCGTCGAGGAGTCCCTGCCAGCCGCTGTGCGCGGCGGCCGCCAGCGCCGCCTCCACCTGGTCGCTCATCGCGGGCCGGGAACGGGCGCCGGACCAGCCGTGGGCGACGAGCTTCTCCACCCGCAGCCGCTGTCCCGGCTCCAGGACGGAGGTCACGGTCAGCCGGGCCACGTCCTCGTTGCTCTCACAGCCGGTGGTGGTGCGTTCGGGGCCCTCGACGACGTGGTCGGCGGCCACGGCGACGCGCAGGCCACTGCGCCGGGTGCGGTGCACCAGGCGGAGCCGGTGGTCCTCGGCGAAGTCCTCCTCGGGTTCCAGCGGGGACTTCAGGGCGCGGGCGGCACGCGGGTCGCCGTCCGGTCCGGGCAGGCTCTCGTTGGCGACCAGTTCGGACTGCAGCACCACGCGGGTGCGGCTGTCGACGGGCTCGACCTCGTAGGCGACGGCGGCGACGGCCCGCTGGGTGAGGGAGACCAGCCGGGTGGAGCGCACCCGGACCGTGGAGCCGGCCGGGGAGGTCCATTCGCAGACCCGCTCGAGGACGCCCCGGCGCAGGTCCAGGGTCCGCTCGTGGCTGACGAGGCGCCCGTAGCGCAGGTCGAACGGTTCGTCGTCGACCAGCAGCCGGATCACCTTGCCGTTGGTGACGTCGATGACCGTCTGGCCGGACTCCGGGTAGCCGTAGCCGGCTTCGGCGTAGGGCAGCGGGTGCAGTTCGTGGACGCCGTTGAGGTAGGAGCCGGGCAGGCCGTGCGGTTCGCCCTCGTCGAGGTTGCCGCGCCAGCCGACGTGGCCGTTGGACAGCGCGAACACGGACTCGCTCTGTGCCAGGACGTCGAGGTCCAGGCTGCGTTCGCGCACGGTCCACGGTTCGACGGCGTACGCCCGCTGTGTGATCACTTGTCACCCCCGAGTTCGGCGAGGTCCGTCACGACCCGGTCGGCGCCGTGCGCGTACAGCGCGTCGGCCTGGCCCACCCGGTCCACGCCGACGACGTATCCGAAGTGCCCGGCGCGGCCCGCGTCCATGCCGGCCAGCGCGTCCTCGAACACGGCGGCCCGGGACGGCTCGACGCCGAGGTCCGCCGCGGCGGCGAGGAAGGTGTCGGGCTCCGGCTTTCCCGGCAGGCCGCGTTCGGCGGCGACCACGCCGTCGATCCGGACGTCGAAGAGGTGCTCGGCGCCGATCGACCGCAGGACGTCACGGCAGTTGGCGCTGGAGGAGACGATCGCGGTGCGCAGTCCGCGGGCGCGGACCGCGGCGAGGTAGTTCAGAGTGCCGTCGTAGGCCTCCACGCCGTCGGTGCGGATCCTCTCCAGCAGCAGTTCGTTCTTGCGGTTGCCGAGGCCGTGCACGGTGCGGGCGTCGGGCGGGTCGCCGGGGTCGCCGTCGGGGAGTTCGATGCCGCGGGAGGCGAGGAAGGTGCGGACGCCGTCGGCGCGCGGGCGGCCGTCGACGTACTCGTCGTAGTCGGCGTCGCTGAAGGACCGGAAGGCGTCGCCGTCCCGTTCGCGGAGGAAGGCGTCGAACATCTCCTTCCAGGCGGCCTTGTGGACGACGGCCGTCCTGGTGACGACGCCGTCGAGGTCGAAGAGGCAGGCGAGGATGTCATCGGGCAGACCTGGATCCGTCATACAGGACACCGTTCCCCGGTACGGTGCCGGACAGTGGGTGGCGCGGGCCACATGGCGGCGGATCGCCCGCTTCCCGGGTGACACACTCTCCCGTGTGACGCTGACCTTCGACGACCTCCTCCGCCGTGCCCGTGCCCTTCCGCGGGGCGGCCGGCGCGCGATCCTCGGCATCGCCGGCAGTCCCGGCGCGGGCAAGTCCACGCTCGCGGAGCGGCTGGTGCGGGAGCTGAACGGCACCGGGGAGCCGTGGGTCGCGCACGTCCCGATGGACGGCTTCCACCTCGCCGACGCCGAACTCGACCGCCTCGGCCGCCGCGACCGCAAGGGCGCCCCGGACACCTTCGACGCGGCCGGGTACGCGGCACTGCTGCGGCGGCTGCGCGAGGAGACGTACGACGACGTCGTGTACGCCCCGGGCTTCGAGCGGACGCTGGAGCAGCCGCTCGCGGGCGCGCTCCCGGTACCGCCGGCGGCCCGGCTGGTGGTGACGGAGGGCAACTACCTGCTGCTGGACACCGGCGCCTGGGCGCGGGTGCGGCCGCTCCTCGACGAGGTGTGGTTCTGCGATCCGGACGGGGAGGAGCGGGTGCGGCGACTGGTGGCCCGGCACGAGGAGTTCGGCAAGAGCCACGAGGAGGCGGTGGCGTGGGTGCTGCGCACGGACGAGCGCAACGCCGCGCTGGTGGCCGCGACACGGGACCTGGCCGACCTCGTGGTGCCGGGGTCCGCCCTGCCGGGCGCGGGCACCGGGGCGTAGCACGGCCGGTGGGTGAAGGTCCGGTGCCCGGGGCCGTCCCGGTCCCCGAAACCGGCTGGACGCGATCCGGAACGGTGCCGCAGGCTCTGGGACATGATCAGAACAGCCACCGTGGACGACATTCCCGACATCCGCGCGATGATCCGCGAACTCGCCGCCTACGAGAAGGCCGCCGAGCAGGCACGCGCCACCGAGGAACAGCTGCACCGGGCGCTGTTCGGGGAGCACCCCGCCGCGTCCGTCCTGATCGCGGAGGACGACGGCACCGGCGAGATCGCCGGGTTCGCGCTGTGGTTCCCGCGCTTCTCGACCTGGACCGGCACGCGCGGCCTCCATCTGGAGGACCTCTACGTCCGTCCGCACGCCCGGGGTTCCGGACACGGCAAGGCGCTGCTCGCCGCCCTCGCGGCGATCTGCCGGGAGAACGGCTTCGAGCGCTTCGAGTGGACGGTGCTGGACTGGAACGAGCCGGCCATCGGGTTCTACAAGTCGCTCGGGGCGGAGCTGCTGGACGAGTGGACGGGGTGCCGGCTGACCGGCGCCCCGCTCGAGGAGCTCGCCGCGCACGCCCCGGCCGTCGTGCACCGGGCGCCCTGACACCCGAAGGGCGACGTGCCGGACGACGGCCGTCCGGGGCACTGTGCGACGGTCGGCCGGGCCCGGCGCGCAGTCGGCCGGGACAGGCCGAGGACTAGTCTCCCGCCCGCTGGAAACCCGCGGCGCTCACGTGCGGCATGACGCTGCTCGCCACGCGGAAGCGGCCGTTGGGGACCTCGGAGGACCGGCGGACGTGCACGGCGAGCGGGCCCGCCCACTCGTAGCCGTGGCGCGCGGCGTGCCGGGCCAGCCGGTCGGTGAGCGCCTGGCCCACGCGGCTGCCGCGCCGGGTCAGTTCCTCGTGCACGGGTTCGGCCAGTTCCACGTCGTAGGCGTTGGGGACCATCACCCGGCCCGCCCGGCACACCACGGCGTGGCTGTCGCACTCACGCCGCAGGGCGTCGACGAGTTCGACCGGTTCCCGGCCGGACAGTCGCGCCCACAGCGCTTCCCATCGGTTCTCCAGGGCGTCTTCCAGCGCGCTCAGGGCGCTCATGCTCTCACCTGCTCGGAATGTGGTCGGGGCGGGGAAGGACGGGTGTGCTCTAGCGCTCCTGGAAGTCGTCGGGCTTGATCTCGGCCTCCTCCAGTGCCTCGCGCATCGTGCGGCCGGTGCCGCCCTGATCGCGTGTCTCCTTGTCCTGCCGCTGTTCGAGGGTGTCGTCGGTGTCCCGGGTCTTCGGCCGGTTCTCCTCGGGGACGGTCATGTCCGGTGGCTCCTGGTGTGTCGGGGGTTTCCGCTTCGCTGTGCCGTCGGGTTCCCCCGGGAGGCGCGGATATCCCCGGTGGAGCGGTCCGGTGTGCCCCGGTGAGCGGCCTGGTCACCACGGTGGGTGGGCTATGTTGAACTCCCGTGGGAGACGAAGGAGGCGCACCGGTGCGATCGCCGCAGCAGGCACGCGCACAGGCATCCGCGATCACCTCGGGGAAGGCGGGCCAGGACCCGGAGGTGTCCCCGACGGCCCAGCTCCGCGCGCTGTTCGACCGGCCCCGGCTCTCCCCCGGCCAGCGGCGCATCGCCCAGTACCTGATCGAGCACATCGCCGAGGCGGCGTTCCTGTCGATCACGGATCTCGCGGAGCGGGCAGGGGTGAGCCAGCCCTCGGTGACCCGGTTCGCCTCGGCGGTCGGCTTCAGCGGTTACCCCGCGCTGCGGGAGAGGCTCCAGTCGATCACGCTCGGTACCCGCTCCGGCGGCCTTGCCGAGGAGGTCCGGGGCAACGAGCTGCAGGCGGCGGTGGACGCCGAGATCGAGAACCTGGAGAACCTGCGGCGGGACTTCGCCGACGCCGACCGGTTCATCGAGGTCGGCCGCCGGCTGTCCGCGTCCGTTCCGCTCACCGTGCTCGGGCTGCGCATCTCCGTCTCCCTGGCCGAGTACTTCGCCTACGCCGCCCGCCGCATCCACCCGGACGTCCGGCTCGTGACGCTGGGCGGCAGCGTCGCCTACGACGCGCTGCTGCAGTCGCGGGAAGCGGGCGGCAGCTGGGTGCTGGCGTTCTCCATGCCGCGGCACGCCCAGGAGACCCTGACCGCGGTGCGGGTCGCCCGCAGCGCCGGGCTGAAGGTCGCGCTGATCACCGATCTGGCGCTGGGCCCGATCGTGGACGAGGCCGACGTCACCTTCGCCACCGGCACCGGATCCCGGCTGGTGTTCGACTCCTACGCCGCTCCGGTCGTGATGTGCGCGGCGCTGCTGCAGGCCATGACGGACGCGGATCCGGAGCGGACGCAGGCCCGGCTCGACGAGTACGAACACGTCGCCGACGAACACCAGTTCTTCCTCAAGGACTGACCCCGCCGGGGTCACCTGGTGGAGAACGGCTCCATCAAAGCGCGCATGAATGTTTTCATACGCCTTGCAAACCGGATTGCATATATAAATACTGCTCACGGATCACGGCCCGGCCGCTCAGCACCGGGCGCCCGCACGGACACCTCACGCCGCCGGCACCTACCCGCTCCGGCGGCCGGGGTGTTCGGCCGGGCATCCCCTGCCCGGCCACTCGGGGCGGCCCCGGTCATCCCCTGGGCCGGGGCCGCCCCACTCCGTCGTCCACCCACACGACGCCGTACACCCGGAAGCGATGACCATGCCCCTGACGACCACGCGACTCGGTCCCGACTGGCCCTGCCAGGTCAAGGCCCCCGGCAGCTACGACTGGGAACGCTCGGCGGCCAAGTGGCTGCGTGAACTGGTGCCCGCACGCTACGCGAGCTACCCGGTGTTCGTCCGGCACCCCGTCCTGCTGGCCCGGCACGCCCAGATCCAGGTCGAGCACGAGATCCGGGTGGTCCGCACCGCCCTGCGGACCGCCCGGTCCGACCTGCCCCGGGCCGGACTGCACGAGGGGGTCATCGAGCACACGATCAAGCTCTACGCCGCCGAGATCACGCAGCTCCAGCACATCGCCCGCAGCATACGGGCGGTCACCCGGGCCCTGACCGAGTCCGGCCGCTGACCGCGGTTCCCCGTCCGGCGCGCACGTCATGCCCCCTGGTCAGGGCCCTGCTCGCTTTCCGGGCGAACAAGCCGGTCAACGAACCGGGAGACGTGTGCGATGCTCATCGCGTGATGAGGGAGCCCATTGTCCCGGTGGGGCCCGGAGCCGCGCCGGACCTGGCGGAACTGGCCAGGGTCGTCGCCCGGCAACGTGCCGAGATGGACCGGCTGCGCGAGCAGGCCGCGACATCGGCCGTCGTGGAGCGGGCCAAGGGCGTCGTGATGGCGCTGAGCGGATGCTCCGCCGACGCCGCCGGCGAGACGCTGCTCCAGCGTGCCAAGGCGGCCCGCCGCACCCTGCTGGAGGAGTGCTGGATCACCCTGGGGGAACTGGCGCCCGCCCGGTCCGGTGAGCCGTCCGCCGAGCCGCCCGCACGGCCGGCCGGGGAGGCCGGGGACACGACGGCCGGCCTCCCTGAGACCGGCCCGCCGGCGGCGGACTCGGCCCCCGACGACGTCGCCGCCGCCCTGAGCCGCCTCGCCCGGGTCCTCGTGCGCACCGGCACCCCCCAGGAGCTGGCCCGGTGCCTGCTGGAACACCTCGGGCAGGACCTGGCCGCGGACTCGGTCATGATCTACGCCCGCCGCACCGACGGCGGCCTCGAACTGCTCGGGCACGCCGGGATCGACGAACGGCTGGCCGCCCGGTGGCGTCAGGTGCCCCCCTTCGACGGGGTCGCCGCGCTGGTCGCCCTCGAGTCCGGTGAACCCCTCTGGCTGGAGGACTTCGCCCAGGACAGCACGCGGTACCTGCTGATCGGCGACCCGCCCGGACGGTGGCGCTCGCGCGCCTGGCTGCCGCTGCCCGGCGGGGAGGGCCCGGGGATCTGCGTCGGTGTGCTGCGCGAGCGCTCCGGTCCCTTCACTCCGCGCGACCGCGCCCACCTGCGCGGAGTGGTCCGGCTCTGCACCGGCCGGCTGCGTATGTTCACCGCCCCGTCCGAGCCCGCGGCCGGCCCCCTCCCGGACGCCGTACGGGCGCTGTTCGCGACGCTGCCGGTTCCGGCGATGCTGCTGACCCCGCTGCGCGGCCCGTCCGGCGGGACCGAGGACTTCCGGGTGGACGCCGTGACGGCGCAGGCGGCCGACGTCCTGGGCGGCACCGGGGGCGATCCGGCCGGGCGGCGGCTGCGGGAGGTGCGGCCCGACCTGGTCGGCACACCGGTGTGGCGGGGCTGTCTGGACACCCTGGCCGGCAAGGGGACGTACGAGAGCGAGCCGTTCGCCCACCAGGAGGTCGTGAACGGCGCCACCGAGCTGACCACATACTCCGTACGGGTGACTCGGCTGGAGGACGCGCTGGTCGTCACCTGGGGCCGGCGCGCCTCCTCCGACCGGCAGGAGCAGCGGCTCGCCGACCTTCAGCGGCTGGGCAACCTCGGCTGGGCCAACTGGAACCTGACCACGTCCGAGGCGTCCTGGTCGTCGCAGGTCTTCGCGATCCTCGGCCGGGACCCCGCGGACGGGCCCGTCCGGCTCGCCGACCTCCCCGCGATGGCGGTGCCCGAGGACCGGTCCGCGCTGAGCCACGCCGTCGACGCCCTGATCCACGAGGGGCTGCCGCTGGACGCCCCGTTCCGGGTCCGCGGCACGCGCGGTGTCCGGCATCTGCGGCTCGCCGCCGAGGCGGTGGCCGATCTGCACGGCACGCCCGTCGAGGTGCACGGCTTCGTGCAGGACCTGACCGCGCGGCGGCGGGCCGAGCTCGCCCTGGTGGAGACCGAGCGGGCCATCGTCACCCAGCACGACGTGCTCCAGGCCGAGCGGTCCCTGGTCGCCCGGCTGCAGAACGCCCTGCTGCCGCTGCCCGAGCGGGTGGTCGACCTGGCCGGACTGCGCGTCGAGGTCGCCTACCTTCCCGCCCAGGCCGGTATACACGTCGGCGGCGACTGGTTCAGCGCCATCGAACTGCCCGACGGCGACGCCCTGTTCGTCGTCGGGGATGTCGCCGGGCACGGGATCGGCGCCGTCGCCACCATGGCGCAACTGCGGTTCACCGCCAAGGGCATGGTCATCACCGGATCCTCGCTGACCGGCGCGCTCGCCCGGCTCAACACCCTGCTGCTGCACTCCCGGGACAGCCACGGCACCGCGACCATGGTGCTGGCCCGCTACCGGCCGGCGGAACGGCGTTTGGTCTGGGCGCAGGCGGGGCATACCCCGCCCCTGCTGCTGCGGGACGGCGAGGCGACGTATCTGCGCAGGCCCAGCGGCATACTCCTCGGCGGCACCACCACGCCCCGCTTCGAGGAGGCCGAGTGCCGTCTCGAACCGGGTGACCGGATCCTGCTGTACACCGACGGTCTGGTGGAGCGGCCCCCGGAGAACATCGACGTGGGTCTCGGGCGGCTGGCCGAGGCTGCGGCGGCGCATCCCGGCGACGCGGCCGGGTCCCTGGGCGTGCTGCTGGAGGCGATGCTGGAGGACGAGCGCCGCGACGACGTGTGCGTGCTGGACATCCGGGTGCCGAAGGAACGGTAGCCACCTGGTCAGCCGGTGCGGGACTCCAGCGCGAGGCGGGTGTCGTCGCCGTAGACGCCGGTCTCGTCGCCCCGGACGCCGTACCAGAGCTGGAAGCGGGCGACGGCGGCGGAGAGGGCGGCGTCGTAGCGGCCGTCGGTGGCGCCGGACCGGTAGACGTCCGGGACGCGCAGCAGCCGCTCCTGGAGTTCGGTCACCTCGGGGCCCGAGTCGCCCTCGCGGAGGAATCCCTGCCCGGCGGGGGCGGGCGGGGCCGGGGTGACGGGGGCGGTCGTGGGCGGACGCGGGCCGGGTGCCGCGCGGTCGTCGGCGTCGCGTTCCACGAGCAGGAGCGCGCCGCCGAAGCCCGCCACCGCGGCGGCGGCCACGGCGAGCGCCGACGCGGTGCGGCGGATCCCGGAGGTGTGCCGGGCCGCGGGGACGGGCGGGAGTTCCTGTGTCCGGTCCTCGGAGCCGTGCGGCGGCAGGGGCACCGACTCGTACCCGCCCCGCCCCGCCTCCTCGCACTCCCGGAACAGCTCCGCGAGTGCGTCGGTGCGGCGCGGGCGCAGGACGCGGACGGGTTCGAGGGGCGGTCCGCCGTGCGGCCGTCCCGGTCCGGACGGTGTCGTCACGTCGCTCTCCTTCCGTGCCGCGCGGGGAGTCGGTCCGCTTGCGCACAGAGGTACGTGACGGAGGTCCCGCGGGTTCAGGCGGCGTGCAGGAAGCGGCGCAGGGACGCCGTCATGGCGGACACGAACGCCTCCCGTCCGGTGTCGTCGAGGGCGTCGAGGGACAGGTAGGGGTTGAGGTCCTCCAGTTCGACCAGCAGCAGTCCGCCGTCCGGCGCGCGGCAGGCGTCGACGCGCTGGATGCCGTGGGCGAGGGTGTTCCAGTCGATGAAGCCCCGGGCGAAGTCCAGGTCGTCCCCGCTGGGTTCGTACGGCTCCAGCTCCCAGCGGCGCTCGGGGAGCGGGGCGTAGAGGGCGTACTGGAAGTCGTGGTCGACGAAGTAGAAGGAGATCTCGTGGACGAAGTCGATGTGCGGCTGCACCAGGACGTCGCCGTCGACGAGCCCGCGCACCTCGTCGGCGGGGACGACGCGCAGGCCCATGGAGTCGGCGCCGAGCCGGGGCTTGACCACGTACCGCTTCGCCGCGGGCAGCCGGTGCAGGTCCTCCGGCCGGTCGACGGTGGGGATCACCGGACGGCCGGCGGCGGTCAGGTCGAGCAGGTATTGCTTGCCGGCCATGTCGCCCCTGCCGGTGAGCGGGTTGTAGACCGGGGTGCCGGTCGCGGTGGCGCGCTCGCGGAAGGCGTCGTAGGCGTCCCGGTACGCCAGTACGGGACCGCTGTTGCGGACCACGACGGCGTCGAAGCCGTCCATCAGGGCGACGGCGTCCCGCGGGTGGCACAGGGCGAGGCCGACATGCTCGCGCAGCCGGGAGGTGAGGAAGACGTCCTCGTCGCCGTAGCGGCGTCCGCGGGCCGGGTAGGCCAGGTCGGTGACGTACAGGACGCGGGGACGGGCGGACGGCATACGGGCTCCTCGGGGACGGCGGTGGCCCGATCATAGGAACGACCTGGGCTCACCGCCTCGGCGGCACCGGGTTCCGCCCGGTGCGCACCGGGTGCCGCCGACGACGTCGTGGCGCTCGCCGGGGTGGGCCGGCGGTCCTTCTTCCGCTCCTTCCCGCCCGAGGGGGACGTGGTCCTCCCCGGCCACGAGCGGTGCCCGGCCGGCATGACGGCCTTCCTGGCGGCGGGCGCGGGCGTACGGGCCGTCCGTGGCCCGGCGGTGCGAGCGGGCGCCGGCCGGATACCCGCGGGCGCGCTTCGCCGGTCCGCGGGACGGCGTCCTCCGCGCCGGGGCGATCACGGCGGCGGTGGTCGCCACGTACGACAACGCGCCGCGCCCCGGTCCGCGTCCGGACGGGGGCGGACGCGGAGGCCGCGGTGGACCACGTGCGGGCCTCGCCCGGTGCCGGGCCCGTCGCCGCGGCGGGTGAGGGGCCCGGGACGTGGTGGTGGTCGTCTCGCGGCGGGTGGTGCGGGAGCCGGAGACCGCGCTCGGGTGTGGACGCCCGCCCGAACGCGAGGGTACGGAGTGCCTTTACGGGTGGCACTGAGTGCCATACTCTGTGGCTGTGCACGGTGGCAGGGCGCACCGGCACGCGCGTGCCGGGTGACCGCGCACGCGGGGTTCCGGCCGAGTGCAGGGAGTTGACCAGCGTGTACCACCACTCAGGAAGCGTCGCTCAGCAGGCAGCCGGCTCCACGACGGGTGTCCTCGATCCCCAGGGCGAGGCCCATGCGGAGGCCATGCTCTTCCAGCGCTGCACCTGGTGCGGCACCGCCATGTACCACCGGCTGCTCTGCCCGGTCTGCCAGGGCAGCGACCTGCGCACGGAGCGCAGCGAGGGCGTCGGGACGGTTCGCCATTCCACGGTGCTGCACCGCAACACCCCGGCGGCCCGCAATGTGTCCCTGATCGAGATGGCCGAGGGGTTCGTGGTGCGCGGCCGGGTCATGGGACCACCCATCGGCATCCACGGCGGCGACCGGGTGCGGCTGTCGACGGCCAAGGACCCGGTACGCGGCGAGCCGGTCTTCCAGTTGGTGGACGAGCCGTTCCGGGCCTGGACCTGACGGTCCGCCGGCCCGCGCCTCAGAGGGTGATACGGATGCCGACCGTACCGCTCGGGCCCCGGCGAAGGCGGCTGCCCAGCAGGGTCAGCCGGCCGATGAGGCCGTACTTGCGGGCGAGCAGCCTCCGGTAACGGGCCGTGGTCTCCGGGTCGCAGATCTCCGCCGTGGCGGGGACCTGGTCACCGGTCGGGTTGCCGCGTACGTCGCAGGGGCCGACCAGGACGTCGGCGCGGGCGCGGATCCGCTTCACCTTCCACGAGTCGGCGACGGTCCACACGCCGAGCGCGTCACCGTCCCGCACCACCCACACCGGAGTGGCGACGGGTGTGCCGTTCCTGCGGTAGCTGGTGACCAACAGGTACTTCCCCGCACCGAGCAGGTCCCGCAACGCGTCGTCCATGCGGGGAAGTCTAAGCAGGTCCGGCGAAGTCCGCCGCGGTCCGGCAGGGTTCCGAAGGTGCGCGGGACCGTACCGACGTGCGGCCACCGTCGCGTGGGCGCGACCGGCCACGACGGCGCCGCGGACGATCGACGGCACATCGCCGTACCGCCGGCGGAGCGCTCAGGCGTCCGGGCGCCGCGCGACGAAGACGAACTCCCGGCCCGGGCGGTCGGGGGCGTCCCGTACCTCCTCCACCGCGAAGCCGTGTCCGGCGAGGTCCGCCTCGACCTCCTCCCGCTCGCGGAAACGCAGCGTCGAGTCGGAGGTCAGCACCGCTTTGTCCGCGGCGAACACGTAGGTGGTGCGGAACGTCACCAGCGGGCCGTCCACCTCGGTCACCCGGTGCCAGTGCTCGACCGTCCCGACGCCGGGCACGTCCGTCCTGCGGTACGACTCCTCCCGGGTCCACCGCTCCCAGGCCCGCCGGGCCGGATCGCGGGTCTCGAACACCAGGCGTCCCCCGGGCCGCAGTGCCGCGTGGGCTCCGTGCAGGGTGCCGTGCCAGGCGCCGGGATCGGCGACGGCCTGGGCGACGTTCGCCGTCATGGTCGCCAGGTCGACCCGCAGCGGCGGCAGCGCCGTCGCGTCACCCTCGATCCAGCGGACCCGTGCGCCGCCCGGCTTGCCCCGCGCCACGTCGAGGGACGCCCCGGCGGGCTCGACACCGACGACCTCGATCCCCCGGCCGGCCAGGAGCAGCGCGAACACCCCTGTTCCGCAGCCGATGTCCAGCACCCGCCGGGCACCGAACTCCTCCACCATGCCGAGGTACGTGTCGAGATCGCTCCGGTCGGGGTCGAGCGGATCGTAGACCGCGGCGAGCCGCGGGTGGCCGTAGCACTCGTCAGCCACGGGCGCCGCCCGCGCGCTCCACGGCGTCCGCCATCCGCCGCACCGCCTCCTCGAGCACCTCGGGCGAGGCGGCGAGGTTCAGCCGGGCGTGACCGGCTCCTCCCGTGCCGAAGGGCAGGCCGGAGTTGAGGGCCACGCGGCCGTGCCGGAGGAAGGTGTCGGCGGGGTCGTCGCCGAGGCCGAGGGCGCGGCAGTCCAGCCAGGCGAGGTAGGTGGCGTCGCCCGGCCGGTAGCGGATCGCCGGCAGCCGCTCGGCCAGGAGGTCCGCGAGCAGCCGGCGGTTGGTGTCGAGGCCGGCGAGCAGGGCGTCCAGCCACGCGGTGCCGTCGCGCAGGGCGGCGGTGTGGGCGAGGACGCCGACGTGGCTCGGGCCGTGGCCGACCTCCTCGGGCATCCGCGCCAGGTCGTCCGCCGCCCCGGGTCCCGCGACGGCGAGGGCGGCCTTGAGCCCGGCCAGGTTCCACGCCTTCGACGCCGACATCAGCGACAGGCCGCGCTCGCCGCCCGGCACGCTCAGGTACGGCACGAAGCGGGTGCCGCCGAGGGTCAGCGGGGCGTGGATCTCGTCGGCGACGACGCGTACGCCGTACCGTTCGGCGAGGGCGGCGACGGCGGACAGTTCGCCGGCGGTGTGCACGGTGCCGGTGGGGTTGTGCGGGCTGCACAGCAGGTAGGCGGCGCGCCGCCGGCCGGCCGTCACCCGCCGGAAGGTGTCCTCCAGGACGTCGAGGTCGATCCGCGCGTCGGCGCCGAGCGGGGCCTCGGCCACCTCCCGGTCCAGGTGCCGGACGAAGTCGTAGAAGGGTGGGTAGACCGGTGAATTCACCACCACCGCGTCCCCGTACCCGGTGACCAGTTTCAGCATCTCGACCACGCCGAGCATGACGTCGGGCACGATCGCGGTGCGCTCCACGGCGAGCCCGCCCCAGTCCCACCGCTTGTCCGCGAAGGCGGCCAGCGCCTGGGCATAGGCGGTGCCGGCGGGGTAGCCGGTGTCGCCGAGCTCCATCGCCCCGGTGACGGCGCGGACGACCGGTCCGGCCAGGGGGACGTCCATCTCGGCCACCCACAGGGGCAGGACGTCCTCGGGGTAGGTGCGCCATTTCATGCTGGTGCGGCGGCGCAGGCGGTCCAGGTCGAGGGCGTGCAGCGGATTCGGTTCACCGGACGTCTCGTGCGGGATCCTGGTCATGAACACACGATAGGGGCCGTGGTGTGAACGGACATCGGGACGACGGCCCGCGCCCGTTCTGAACGCGCCGGGTTCCGGGCCCGTATGGGAAGAGGGCCTCCGACTCAGGGGAGGCCCTCGCGGTGCGCGCGCACCGCGCTGCCGAGGTTCGGGAGCCACGCATGAGGCACGCACGACGACGGGTGGTCCGGCGAGTGACACGGCTGGCGGCCGTCGGCGGACTCCTCCTGGGGGCCACGATGGTCACCCACGCCGTCGCCAGTGAGCCCCGCGCGCCCGACGCGGTCCCGTTCGCCACCGCCGGGGAGGCGGCGGCCGGGCCGGGCGCCGCCCTGGTGTCGAAGCTCGGCACGTCCCGTACGGCGGGCAGCTGGATCGCCGACGACGGCAGGACGGTGGTCGCGGTCACCGACGAGGAGGCGGCGGCCGAGGTGCGCGCGGCCGGCGCCGAGCCGAAGATGGTGCGGCACAGCATGGACGACTTCAAGTCCGCGACCGGGACACTGCGTTCGGCGCCGCGCGTGCCCGGGACGGCGTGGGCCATGGACTACCGGACCAACGAGGTGGTGGTCCGGGGCGACAGCACGGTGTCGGCGGACGACTGGTCCGAGCTGACCGAAGTGGCGGACGGCATCGGCGGTTTCGTCCGCATGGAGCGGAGCGAGGGCACCTTCACCACCCGGCTCAACGGGGCGCTGCCCATCCTGTCGACGGCCGGCCGCTGTTCGGCGGGCTTCAACGTGACCGACGGGGAACGGGACTTCATCCTCACGGCCGGGCACTGCGGGCCCGACGGGTCGGTGTGGTTCGCCGACAACCAGGGCAGGCAGGAGGTCGGGACGACGGTCGGGGGCAGCTTCCCCGGGGACGACTACTCGCTGATCGAGTACGCCGGCGGCCGGGTCGGCGAGGGCGCCGGTGTGGTGGCCGTCGGCGGCGGCAAGGGCGTACGGATCACGGGGGTGGCGGATCCGACGGTGGGCCAGCGGGTGTTCCGCAGCGGCAGCACCAGCGGGCTGCGGGACGGTGAGGTGACCGCGCTCAACGCGACGGTGAACTATCCCGAGGGCACGGTCAGCGGTCTCATCGAGTCGAATGTGTGCGCCGAACCCGGTGACAGTGGTGGTCCGATGTTCTCCGAGGGCGTCGCGCTCGGTGTCACGTCGGGCGGCAGCGGTGACTGCCGGACGGGCGGTACGACGTACTTCCAGCCGGTGACGAAGGCGCTGGCGCGGCTCGGCGTACGGCTCATCGTGGCGCCCGGGGCCGACGGGGGTGCGGCGGCGCCCTCCCCCGCCCCGTCGGACGCGCGGGGCGCGGCGGCTCCGGACGCGGCCTCGCCGGGCTCGTCGGCTCCGGTGCGGGGCATCCTCCCGGACCCGTCGACCCTGCTGTCCCGGCTGGCCGACCCCCGCAGCGTCGGTCCCGGGCTGCTGGTGATCGGGGGCAGCCTGGTCGCCCTGGTGGCGTCGCGCTGGATACGGGCGGAGCAGGACCGCAAGGAGTACCGGCGCCACTACTCGGCGTCATGGGGCTGAGCGGACGGCGGGGGCGGCCCTTCGGCCGATGACGAGCGGCACGGTCGCCGGGGCGGCTCCGTGGCGGGCAGGGGAAGGTGACGGCGGCACGAGGGACGCGGTGGGACAGCGGTTCGCCGGCAGCGGGGGCGCCTCCCCGCTCGAGCGAAGCCGAAAGCTCGCGAGGGATGCCGTAGCAGAGTGCTGAGGTCAGTGAGGGCTGAGGTCAGTGAGAGAAGGGCACCCGTTCACTCACGGGTGCCCCGTCGGCGGGGTCACGATCCGAGGGGATCGGCCGGCAGCCGCTCAGGCTGCCCTGGCCGGCTGCGGGAGGGCCGAGGCCCACTCCTGGACCAGGCGCTGGTACTCCTCGCGCTGTTCGACGCTGAGTGTCCCGCCCGACCGGAGCCACAGGGCCCGGATCTCCTCGTTGACCTCGGCAGCCGATCGCTCGGAGGAGGGTTCAACAGTGGTGGACATGCCGTGAAGCATACGGCGCCGGACGTGAAGACGCTGTGAGTAATCGCACGTACATCGGACATTTCGGGCAGTGGTACTGATCACGTCCATCTGCCAAGGAACGTGGGCGAGTTCACATCCGGACCTTGAGGAAGCGCCCGGACGCGGGGCGCCCGGCGGGCCGGGCGCCCCGCGGCGATCAGGTGCCCTGCTTGCGGCCGTACACGTAGACGTCGTCGCCGTTCTTCAACAGCGACCAGTACTTCTTGGCGGCGGTCTTCGTCATGTTGACGCAGCCGTGGGAGCCCGGCGGGTTCCACATGCTGACGCCGACCGAGTGGAAGGCCTGGCCGCCGTCGAAGAACTGGCTGTAGGGCATCGGCACGTCGTAGATGGTCGAGACGTGGTCGATGTTGCGCCAGTAGATCTTCTTCAGGCCGGTGCGGGTCTCGTACCCGTCGCGTCCCGTGCGGACCGGGACGGGGCCGTAGACGAGCTTCTTGCCGTCCTGGATCCAGCTGAGCTGGAGCGTGAGGTCCACGCAGGCGATACGGCCCTTGTTGGTGGGGCATTTGCCCGACTTGTTAGGGTTCTTCCCGACGGCCTTCTGCTTGTTCATCAGGTCCATCACGCCCCAGGTCACGGGACCGGCGTACCCGATGTTCGGCGTGATGCCGTGCTTGGTCTGGAAGGAGCGGATGGCCTTGCAGTCGGCGGAGGACTGCTTTCCGTCGACCGGGCGGCCGAGGAACTTCTCCACCTTCTTCTGGTACGGGCCCGCCGAGGTGGTGCAGCTCGCGGCCTGGGCCGGTGTCGCGCCCAGCGCGAGTGTGAGCGGAGCCACCAGCGAGGTGACCCCGAGGATGACGGCACTCCGTCTACGTGTGTCCCCCATAGTCCGTTTTGCCTTTCCGCAGAAGTGGGCGCATGGCCTGCGCACTCTGCCAGGTAGACGGCCCAACCGGAAAATCGGTTGTGCGGACGAACCGGGGTGCGACCGAACGGTGACATTCGGTCAGCGGTGCCCAAAATGATCGACTATCGCGGTGGGATCCCGCCCAGTGCCTGCCGGAACCCGGTGTTGACCGCCGTGATGCCGCCGTCGACGGTGAGGGTGGTGCCGGTGATCCACGCCGCGTCGCGGGAGGCGAGGAAGGCGACGGCGGCCGCGATGTCCTCGGGCTCGCCGACGCGGCCCAGGGGGTAGAGGTGCCGGGCCGCTTCGAGCTCCGCGTCCCGGCCCGCCCAGGCGCGGGTGCGGACGGTCCCCGGTGCGACGAGGTTGACCCGGACCCCGCGGGGCGCCGCGTGCCCGGCGAGGGTGCGGGTGAGGGAGATCAGGCCCGCCTTGGCCGCGCTGTAGGCGTGGCCGCCGAAGTCCTGGAGGCCGTTGACGGAGCCGACGCTCACGATCGCGCCCCGGCCGGAGGCGGCGAGGTGCGGGAGTGCGGCGCGGCAGCAGCGGTACGCGCCGGTGAGGGTGACGTCGAGGTCCGTGGCCCACTCGTCGTCGGGTTCGTCCTCGAAGCGGGGCGCGTCCGGGGTGCAGTGGGCGGCGTTGTTCACCAGGACGTCGAGCGAGCCGAAGGCGTGCACGGCGTGCGCCACGGCCGCATCGACGGAGGCCCGGTCGGTCACGTCGCAGGCGAAAGGCTCCGCCGCGAGCCCACGGTCCCCCAGCGCCATCGCCGTCCGCTCCGCCGCGTCGGGGTCGGCGTCGGTCACCAGGACGCGGGCCCCCTCCTCGGCGAACCGGGCGGCGGTGGCCGCGCCGATGCCGCGTGCCGCCCCGGTGATGAGAACCCCGTACCCGGCGAAGCGCCTCGTGTCCGTCGTCATGGGGTGAAGGTAGCCGCCGGGGCGATCACCGCGGCAGAGGGCGGAGGCGGTCAGCGGTAACCGGTGACGTCCGCCGGCTTGCCCGCGTCCTGCACCTCGACCATGTAGCGCCAGGCGTCCGGGCGGCTGCCGTCGAGGTCGGTGAAGCCGTACTCCCGGGCGACGCCGCCGCTGGAGAGGGAGGTGCCGTTGAAGCGGGCCACGTCCGGGTCGGCGGCGAGGGCGGCGACGGCCCGTCCGACGTAGCGCGGGGTCTCGGAGATGGCGAAGTGGGGGACGTCGTCGAGGGCGTCGCGCCAGGTGTCCTCACGTACGCCGAAATAGTCGAGCATGATCTCCGAGCGCATCCAGCCCGGGGTGAGGGCGAGCGCCGTGGCGCCGCGCGGGCCGAGTTCGTGGCCGAGGGCGAACGCCATGCGCAGGACGGAGGACTTGGCGAGGTCGTAGAAGAAGGAGAGGCGGTAGTGGTCGCGGTTGTAGTCGGCGGTGCCGTCGGTGACCTCGACGACCAGTCCGCCGGGGTGGCGCAGCAGCAGCGGCAGCGCGTGGTGGCTGGTGATCGCGTGGGTCTCGACGGCGAGGCGGAGCAGGCGCAGGCCCTTGTCCAGGTCGTGCTCCCAGACGGGCGCGTCCCACTCGAAGAGCGTCTCGCCACCCCAGATGTCGTTGACCAGGACGTCCAGGCGGCCCTGTTCGGCGGCGATCCGGTCGACGAGTGCCTTCACCTGCCCCGGTTCGAGATGGTCGGTGGGCACCGCGATGCCCTGGCCGCCCGCCTCGGTGACCAGGTCGGCGGTGTCCTCGATGGTCTCGGGGCGGTCGTACTCGGAGCGGCGCTCGCGGGTGGTGCGGCCCGTGACGTACACGGTCGCGCCCGCCGCCCCGAGTTCCACGGCGATGCCCCGTCCGGCACCCCGGGTCGCCCCGGCCACCAGCGCGACCCTGCCCTTCAACTGCTCCGACATGTACGGCCTCCCGTCAACGGCTCTCTGCTGTCGCTCCGAGCGTGACGGGTAAGCCGGACATCTTCTGTCGCCTTTTTCGTGCCGGTCACCCGGGCGGACCGTTCAGTGGCCCCGCGCGATCCATTCCTCCAGGTGCGGGGCCTCCGCGCCGATGGTGGTCGGATCGCCGTGGCCGGTGAGGACCTTCGTCTCCGGCGGGAGGGTCAGCAGCCGGTCCCGGATCGAGTCGATGATCGTCGGGAAGTGGGAGAAGGAGCGGCCGGTGGCGCCCGGACCGCCCTGGAAGAGGGTGTCGCCGGTGAACACGGTCGCAAGTCCCGGGTCGTACAGGCAGACCGCGCCGGGCGCGTGCCCCGGGGTGTGCAGCACGGTGAGGTCGGCGCCGGCGGCCTCGATCACCTGTCCGTCGACGAGCCAGGAGTCGGGGTCGCGGTCGGGGTGGGTCTGCTGCCACAGCGGCAGGTCGTCGGGGTGCAGCCAGATGGTGGCGCCGGTGCGCTCGGCGAGGGCGGGCGCGGCGTCGATGTGGTCGTTGTGGGCGTGGGTGCACACGATGGCGGTGAGGCGCCGGTCCCCCACCGCCCCGGCGATGGCGTCGGCGTCGTGGGCGGCGTCGATGACGATCGCCTCGTGGTCGTCGCCGACGATCCACACGTTGTTGTCGACGTCCCAGGTGCCGCCGTCGAGGCTGAACTGCCCGGAGGTGACGAGCCGTTCGATGCGGGCGGTCATCAGAGCACCACCACCGAACGCAGCACGTCGCCGCGGTGCATCCGCTCGAAGGCCTTCTCCACCTCGTCGAGCCGGATGGTCTCGGTGACGAACGCCGCCAGGTCCAGGCGGCCCTGGAGATGGAGGTCGATCAGCATCGGGAAGTCCCGGGAGGGCAGGCAGTCGCCGTACCAGGAGGACTTCAGGGAGCCGCCGCGGCCGAAGACGTCGAGGAGCGGCAGTTCGAGCTTCATCTCCGGGGTGGGCACGCCGACCAGGACGACCGTGCCGGCCAGGTCACGGGCGTAGAAGGCCTGCCGGTAGGTCTCGGGGCGGCCGACGGCCTCGATGACGACGTCGGCGCCGAAGCCGCCGGTGAGCTCGCGGATCGCCTCGACGGGGTCGGTGTCGCGGGAGTTGACGGTGTGGGTGGCGCCCATGGAGCGCGCGGTGTCGAGCTTGCGGTCGTCGATGTCGACAGCGATGATCTTCGCCGCTCCGGCGAGCCGGGACCCGGCGATCGCCGCGTCACCGACGCCTCCGCAGCCGATGACGGCGACGGAGTCGCCCCGGCCGACGTCGCCGGTGTTGATCGCGGCGCCGATGCCGGCCATCACGCCGCAGCCGAGCAGCCCGGCGACCTGCGCGGAGACGGCGGGGTCGACCTTGGTGCACTGTCCGGCGGCGACGAGGGTCTTCTCGGCGAAGGCGCCGATGCCCAGGGCCGGGGAGAGTTCGGTGCCGTCCGTCAGGGTCATCTTCTGCTTCGCGTTGTGGGTGTCGAAGCAGTACCAGGGGCGTCCGCGCAGACAGGCGCGGCACTTCCCGCACACCGCACGCCAGTTGAGGATCACGAAGTCACCGGGCGCGACGTCGGTGACGCCGTCGCCGACCGACTCGACCACGCCCGCGGCCTCGTGGCCGAGCAGGAAGGGGAAGTCGTCGCTGATCCCGCCCTGCTTGTAGTGCAGATCGGTGTGGCACACCCCGCAGGCCTGGACCCGGACGACCGCCTCGCCGGGGCCGGGGTCGGGCACGACGATCGTCTCGATCCGCACCGGCTCGTCCTTGCCGGGTGCGATCACGCCGCGTACTTCCTGCGCCATGCTGCTGACTCCTTCATCGGCCGTGTCCGTCTTCCCCGACCCTACGTGGGAATGATCGCTTCCGCCGCCCGCCGTGCGGTGGGTCCGCCCCCGCGACGTAGCCTGGACCTCCGACCGACGCCGAGGGGGGCGACGTGAGCATCGCGGCAGAGGAATCCGGCCCGCCCGTCTGGCGGCTGCTCCTCGGATACGTACGACCGCACCGGTGGGCCCTGCTGGGCGGCGCCGTGCTGTCCCTGATGACCGGGGCGACGGGGCTGATGCTGCCGCTGGTGGCCCGGGACCTGATCGACGACCTCTCGGACGACCGGGCGATCACCGGCGCGCTGCTGCTGATGTCGGCGCTCGTGGTCGCCAACGCCGTGCTGGGGGCGCTGGGTTCGTACGTGCTGCGGCGCACCGCCGAGTCGGTGGTGCTCGGGGCGCGGCGCTCGCTGTCGTCGTACCTGCTGCGGCTGCGGATCACCGCCGTCGACCGCACCGAGCCGGGCGATCTGATGGCCCGCATCACCTCCGACACCACCCTGCTGCGCGAGGTGACCACGGACTCGCTGGTCGGTCTCGGCACGGGCGGGCTGACCCTGATCGCGACCGTGGTGCTGATGGGTTTCGTGGACCCGGTGCTGCTGGGTGTCACCCTGGGTGTGATCGCGCTCGCGGGCACGGTGCTGGGGGTGATCGTGCCGCACATCAACCGGGCCTCCCGGCAGGCGCAGGACGCGGTCGGGGTGATGGGTGCCTCGCTGGAGCGGGTGCTCGGCGCGCTGCGCACGGTCAAGGCGTCCGGTGCCGAGCCGCGCGAGGAGCGCGCGCTGCACGAGGCCGCGCAGGAGTCGTGGCGGCAGAGCGTGCGCGCCGCCAAGTGGTCGGCCGCGGCGGGCAACACGGCCGGGCTGGCCATGCAGATCGCGTTCATCACGGTGCTCGCGGTGGGCGGCGCGCGGGTGGCGACCGACGCCATCGACATCGGGACGCTGGTGGCGTTCCTGCTGTTCGTGTTCTATCTGATGGCGCCGATCCAGCAGGTCGTCGGCGCGCTCACGCAGTACCAGACGGGCAGCGCCGCCCTCGCCCGGATCCAGGAGGCGCTGCGGCTGCCCGCCGAACCGGCCGCCGAGCCCGCGCGGCTGCCCGACACCGGCACGGCGCCCGCCGCGCTCGCCTTCGAGGACGTCCGCTTCCGGTACGCCGACGACCTGCCGTACGTCCACCACGGGGTGACGTTCACCGTGCCCGCGCAGGGCATGACGGCGTTCGTCGGTCCGTCCGGCGCGGGCAAGACCACCGTCTTCTCCCTCATCGAGCGGTTCTACGACCCCGACTCCGGGGTGATCACGCTCGACGGCCGTGATCTGGCCGACTGGGAGCTGCCGCGGCTGCGGGCCGCGATCGGGTACGTCGAGCAGGACGCGCCGGTGCTGTCGGGTTCCCTGCGGGACAACCTGCTGCTGGGCAACCCCGAGGCGGACGACGGCACCCTGACGCGGGTGCTGAAGACGACCCGGCTCGACGGTCTGGTGTCCCGGCTGCCGGACGGGCTCGACACCCTCGTCGGGCATCGCGGCACCAAGCTGTCCGGCGGTGAGCGCCAGCGGGTCGCCATAGCCCGCGCCCTGCTGCGCCGCCCCCGGCTGCTGCTGCTCGACGAGGCCACCTCGCAGCTCGACGCGGTGAACGAGGCGGCGCTGCGCGACACCGTCGCCGACGTGGCGCGCACGACGACGGTCCTGGTCGTCGCGCACCGGCTGTCCACGGTGACGGCGGCCGACCGGATCGTGGTGATGGACGCGGGCCGGGTACGGGCCGTCGGCACGCACCGGGAACTGGTGACCGCCGATCCGCTGTACGCGGAGCTGGCGGCCACACAGTTCCTGGCGACGGCCGGGTGAGCGGCGCCGGGCGGCGCGGGGGCCGGGCTTGCCGTGCCCGGCGGGCCGGAGGACGCTCGTAGGAGGGGCCGTCCCGGCCCGCCGGAGGTCCGGGCCGCGGCCCCGCGGAGGAGGTGGGTCGTCATGACGACCGCGTCACAACCCGTCTTCGGCACCGACACGCTCCGCCGGGGCATCGAGGCGAACACATCGGCGCCTCTGGTGTCGCTCTACGCCGACGACGCGGAACTGCGCATCGTGGACCGCAACACCCAGCCCAGTCACCCCAAGGTCCTGCACGGCCGGGACGAGATCGCCGCCGTGCTGGACGACGTCTACAGCCGCGACATGACGCACACGCTGGAGGCGTGCGTCGTCCAGGGCGATCACGCCGCCTACTGCGAGAGCTGTCGGTACCCGGACGGGGTGCGGGTGCTGTCGGAGTCGATGCTCACGCTGCGGGACGGCAAGATCACCGGGCAGGTGATGATCCAGGCCTGGGACGAGTAGGAACGCCGGTACGGAGGTGATCAGCGCGTCCAGGCGCTGTACCGCATGACACGGCCCGCCCGCACACCGTACTCGGGCCGGTCGGTGGTGAACGTCTCCTCCAGGCCGGGGACGGAGCCCGTGGGCGGGTCCGGGCTCAGCAGACGGCGGACGCCGGGGCGGCCGTCGTACACAGGGGCCCGGCCGGTCCGGCACCCCTCCCGCCGGCAGCGGCCCTTCGGCGTCCGCCGGCGGCCGGGCGAGCGCGGCGGACTCGCGGGCGCCGGGCGTCCAGTGGCCCAGCAACCGCGCGGTGGCGTCGAGGAGTCCGGGGGCCGTCCGGATCTCGCCGCACGCCGCCTCGGTGAGGTGGGCCCGCGGCCGGCCGGCGCCGTGCGGCCTCCGGGCCGCGGCGGGACGCGCCGTCCGGCGCTCCGGTCGTCCGGTGATCGGCCGAGCCGGTGTTCCGCGCGGTGGCCGAGGGGCCGGCGCCGAAGCGAGGGCCTCCCCCACCGGACCGGCCGCACCTGATTTTGTCGTGTACGCGCTCTTGCCGCGGACGGTTCCCTTCCTTACTTTTCAGTAAGTTGCTTTTCAGGGCACGTGATCCCGGATTGTGGGGAGAGCCGTCATGCCGGTCCGCAGAACCAGGCACCTGTGCGCCATCGCCGCCGCGCTCGTCCTCACCGCCACGGCGCCCACCGCCGCGGCCGCCGACTCCTCCCCCGCCCTGCGGGAGGTGCTGTTCGTCGGCAACAACTGGGACGGCACCGCCGATGTCATCGAGTCCACCGGTGACTTCGCACGGATCGGCCGGATCGACGTCGTCCCGGACAAGGACGAGCGGATGGCCGAGATCAACGCCGACCCGATCCGCTGGATCTACTTCATGGCGATCCGCAACGGTGTCGGCGAGGGCCACGACCAGTTCGTCGACGACATGTACTCCACCCCGGACGGCACCTCGGTGGTGGTCTCCCGGCCGAGCTTCGCCGACGTGGTCTCCCTCGACCTCGCCACCGGGCGGATCAACTGGCGCTTCCCGGTGTCGGGTTACCGCTCCGACCACATGGCGGTCTCCCCCGACGGCAACCGCGTCGCCGTCTCGGCCTCGACCTCCAACACGGTGCACGTCCTGGACATCGCGACCGGTGACGAACTCGGCTCGTTCAAGACCGGCGACAAGCCGCACGAGAACGTCTTCGGCAAGGACGGCAAGCACATCTGGAACATGTCCATCGGCGAGGTGAACACCGCGCTCGACGCGACCTGGCTGGACTGGACGAAGGGCGACCGCCGCATCACGGTCGTCGACGCGACCACCTTCAAGCAGGTGAAGGTGATCGACATGCGGGAGCGGCTCGACGCCATCGGTCTGAAGGACCACTCGGACGCGGTGCGCCCGGCCGCGTTCTCCCCGGACGAGTCGAAGCTGTACTTCCAGGTGTCGTTCTTCAACGGCTTCTTCGAATACGACGTCGCCACCGACCGCATCACCCGCACCAAGACCCTGCCGAAGAACCCGGCCACCAGCGACGACCGCACCACCTGGGTCAACGACTCGCGCCACCACGGCATCACCATGCGGCCCGACGGCACCAAGCTGTGTGTGGCGGGCACCATGGACGACTACGCGACCGTCGTCGACCGCGCGACCCTCCAGCAGGGTCCGCTCGTCACCGCGTCCAAGCCGTACTGGGCGACCGTCAGCGGTGACGGCAGGTCCTGCGTGGTCTCCGAGAGCGGCGCCGACCGGGTCACCGCCATCGACTTCGCGACCGGCGAGAAGACCGTGTCCGTACCCGTCGGTGACCACCCGCAGCGGGTGCGCCTCGGCCATGTGGAGGCCGGCTGGTCCGGCGCGGAAGGCGGGCGGTAGGGCCCGGCCACCCGCCCCCCGCAAGCGGTGCCGGACCGCCGGACAACTCATCACATATTGCACCTATTCGGATACGGCAACCAGTACCGACACCGCTGCCGTCCGCCCGTCCACCTGGGGCCGGGGCAGTCCGTCCGGCCCCTCCAGCCCCCTGACTCACCCGACTCACCCGACTCACTTGTTCCTCACCGGTCACGGCGGGACGACGACCCGGCAATCGGGAGGAAAACCCGGAAATCAGGTGTGTGAGTCCCGCGGGAGGGGGTAGTCGCCCGGTATCACCTCCGATCGTGGGAAGGAGGTCCGTGAGAGCGCATCTACTCGCAATGCCCGGGCCGCTTCCACCGACACGAAGCGGCCCGGCCCGTCAGCGCGGGGGCAGCCGGTGGAGTTCCACCTCCGTGAGCCGGCCCCCGGTGACCGTGGCGGTCATATAAGTGCAGTAGGGCTGTCGGCGGCGGTCCGTCGGCGATCCCGGGTTGAGCAGACGGAGTCCCGTGGGAGCGGTGGTGTCCCACGGGATGTGACTGTGACCGAACACCAGCACGTCAACCCCGGGGAAGCGCGCGGCACACCGGCTCTCCCGCCCCCGCGCCGGACCCGTCTCGTGGACCACGCCGAAGCGCAGCCCGCCAAGCTCCGCGTACGCGATCTCCGGCAGCCGGGCCCGCAACTCGGGCCCGTCGTTGTTGCCGTACACGCCGATCAGCCGCCGGCTGCGGCTCTCCAGAAGATCGAGGGTGCCGGTGTCGACCCAGTCCCCCGCGTGGAACACGACGTCCACGCGGGGGAGTTCGTCCAGCAGCGGTGTGGGCAGCCGCTTGGCGCGCTTCGGCAGATGGGTGTCGGAGGTCAGGAGCAGTCGCACGAACGGCAGACTAGGCGGCGCCGTGCCCTCGGTGGGACGCCACGCCTCGAGTGACCCGGCGAGCACGCCGGTCGGCGGGTGCGGAAGGGCCGTCACGGCGGGCTCCCGGCGGCGGGGCGGAGCGGGAAACGCGGCGGCCGTGGCACTACGATCGGGCGACGCGCACCAAGCCCGCACGTTCGACGGCGAGAGACCCGAAGGGCCCAGATCCAGATGCCGGTCAAGGTCAGCGTCATCATTCCCGTGTACAACCCGGGGATCTACCTCGAGGACTGCGTCTCCTCGCTGCGGCGGCAGTCGCTGCCGCCCGACGAGTACGAGGCGATCTTCGTCGACGACGGCTCGACCGACGGGACACCGGCCCGGCTCGACCGGCTCGCCGCCGAGGACCCCCGGATGCGGGTGATCCACCAGGAGAACTCCGGCTGGTCGGGCAAGCCCCGCAATGTGGGGATCGACGCCGCGCGGGGCGAGTTCGTGATGTTCGTCGACAACGACGACTACCTCGGCGACGAGGCCCTGGAGCGGATGTACGCGTACGGCACGGCCCACGGCGCCGATGTCGTCGTGGGGAAGATGGCCGGCAGGAACCGCGGGGTGCCGGTGGAGTTGTTCCGCCGCAACCGTCCGCGGGCGACGGTCGGGAACGCCCCGCTGATCGACAGTCTCACCCCGCACAAGATGTTCCGCCGGGAGTTCCTCGACCGTATCGGGCTGCGGTTCCCGGAGGGGCGGCGGCGGCTGGAGGACCACGTCTTCGTCACCGAGGCGTACCTGCGCGCGGGCAACGTGTCCGTGCTCAGCGACTATGTCTGCTACTACCACATCAGACGCGACGACGCCTCCAACGCCGGTTTCCAGCGCTTCGACCCCGCGGGGTACTTCGGCAATCTGCGGGAGGCGCTCGACGTCGTCGAGCGGTACACCGAGCCGGGCGCGGTACGGGACCGGCTGTTCCGCCGCTGGCTGCGGGTGGAGATGGTGGAGCGGCTGCGGGGCCGGCGGCTGCTGGGGCTGCCGGACGACTACCGCAGGGAGCTGTTCGCGGAGATCCACAAGGTCGTCGTCGAGCGGTTCGGCCCGGGTGTCCCGGCCGGGTTGCAGCCGACGCAGCAGGTCGTCGCCGCGCTGGCCGAGGCCGACCGGTACGACGACGTGGTGGCCTTCGCCGAATGGGAGGCCGGGATCGCGCCGACGGCGACGCCCGTGGGCGTGGAATGGCACAACGGCTCGCTGCACATCGGTTTCACCGCCGAGTACACCTCCGCCCGCGAGCCGATGACCTTCCCCGCGGACGCCGCCCGCACCCCGCCGGCCGGCACCCCGGAGAACGTGGAGGAGGCGGTGGCGTGGGTGGGCGCTCGGACCGCGGCCGGGTTCGGACAGGCCACCGCGGACCTGCTGCTGCGTGAACGGTCCAGCTCCGCCCAGTACTTCCAGCCCGTGGAGGTCACCCGGGAGACGGTCCCCGTCGACGGCGGCGAGCGGGTGCGGCTGGTGCTGCGGGCGACCGCGACCGTCGACCCCGCGGAGCTGCCGGGCGACGGGGTCTGGGACGCCGTCGTACGGGTGAGGCTCGGGGGCTGGACCAAGGAGTGCCGGCTCGGCCCCGCCCTGCGCGCCACGCGCCCCGGGCCGTGCGCGGCTGTGACCGGCCGTCGCGCGGTCCTGCCGTACTGGACCGAGCCGCACGGGAATCTCTCGCTGGACACGGGCGTCAAGGGCAGGCGGCTCGGCCTGGTCGGTGTGCGGCGGCCGGACGTCACCGTCTCCGGGACCCGGCTGAGCGCCCGGATCCCGCTGCACACGGCCGGGGGCGCCCGGGTGGGGCTCAGGTTCACCGCTTCCGGCAGGACGCTGCACGCGTCCGGCACGCTCACCGGTGAGGCGGACGGGCCGGGCTCCCTGCTGGAAGCCACGCTGCCCGTCCGGCTCCCCCGGGGAATCTGGCGGACCGCCCTGAGCCCGGACCCCGATGCCGCGCAACCCGCTTGGAGCGAACTGCCGTTCGCGCTGCGCGCCGTCGGCGACCGGACGCTGGTGGTGTCCGTACCGCGCTCCGGGACGGTGCGGAAACTGGCGCGCGGGGTGCGGCGTGTGCTCGGCACCGCCCGTACGAAGGCGGCTTCCGTGATCAGCGGAAGGCGGTGACGGAGCGCGGGCAGCGGGAGGCGGCCCGGCTCCGCGAGGACACCCGGCACGCGGTGTTCCTCGCCGAAGGCCCCTAGCCCGCCTTCATGGCGCTCGGTGTCGGTCCCGGACCGGGAACGGTGACACCAGGACGGTCCGCGGCCCCGGTGCGGACGGCGGCGCCGTGAGGGGCCGCGCCTGCGCACGGATCCGGTGGGCCCGGCGTGCGGCGGCCACGGGGGCGGGCCCCGCCGTGGGGCCCGCCCCCGTGCCACTGACGCGCCCCGGAGTCAGGACTTGGCGTAACGCTGCTTCAGAGCGCTGCGCTTGTTGGAGCCCTCGGCGTTCTTGCCCTTCTCGATGATCACCAGGTTGTGGTAGAAGTGCACACCGACCACGTTGCGGTCCGTATAGGTCGGCTCGTAGCTCTCGTCCACGAACTCCTCGTAGTTCAGCCCGTCCGTCAGACGCTTCAGCAACCCCATGCTGGTGTCCTTCGCGTCGAGGTCCTCGCTGCCCATCCATTCGGGCCAGTACGACGACTGGGTGTCCTCGACGGCGTAGATGCCACCGTCCTTGAGCAGGGGGAAGAGCGTCTCGAACGTCGTGATCACATGCGGGCTGCGGTGGCTTCCGTCGTCGATGATGACGTCGATCTCGCCGATCTTCTCGGCGATGGCGTTCAGGGAATCGGGGTCGGACTGGTCACCGATGAAGGTCGTGATGCGGTCCTCGTCGACAAAAGACTTGTCCTGGATGTCCATTCCGAAGATCTGCGCGTTAGGGAAGAACGCCTTCCACATACGCAGCGACGCCCCGCCCTGGCCGGCCCGGTTGTATCCGCCGATCCCGATTTCCAGAAGGTTGAACTTCTCGTTCTTCAGGTGCTGGAGATGGCGCTGGTAGTGCCGCGTGTAACGGTGCGTCCCCCATTTGTCCGTCTTGAAGTGCACGGCCAGTTTGCTGAGGTCGTGGGAGATCGCGTCCAGCCCGGTCGGCTTGACCGGCGCGGCCGGCTTGCCCGTGATCTGCCGCTTCAACTGGCGCAGGACCCGCACGTTCCTCTCGCCCAACGCGGACTTCACCATTGGCCTGATCGACATCGCGAGACGTTCCTTTCACTGGGACAGCTCTTTGCGGATGGGGGGAGCGCTGCGGGCCGCGGGAGGGCCGCACCGGTGGCGGGCCGTATGCGCCGGTCGTCGAGGGCGTCGACGGTGGGGCGGCGGGATTCGGAACCGATCATCGTCCGCACGAAGTTAGTGCCGTGGAGCCCGTGGAGCCAAGGGGTACGCACCGCGGCGCCCGCACCGGGCGGTTCCCGCGGCACGGTCCGCCCGCCGGCGGGTTCGAAGCGGCCGCGGGCGGTGCGCGGGCCGGCGGGGCGGCCCTGGGCGCGGTGACGGGTCGGGGCGGGCAGGCCGTCGCCGTGTGCCGACTCCGTCCGGAAGTGGCCGAGTTCAGGGACGTCGAAGGTGCCGGCGCGGGTGAGCGCGTCCAGCACGGTGCCCCTCGGCACGCCGGACGCGAGCGGCGCACGGGGGCGGCGGCCGGCCTCCAGCGGGGCGACGGCGGTGTCCTTCCGGTGGCCCTGGACGGCCGTACGGCGCGCGCCGGCGCAAAGGCCGGCCGGATGCCGGACGGTGGGGGCGGTCAGCGCCGCGCGGGCCGGTCGCGGAGGATCTCCCCGGGGAATGCGCGCGGCCCGCGGACAGGATTCCGATCCGCCGCCGACCGTGTCCTCGGTCTCCGCGGCCGTGTCACCGACGACGGTCCCGGCATCGGTGGTGCCCGCGTCCTCCGGAGACTCCGGCTCGTGGAAGAGCACGGGCCCGTCGGCCACGGGCACTAATCGTCCGGCCGGGGTGTGGATGATCGGCCCCGGCCGGATTCCGGCACCGCCGGACAGCACGAGAGCCTTCATCCGGCTCACCATAGTCGTGTTCCGGCGGATGGAACATCACTTGCTTTACTCGTGCGCCACGAAATCCCGCGAGAGGGCCGATCGGCCACCCGAACGCGGGCTAATCATCGCCCCTTACGATATTCCCCTCCGCACTCGTGTTCGAGGTGGTGGAGGTGGTACCGCGGTCCACGGCGGGGAGGCAGGTCCGCAGCGGGTCCTCGCCCCGCAGTCGCCGGGCTCGCGCCCAGCCGGTCTCCGCCCGGCGGGGTCGGGGCTGGTCAGTGGTCTCCGAGATCACGACTCATCATCTTCCTTCTGTCCGCTGCCCCCCGGGTCCCCGGCGCCGCGCCGGACAAACACCCGTCCGCCGTACAGGCTTCCGCCTCCTCGACACCCCGGCCCGGACGGGGAGTTCCCGTCCGGGCCGGCGTCCTCGTCAGCGGTTGGGCCGGGCCACGCTGATGTCGCCCAGGGCGGACTCCGGGTCGCGCTCCATGGCGGTGTCGCCCAGCGAGACGACACCGACGGGGCGTCCGTCCTCGACGACCGGGATACGGCGCACGGCGTGTTCGCGCATCAGCCGCACCGCGCGGTCCAGGTCGTCGTCCGGTGCCACGGTCACCGGGTCGTCGCTGCACGCGCCGGCCACGGTGATGTCCTCGGGATCGCCGCCCCGGGAGACCGACCGCACCACCAGGTCGCGGTCGGTGACCAGTCCGCGCAGCCGGTCGCCGTCGGTCACCAGGACGGACCCGAGGTCGCGGTCGCGCATGATGCGGGCGACCTCCGCGACGGAGGTCTGCGGCCCGACCGTCACCGGCGCACCGGTCATGATGTCGCGCACGTGCTGTGCCATGACGTGTCCTTTCTCCTGTCCCTCGACGGCGTCCCGGGTACCCGGCGGGGCGGTACGGTCACCGGGCGCGGGCGTTCCCGGCCGGCGGACCCGGCGGCCGTCAGGGCCGCAGCACGAACTCCGCCCACACCTGCTTGCCCCCGCTGACCGGAAGGGTTCCCCAGCCGGCCGACACGGCCTCGACGAGGAGGATGCCGCGGCCTCCGGTGGCCTCCCAGCCGATGCTGGTGGGCTTCACGGGGGTGCGGGGCGAGGCGTCGGCGACCGCGAGGCGCAGCCGGTCGTTGACCAGGGAGATGTCGAGGCGGACCGGCCCTTCGGTGTGCACCAGGGCGTTGGTGACCAGTTCGGAGACGACGAGCAGGGCGCCGTCGACGTCCGCGGTCACCCCCCAGGAGCGCAGGGTGCGCCGGGTGAAGCGGCGGGCGTGCCCGACCGCCTGGGGCACCCGCCACACCGTCCAGCTCTCCCGCAGCGGACGGGAGGCCATGCCGTCGTAGCGCATCAGCAGCAGGGCGACGTCGTCGCTGCGCGGCGCCTTGCCGAGCAGGGCGTCCGCGACGAGCCCGAGGTGGGCGGGGTCGGCGGCGGACAGCTGCCGGGCGAAGCCGTTCATGCCCTCGTCGATGTCGGAGTCCGGGGACTCGACCAGGCCGTCCGTGGTGAGCGCGACCAACGTGCCGGGTTGCAGTCTGAGCGGGCTCATGGGGAAGTCGCTCTGCCGCACCACGCCCAGCGGCGGGCCGCCCTCGGCCTCCGCGATCTCGGTACGGCCGTCCGGGTGACGCAGCACCGGCGGCAGATGTCCGGCGCGGACGCACCAGGCGAAACCCTCCTCCATGTCGACGTCGACATAGCAGCAGGTGGCGAAGAGGTCGGTCTCCATGTCCATGAGGAGCCGGTTGGCGTGGGAGACCACCACGTCCGGGGGGTGGCCCTCGACGGCGTAGGCGCGCAGCGCGGTGCGCATCTGGCCCATGAGGGTGGCGGCACCGGCGCTGTGGCCCTGGACGTCGCCGATGACGAGGGCGACGTGGTTGTCCGGCAGCGGGATCACGTCGTACCAGTCGCCGCCGAGCTCCAGGCCGGCGGTGCTGGGCAGATAGCGGGCGACGGCGACCGCGCCGGGCAGCCGGGGCAGGCGGCGCGGCAGCAGCTGGCGCTGGAGCATGCCGACCAGTTCGTGCTCGGCGTCGAAGGCGCGGGCCCGCGTCAGGGCCTGTCCGGCGAGGCCGGCGGCGGCGGTGAGCAGGGCGCGTTCGTCGGGGCCGAAGTCGTGCGGGGTGTCCCAGCCGATCAGGCAGGCGCCGGCTATCCGGTTCCCGGCGGGCAACGGCAGCATGGCCAGGCCGCCGGGGCCCACCTCGGCGAGGGCGGTCTCCAGCGGGGAGCCGGCCGGCCAGATCCGGGCGCGTCCCTCGCGCAGGACGGCGGCGAGGGTGGGCATGGTGCGCACGGGCGCGTCGGGCCACTCGGTGCGCCACTCCGCGCGCCACAGATCCGGCCATGCCTCCGGTTCCGGCGGGTCGAGAACGGTGACGACGAGCCGTTCGCTCTCCAGCTCGGCGAGCGCGATGCGGTCGGCCCGCAGCGGCCGGCGCAGCGCGGCGACCACGGCCTTGCCGACGTCGCGGACGGTGACCGCGGTGGCGAGCGCGGCGGCGAGACGCTGGATCCGGGCCACGTCCGTGATGTCGGAGCGCAGCGTGGAGGCGTCGGCGACGGAGCCCACCAGCCGGGCGGGGCGCCCCTCCTCGCCCGGCACCAGCCGGCCGCGCAGCCGCAGCCACTTGGGCGGGCCGGCGGGCTGGAGCACCCGGAACTCCAGTTCGCGGTCGCCGATCGTCATGTGGTCGGCCTCGACGACGGACATCAGTGAGGGCAGGTCCTCCGGCACCGTCAGGCCCAGCAGGGTCTCGACCCGCCCGTCGAAGTCGTCCGGGTCGAGGCCGAACAGCTCCAGGATGTCCTCGCCGACCTGGACCCGCCCGGTGTCCATGGCGAGGCTGAAGCCGCCGGGCCGCAGGTCGGCGCCCTCGGCGGTGGCGGCCGGCGCGGGGAGGGCGAGGGCGTCGGCGACGAGGCCGAGGCAGCGGCGGTCGTCGGCGTCGAAGCCGCCGGCGCGCTCGCTGACCGCGAGCAGGCAGCCGCCGTCGTCGCGCAGGGGCAGCGCCGCCAGGAAGAAGTCACGGCTGGGCACGCGTCGTGACTGCGCCTGCGCGGCGAGGTCGTCCGGGCCCAGCCACACCGGCCGCCCGCGGTGGGCCTCGGCCACCGGGGTGTGCCCGGCGACGGGGTAGCTGTCCCGCACCCCGCACAGGGTCCGCGGCACCCCGACGGACTCCGCCAGGTACAGCAGCTCTCCGTCCGCGCCGGCCGTGTACACGGCGGCGAACGCGGCACCGGCGAAGACGAGGGCCTGCTCCAGGATCCTGCGCACCCGGTCGGACGACTCGGGGTCGGCCGCGATCGCCGTCAGGGCACCTTCCGCACGCAGCGTCCTCGTGCTGCGTCCCGCAGCGCCCTCACCGACCACGTTGGCCATTACAGCGCTTATGGGACACCCGCGCAGCCCCTGTGCGCGTTCGGCGGCCCCCGGGGTGCGCGGGGCGCGGAACACCCCGGGCGGTCCTACGGGCCGGGGTCCGGGGTATACGGGGGGTGCGTGACCCCGCGCTCTCCCCGTCGCTCGTCGTGCGCGACGGCCCGGCAGGGGGGAGATTGGGTCCCGGGGCCGGTGGCGCGGCCGTGCGAGGAGGTGGTCGGCGTGTCCGAGGGGCAGTCGTCCGCGCGGGCGCCAGTAGGCCGTCCGCTGCTGTCCCTGACGCTGGCCTCGATGATGGACGAGGTGCACGCCCACTCCGGGGCCGTGTACCTGCTCTCGCCGGACCATCCGGTGCTGGAGATGGCGGTGATGGCGGGGCTGCCCCGCGCCTTCGCGGCCCCGTGGGAACGGGTGGGGCTGAGCGCGCCGATCCCGGTCTCCGACGCGGTGCGCGAACGGCGGCTGGTGTGGGTGGGCGGCGAGGAGGAGATGGCCCGCCGCTATCCCCGGATCGCCGTGGTGCTGCCGTATCCCTTCTCGCTGGCCGCGCTGCCGGTGGCGACGGGGACGAAGGCGTACGGCGCGGTCTTCGTGACCTGGCCCGGCACGCATCCGCAGGAGCTGTCCGACTGGGAACGTGATCATCTGACCGCCGCCTGCGACCGGCTCGCGGTGCGGCTGGAGCGGGCCGCCGAGCAGAGCCTGCCGCTGGCACCGGAGCCGGATCTGCTGGCGGCTCCGCTGGTGGGCGGCGTGGCCGGCACGCTCGGCACGGTGGAGGCGGCACGAATGGTGTCCCGGCTGCCGTACGGCCTGTGCTCGCTCGATCTGCACGGGCGGGTCGGCTTCGCCAACGCCGCCGCCGCGGAGCTGCTGGGCGTGCCGGCGGACCGGCTGCTCGGGGCCCAGATGTGGGCGTCGGTGCCGTGGCTGAACGATCCCGTGTACGAGGACCGGTACCGGGCCGCGCTGTTCAGCCAGCACGTCACCTCGTTCGTCGCGCTGCGCCCCCCGGACGAGTGGCTGTCGTTCCGGCTGTATCCGGGTACCACCGGGCTCAGTGTGCGGATCAGCCGGGCGCGCGCGGTGACGGAGATGAACCGCGCGGCACCGCGGGCCAGGCAGGGGCAGCCCCGGCTGGTCACCATCAGCCAGGTACTGAGCCTGGCCGGTGCGCTGACCGAGACGGTCGGGGTGGAGGACGTGGTGCGGCTGGTGGCGGCCGAGGTCGTCCCGGCGGTGGGCGGCCAGGGGCTGGTGATCCTCGGGTCCCGGGCGGGCCGGCTGCGCGTGCTGGGGCACCGGGGGTACGCGGACGCGCGGGTGGTGGAGCGGTTCGACGGGATGCCGCTGTCGGAGCCGACTCCCGGCAGCCAGGTGCTGCGGTCCGGTGTGCCCGCCTTCTTCGAGAGCCGGAAGGAGATCGAGCGCCTGTATCCGGCGCTGCTGGTGAACCCGTCCGAGTTCGCGGCGTGGGCGTATCTGCCGCTGATCGCCTCGGGGCGCCCGGTGGGGACGTGCGTGCTGTCGTACGCGGCGCCGCACCACTTCACGACGGAGGAGCGGGCGGTGCTGACCAATCTGGCGGGACTGATCGCCCAGGCGCTGGAACGGGCCCTGCTCTACGACGTCAAGCACCGGCTCGCGCACGGGCTTCAGGAGGCGCTGCTGCCGCACACGCTGCCGTCGCTGGCGGGGATCGAGGCGGCGGCCCGCTATCTGCCGGCCACCCAGGGCATGGAGATCGGGGGCGACTTCTACGACCTGGTGCCGACGCAGGGGATGGCGGCGGCGGTGATCGGGGACGTACAGGGGCACAACGTGACGGCGGCCGGGCTGATGGGACAGGTCCGTACGGCGGTGCGCGCGTACACGGCCGTCGGGCAGGCGCCCGAGGAGGTGATGCGCAGCACCAACCGGCTGCTGCTGGACCTGGGTTCGGAGCTGTTCGCCAGCTGTCTGTACCTGCGGCTCGATCCCGCGCACGGGCGGGCCGTGATGTCCCGCGCGGGTCACCCGCCGCCGCTGCTGCGCAGACCGGACGGGCGGGTGCGGGTGCTGGACCTGGCCGGGGGCCCGCTGCTGGGCATCGACGGCTCGGCGGCGTACCCGTCGACCGAGGTCGATCTCTCCCCCGGTTCGCTGCTCGTCCTCTACACGGACGGTCTGGTGGAATCCCCCGGAACCGACTTCGAGGACGCCGTCGCCGACCTGTGCCGCCGTCTCACCGACCTCGGCGACCTGCCCCTGGACGATCTCGCCGACGCCCTGGTCCAGCACGGCGCGGACGCGGAGAACCGGCTGGACGACATCGCCCTGCTCCTCCTGCGTGCCCTGCCGGACGGCTGACCCGGCCTGGCCGCTTCAGGAGTGCGGGGCTGTGCGGCTCCGCCGCGTGAACGCGAAGGGGGTCCGGCGGAAAGGGGCGCGGGGAACTGCGCACGGGGGTCTGGGGGCGGAGCCCCCCGGGACGATGGGGGTACCTCCCGCTCATGGGGGTCCCCCGCTCGAGCGAAGCCGAGAGTGGGGGAGGGAAGGGGCGGCGGGGGCGAGAAAGGGCTCGGGATCCTAGGGCGACACGGGCCGCGGGACCACGAGGGACGCTCCGACGGCGTGGCAGACCACGGCCCCGGCTCCGCCGCAGGAGTGATGGAGCCGGGGCCGTGGTCGGGGCAAGGGTGCGTCAGTGGGTCCCGGTCAGGCCGGAGTCCTCCTGGGCACCCTGCTCCGCGCCGTCACCGGCGCCCGTGTCGCCGAGGGTCGCGCCGACCGCCGCCAGAGCCGTGGTGACCGGCTGGAAGAACGTCTCGCCGCCCGAGGTGCAGTCACCGCTGCCGCCCGAGGTCAGCCCGACGGCGAGGCCGTCCCGGGTGAACATCGAGCCGCCGCTGTCGCCGGGCTCGGCGCAGACGTTCGTCTGGATGAGCCCGGTGACCGTGCCCTCCGGATAGTTCACGGTGGCGTTCAGGCCGAGCACCTGGCCGTCGGCGAGCCCGGTGGTGCTGCCCATCCGGAACACCTCCTGGCCGACGGTGGCCTCCGCGGCTCCGGATATGGGGAGGGTCTGGTCACCGAGGTTCACCTCGCTCGGCGCGACGGTCGCGGGATCGTCGTACCGGACGAGCGCGAAGTCGCCCTCGCCGGGGAAGACCGCCTGGTCGACCGTGGCGATCGGCTGTCCGCCCTGCGCGTCGGACCACTGCTCGGCCGCGACACCGCAGTGACCGGCCGTCAGGAACGCCGGAGAACCGTCGCCCGCGGTGACGTTGAAGCCGAGCGAGCAGCGCGCCCCGCCCGAGAAGATGGCGTCGCCGCCGGAGGCGAAGGTCCTGAACGTGCCCGCGGACTTCTCGATGGTCGCCATGCCGGAGCCGAGGCTCTCGACGGTGGACTCCAGTCTGTTCCACTTGTCGCCGGTCACCGTGCTGTCCGCGGTGACCAGGATCTTGTTGGCGCGCGGGTCGACGGCCCAGGAGGTGCCCGGGATGGTCGCCTCCGACTTCAGCGTCCGCGCCCCGGCCTCCAGTTCGGTCATGCTGTTGTCGACCTCGCGGACGGCCGCGCCCGCCTTCTTGGCCTGCACGATCACGTTGTTGTCGTCGCCCGGTACGACGTTGACGACGAGCTGCTTGTTGTGGCCGTCGTAGTAGGAGCCGGCGAACGCGTCGCCGAGGAGCCCGGCGAGCCGCGAGGCGAGATCCGAGGCATCGCCCGCCTTCAGGGTCTTCGGCGCCGCCGCGGCGCCGTCCGGCGTGCCGTCCTGGGACGCGTTCGCGTTCGGGAGCAGGAACGCGGCGGCGCCGAGTGCCACCGCACCGCCCACCGCCATCACGGCCCTGCGCTTCGGAATTCGCTTGTGACTCAAACTTCTCGACCTCCTGGGGGGAACCGGAGTCGCGCCGGTGTTCGGCAACTGTGGGGCGCCCGGACGGCTGTTGGTACGCACGGGCCGCGAGGGGCGTTCAATCCCGTCCGGCCGGTCACACTCGGCGACCGGCCATGAGCGGTCGGTCGCCGTCACGTAGCGGAATCCTGGCTTCAGCGAATCTGCACATCGAATGCCCAACCCGGTCACCGGAGCCGGGATTCGTCCACAGGCCGACGGGCCGAGCCACACCTTTGGGGCCGGTGTGCCGGATTCCGGCCACCGGGGCGCAAGGGGCCGGACGAGTCGATGCGGTGGGCCATGTGAAGAAGTCGCCGCCGAGCCGTGCCCGCGTCTGCACGCCTGCACCCTCGTGGAGCACGAATTGCCTGGTGAGACGTTTGATTGATTGGAAGGCCGCGCCCGCCGCGTGCTTTGATCCATCGCACCGCAAGGCCGCTTCGGGCTCCCGGCGACGGGCGTCCGGCGCCCGCGGTCGCGGCCTTCATCCGTCACCGGAGGGGGCCGCTCTCCCCCCTTGTGAAATACCCATACGAAGGGAAGTTCCATCATGAACTCCACCCCCCGGGTCGAGACCGCCGAGATCTCCGACGCCGACCTCGACAACGTCTCCGGCGGCCTGTCCGTGAACGCCGTGAACACCCTCACGGGCGCGGTGGACGGCATCGCCCCGGTCTCCGGCCTGGTCGACACGGCCGTCGGCACCGTCGAGGGTGTCACCGGCCTGAACACCGCCCCGGTCACGAACCTGGTCGCCGGTCTCTGATCGCGCCTCGGTACCGCCGAGTCCCGGAGCCGCCCGCCGGCCCCGGGACTTCGCGGTGCCCCCGCGGTCCATACGTCACGTCGCACAGTTCACCCAGGTGAGGGAAGACCCGTGCAGTTCCGCCAACAGGCCCTCGCCAGGCTCCAGTCACCGGAGGAGCTCGACCTGCCGGTGCGCTTCGCGCGCCCGCAGGGCTGGCTGGTGCTGTCCGTGACCGTGGTGGCGATGGCGGCCGCCTCGGTGTGGGCGCTGACCGGCTCGGTGTCCTCCACGGTCGGCGCGCCCGCCGTCCTCACCTACGGGCAGGGCAGTTACGTCCTGCAGAGTCCCGTCGCCGGCCAGGTCACCGCCGTCCTCGCGGAGGAGGGCGAGCGGCTGCCCGCCGGCTCCCCCGTCCTGAAGGTCCGTACCGAGCGGGGCGACGAGATCGTCCGCACCCTCGACGCGGGCCGGGTCACCGCGCTCGCCGCCAGCACCGGGCAGATCATCTCCACCGGCGCGAACGTCGCCGCCGTGGAGAAGGTCGCCCGTGCGAAGACCCCGCTGCGGGCGACGGTGTACGTCCCCGCCGAGAGCGCCGCCGGCATCCCCGCGCACGCCCCCGTCGACCTGACGGTGCAGTCGGTGCCGAGCCAGGAGTACGGCGTGCTGCGCGGCGAGGTGACGTCGGTGGACCGCTCGGCGCAGTCCGCCCGGCAGATCGCCGCGTTCCTCGGGGACGCCCAGCTCGGCGAGCAGTTCACGAAGGAGGGCAGGCCGGTGGCCGTCACCGTCGAGCTGGAGAAGTCGTCCGGCACGGAAAGCGGCTACGCGTGGTCGTCGGCGGACGGTCCGCCGTTCGAGCTGACCTCGATGACCCTGGCCACGGGTTCGATCCGGCTGGCCGACCAGCGTCCCGTCGACTGGCTGCTCCCGTGACCACCGCCCAGGAGACGCGCGGCGGACGCCGTGCCGCCCCGCCGAAGCGCAAGGTGCCCAGGTCCCGGGTGAAGACGGTCCGTACGCCCACCGTGCTCCAGATGGAGGCCGTGGAGTGCGGTGCCGCCTCGCTCGCGATGGTGCTCGGCCACTACGGCCGCCATGTCCCGCTGGAGGAGCTGCGCATCGCCTGCGGCGTCTCGCGGGACGGCTCGCGCGCCAGCAACCTGCTGAAGGCGGCCAGGAGTTACGGGCTGACCG
Organism: Streptomyces sp. NPDC014676; assembly: GCF_043084105.1. Classification (NCBI taxonomy): domain Bacteria; kingdom Bacillati; phylum Actinomycetota; class Actinomycetes; order Kitasatosporales; family Streptomycetaceae; genus Streptomyces; species Streptomyces sp. NPDC014676. The sequence goes on along the minus strand of NZ_JBIBZI010000012.1, from coordinate 92,219 downwards.
CCAAGGGCATGCAGATGGACCTGGCCGCCCTCGCCGAGGTGACGGCACCGGCCGTCCTGTTCTGGGAGTTCAACCACTACGTCGTCTACGACGGCATGGGCCGCCGCTTCGGCCGCCGCGGGGTCTACATCAACGACCCCGGCAAGGGACGGCGGTTCGTCCCGCTGGAGGAGTTCGACGGCAGTTTCACCGGGGTCGTGCTGGTGATGGAGCCCGGCGAGGACTTCACCCGGGGCGGGCGCAGGCCGGGCGTGCTCGGCGCGATGCCGGCCCGGCTGCGCGGCACGGCGGGCACCATGCCCGCCGTGGTGCTGTCGAGCCTGCTGCTGGTGGCGGTCGGCGCGGCGGTGCCGGGGCTCAGCCGCACCTTCATCGACGAGTTCCTGATCGGCGGCCGCACCTCCATGCTGGGCGTGCTGTTCACGTCCATGGGCGTGTGCGTGCTGCTCACGCTGGTGCTGACCTGGCTGCAGCAGGGCAATCTGCTGCGCGGCCGGCTGATCTCCTCCACCCTGTCCAGCGCCCGCTTCCTGCGCCATCTGCTGCGGCTGCCGGTGACGTTCTTCGCCCAGCGCAGCCCGGCCGACCTGGTGCAGCGGCTGCAGTCCAACGACGCGGTGGCCGAGACGCTGGCCCGCGACCTGTCGGCGGCGGGCGTGGACGCGGTGGTGGTCGTGCTGTACGCGGTGCTGCTGTACACGTACGACCCGCAGCTCACGTTCGTGGGCATCGGGGTGGCGCTGCTGAACATCGTGGCGATGCGGATCGTGATCCGGCTGCGCGCGACCCGTACGGCGAAGCTCCGCGCGGACAGCGCGCGGCTCACCAACACGGCGTACACCGGTCTGCAGTTGATCGAGACGCTGAAGGCGACCGGCGGGGAGGACGGCTACTTCCGCAAGTGGGCCGGGCAGCACGCCACCACGCTGGAGGAGCAGCAGCGGCTCGGGGTGCCGAGCGCCTGGCTCGGCGTCGTCGCGCCGACGCTCGCCACGCTCAACAGCGCGCTGATCCTGTGGATCGGCGGCATGCGGGCGGTCGAGGGGCACATCTCGGTCGGGCTGCTGGTCGCCTTCCAGGCGCTGGTCGCCCGTTTCACCGCCCCGCTGACCCGGCTCAACGGCGTCGCGGGCCGGATCCAGGACTTCGCCGCGGACGTGGCCCGGCTGAAGGACGTGGAGAACTTCCGGGCGGACCCGCTCTACGGCCGCCTGGGCACCGGCGAGTCGACCCGCCGGCTGCACGGCCACGTCGAGCTGCAGAACCTCACCTTCGGCTACAACCCGCTGGACAAGCCGCTGCTGACCGGCTTCGACCTGACCGTGGGTCCGGGAGAGCAGGTGGCGCTGGTGGGCGGTTCCGGCAGCGGCAAGTCCACGGTGTCCCGGCTGATCTCGGGGCTGTACACGCCGTGGGAGGGCGTGATCCGGATCGACGGGCAGCGCATCGAGGACATTCCGCGCGGGGCACTGGCCGCCTCCGTCTCCTTCGTCGACCAGGAGGTGTTCCTCTTCGAGGGCACCGTCCGGGACAACGTGGCGTTGTGGGACCCGTCGATCCCGGACGAGGCGGTGGTGGAGGCGCTGAAGGACGCGGCGCTGTACGACGTGATCCTGCGCCGGCCGGGCGGCATCCACAGCCCGGTCGAGCAGGACGGCCGGAACTTCTCCGGCGGTCAGCGCCAGCGCCTGGAGATCGCGCGGGCGCTGGTGCGCCGGCCGAGCATCCTGGTCCTCGACGAGGTGACCAGCGCGCTGGACGCGGAGACCGAACTGGTGGTGATGGACAACCTGCGCCGGCGCGGCTGTGCCTGTGTGGTGATCGCGCACCGGCTGAGCACGGTGCGCGACAGCGACGAGATCGTCGTGCTGGACCACGGCACGGTCGTGGAGCGCGGACGGCACGAGGAGCTGGTGGCGCGCGGCGGCGCCTACGCGGCGCTGGTCAGGGAGCGTTGAGATGACAACCGTGCACGGGAGTCAGGGCGGCGACCTCGTCCTGGGCGCGCTCGGGGCGCTGGGCACACCGGTCGACTGCTCCGGGTTCGGCCGGCTGGAACTGGAGGGGCCGCAGACGCTGTGGCTGATCGCGTCCGGTGCCGTGGACCTGTTCGCGGTGGACGCCGGGCAGCAGGGCCACTGGCACCATCTGGGCCGGCTGGAGGCGGGGTCGCTGGTGCTGGGCCCGGTGGCCGGTCCGGCGCACACGCTGGTGGCGCGTCCGCTGCGGGACTGCGTGGTGCGCCGCATCGCCCTGCGCGAGCTGTACCAGCCGGCGAGCACCCAGACCTGGTCGTACGACGAGTACGGCAACCCGCAGTACGTACCGCCGACGACGAGCCCCCTGGAGTACGCGCTCGCGCTCGGGGTGGGCCGTGGTCTGGCGGTGCTGTTCCAGGCGCCGATGGCCACGGAGCGGGCCACCGCGCCCGGCGACGACGACGTGTTCTGGATGCAGGTCCCGCCCGGCAGTGTGCAGTACGGCTCGCTGTACGGGGCCGAGGCCGCCGCCGATCTGCTGATGGATCCGGCCCTGTGGCAGAGCATGGTCGACCAGCAGTACCGGCTGATGACCACGCTGGACCGGTGGATCGAGCAGCTGGAACAGACGCACGAGACGCGGACGGCGGAGGGCATCGCGGCCGGTGAGGCGGTGCGTGCCCGGGCCGACCGGACGCTGCTCGCCGCGATCGGCAAGCGGTCGGGGCAGCGCACGACGGCGGCCGACACGGACGCCACGTACGCGGCCTGCGAGCTGGTGGCACGGGCGGCCGGGATCCCGCTGACCGCGCCCGCCCGGTCCGGCACCGGCGGGGACCGGCTCGATCCGGTCGAGCGGATCGCCCTGGCCTCCCGGGTGCGCACCCGTGTCGTACAGCTGGACGGCCGCTGGTGGCGGGAGGACGTGGGGCCGCTGGTGGGGCACCGGGTCCTGTCGGGTGCGCCCGTGGCGCTGCTGTGGCGGCGCGGCGGTTATGTGGCGGTGCATCCCGCGACCGGCCGGGAGACCCCGGTCGAGAAGGCGAACGCCGAGGAGTTCGAGCCCCGCGCGGTGATGTTCTACCGTCCGCTGCCCGAACGGCGGCTGAGCCCGCTGCGGCTGCTGCGGTTCTGCATGACGGGTACGCGGGGCGATCTGACCGGTCTGCTGCTGAGCGGTCTGGTGACGGTGGCGATCGGGGCTCTGGTGCCGCTGGCCACCGGCAAGGTGCTCGGCGAGTTCGTGCCGGAGGCGCGGACCGGACTGATCGTGCAGGTGTGTCTCGCGGTGATCCTGAGCAGTGTGGTGGCCGCCGCCTTCATGCTGCTGCAGAACCTCACCCTGCTGCGTCTCGAGGGCCGGGTGGAGGCGACCCTCCAGCCGGCCGTGTGGGACCGGCTGCTGCGGCTGCCGACCACGTTCTTCACCGAGCGTTCGACGGGTGAGCTGGCGAGCGCGGCCATGGGCATCAGCGCGATCCGCCGCATGCTGGCCGGGGTCGGTCCGACGGTGGTCCAGTCGGTCACCGTGGGCGCGGTGAACCTGGGGCTGCTGCTGTGGTTCAGCGTGCCGATGGCGCTGGCCGCGCTCGGGATGCTGGTCGTGATCGCGGGGGTGTTCCTGGGGCTCGGGCTGTGGCAGGTGCGCTGGCAGCGGCGGCTGGTGGTGCTCACCAACAAGCTGAACAACCAGGCCTTCCAGACGCTGCGCGGGCTGCCGAAGCTGCGGGTGGCGGCGGCGGAGAACTACGCGTACGCCGCCTGGGCGTCCCAGTTCGCCCGCGGCCGCGAGCTCCAGCAGAAGGCCGGCCGGATCAAGAACCTGACGGCGGTGCTGGGCGCGGTCTATCTGCCGCTGGTCACGCTGGCGATGTTCATGCTGCTGGCCGGGCCGGCCCGCGGCTCGATGTCGGCGGCTCAGTTCCTCACCTTCAACACGTCGGTGACGATGGTGCTGACCTCGGTCACCCAGCTCACCGGGGCGTTCGTCTCGGCGGTCGCCGCGCTGCCGCTGTTCGAGCAGATCAAGCCGGTGCTGGACGCCACGCCCGAGGTGCGCGCGGCGAGCACCCGGCCGGGCCCGCTGTCCGGGGCGGTCGAGGCGCGGCGGCTGTCCTTCCGCTACTCCGACGACGGTCCGCTGGTCCTGGACGACGTGTCCTTCGAGGCGCGGCCGGGCGAGTTCGTGGCGGTGGTCGGCCCCAGCGGCTGCGGCAAGTCCACGCTGCTGCGGCTGCTGATCGGCTTCGACCGGCCGGTGTCCGGCAGTGTGCTGTACGACGGCCAGGACCTGGCCGCGCTCGACCGGTCGGCGGTGCGGCGGCAGTGCGGTGTGGTGCTCCAGCACGCGCAGCCGTTCACCGGATCCATCCTGGACGTCATCTGCGGGAGCGAGCCGTACACGCCGGAGGAGGCCATGGCGGCGGCGGAGATGGCGGGCCTGGCCGAGGACATCCGGCGGATGCCGATGGGACTGCACACCATCGTCTCCGGCAGCGGTGCGGTCTCCGGGGGCCAGCGGCAGCGGCTGATGATCGCCCAGGCGCTGATCCGCCGGCCGCGGATCCTCTTCTTCGACGAGGCGACCAGCGCCCTGGACAACGAGACGCAGCGCGCGGTCATGGAGAGCACCAAGGCCCTGGAGGCGACCCGGATCGTCATCGCGCACCGGCTGTCGACGGTGCTCGACGCGGACCGGGTGGTGGTGATGGAGGGCGGCAAGGTGGTCCAGCAGGGCCCGCCCGCCCAGTTGCTCGCCGACACCGGCGGGCGGCTGCACGAACTGGTGCGGCGGCAACTGGCGTGAGGCGCCGGGCGGTCATGACCTCCATGTCAACGGCTGGTAACCATCCGGTCACGCCTGGGACGTCTCTTCGCCATATGCGGGGGCCGCCCGTTGCTCCGCGCGGTAAGTGGGTACCCACGGGCCATGCGGACCAGCGTGGTGGATGTCGGATCGAAGACCGTCAGACTCGTCGTGGCGGACACGGCGGGCGGGGCGCCGCTGCCGGTGCACACGGCGAAGTGGCCGCTCAGGCTGTCCGAGCAGGTCACGCCCGGGGAGCCGGTGCCGGAGCAGGCCGTGGAGCGCCTGGTGGACGCCGTCGCCGCGGCCAACAGGACCGCCGCGCGGTGGGGCGCCTCGGGTCCCCTGGCGTTCGCGACCGCCGTGGTGCGCGGCGCCCCGAACCGGCAGGAGGTGCTGAGCACGGTCCGGGCCCGCACCGGTGTCGACCTGTGCACACTGCCCGGTGAGGTGGAGGCCGAGCTCACGTTCCTCGGGGCCCGGCGCTGGATGGGCTGGCGCTGCGGACCGCTGGCGCTGCTGGACATCGGCGGGGGTTCGCTGGAGGTCGCCTTCGGGCGCGGCCGGCTGCCCGACTTCGTCGCCTCGCTGCCGCTGGGGGCGGGTCGGCTCACCCACGAGTACTTCGCGGAGGCGGACCCTCCGTCCCCGGAGCAGGTGCGGGCGCTGCGCCGGCGGGTACGTCACCAACTGCGGGACGTGGCGGCCCGGATCCGCTGGGAGGGGCCCCGTACGGCGGTGGCCACCTCCCGCACCTTCCAGCAGCTGGGGCGGCTGTGCGGGGCCGCGCCGGGGCGGCACGGCCCGTTCGTGGAGCGGGAGCTGTCCTGCGCCGACCTGCGGGTGGCGATCGACCGGCTGGCCGCCCTGCCCGCCGCCGAACGCGCCCGGCTGCCCGGGATCTCCGCCCCGCGCGCCGCGCAGAGCCTGGCGGGTGCGGTCGTGGGGCACACGGCGATGAAGCTGACCGGCCTGGGGACGGTGACGATCTGTCCCTGGGCGCTGCGCGAGGGGGTGCTGCTGCGCCACATCGAGGACGGCCCGTCCTGGTGGGCGGGGATCGTCCGTCTCAACGAGAAGGAGACGGCGGCCGACGGCCCCGTACCGCTGCGCATCGCCACCGCGCGCGGCTAACCCGGACGTACGACGAGAGGAGACACCCCGTGTCCGAGCGGGACGACCGCGAGAAGCCCGAGACGGCCGTCGAGGAGGTGCTGCGCGAGGTCGAGGAGGCCGAGCTGCGCGGCGAGGACTCCCCCGGACGACGCCGTCACCGGGGCGAGGCCGGGGAGGCCATCACCCCGAACACCGGAGCGCAGGAGGAGTCCCAGGGCGACTGATGCCGTCCTTCTACTGCGGTGGCGGGCCGAGGGGCCGCGCCTCCAGGGCCCGGGCCACGCCCAGCAGGTTGGCGGCCATGGCGCGGCCCGTCCTGCGGGACCAGTCGTGGCCGCTTCCGCCGTCCAGGAAGCTCGGTCCGGGGCCGGGGCCCTGGTTCCAGTAGGTCCACGCCTGGCCGGGGATGGTGTAGCCGATGTCCTGCAGGCCGCCGGTGATCTCGCTGATCACATGGTGCGCGCCGTCCTCGTTGCCGGTGACGACGACGCCCGCGACCCGGTTGTAGGCGACCGGCCGGCCGTCGTCGTCCGTCTCGGACAGCATGGCGTCCATCCGCTCCAGGACTCTTTTGGCGACCGACGACGGCTGCCCGAGCCAGGTCGGCGAGGCGATGACGAGGATCTCGGAGGCGAGGAGTCTCTCGTGGACGCCCGGCCAGGCGTCGCCCTCGTGCACGGCCTCGCTGACCACGCCCGGAGCGATGTCCAGGTCCACCGCGCGGACGACGTCGACCTCGACGCCGTCCTTCCGCAGCTGCTCGACGACGGTCCCGGCCAGCGCCTCGGTGTGGGAGGTCTCCGGTGACTTCTTGAGGGTGCAGTTGATCACTAGTGCCTTCACGTGGTCACGGAGTACCCCGCGGGCGGTCGGTCGCCACGCGGACACGGATGCCGCTGGGCCGTCCGGGTACCCGGGACGCATGGAACACCCCTGTGAAGAACCCCGGCTGCCCGCACCGCGCGGCCCCCTGAGCAGCGCCGTCGAGGACCATCTGAGAGGCACCGGCCCGCTGCCACCCGACGAGGAGATCGCCGCCGCCCCCGTGTACGGCGACGACCTCCAGCTCGCCCTGTACCTGTGCTACGAGCTGCACTACCGCGGGTTCGCGGGCGTGGCGGCGGACCTCGAATGGGACCCGGAACTGCTGCGCGTCCGCACCGCCCTGGAGGACCGCTTCCTCACCGCGCTCCGCGCGGACGCCCGGCGGCACGACGGCGTCGACGAGGCGCTCGCCGGTCTCCTGGTGGAACCGGTGGACGGCACGGGCGTCAGCCACTTCCTGCGCGACAAGGGCGAGTTGTGGCACGTCCGCGAGTACGCCGCCCAGCGGTCCCTGTACCACCTGAAGGAGGCCGACCCGCACGCGTGGGTGCTGCCCCGGCTGTGGGGGCGGGCCAAGGCGGCGATGGCGGCGGTCGAGTTCGACGAGTACGGCGGCGGCCGCGCCGACCGGGTGCACGCCCGTCTCTTCGCCGACCTGATGACCGATCTGGGACTGGACACGACGTACGGCCGTTATCTGGACGCGGCCTGCGCCGAGCTGCTCGTGACGGTGAACCTGATGTCCCTCTTCGGACTGCGCCGCTCCCTCAGGGGCGCGCTGGTGGGTCACTTCGCGACGGTCGAGATCACCTCGTCGCCCGGCTCGCGGCGGCTCGCCGAGGCGATGCGCCGCACGGGCGCGGGGCCCGCCGCCGAGCACTTCTACGACGAGCACGTGGAGGCCGACGCGGTGCACGAGCAGGTGGTGCGCCACGAGGTCGTCGCCGGGCTGCTGGAGGTGGAGCCGCACCTCGCGGCGGACATCGCCTTCGGCGTCGACGCCACCGTGTTCGCCGAGGACCGCCTCGGCGAGAGGCTGCTCGCGGACTGGAGCGCGGGCCGCTCGTCACTGCGTACTCCGCTGCCCCGGGAGTTCACCCATGCTTCTTGACGGCGGGGGTACCCGGCGGTCCGTGAGTCCACTGGCACCACCGGGCGTGTACGCCCCTCAGGAGGACACCGAGCTGCTGGCCGGTGCCCTGTACGACGAGCCCGTCCCTCCGGGCGCGGACGTCCTCGACGTGGGAACGGGATCCGGCGCGCTGGCGGTGGCGGCCGCCCGGCGCGGCTGCCGGGTGACCGCGGTCGACGTCTCCCGGCGGGCGGTGTGCGCTGCCCGGCTGAACGCGCTGCGGGCCGGTGTGCGGGTCCGGGTCCGGCGCGGCAACCTGTTCGAGCCGGTGCGGGGCGAGGCGTTCGATCTGATCCTCGCCAACCCGCCGTACGTCCCGGCGCCCGGCGACGGCTCGCCGCCGCGGGGCGCGGCCCGGGCCTGGGACGCGGGCGGTGACGGACGGCTCGTCCTGGACCGGATCTGCGGGGAGGCGCCCGTGCTGCTGCGGCCGGGCGGTGTCCTGCTGCTGGTGCAGTCGGCGCTCAGCGACCCGGGGCTGACGGTCGGGCGGCTGCGGGCGGCCGGGACGAAGGCCGCGGTGATCCGGCGCCGGCGCATCGCCTTCGGCCCGGTGGTACGGGGCAGGGAGCGCTGGCTGCGGGAGCGGGGGCTGCTGTCCGGGACCGAGGACAGGGAAGAGCTGGTGGTGATCCGTGCCGAACTCCCCGTCTGACACCCCGCGTCGCGTCACCGTCCAGCGCAAGGGGCCGCTGCTGGTGGAGGGCCCGGTGGAGGTCGAGCTGGAGGACGGCACGGTCGTCACCTCCGACCGCTTCCGGGTGGCCCTGTGCACCTGCCGCCGCAGCCGGCGGTATCCGTGGTGCGACACCAGCCACCGGGACCGGGCGTGAGCCCCGGGGCCGGGGGCCTGTGAGAAGCCCGGAGGCCGGCGGGCGGCCCCACTCCGCCCGCCGGCCTCCTTGCGCGGGATCGCACGTTCCGCGAGAGGGCCGGTACTCCCCAGTACGCCGGCCGTCGCGCGGTCACGGGAAACCGTGCGATCCCGGTCTCAGAACGCGAAGACGCTCGAACCGTGAGCGTTCATCACGCACGCGTTGGAGAAGACCCGCTCGTAGGAGACGCGCTGTCCGCGCCACACCCCGTCGACGGTGACGAGCACCGGGTCGTACTGCTTGGTGCAGAAGACGCCCTCTCTCATCGTCAGGGCGTCGAGGTCACCGCTGACGCGGTCCATCTCCGCACAGGCGTCCCCCGCGGCCGGGTGGGTGCCCGAGGGGCCCGGGGCACAGGTCAGGGTGACCGCGCGTTCCGGCGTGACGGTCGCCGCGCTGTCGCCGTGGCCCAGGGTGAGCACCAGGGCCGAGGGGGCGTAGAGCGCGGACGGGTCGCTTCCTTCAGCGGCCGGCGCCGCCCCGGACAGGGGTACGCAGACGGCTGCGGCCGTGAGGCCGAGGGTGGTGGCCCAGCGCGCGGTGTTCCGCATTGTGTGCATCCTTCCGCTCGTGTCGACGAGTCGCCGGCCCGTGCTCGGTCGGTGCCGAACCGGCGTGCCGGAGTCTGCCGAGTCCGCGCCGGAACTTCACATCGCACATACGGATTTCGGTAACCTTGCGTATTGAATCAGTGGCTCGAAGTCACGGAAGGTGCGAGGTGCCGCCCTGTAACCGCACGGACTCCGGGCACGCGAAGTGGCCAGATGGCCGGAATGCGGCTGCTCGTTAATCGGCCTGAAACATTCCGATTCCGCTCTCGGCGGACCGTTCCGTGATGCCTTGTGTTCATGGGCAGGGCGAGTAATCGTCATTACATGATTACGGCAGAGCAGCGAGAGCAACTGCGGGGCTGGTTCACCGGCCGGATCCCCGACGGTCTCTTCGAGGAGCTGACCGAGGTCACGGCCGACCGTGAGGAGATCACCGTCATCGGCCGCATTCCCGGTCCCCGGCCGGCGGAGGGCGCTTCTCCGGCCGAGCGGGAGGCGGCGGTCGAGGGCCGCGTCCAGGAGTTCCGGGAACGCACCCGGGAGGACCGGATCGCGGTCGCCCGGGACGCCGAGCACCGCTTCGGCCGGAAGGTCTCCTGGGGCGTGGAGTGCGACGGACGCCGCGCCCTGTTCACGCACGTGGCCGCGCCCGTCATGACCCGGCTGCGCCAGCCGGAGCGGCAGGTCCTCGACACCCTCATCGCGGGCGGGGTCGCCCGCAGCCGCAGCGAGGCGCTGGCCTGGTGCGTACGGCTGGTCCAGCGGCACACCGACGACTGGCTCACCGAGCTGCGCGAATCGCTGGAACACGTCCAGCGGGTGCGGGCCCAGGGGCCGGACAGCGGGCCCGAGGAGGCGGAGCCCGGTACCGCCGGCCGCTGATCCACGGCCGCCCGGCGCTGGACGCGCCCCGCGCATACCGGTCAGTATGCTCCGGGACGACGCGGCGCGACGAGACAGGGCGGGGCGGATGGCGAAGCACTGGGCCGACTTCCAGTACGAGATCTACCTGAACGGGATGACGAGGGCCGTGCCCCGGCTGCCGACCGATCTGACCCGGCTGGAGGAGCTGACCGAGCAGCGGCTCGGTCCGGGTCCGGTCGGGTACGTCGCGGGCAGCGCGGGCGACGGCAGCACCGCTCGCGCCAACCGGGCCGCGCTCGACCGCCGTCGGATCGTGCCGCGCGTGCTGCGGGACGTGCACGCACGTGATCTGTCGGTCGAGGTGCTGGGCCGGTCGCTGCCGGCGCCACTCGCGCTGGCGCCGGTCGGAGTGCTGTCGATCGTGCATCCGGACGCCGAGTCCGCCGCCGCCCGGGCGGCGGCCGCGCAGGGTGTGCCGTTCGTGCTGTCGTCCGCGTCCAGCACGCCGATGGAGCAGGTCGCGGAGGCGATGGGCGAGGCGGAACGCTGGTTCCAGCTGTACTGGCCGAAGGACGTGGAGGTGGCCCGGAGCTTCCTGGACCGGGCGAGGGCCGCCGGGTTCACGGCGCTCGTCGTCACCCTGGACACTCCCCTGCTGTCCTGGCGTCCACGCGACCTGGACCAGGCGTATCTGCCGTTCCTGCACGGGGTGGGCACCGCGAACTACTTCTCGGACCCGGCCTTTCAGGCGGGTCTGGCCAAGCCGGTGCACGAGGACCCGGACGCGGCGGTGATGCACTTCGTCGGCATGTTCGCCGATCCCGCCAAGTCCTGGCCGGACCTGGCGTTCCTGCGGGAACACTGGGACGGGCCGGTCGTCCTCAAGGGCGTGCTCCACCCCGACGACGCGCGGCACGCCGCCGACGCCGGGATGGACGGTGTGGTGGTGTCCAACCACGGCGGGCGTCAGGTGGCCGGGGCGATCGCCGCGGCGGACGCGCTGCCCGGCGTGGTGGAGGCCGTCGGCGACCGGCTCACCGTGCTCTTCGACAGCGGGGTGCGCACCGGCGACGACGTCTTCAAGGCCCTCGCCCTCGGCGCACGGGCGGTCCTGCTGGGGCGTCCGTACGTCTACGGGCTCGGCCTCGACGGACAGGCGGGGGTGGAGCACGTGATCCGCTGCCTGCTCGCCGAACTCGATCTCACCATGGCCCTGTCGGGCCACGCCACCCCGGCCACGATCGGCCCCGAAGCCCTCACGGGGGCAGCGGGCTGACCCGCCCCGGGCCGCACCACCACGGCGCGTGCCGGCGGTCGGGGCAGGGGATCTCCCGGCTCGAAGCCCTGCCCGGCCCGCACCGTCGCGGTGCGGCACCACCACGGCACGTCCCGAGCCGGGGCAGGGCGGCCTCCGGGACCGGACCCCCGCCCCGGCCGGAGGTCACGTCACCGGCTCGGCCAGCTCCGCGCGCCGGGCCGCCGGACCGCCGGTGCCGCTGATGGACAGGGAGTTCCCGGCCGTCCGTACCGGTTCGGCCGCCCAGCGCTGGTCCACGGTCCGGTCGCGTACCTTGACGACGATGTCGGCGTTCGCGTCAGGGGTCGCCGGGGTGAGGGCCAGCTGGACGTCCCAGCGGGGCACCAGCTCGCCCTGCACGGTGAGGTCGTACCGCACGTCGGCGCCCCGCTGGTCGCCGGGGTCGGCGCAGGTGCCGAGGACGACGACACCGGCGTCCTTGTGCGAGTCCAGGCACAGACCGGGGTCGGCCACGCTGCGCAGCAGCCCGTCGTCCTCGTACGTCCACTGCTGGGTCCACTCCGAGGAGCAGTCCGCAAGGCGGGTCCCGGAACCGTCCCGGGGCTCGCCCCGGGTGTCGAGGCACAGGCCGGAGGCGACGTTGCGCAGCCGCGTCCGTCCCGGTGCGGTGGGAAGCCCGGCGGCGCCGGGCGGGGAGGCGGACGGCACGGCCGCACGGCCGCCCGCCGCCCCGGTGGAGCCCGTCGGGTCGGCGGCACCTCCGTCCGGGGTGGAGGACCCGGCGATGAGCACGCTCACCAGCACCCCGGCCGAGACCGCGCCGATGCCGGTGAGCAGGGTCCTGGTGGAGCGCACCGGGTCCGGGAACGCGATGCCCGTCAGCCGGGCGGGGACGGGGATGCGGGACAGCACGCGGTACCGGCCGCCGCCGGACGGTCCGTCCCCGCCCCGGCGCCGGCGGCGGGCGGCGCGTCCGCCGCGCGGGCCGGCCGTCGTGCGCCCCGGACGCGAGTCGAGGTAGCGCCGGGCCCCCCACCCGAGCACCGCCTCGGCGATCAGCGGGCCCAGGCCGCCCTCGAAGTGGCTCAGTTGCTCGGCCGCGTTCCGGCAGTGGCGGCACTCCGCCAGATGCTGCCGGACGTCCGGCAGCAGGGCCCCGCCCCGGCGGATCGGGACGTCGAGGAGGCGGTTGTAGAAGCGGCAGTCCTTCGTCGGTGCCAGTTCCTGATGGGCGTGGACACAACCTTGACGGAATGTGTCACGTGCCTGTTCGAGTGCGCCCGACGCGATGGCGAGGTCCATGCCGAGCAGACCGGCCGGTACGGAAATCGGCTCGGCCTCGACCTCGGCGTGCCAGAGCAAACAGCGCGCGCGTGCGGGCAGCGACCGGAATGCCCGTTGAGCGAGGGAGCGATTTTCCGGAATCATGGTGTTCGCCGCGCGCATGCCGCGCCCGCCGGCCGGTTTCTGCAGTTCCGGCACAACTCCGGTTATCCGGTCGTCCGCGGCCCACTCGCGGACCGTGTCCCGCACCGCCACCAGCAGCGCGGGCCGGAGCGCGACGGCCGATTCGCCGACGGCGACCCGGTCCAGTACCCGGTGCAGGGCGGCCGCGGTGACCATGGCGGCGGTCTGCCCCGACGACGCGAGGCAGACGGCCGCGTAGTCGTGCATCGACTGCCAGTGCCGCGCCGTCAGGAGTGCGACGGAGTGGGCGGCCTCGCCCTCCGGACGGTTCCGCAGCCGGGCGGCGAGGAACTCGTCGGATTCCCCCGGATCCCCGCCGGGCGGGGGATACGGGGGTCGAGGGGGGTGGGGGGTGTGCACTGAGATGGTTCCTTCCCACAGCGCATGGTGCCATTCGAGGGTTTCCGACGCCGAAAAGGACGACCGATGGGTGCATACCTCTTTGGCGGGGCGCGGGGGGCGCGAATTCACCGACGGTGAATCGGACCCGGTTCATCGACTCGCGTGCGACCCCGGCCTTTACCCCCCGCACGGGTGGCTCACTCTCGCACAACCCGCGCTCGGCCAACAAGGCGCTCGGGCAACATCCGCGCGTTGACAGAAAGTCAGAAAGGGAGACCGGTCCGCGACCCGCGCCCCGGTTTTCGGCCCGGGTTTTCACGCCGTTCACATCCGGCCCGGCACAGGGGGTGTCCGGGAGCGCTCCCAGCGTCCGGCGCGGTTCAGATCTGCCAGGAGCGCAGCCGGTCGGCCGCGGCGTAGACGTCCGCCTCGCCGGAGATCAGGTCGCGCGCCAGATCGACCAGGGCGCCGTAGGGCGGGTCGATGCCGACCCCGCTGACGAACATGTAGGCGACCGCCGTGGCACAGGCGAAGCGGGCGTTGGCCGAGGGCAGCGGCCGGAGCACGGCGAGGGTGTGCAGCAGGGCCGCCGCCCGCCAGGCCGGGTCGGAGTCGACGCCCAGCCGGGGCGGGTCCACGCGGTGACGGGCGACGGCCGCGACGAGGGCGGAGAAGTCGTTGACGACGGGCTGGTCCGGGAGGACCTCCTCGTGCCGCTGGAGCAGCCAGGGCACGTCGATGTGGAGCACGGGTGCCATCGGTCAGGCGGCCCGCCCCGCGCCCCTGGCGGAGGCTTCGTCGTCCGGGAAGGCGGCGGCGAATTCGTCGGCGTGGGAGGCGAAGAACCGGCGGAAGGCCTCGGCGCCCTCCTGCAGGGCGCGGTGGCGGGCTATGTCCGCCGCGGCCGCCTCCCGTACGAGCGCCTTCATGGACGTACCGCGTTCCTTGGCGATCTGCCGCAGGTCCTCGAGCTCGCGGTCGCTGAACTCCACGTTGAGAGCTGGCATGCCTTCACGGTACCGCTCGGGTACTGGATCGTAAATACGCGCAGGTCAGACGATATGCGAGGGAGTACCGACGGGGGCCGGCGGCCGAGTGGCCGCCGGCCCCCGCGGGGAGGGGTGTCAGCCCTGGTCGGCCACGAAGGAGGCCATGCGGGTCAGAGCCGCGTTCCAGTTGATGGTGTGTTCGTTGGTGGACCAGGACTGGATGTCGTCGATGAAGCAGAACTGACCGACGCAGCCCTGGAGTTTCGACTGGGCGAAGGGGTCCTGGATGCTGGAGTTGGGTCCGCCGGAGAGCGTGCCGGCGGGCGGGGCCGGCAGGTTCGGGTCGAGCTGGTTCGCGTACCAGCGGCTGTGCTGGCGGTGCGCGTTGACCTCGCCGTAGCCGGTGACGTACGACATGTTCAGGGCGTTGCGGCCCAGGATGTAGTCCATGCTCTGCAGCGCGCCGTCCCGGTACTTCGAGGCACCGGTGAGGTCGTAGGCGGTGGCGAGGACGACCGCGTTGTTGAGGACCTGGTGGCTGGAGCCCCAGTCGTAGACGTTGCCGGGCGGCGCGTACGGCATGCCGTACGGGTGGGCCTTCAGCGTGGCCAGGTAGCCGTCGGCGCCCTTGATCACGGACTGGCGGACCTTGTCCCGGCCGGGAAGCCGGTTGGGCACGGTGGCGAGGTCGAGCCGGCCGGCCGCGGCGGTGCGCGCCCAGTCGAAGCCGAGGGGGCCGAAGATGTCCGCGGTGTGCACCGGGGAGTTCAGGACGTACTCCTTGAACTGACGTTCCCCCGTGGTGAGGTACAGCTCGGCGGCCGCCCAGTAGAACTCGTCGGTCACGGTGTCGTCGTTGTAGGCGCCGCCGCCGATGCCGTCGCTCGGGTCGGCGAGGACGTCCGGGTGGGCGAGGGCCGCCGCCCAGGCCTTGCGCGCGGCGGCCAGGGTCCCGGCCGCGAACTCCTTGTCGTAGGAGCGGTACAGCCGTGCCGCCTGGGCGGCCGTGGCCGCGAGGTTGAGGGTGGCGGCGGTGGTCGGCGGGTGCAGTTCCCGCTTCTGCGGGTCGTCGCTGGGCAGCAGCGGCAGTCCGGTCCACTGCTCGTCGTGGATCTTGTGGTGGGCCATGCCGGCCAGCGGCTCGCCCTCGGGGACCTGCATCTTCAGCAGGAACTCCAGTTCCCAGCGGGCCTCGTCGAGGATGTCCGGGACCTTGTTGCCGCTCTCCGGGATGTTCAGCGTGCCGTCGCCGAGCTTGTCCGCCTCACCGGTGCGGGCGTGCCGGGCGCGTTCGTAGGTGCTGAGCACCTCCCAGGTGCTGATGCCGCCGTTGACGACGTACTTGCCGTGGTCACCGGCGTCGTACCAGCCGCCGGTGACGTCGAGGGTGTAGTCGCAGGCGCCGGGCCGGCAGGGCACGTCGCCGTCGCCCTGGTTGGGGGCGACGTCCGCGTGTCCGGCCGGGCGGCCGTAGCCGGGGCGCAGGTCGTCGCGGATCGCCGTGCCGCTGCGCTGGGTGTAGTAGTACTTCGCCGAGTCCAGCCGCAGCCGTTCGTAGGCGCTCGCGTCGATGTCGAAGGGCCGGCTGGTCTCGCCGTCCACGACCAGGGTGTAGCCGGTCCCGCGCCCCCGGTGTCCGCCGAAGTCGATGGAGTGGACGTTCTGCCCGGAGGAGCCGTCGATGCCGCGCGGTACGGTCCAGCCGCGCCGGACGGCCCGGCCGTCGTCGTCCTCCAGCCGCCAGGGCAGCCGCTCGGTCGCGTCGGTGACCAGGGTGGCGTTCTTCGGCCCGGAGGGCAGGTAGGCGACCTGGTTGACGCGGATCCGGGGCCCGGTGTCGGGCTCGTACGGCTCGGGGGCGACCCCGCCCAGCAGGGACACGTCGTCCACGCAGAACCGCCAGGGGTCCGCGCTGCCGCCGAGCTGGAAGCCGACCTGGCCCCGGGCGGTGTCGACGGGCGAGGTGAAGGTGTACGAGTAGGTGTCCCCGGAGACGCTGACCTGCGGGGACACCTCGTAGTAGGTGTCGTACGGCTCCACCTGGAGGCCGACGATCGCCCGCACGACATGACCCGCGGGCGAGCCGGTGGCGCTGAACGAGAAGCGGTACGACTCGCCCTTCACCAGGGTGATGTCGTTCTGGCCGACGGCCGCGTCCCACCGGTTGGCGGTGCCGCCGGGGACGTCGGCGCACAGGCGGCCGTCGGACGGACCCGCGGTGACGTTCGCGGAGGCCCACCAGGGGTCGGTGCCGGTGTCGAAGGTGCCGTTGCGGACCTGCTCGACCTCGTCCGCCCCGGCCGGGGCGGCGGGCAGCGCGGTGAGCGCGGTCGCCAGCAGTCCGGTGAGGGACAGCAGAGCGGTTCTGCGTCTGTTCACGTCTGGGCTCCTGTTGGGGAGGGGCGAGGGTTTGGGAGCGCTCCCATTTCCGTACGCGGAACATGGTTGTGGCAGGTGTGACACTCCGTCAACGGTTGGGACAGGACTGGTGACGGTCACCCGGAGCGGAGGTTCGCAGTCCGCGCCGGGCCGCGACCCACTAGGCTGGAACTCAGGCGATACACCGGTTCACGGTGAGTGTGCGCGATGGAGTGGCGACGATGAGGCCGGACGACCCGTTCGACGATGCCGTGACGGCCCGGGCCGTCATCGCCGCCGACGGCACGCTCACGCGGTGGAGCGAGGGTGCGCGCCTGCTGCTGGGACACACGGCCGAGGAGGTCCTCGGCCGCCCGGCCGCCGACCTGCTGGCCGGGGGTTCGGGCCCGCCCCGGCTCCCGGCCGCCCGCTGGAGCGGCACCCTCGCCCTGCGGCACCGCGACGGCTCCACCGTCACGGTGTGGGTGCTCGCCCACCACAGACAGCCGGCGGACGACGGCCCCGGCGACTGGCTCGCCGTCACCCCGCTGGAGGCCACGGACCAGGAACTGCCCGACGACCCGCTGGTCAGGACGGCCGTGTTCCAGTCGCCCTGCGCCGCGATGGTCTTCGACGACGAGCTGCGCCTGCGCGGGGTCAACGACGCCATGGCCCATCTCCTCGGCCTGCCCGCCCCCCATCTGCGGGGACTCAGGCCCACCGACATCGGCGGGCGGCCGCAGCACACCGAACTCGAACGGCACCTGCGCCAGGTGCTGCGCACCGGCCGCCCGCACGACATGCAGACGTACATGAAGGCCACCGGCGAGAACCGTGCGCACGCCTGGCTGGCCCGGCTCGCACCGCTCACCGACCGGTCCGGCCGGGTGCGGGGCGTGTGCGCGACGGCCCACGACCTCACCGAGCAGTACCGGGCGCGGGAGCGGCTGCAACTGGTCAACGAGGCCAGCAGCCGCATCGGCACCACCCTGGACGTCACCCGGACGGCGCAGGAGCTGGCCGAGGTGTGCGTGCCCGCGCTCGCCGACTTCGTCAGCGTGGACCTGCTGGAGCCCGAGGAACCCGGAGGCGAGCCCACCGGCCCGCTGACCACGCCGGTCTCACTGCGCCGGGTCGCCCATCAGTCCCTCACGCCGGGCAGCCCCGAGTCGGTCGCCCGCACGGGCGAGGTGGTCGTCTACCCGGCCGCCGCGCCCCAGGCCGACTCGCTGATCGCCGGCCACAGCATCGTGGCCTCGGTGCCCTCCGGCGATCTCGACCCGTGGCTCGCGGTGGACGAGGCACGCGCCCGGCAGGTCCGGGAGTTCGGCGTCCACTCCATGCTGTCCGTCCCGCTCCAGGCGCGCGGTACGACCCTCGGGGTGGCCGCCTTCACCCGCTTCACCTGTCCCGAGGCGTTCACCCACGACGACGTGCTGCTGGCCGAGGAGGTCACCGCGCGCGCCGCCGTCTGCATCGACAACGCCCGCCGCTACTCCCGCGAGCGCGAGACCACCCTCGCGCTCCAGCGCAGCCTGCTCCCCCGCGCCCTGCCGCGCACGGCCGCCGTGGAGGCGGCCACCCGCTATCTGCCGGCCGCGCGCTCGGGGGTGGGCGGCGACTGGTTCGACGTGATCCCGCTGTCCGGGATGCGGGTGGCCATGGTGGTCGGGGACGTCGTCGGGCACGGCATCCAGGCGTCCGCGACCATGGGCCGGCTGCGCACGGCGGTGCGCACCCTCGCCGACATCGACCTCGCGCCCGACGAACTGCTCACCCACCTCGACGACCTGGTGCTCCACCTCTCGCACGAGTCGGGCGGCGACCCCGGGTCGGGCGAGGTCGGCGCGACCTGCCTGTACGCGGTGTACGACCCGGTGTCCCGGCGCTGCACCCTGTCCCGCGCGGGGCACCCCCCGCCGGTCCTGATCCCGCCGGGCGGTCCGGCCCGGCACCTCGAACTGCCCTCCGGGCCGCCGCTGGGCCTGGGCGGGCTGCCCTTCGAGTCGGTCGAGCTGGAGCTGCCCGACGAGGCGGTGCTGGCGTTCTACACCGACGGGCTGGTCGAGTCCCGCGGGCGGGACACCGAGACCGGTCACGCCCTGCTCCGTGAGGCGCTGTCCAACGCCGCCGGCCCGCTCGACGAGACCTGCGACCGGGTCCTGCACACCGTGCTCGCGCCGGGCGGCGCCACGGACGACGTGGCCCTGCTGCTGGCCCGTACCCACGGCCTGCCTTCCGCGCAGGTCGCCACCTGGGACATCCCCGCCGATCCGGCGCTGGTCGCCCCCATCCGCAAGCAGGTCCTCGACCAACTGGCCACCTGGGAGCTGACCGAGGCGTCGTTCACGGCGGAGCTGGTGGTGAGCGAGCTGGTCACCAACGCCATCCGGTACGGCGCCCCGCCCATCCGGCTGCGGCTGATCCACGACGCCTCGACGCTGATCTGCGAGGTGTCCGACACCAGCCACACGGCGCCGCACCTGCGGCGGGCCAAGACCTGGGACGAGGGCGGCCGGGGCCTGCTGCTGGTCGCCCAGCTCACCCAGCGCTGGGGCAGCAGACACACCGCCGACGGCAAGACCATCTGGTCGGAACTGGCCCTGGTGGACGAGATGTGACGCGAGGTGAACCATGGCGAACGGGTCACGGCACGCGACGGCGGCGGTGGCGGGCGCGCTGGCCCTGCTGGGCGCGCTGACCTCCTGCGGCACCGAGAGCGGAGGGGCGGGCCCTTCGCCGCGGCCCTCCGCGTCCGCCGGACGGCCGGCCGGGGACTCCCCGCACAGCGCCGTCCCGAGCGACGCCGCCGGCTCCACGAACGACCGGTCCCCGGCGTCCGCCGGGCACACGGACCGCCCGGTGTCCCGGTGCCGCACCTCCGAGCTGAGCGCCGCCGTCGGCCGGATGGACCCGGGTGCGGGACAGCGCAACTTCCCCGTCGTGCTGACGAACGTCTCCTCCCGCGTCTGCACCCTGTACGGCCATCCGGGCGCCGCCTTCGTGGACGCGGCCGGTGAGCGGCTGGGCCGGGACCCGGAGCGCACCCCCGGTGACCCGGCGACCGTCACGCTGCGGCCCGGCGCCAGTGCCTGGGCGGGGCTGCGCTACGCGAGCCCCGGCGTCAGCGGCGCCCGTACGGCCACCCCGGCGGCGCTCCTCGTCACCCCACCGGACGAACGGGACCCCCTGAAGGTGCCGTGGAAGGCCGGCGCGGTCCCGGTGTCCGGCAACGCGTCCTCGGTGTTCCTCACGGTGCTTCAGCCGGGCACCGGCCCCTAGGGCCCCTCAGTGACCGGCGACCGGGTGCGGGACGTAGGGCTGCCGGAGCTCCTCCAGCTCCTCGTCGGTCAGCTCCAGTCCGACGGCGGCCACGGCGTCCTCGATGTGATGGGGCCTGGCCGCCCCGACGATGGGCGCGGTGACCGTGTCCTGGTGAAGCAGCCAGGCGAGGGCGACCCGGGCGCGCGGTACGCCGCGCCGTTCGGCGATGCGGGTGACCGCCTCGACGATCGCACGGTCCCCCTCCTGGTACAGGGTGCTGCCGAACACGTCGGTGGCGCTGCGCCCGGTGGTGGCGTCCCAGTCCCGGGTAAGCCGGCCCCGGGCGAGCGGGCTCCAGGGCAGGACGCCCACGCCCTGGTCGGCGCAGAGCGGCAGCATCTCGCGCTCCTCCTCGCGGTAGAGGAGGTTGTAGTGGTTCTGCATGGACACGAACCGGGTCCAGCCGTGCCGTTCCGCCGTGTACTGCGCCTTGGAGAACTGCCAGGCGTACATCGAACTGGCCCCGATGTAGCGCACCTTGCCCGCCTTGACGACGTCGTGCAGCGCCTCCATCGTCTCCTCGATCGGGGTCCCGGGGTCCCAGCGGTGGATCTGGTAGAGGTCGACGTAATCGGTGCCGAGGCGGGTGAGGCTGTGGTCCAGCTCGGTCATGATCGCCTTGCGGGACAGGCCGCCACCGCCCGGGCCGGGCCGCATCCGGCCGTGCACCTTCGTGGCGAGCACGATGTCGTCCCGGCGGGCGAAGTCGCGCAGCGCCCGGCCGACGATCTCCTCGCTGGTGCCGTCCGAGTACACGTTCGCGGTGTCGAAGAAGGTGATGCCCGCCTCCAGCGCCTGCCGGATCAGCGGGCGGGACGCCTCCTCGTCGAGGGTCCACTCGTGGTTGCCGCGGTCGGGCGCGCCGTAGGTCATGCACCCCAGACAGATCCGCGACACCTCCAGGCCCGTCGAACCGAGCTTCACGTACTGCATCGTTGCTGCTCCTGTCTGCGGGAACGGTCGTCGTCAGGGGGAGCGTACGTGCTGGTGCGCACTCGAAGCCGGGGGCCGGCCCTCGCGTCGGTGCTGCGGCCGGTCCTGGGGCCGATGCGCTGGGTCTGCGTGGTGGTGCTGCCGGCGGCGTGGGGCGCGGCCGGCGCCGTACGCCGGTACCGGGGCCGGCGGCTCACCGCCCGTCCCGGAGCCGCTCCCCCGGACGCCGCCCGCGCGTTCCTGTCGCTGCTCGGGACCACCCTGCTCAACCCCACCACCGTGATCTACTTCGCGGCGCTGGTGCTCGGCTCGCGAAGCGGCGCGGCCGCCGGGCCGGTGGAGCAGGGCGTGTTCGTGGCGGTGGCCTTCGCCGCGTCCGCGAGCCGGCAGGTGCTGCTCGCCGGCGGCGGCGCCCTGCTGGGCCGGGCGCTGACCGGCCACCGGGGCCGGCTGGTGACCGCGCTGGTGGCGAGCGGCGTGACGGCGGCGCCCGCGCTGCGGACGGCGGTGGCGCCCGCCTGACGCCCGGTTCGGATGAATTCGGCGTGCGGTGGTGTTGCAGGAGTGATCGACTCGGTCGCAGTACACGAGAACGACGGGATGGATGCCATGCCCCTGCAAGGCGAGTACGAGCCCAGTCCGACCCAGTGGGTGCGCGAACAGGTGGAGTTGTACGAGAGTTCCGGCGGCACGAAGGGGACGACTCTGCAGGGCAGGCCCGTCATCGTGCTGACCAGCCGGGGCGCGAGGAGCGGCAGGCTGCGCAAGACCCCGCTGATGCGGGTCGAGCACGAGGGGCGCTACGCGGCGGTCGCCTCGCTGGGCGGCGCGCCCAAGCACCCGGTCTGGTACCACAACGTCAGGGCCGACCCGCGCGTCGAGCTCCAGGACGGGCCGGTCAAGCAGGACATGACGGCCCGTGAGGTCACCGGGGAGGAGAAGGCCGAGTGGTGGAAACGCGCCGTCGCGGCCTTCCCTCCGTACGCCGACTACCAGAAGAAGACGGACCGCGAGATTCCGGTCTTCGTGCTGGAGCCGGACGGACAGCGGGACTGAGCCCCGGGGAATTTCCCGTGTTCCGGTGTGCATGAAGCCCCGGGATCCGGGCACGCGTGGTTCAGGCCCCGCCGCGTTCCCCCGTCGCGGCGGGGCCTTCCCATGCCTCCCGCGCCTCCGGGGCCCCCCGCTCGGTGACGTCGAGGAATATCTGTTCCGCCTCGGGCACCGCACGGGCGATGGACCGCTTGATGCGTACGGCGACCTCCTCCACCCGCTCGCTGTCCATTCCGGGCACCAGGTCGACGCGGGCCGCCACCAGGGCGGTGTCCAGGCCCGTCTTCATCGTGAAGAGCGCCTCCACGCTGTCGATCTCGGGCTGCTCCTTCAGCAGCTCCCGGATCCGGTCGCTCGCCTCCGGGCCGGCGGCCTCGCCGATCAGCTGGTCGCGGGCGTCGCGGCCGAGCCGGAAGGCGACGTAGACCAGCAGCGCCCCGATGGCGAGCGAGGCGGACGCCTCCCACACCACCTGTCCGGTGATCATGTGCAGCACCATGCCCGCGATGGCCAGGGTGACGCCCACCACCGCGGTGCCGTCCTCGGCGACCACCGTGCGCAGCGCCGGATCGCGCAGTCCGCTGCCCAGGCCGCCCTGCCGGCGCACCTGGTACAGGGCGCGCAGCAGGGAGCCGCCCTCGGCGAGCAGGGCGACGCCGAGCACGACCAGTCCGGCGACATAGCCGTTCAGGTCCTCCTCGCTCCCGCTCCTGAGCGCCTCGACGCCCTGGTAGAACGAGAAACAGCCGCCCATCACGAAGATCCCGACGGCGGCGAGCAGCGACCAGAAGAACCGCTCCTTGCCGTAGCCGAACGGGTGACGGCGGTCGGCCGGGCGCCGGCTGCGCCGCAGCGCGGCGAGCAGGAACACCTCGTTCAGGCTGTCGGCGACCGAGTGCGCCGCTTCCGACAGCAACGCGGGGGAGGACGCGGCCAGTCCGCCGACGGCCTTGGCGACGGCGATCACCAGATTGGCTGCGAGTGCCACCAGGACGGTGATCCGGGTTCTGCGATCCGATCGAGTACTCACCCTCGGCCGATTGCCCCGGTCGGCCCACGCCACACCGTGCCGTCGGCGGAAAACGGGGAACGCGGTCACAGGGACGTACCGACGGCGGGAAGGAGACCATCATGGGCGGCCGCGACGACGGGGGCGGCGGCAACAGCGCGTACGGCAGGAAGGCGTTCAAGCGGTCGAAGGCCCACTTCGCGGACCGGATCACGGCGGACGGGCGGGACGGGTGGCCGGTGGAGGCCGGGCGCTACCGGCTCGTGGTCAGCCGCGCCTGCCCGTGGGCGAGCCGGGCGCTGGTGTCCCGGCGGCTGCTCGGGCTGGAGGACGCGCTCTCCCTGGCCGTCGCGGACCCGGTCCAGGACGACCGGAGCTGGCGCTTCACCCTGGATCCGGACGGCCGCGACCCGGTGCTCGGCATCCGGTACCTGAGCGAGGCGTACGACCGGCGGGAGACGGACTACCCGGGCGGGGTGAGCGTGCCGGCGGTCGTGGACGTGCCCAGCGGGAAGCTGGTCACCAACGACTACCAGCACATCACCCTGGACCTCGCGACGGAGTGGACGGCACTGCACCGCGAGGGGGCGCCCGACCTGTATCCGCGGGCGCGGCGCGACGAGATCGACGCGGTGGCGGAGGACGTCTTCCAGGACGTCAACAACGGCGTGTACCGGGCGGGGTTCGCCACCGGCCAGGAGGAGTACGAGGCCGCGTGCACGGCGGTGTTCCGGCGGCTGGAGCTGCTGGCGCGGCGGCTGGAGGGGCAGCGGTACCTGGTCGGCGACACCATCACCGAGGCGGACATCCGGCTGTTCACCACGCTGGTGCGGTTCGACGCGGTGTACCACGGTCACTTCAAGTGCAACCGGTGGAAGCTGGCGGAGAACCGGGTGCTGTGGGCGTACGCCCGCGACCTGTACCAGACGCCCGGCTTCGGTGACACCGTGGACTTCGACCACATCAAGCGGCACTACTACCAGGTGCACACCGGTATCAATCCGTCCGGCATCGTGCCCCTCGGTCCCGACCTGGCCGGCTGGACGACGCCCCACCACCGGGAGGAGCTGGGCGGCCGGCCGTTCGGGGACGGCACTCCGCCCGGTCCGGTGCGGGCCGGTGAGGAGGTGCCGGCGCCGGGGCGTCCCTGAGCCGCCCGGTCCTCCCCCACGATCCGTCCACCGACGAGACCATGCAGCCGATTGAGGAGATCCACGTGGCGAAGAAGAGCAAGAAGGCGAAGAAGAAGCTGCCCCTGGCGTACAAGCCGATCGGCTTCGCGCTGGGCTGGACCAGCGGCACCGTGGCGGGGATGGCGTTCCAGAAGACCTGGAAGGTGATCCGGCACGAGGACGACGCTCCGGACGCGCTGGACCGGGACCGCCGCTGGGGCGAGATCCTGCTGGCCGCGGCGATCCAGGGCGCCATCTTCGCGGTGGTGCGCAGTGCCGTGGACCGGGCCGGCGCCAAGGCCATCGAACGCTCCACGGGCACCTGGCCGGTCCCGGACAAGGGCGGTCGCGACTGAGACACCGTACGTACGGCCGGCCCGCCGCCCCCGTGGCGGCGGGTCAGCCCTGTTTGGGCGCCGTCGACGTGCCCCGGCGGATGGTGAAGGAGTGGCCCGCCGGGTCGGCGTAGACGCGTTCCTCGGTGGGTCCCGAGGCGTCGCCCGTCTCCACCTGGCGCCCGCCGAGGCCCACGATCAGGCGTTCCACCGCGTCCGGGTCGTCCACCACGAACTCCAGGTGCGCCTGGAGGGAGTTCTCCGGGCGGGGCCAGCTCGGGGCGGTCGCGTTCACGTCGCGGCGCAGCGCCAGCCGGAAACCGCCGGCGGCCCGGATCTCCACCCGGTTGACGTGGGCGTCGACGTCCTCGGTGGCCAGCAACTCCTTGTAGAACTCGGCGAGTTTCTCGGGTTCGGCACAGTCGAGCACCACCACGCCGGCCGTCACCAGGGTCATGTCTCCTCCGCGGGAGTCCGGGCGCGGGGCGCTGCTGCCCCGCCCTGTACGTGACACCTGTCCCCGCTCACCGGATTCAGTCATGTCCACGTGCGGGCGCGCACGCCTCAACCGGCCTACGCGGTAACGGAGATCGCCATCGGCCACCAGCCGTGCCGGACGACGGGGTCCCGCGCCGCCGGTGGCGGGGCGGGGAGTTCCAGCCGCGCCCTTCGAAGCGACACGGGGGGGTGTACGAGAGGGCCACGCGTATGAGTACGCACCACGAAGCGATCCGTCACGGAGCGGCCAACTCGCCGTGTCGGCAAGGACTTTATCGGGTCGGCGGCCCTGTGGATCACGTCCGTCCGCTGCCGGAAGTGAGGATGACGTCACGCTCCGACAAGGCTCGCCGGGACCGACCGACCGGTTCGGAAGAAGTCGGTCGCAATTCGAAGACATATGTCAAACGAACATGCTCAAATGCACTCGTCCGAAGGTAACTTGCAGGGTGTGAACCGGTGTTGGGACCGGTTCGCTCCCCCGTTGCACGGAGCAGGCTGGAGGCGATGGCGTCGTGCGGTACGAACCTGCACCGCTGACCCGGCATCTGCGCGTCCGCCACGACCGGGGGCACACGGTGCTGGAGCTCCGCGGTGAGATCGACATCGCCGCGGCCGCGGAGATCGTTCCGCACCTGGACATGGCGACCGCCGAACCGGACGCCCGGATCGTGATCGACCTGACCCACGTCGAGTTCTTCGACCTCTCCGGGCTGCGCCTGCTCTACCGGGCCCGGCAGCGGATCGCGGACGGATCCGGCCGGCTGCGCCTGGTGTGCGCCCACCCGCTGACCCTGCGCATGCTACGGATCACCGGCACGTCCCGTCTGCTGCCGCCGTGGCCGACCCTGGACGCGGCCCTGGAACGGCCTGAGGCCCCCTCGGGACCGGCCTGACCGCCGGATCCGCGGCCTGCCGCCCACCGTGCGCCCCCGCGTGCCCCCGGTGCGGTCGTCCGTCCCCCGACTGCCCTGTCTGTACCGGTGACTGAGGGGCATTCGGTCAGGAGGAAGGAGGGCCGTCGCCATGACGACTCCGACGACTCCCGCGAAGGGACCGATCGCGCGCGTACCCGGATGGGCGAAGGCGCTCGGCGCGGTGGCGCTGCTGCTCGTCGTGCTGTTCGCCGGGATCCGGCTGAGCCTGCTGCCGGGCCTGAAGGACCTGTTCGGCACGGAGACCGAGGACCGCTCCGGGCCCGCGCTGCTGGAGTCCATCCAGGACATCAGCCGTTACGACGCCGCCTCGGGCAACTTCCAGGTGGTGGTGGATCTGGAGAAGGACGCGAAGTTCCTGCCGGACGCCGTCCGCGGCACCCGCACGCTGTACGTGGGCGCGGGCACCGTCGACGCCTATGTCGACCTCGGGAAGCTGGACGAGGGCGACGTACGGGTCGACGAGGACCGTACGTCCGCCACGCTGCGGCTGCCCCACGCCCGCCTGGGCAAGCCTGCCCTGGACCCCGAGCGCTCCTACGCCGTGTCCAAGCAGCGCGGGCTGTTCGACCGGCTCGGCGACCTCTTCTCGGACAATCCGGGCAGCGAGCAGGCCGTCCAGAAGCTCGCCGTGCGGCACATCGGCGACGCGGCGAAGGAGAGCGGACTCACCACCCGGGCCGAGACCAACACCACGGAGATGCTCGAAGGGCTGCTGCGCTCCCTGGGGTTCGAGAAGGTGCGGGTCAGCTACGGCGAGTGACCCGCACAGCCGGGGGTAACCGGCGTACCACATACGGAAGTTGACGACTGGAGGACAGAATGGCCCGCGCCGTCCCGCATCCGCGCTCCCTGTTCCACCGGCGTCCGCGGCCGTCCGGGCGCGGCACCGCGGAGGGCGGCCCGGGGCGCCCGCTTCCGTTGTTCCCGCGCTTGCTGGCGATGCTGTGCGCCTTCGTGTTCATGGTCGTCTTCGCCGTGGTCCTGGCCCGGCTCACCCTGCACCCCTCCCCCGCCTCGGAGGCGCTGACCCACACCAATCTGCATCCGGGCCGCTCGCTGAGGGCCTATCTGGACCAGCCCGCGCTGCGCGACGCCGTCCGTCAGATCGGCGGCAACATCCTGCTCGGCGTGCCCTTCGGGGTGCTCGCGCCGGTCGTCGCACCACGCACACGGGGGTTCCTGCGGGTACTGGTGCTGACGGCCGTCGTGATGCTGCTGGTGGAGTGCGCGCAGGGCGCCCTGGTGACCGGACGCGCCTTCGACATCGACGACGTCATCCTGAACACCGGCGGGGCGTTGCTCGGTTACCTGCTGGTGGGCCGCCGGCTGAGCCGGGCCGTGCACGCCCGCCGCCCGAAGGCCTGACCCCTAGGGGGTCCGCGGGGCTCGGCGCAGGGTCCAGGTGAACTTGTCGCCGCCCACCCAGCGGACCACGTCCGGGTCGTCCAGGTCGTGGACCGTGATCCCGAACGCGGCGGCGGCGTGCAGCACGTCGGTGACGGTCCTCGCCTCGCCGACCACCTGTCCGTCGATCTCCACGATCCGGAACGGCGGAGTCCCGGGCTGTACCCCGAGCACCATGATCCGCGGGTGCGACATGTACGGGCTCGCGCTTTCGGTCATGCATCGAGGGTAGAGCGCGAACGGGGCGAACGCGGCGTACGGGTCCGCCGCCGGTCGTCGCCCTCCGGGCGCGGCGGGGAAGGCGATGGCCCGGGCGGCCTCACGGACGCCGCCGGGACGGCACGTCCCCGGGTGCGCCCGTGTGCGGGAGCGCCGGGTGCCGTCGGAGTGGCGGGCGGCTGGGGTGGTACCCGTACCACCCCCTCAAGGAAGGATCACGTATGGAACGGGCTGCCGTGTTCGACGTCGACGGCACTCTGGTCGACACCAACCATCTGCATGTGACGGCCTGGTGGGAGGCTTTCCGGCAGGCGGGGCACCGGGTGCCGATGCACGCCGTCCACAGGGCCGTGGGGCTGCCCTCCTCCGACCTGGTCGCCCATCTGCTGGGCGAGGACCGGGACACCGGCCGCGACGACGAGCTGAGCGCGGCGCACAAGGCACTGTACGGGCAGTACTTCGACCGGCTGCCCGCACTGCCGGACGCCGGCCGGCTGCTGGAGCGGCTGCACCGGGACGGCTGGACGGTGGTGCTCGCCACCTCGGCGGGCGGTGCCGAGCTGAGCGCGCTGCGCCGGGCGATCGACGCGGACGAAGCGATCGACGCGACGGCGAGCGCCGACGACGTGTCGGAGGGCAAACCCGCGCCGGAGCCCGTCGAGCACGCCCTGGAGCTGGCCGGGGTGCCCGCGGAACGGGCGGTGTTCGTCGGTGACACGGTGTGGGACATGCGGGCGGGCGGCCGCGCCGGGGTGCGCTGCGTGGGCGTGCTGTGCGGCGGCATCCCGCGCGCCGACCTGGAGGAGGCCGGCGCGGACGCGGTCTACGCCGGCCCGGCGGATCTGCTGGCGTCCCTGTCGGACAGCCCGCTGGCATGACGCGGGACATGGCACGGGTGCGGGAAAGGACCGGACGGGGCGACGCCGTGGGGCGGACGGCCCCGGTGACACGGGTGCGGGACGCCGTGCGGTGGGACGCGTGGTCCGTCGGCCGCGCGGCACGGGCCGCGTGGCGGGGGCCGGGACGGGAGCGGGATCTGCTCGTCCAGTCGCTGAAGGCCGCCGCGGCGGCCCTGCTGGCCTGGCTGCTGGCGCGGGTGTGGCTCGACGACCCGATGGCCCTCATGGCGCCCTGGGTGGCGCTGGTCCTGGTGCAGGCCACCGTCTACAGCTCGCTGATGCAGGCGGCGCGGCAGTTCACGGCGATCTGCGTGGGAGCCCTCGTGGCGTCGGGGGCGCAGGCGGTCACCGGCGACACCACGGGCGCCCTGGCGCTGTCCGTGCCGGTGCTGGTGCTGCTGTCGAACTGGCCGCGCTTCGGCGACCAGGGCATCTACGCCGCCACCACGGCCGTCTTCACCATCGCCACGGGAACGGTGAGCGCGGTCGCCGTCGGGCACCGGCTGGGGCAGGCGGCGCTCGGCGCGGTCATCGGTGTCGCCGTCAACGCGCTGGTCCTGCCGCCGATCCATCTGCGGGACGTACGGGAGAACCTGGCGGCGCTCGCCCGTGAGGCGGGGGACGTGCTGCACGCCGTCGCCGGGGATCTGCGCGGGGACGAGTGGGACGCGCAGAGCGCCGCGGACCGGCTCGGCGACGCGGCGCGGCTGCAGAGCCGTCTGGAGGCGCTGCGCTCGGCCCGCGGCTGGAGCAAGGAGAGCCTGCGGCTGACCTCGGGCATCCTGCGCGCCCTGTACCGGGCGCCGACGGAGGCTCCGCCGCCGGAACACGAGGACGAGCGGTTCAGCCGCGTCACCGGACACCTCACGGCACTGGCCCGCACGCTCGCGGTGGCCGCCGACGAGGACCGTACGCCCACCGCGCCCGACGCCGCGGTGCTGGGCTGCTACGCGGAACTGCTGGAGCTGCTCGGCGACGCCTGCCACGCGGAGGCCGGCCGGCTGCTGGGCGGCGGCACGCGCGTGGACACCCTCCTGGACGAGCGGACCGAGGCGGTGATGCGGGAGCTGCACGAACGGCTCCAGGACGGGCTGCGCGAACAGGCCGGGCAGGGCGCCGCGCGGACGGCCGTCCTGGGCACGCTGGTGCTCCAGGCCGAGAACCTCTGGGCCGACCTCGACAGCGGCGCGCGGGGCCGGTGACACACGTCACTCCCGCAAACGGCCGGACGCGGAACACTCGGGGGTGGTTCTCCGTTGAACAGACCGTGGGTGCGGACGGGACAGTGTCCCCGGGCCTCACCATTCGCCCACAGGGACGATCGTCCGGCTGAAGCCCTGTGGAGCCCCTCGCCGAGAGGCGACCGCCGTGCGCGCCCACCACCGAGCCGCCCCGGCCGTGATTCCCCCGTCGCGGCCGGGGCTTCCTCTTGCCCCGCGCCGGGCGTCGCTTGACTTCGAGAGCGCTCCAATCCGTAGCGTGACGGACATGAACGACAACAGCGGCGCACAGCACCCCATCGGCTCGGGCTTCGGCGCCCGCAGCACCGCGGACGACGTCCTCGAGGGCGTCGACCTGACCGGACGGCTCGCGCTGGTCACCGGCGGCTACTCCGGACTCGGTCTGGAGACCACCCGCGCCCTCGTCAAGGCCGGCGCCCGGGTCGTCGTCCCCGCGCGCCGCCCCGGCTCCGCGCGGGAGGCGCTGGACGGCCTGGAGCGCGTCGAGGTGTCCGAGCTGGACCTCGGCGACCTGGAGAGCGTGCGCGCGTTCGCCGACCGTTTCCTGGCGTCCGGGCGGACCCTGGACATCGTGATCGGCAGCGCGGGGATCATGGCCTGCCCCGAGACCCGGGTCGGGCCCGGCTGGGAGGCCCAGTTCGCCACCAACCACCTCGGGCACTTCGCCCTCGTCAACCGCCTGTGGCCGGCCGTCGAGCCCGGCGGCGCCCGCGTGGTGTCCGTCTCCTCGCGCGGGCACCACGCCTCCGGCATCCGCTGGGACGACGTCCACTGGGAGCGCGGCTACGACAAGTGGGGGGCGTACGGGCAGGCGAAGACCGCCAACGTGCTGTTCGCCGTGCACCTCGACCGCCTCGCCCGGGACCGCGGCGTCCGTGCCTTCTCCCTCCACCCGGGCGGCATCCTCACCCCGCTCCAGCGGCATCTGCCCCGGCAGGAGATGGTGGACCGGGGCTGGATCGACGAGCAGGGCAACCCGCTGAACCCCGAGGGTTTCAAGACCCCGCAGCAGGGCGCGGCCACCCAGGTCTGGGCCGCCACCTCGGCGCGGCTGGACGGCATGGGCGGGCTCTACCTGGAGGACTGCGACGTCGCCGGGCCGGCCTCGGACGACGACGGTCGCACCGGGGTCAAGGACTGGGCGGTCGACCCGGAGCAGGCGGCCCGCCTGTGGGAACTCTCGGCCCGCCTGACGGGCGTGAACGCCTTCGCGTGAGGGGTACTCGGCCGGTTCCGCGGAGCAGCGGCCGAGAGGAGCGGAAGGTGAGCAGCACAGCGGGCAGGAGGGTCGTCGTCACGGGCGCCACCGGCAACGTCGGGACCAGCGTGGTGCGGGTCCTCTCGCAGGAACCGGAGGTCGGCTCCGTACGGGGCCTGGCACGGCGGGTCCCCGACCTGTCGCTCCCGAAGACCGAGTGGTCGGCGGTGGACCTGGCCTCGGACCGGTCCGATCTCGTCGGGGAGTTCACCGGCGCGGACGCGGTGATCCACCTGGCGTGGGCGTTCCAGCCGACGCACGATCCGGCGGCCACCTGGCGCACCAATGTGCTGGGGGGCATGCGGGTGTTCGACGCGGTGGCCGAGGCGGGGGTGCCGGCGCTGGTGCACGCCTCGTCGGTGGGGGCGTACTCGCCGGGTCCGAAGGACCACGCGGTGGACGAGTCGTGGCCGACGCACGGCTGGCCGGACGCCGCGTACTGCCGGGAGAAGGCGTACCTGGAGCGGGCGCTGGACACGTTCGAGCGTGATCATCCGGAGACGCGGGTGGTACGGATGCGGCCCGCCTTCCTCTTCAAGCGGGAGTCGGGGAGCGAGCAGCGCCGCATCTTCGGCGGCCGCTTCCTGCCGGGTCAGCTGGCGCGGCCCGATCTGCTGCCCGTCCTCCCGGACATTCCGGGGCTGCGGGTGCAGGCGCTGCACACCGACGACGCGGCCCACGCCTACCGGCTGGCCGTGCTGTCCGCGGAGGCGCGGGGCGCCTTCAACCTCGCCGCGGAGCCGACGGTCGACGCGGAGCTGCTCGGGGAGATGCTCGGCACGCGCCGGGTACGGCTGCCGCGTACCGCCGCGCGCTCGGCGGTCGCCGCCGCGTGGGGGCTGCGGCTGCTGCCGGCGTCGCCGCATCTGTTCGACGCCGTGCTGAGGCTGCCGCTGATGGACTGCACGCGTGCGCGCGTGGAACTCGGCTGGCGGCCGGAGCACACGGCGACGCAGGTGGTGGAGGAGTTCCTGCTGGGCATGGAGCAGGGCGCCGGGGAGGACACGGAACCGATGAGGGGCCGCAAGGTCGGCTGAGCACCGGGTTTCACCGGTCCGCGCGGAGGTACCCGCGAGGGTCGCGTACGAACGAGAAGGGAGAGCGCCGTGACCGACCACCGCCTCGAAGGACCCGGCGAGAACGGTGCCGGTGTCCCCCGCGACCTGCCCGACCAGCAGGCCGGCCCCGGTGAGGACCCTTGGGAGGTCGCGCCCGCCGCGGCGGAGCGGGAGAGCGAGCGGAAGGCCGACGAGTCGGAGGAGCCCGAGTCCGGCGAGGCCGGGTCCGGCGTGCCGGACACGGACGAGGCCGGCACCGGCCGGCAGGGCGCCCCGCACTCGGCGTCCTCCAACCCGGAACAGCCCGTACCGGACGAGTCCTCCGCGTGACCGGGCCGTGCGGGGCAGGGCGGCGGCGTGCACGTCACACACGGCCGCCCCGCCACGCAGGGCCGTCGCGCCGGGCCCCGCGGCCTTCTGGGGGCGCGTCGTTCGGATCGTGCCGGGGTCGCGGGCCCTGGCACGCACTCCCCCGGAGGGAGGACCCCAGCGGCGTTGTCGTCGGTCCTCGGCTCCCCCACACTCGGCTTCGCTCCAGCGGGAGGGACCCCCATCGCCCCCGCTCGGCTCGGCTGCGAGGCGCCGTCGCCTGAAGCCGGCCTGACCCGAACGACACCCCTTAACGCGGGGTGCGTTCCTGGAGGGCCGTGTGCCAGGCGGGCGGCGGGGACTGCGGGTCCGGGTCGGGGCGGCGGCCGCCGCGGGCGAAGAAGTCGGCGAGCGGCAGGATCGCGGCGCCGACGGTGACCGCGTCGGGGCCGAGGCGGCCCAGTTCGATCGTCACCTTCTCGGCCGGGTGGCGCAGCGCGTACGACAGGGCGTGCCGGTGCACGGCCGGCAGGAAGCGGGCGCCGAGCTGGAGGCCGGCCCAGCCGCCCATGAGGATGCGCTCGGGCTGGAAGAGGTTGATCAGGTCGGACAGGCCCGCGCCCAGGTACTCGGCGGTCTCCTCCAGCACGGCGAGCGCGACGGGGTCGGGGGCGCTGTCGTCGGCCGGGTAGGCG
Source organism: Streptomyces sp. NPDC014676 (assembly GCF_043084105.1). Lineage (NCBI taxonomy): Bacteria > Bacillati > Actinomycetota > Actinomycetes > Kitasatosporales > Streptomycetaceae > Streptomyces > Streptomyces sp. NPDC014676. The sequence continues at coordinate 59,312 of NZ_JBIBZI010000012.1, read as the reverse complement.
GCGGCGAGCATGGCCGTCAGCGCCGTCTCCTCGTCCGTGCCCCCGGGCACCCGGCCGCCCTCCTCGCGCCACCGGGCGAGCAGCGACTCGGCGCCCGCGTACGCCTCCAGACAGCCGAGCGCGCCGCAGCGGCAGCGGCGTCCCCTGACCCGTACGGTCAGGTGCCCCCATTCGACCGCCCGGCCGTGTTCCACCTCGGGCGTGACCAGGCAGGCGCCGACGCCGGAGCCGAAGAGGACGACGAGGGCGTTGCGGGCGCCGCGTCCGGCGCCGAACCACATCTCGGCCTGGCCGAGGGTCTTGGCGCCGTTGTCGATGAAGTACGGCACCGTGCCGGGCAGCGGGGACCCGGCGCGCAGCAGGGATTCCAGGGGGACCGCGTCCCAGCCGATGGTCTGGCCGTGCACGACGGCGCCCCGGTCGGGGGTGTGCTCGACGATGCCGGGGACACCGATGCCGACGCCGAGCAGCCGCTCGGGGGCGAGACCGGCACCGGCGAGCACCTCGGCGATGCCGGAGCGGATGTGGTCGACGATGACCTCGACCTCGTAGCGCTGCTGCTCCAGCGGGCGCTGTGCGCGGGCGAGCTCGGTGAGGGTCAGGTCGAACAGTTCGACGCGGACCCGGGTCTCCCCCACGTCGACGCCGATCATGTGGCCGCTGACCGGTGCCACCCGCAGCAGGGTGCGCGGACGGCCGCCGTCGGAGTCGACGCTGCCGGCCTCCTCCACGAGGCCGTCGGCGACCAGGTCCGCGACGACGTTGCTCACCGATCCGGAGCTGAGCCCGGTCGCGGGGCCGAGCTCGAAGCGGCTCAGCGGGCCGTCGAAGTACAGCCGCTGCAGCACGGCCGTGCGGTTGGCCCGCCTGAGGTCGCGCACCGTGCGCCCGTTCCGCCCCGCCATGTGACTCCTTCCGAAACCCTGCCCGACCTGCAACATACCGCCGGGAACCGGCCGGGCGCGACTTTTCAGCACCCTTATTTCATGATGTGAACTAACAGGGTTCGCCGATGTCGTCCAATGCGGCCTCCAGCTCCGGGGCGACGGTGGCCTGAAGCCATCGTCCGTGCTCGTCCCCGCTCGCCCGCGGAACCGCCTCGGTGAGCATGATCAGGTAGAGGTAGGCGCGGTAGAGGGCGAGCCGGACACGGGCCGCCGCGTCGAGGACGGCCCGGCCCCCGGCCTGTCCGTACCCGGCGAGAAACGCCTCGTCCGTTCCGATGTCGCCGAGCAGCGCCAGGGAGACGAAGTCGGCGAGCGGGTCGCCCCAGAACATGCGCTCCCCGTCGACAATCCCGCCGATCCGGGCCTCCCCCGCCGGCGTGCGCTCCACCAGGATGTTGCCCGGCCACAGGTCGAAATGGACGAGGACCGGCACCGTGACCTCGTCGAGCGCCCCGGCGGCGGTACGGATCACGGCGGCCACCTCGTCGACGGGGCGCGGCAGCCGGGCGCCGTAGTCCCGGGCGTCGGCGAGGACGGCGTCGGTCATCGCGGTGAACGCGGTCCGCCAGTCGGGGGCGAGCGGGCCGAGGGCGCCGGACGGGTAGCCGAACCCCGGTCCGGTCACCCGGTGCAGCCGGGCCACCTGACGGCCGAGCTCCGCACGCAGCGCCGCCCGCTCCCCGCCGGCCGGCTCCACCCGCGTCCAGGGCTCGCCCGGACAGGCGGTCATCAGCAGGTACGGCACGGAGGTGTCACCGCCGGCGGACACGGCGTGCGGGGCGGGTACGCCGGCCTCGGCGGCTCCGGCGCAGAAGTCCGCCTCGGAGACGAGCAGGCGCCGCTCGTACCGGAGACCGGGGACGGCGGGCGCGGGCGGGACCTTGAGCACATAGCGGCTGCCGTCGGCGAGGAGGAGCTCCTCGACGGTGTTGTAGGTGCCCCCGCTCAGCGGGCGCACCCCGGTGAGCGCGCCGGACGGCAGTCCCGCCTCCGCGAGCACCCGGCGGGCCCGCTCCCAGGAGTCCCCCATCGTCCGCACCACTCCCCTTCGGCGACTGCGGTACAGCGTACGGAACGCACGGGGCCACGGTCCCCGGGAAAATCGCTGGCTCCCCCCGACGCCGGATATCTACCCTGAACCAGAAACCTAGACCCCCTAGGTTTCGAAAGAGCACGCCAGGAGACGACCCCCATGAGAGCACTCACCGAGCAGGACATCCGCGGTTCGTTCATCAACTGCTCGAAGGGTGAGGCCAAGCGGCTGGCCGTACCACGCGACCTGGGCGAACGCCCCTGGGACGATCTCGACTTCCTGGGCTGGCGCGATCCGGGCGCACCCGACCGCAGCTATCTCGTCACCGAGCGGGAGGACCGTCTCGTCGGGGTGGCCATGCGCTTCCAGCCGGCCCGGCGCGGCTTCCTGCACCGCAGCATGTGCTCCCTGTGCCTGACGACCCATCCGCGCGGCGGTGTCGCCCTGATGACCGCGCGCAAGGCGGGCCCGGCCGGCCGCGAGGGCAACTCGGTCGGCGCCTACATGTGCACCGACCTCGCCTGCTCCCTCTATCTGCGCGGCATGAAGGTCCCGGAGACCGGTGCCCGCTTCGAGGAGAGCCTCACCCTGGAGGAGCAGATCGCCCGTACCAGGGGCAACCTGTTCGCCTTCCTCGACAAGCTGTAGGCCCCGCCCGGCTGTCCTCCGGGTGACTGCTGTCGCAGGTGAGCACGTTCGTCGCGTCCGGGGAAGGGGAACCGTCCCAGGATGCAAGTGGTACGTGAGATGACAGCGCCGGCCCTCGAGTTCGTCAAGCGGCACCGGGACCCGGTGACCGTGCAGATGGTGAGGTCGGCCGCAGCGGCGACCGTCGCCTACGTCATCGCCCTGCGGCTGAGTCCGGAGGCCGCCCCGCTCACCGCGCCCCTGACCGCGCTGCTCGTCGTCCAGGTCACCCTGTACTCCACCCTCACCACCGGGGTACGCCGGGTGAACTCCGTGGTGACCGGGGTCGTGGTGGCCATCCTCTTCAGTCTGCTGGTGGGTCTGACCTGGTGGAGCCTGGGTCTGCTCATCCTGGCGTCGCTGATCGTCGGCCATCTGGTGCGGGTGGACGAGTTCGTGCCCGAGGTGGCGATCAGCGCGATGCTGGTGCTCGGGGTGACCACGCACGGGGACACCGCCTGGGCCCGCATCGTGGAGACCCTGATCGGAGCATTCGTCGGAATGGGGTTCAACCTCCTGCTCGCCCCGCCCGTATGGGTGGAGGAGGCCGGCCAGTCGATCGAGGAGCTGGCGCGCCGGGTGCGGCAGCTGATGCTGCGGATCGGCGAGGAGGCGGCGGGCCGTACGCCCCCGCACCGCGCGGCGGCCCGGCTGCACGAGGCCCGCCGCCTGGACCACGACATCACCGAGGTCGACGCGGACCTCCGGCAGGCGGAGGACAGCCTGCGGCTCAATCCCCGGGTGCGTGAGGGCCTGCTGCACCGGGTGGTGCTGCGCACCGGCCTCGACACGCTGGAGATCTGCACGGTGGTGCTGCGGGTGCTGGCCCGCACGCTGACCGACCTGGCCAAGGAGCGCGACCCGGACCGGCTGTTCGATCCGGAGACGGGCGCCGCCTTCGAGGAGCTGCTGTCCGAGATCGCGGACGCCGTGGTCAGCTTCGCGGTGCTGGTGACCACGAGCGTGAGCGCGAACGCCGAGTCGGCGGAGGAACGGCTCGCCTCCCAGCTGCGGCAGGCGGCCGCCACCCGGGACAGGCTGGCCCGGCTGCTCTTCGAGCAGGCCCGGCGCGACGCCCGCCAGTGGCAGTTGCTGGGCGCCGTGCTGACCGAGGTCAACCGCATCCTCGACGAGATGGACACCGAGCACCGCACGCGCCGGCTGTTCGAGGAACTGGACCGGCACTCGCAGGAGCAGCGCGAGCGGCTGCCGCGGCTCGCCCGGACGTGGGAGCGGCTGCGCCGCAAGCGCGGGGGCGCCTCCCACCGTTCCACGTGACGTACCCGGCCGGGGGCCACCCGTGCGGCCGGGGCCTCCGCGTCATCCGTCGCCGTCCGTGCGCTGCCGTTGCAGCGCACGGGGGCGGGAGGCGGCGCCCGCCTGGGCGAGCAGCACGTGCATGCGCTCGGTGAGCTGCGAGACGTCGTCGGCGGGCGCGTGGAACGGCAGGCGTACGTCGCCGTCCGTGCGGAGGCGTTCGATGCGCAGGGTCAGTCCGTGCCGGTCGACGGCGAGTGGCTGGACGCGGACCGCGCCGTGCAGGCTGCCGTGGTCGACCAGCCGGGTCAGCCGTTCGACCGCGTCGGCGTGGCAGCCGGCGAGGTGGGTCAGCAGCCGGGCTTCGGCGGTGGCGAGCCGGTCGGGCTCGGCGGCGGCGAACTCCTCGACGTCGACGACCAGGGCGCCGGACGGCTGCCGCAGCACCACGCGCGTGGGCCGGAGGACGAGGTGCCCGTCCCGCACGGCGAACCAGCCGGCCAGCCACAGCCGGGCGCGGATCCGGTTGCGCACGGGGACGGGTGCCACGTCGGCGAACTCCAGCACGGCGGACGGCTCGCCGCGGGGCGCGCAGAGCGCGGCGGCGAGCAGGGCGCTGTCCTCGGGCACGTGCAGCAGTACCCGCCCGTCGTCGGTCACGCCGTGCGCGCCGACGAGCTCCTCCCGGGTTCCCTCCGCGGTCACCGTGCAGGACCACGCGGCGGCGAGCACCGAGCGGGCCCGTTGCGCCGCACCGGGCGCGGCCGTCCAGCCGTGCGTGTCGTCAGCCATCCCCGAACCTCCTCTTAGGTAAGCCTTGCCTAACCTATCGAAGATCGGGGTGCGCGCCAACCGGGTCGCGTGATCTCCATGAGACCTTTCCGGGCGCGCCGGGGCCGGACGGGGTGAGGCACGCGGTCCGGCGCTTGCCGGGTGTCTCCTCCAGAGGGGACCCGGAGGAGGAACCCCCAGCCCGCCCGTGCCGCCCTGCGGCACGACTGCCCGCGGCTACCGCGAGTGAACGAGGCGGTCCGGGCCGGCCAGGATGTCCATGGCTGTGATGCGGTGGTCGGCGATGGTGACGGACATGACCGACCGGATGCGGCCGTCGACCACGCCGAGCAGGCCCAGGGAGTCGTTGGCCAGGGCCGTCCGGCCGGCCGCGCTGGAGCGGGCGAACATGACCGCCGCCTCGGCCACCGTCTTCGCGCCCCGGAGGATCTTGGATCCGGCCACGTCCCGGATCAGTTCGCCCGCGTCCGCCCGCGGCATCACGTCCGGTCGGTCAGCGAGCCGGGCATGCGGCAGGCGACCGCCTTGAGACGCCCGCGGTACTCCTCGAAGCGCTCCGCCGGCAACTCCTTGTCGTCGGCCACGGGGCTCACCGGGAGAACAGCTCGAAGGCGACCGCGGGCCGGTTCCCGAACCGCTTCCCCGTCTCCTCGGCGAAACCGGTCAGCAGACCGCGGGCGTACGCCTCCGGGTCCTCGTCGGTCAGCGCCTCGATGTAGGTCCGGTGTTCGAGCAGCGACGCGATCGCCCGCTCCAGCCCGTCCGTCGCGTCCACCGCGTGCGTGGGGCTGCCGGAACCGGCGACCGCCACCCAGCGGACGCCGTTCCAGGGTTCGAGGCCCCGCTCGGCCGGCTCCGGGAAGATCCAGCGGTTGCCGGCGTCACCGGCCGCGTCGAGCACGGCCCGCCCGACGGCCACGTGGTCCGGGGTGTTCCAGTAGGTGCCGCCCCAGGTGTCCCGGTGGTTCAGGGTGATCACCAGCTCGGGCCGGTACCGGCGGATCGCGGCGGCGATGTCCCGGCGCAGCGCGGGGCCGTACTCGACGACCCCGTCCGCGTGGTCGAGGAAGCCGACCTCCGAGACGCCGACCACGGCCGCGCTCGCCCGCTGCTCGCGTTCCCTGAGCGGGCCGCACTTCGCCGGCTCCAGGGTGTCGATGCCCGCCTCGCCGCGGGTCGCCAGCACGTAGGAGACCTCGCGGCCGGCGTCGGTCCAGGACGCGATCGCCGCCGCGCAGCCGTACTCGAGGTCGTCCGGGTGGGCCACCACGGCCAGGGCGCGCTGCCAGTCCTCGGGCATGGGCGGGAGTTGACTGGTCGTCGGCTCGGTCATGCCCGCAGACTAACCCGCCGCACCGGCATCCCGCCGGGTCCGCGCCCGGCCCCGGACTCACACCTCGTCGCGCGCCAGGGCGAGCAGCCGGTCCAGGACGCGGGGACCGCCGGCCCGGACACCGTCGTGCTCGAACTCGTCGGTGACCCAGGTGCGCAGGCCGCGGATCACGCGGGCCGTCTCCAGGGAGTGGGCGGTGTCGACGTACATGTCGTCGTGGTAGACGGCCGCCGCGACCGGGACCTCGTTGACGGCCAGGCGCGCCGGGTCGTACAGGGGCGTCCAGTCGGTGCGCGCGGCGAGCAGTCCGGCGGTCTCGCGCAGCGGGCGCAGCGCGGGGTCGCAGTCGAACATCCAGGGGTGGATGGTCTCGCCGGTGAACAGCAGCGGCTCGTCGCCGGCGAGCGTCTTGGCCGCGTCGAACCGCGGGAACTCCGCGCGCACACGCTCGGCCGACCAGGCGGTGGGGCGGGCGTCCTGGCCGTAGCACGCCTCGTGGACGAGTGCGTACAGCGGGTGCCCGGCGTACGACAGCAGGCCCTGCGCCTGCTCCTGGAAGGCGTCGGAGAGTTCGGGGCCGCCCGGGGTGCGGACGAAGGCGTCCTCCAGGAGGTGGTGCAGCCGGTGGCTGCCCTCGCCGCTGCCGAGCATCCGGCCGAGCGACTGGAACGCCTCGACGGTGAACCGGTAGCCGTTCGGGAGGATGACCTCGTGGGTGAGGAGGTGGTCGGCGATGCGGCGGGCGCGTTCGACGTCCTGCGGGTAGCGGGCGTAGTGGGCGGCGACCTTGCGCTCGACGCGCGGGTAGGCGGCCCGGTAGACGTCGTCGGCGTGGGCGTCGAGGGAGGGCAGTCCGCCGGTGATCAGGGCGGTGTCCAGGCCCTCGGGGGCGGTGGAGAGGTAGGCGACGGCGCAGAAGCCGCCGAAGCTCTGGCCGAGGACGGTCCAGGGGGCGCCGCCGGTCACCTCGGGGCGGATGGCCTCGCAGTCGCGCACGATCGAGTCGGCGCGGAAGAGGGTGAGGAAGTCGGCCTGTGCGGCGGGGCCGCCGCGCAGCGGGAGGGTCTGCCGGTTGGCGGGGGTGGAGGCGCCGGTGCCGCGCTGGTCGAGGAGCAGGACCCGGTAGTCCTCCAGGGCCCGGCCGAGCCATGCCTCCTTCCCGACGAAACGGTTCGCCCCGAAGCCGGGGCCGCCCTGGAGATAGAGCAGCCAGGGCAGGTCCTGGCCGGCCTTGTCACTCGCGACGGCCTCACGCGCGTACAGCTCGATCGTCTCCCCCGAGGGGGCGTCGTGATCGAGGGGCACGGTGAACCGGCGGTCGGTGAGGACCACGCCGGGCTGGCGGTAGCTGACGGTCAACGGGACTCCCGGGACGAACGGATTGTCGGACCGTGACCCAGTTCAGCACATGTCCGTCCGGCCAACGAGCCCAGGATCATGGAATTTTGCCGAATGTCCGTCAGCGGGCCGCCAGGCTGGAGCGCCGGACCACCAGTTCCGGGCGGAGCACGACCCGGCGGTGCTCGTGCGGCTCGGCCGCGTTCTCGCTCTCGGTCTCCTCCAGCAGCAGCTCGGCCGCCAGGGCGCCCATGGTGACCGCGGGCTGCCGCACCGAGGTCAGCGGCACGGCGGCCGCGGCGGCGAACTCGATGTCGTCGTAGCCGACGATCGCGAGGTCGTCGGGGACGCCGACGCCGGCCGCGTACATCGCCTGGAGCACACCGAGGGCGAGCAGGTCGTTGGCGCAGAAGACGGCGGTGGGCCGGTCGGCGAGTCCGAGCAGGCGGGCGCCCGCGTCGCGGCCGGCGGCGACGTCGAGCCGCTCGGTGGGCAGTTCGCGCAGGTGGTCGGGGCCCAGTCCGGCCTCGGCGAGGGCGTTCAGGGCGCCGGTGCGGCGGTCCCGGACCTGGTTCAGTCCGGGCGGGCCGCAGACGTACGCGATGGAGCGGTGCCCGGCGTCGACGAGGTGCCGCACCGCCAGCGCGCCGCCCGCCACGTCGTCCACGGAGACCGAGCACTCGGTGGTGCCCTCGGCGACCCGGTCGACCAGGACGAAGGGGATGCCGTGCCGGCGGAACGCCTCGATGTTGCGGCCGGTGGCGTCCGCCGGGGTGAGCAGGACGCCCCGCACCCGCTGTTCGGCGAAGAGGGAGAGGTACTCGGCCTCCTCGCCCGGGTTCTGGGCGCTGTTGCAGACCATCACGCCGAGCCCGGCCTCGCGGGCGGCGCGTTCGGCGCCGCGGGCGACGTCGACGAAGAACGGGTTGCCCATGTCGAGGACGAGCAGGCCCATGATGCGGCTGCGGCCGGCGCGCAGCTGGCGGGCGGACTCGCTGCGCACGTAGCCGAGCCGGTCTATGGCGGACAGCACCCGTGCCCGGGTCTCGGCGGCGACCGTGTCCGGGCGGTTGATCACGTTGGAGACCGTGCCGACGGACACTCCGGCGACGCGGGCGACGTCCTTGATACCCACCGACTGGGCCATCGGGCAGGGACCTCCAGAAAGAGCGGGGCGACGCGGCGGGCCATCACACTACCGGCAGCGCCGCCCCTGAGCGGTCACGGTCAGGCGGGCAGCCTGAGGTCGACTACGTGCGGGAGCGAGGGTGTCGTACCGGTGGACTTCTCCCGGTACACGGCCGACAGCACCCCGTCCCGGGCGACGCACATGTCGTCGACGACCACCCGGCGGGTGACGACGGCGCCCCGGCCGGCGGTGTGCCGGACCGCGTACCGCCGGCTGTCGGGCATGGTGCCGCCGGTGCAGGTGACCGACGGCCCGGACGCGGCGGCCAGGGCGGGGGCCGCCGCGGCGCCGAGGAGCACGCCGGCCGGGAGAGTGCGTCGTCTCATCGCGGGCTTTCGTCGTCAGGCGAGGTGGAAGACCTCGGTCAGCGGTGTCATCGCCTCGTCCGGCCGGGAGCCGTCGAGGGACTCGAAGAAGGGGGACATCTCGGCCTGCCAGCGGGCGTTGACCTCGGTGGCCTCCATGCCGGCCCTGGCCGCCTCGAAGTCCTCGGTCTCCAGGTAGCCGACGAGGAGGCCGTCGTCGCGCAGGAAGAGGGAGTAGTTGTGCCAGCCGGTGGCCGAGAGCGCCTCGCACATCTCGGGCCACACGGCGGCGTGGCGTTCGCGGTACTCGGCGATCCGGTCCTGTCGGACCTTGAGCAGGAAACAGACGCGTCGCATGAAGTACCGCTCCTTCAGGGGGAAGTGGGGATCAGAAGTCGAACTGGTCGATGTTCTCGGCGTTGAAGACGGTGGGCTTGCCGAGGTTGATCACGCCGTCCTTGCCGATGGTGTACTCGCCCATCGCGCCGGCCGTGAAGGTCTCGCCCTCCTTGCCGGTGATCTGGCCGGAGGACAGGGCGACGGCGGTGCGGGCGGCCAGCTCGCCGAGCTTGGCCGGGTCCCAGAGCTCGAACGCCTCGACGGTGCCGTTCTTGACGTACTTGCGCATGTCGTTGGGGGTGCCGAGGCCGGTCAGCTTGACCTTGCCCTTGTACTTGGAGCCGGACAGGTACTGGGCGGCGGCCTTGATGCCGACGGTGGTCGGGGAGATGATCCCCTTCAGGTCCGGGTACTCCTGGAGCAGGCCCTGGGTCTGCTGGAAGGACTGCTGGGCGTCGTCGTTGCCGTAGGCGACCTTGACCAGCTTGATGTCCTTGTACTTGGGGTCCTTGAGTTCGTCCTTCATGAACTCGATCCAGGCGTTCTGGTTGGTCGCGGTCTGCGCGGCGGACAGGATCGCGATCTCGCCCTTGTAGCCGATCTGTTCGGCGAGCAGCTGCACCTCGGTGCGGCCCAGGTCCTCGCCGCTGGCCTGCGAGACGAAGGCGTTGCGGCAGTCGGGGGTGGTGTCGGAGTCGTAGGTGACGACCTTGATGCCGTTCTTCATCGCCTGCTTGAGCGCGGTGCACAGGGCGCCGGGGTCCTGCGCGGAGACGGCCATGGCGTCGACCTGCTGCTGGGTCAGGGTGTTGACGTAGGAGACCTGGCCGGCGGTGTCGGTGGCGCTGGAGGGGCCGACCTCCTTGTAGGTGGAGCCCAGTTCCTCGACGGCCTTCTCGCCGCCCTTGTCGGCGCTGGTGAAGTAGGGGTTGTTGACCTGCTTGGGCAGGAAGCCGACGGTCAGGCCCTTCTTGGTGGCCGCGTTCGGGTCGGCCTTGCCGGCCGAGGCCGCCGCGCCGCCGCCCTCGTTCTTGACGTCCTCCTTGGTGGTGCCGCCGCAGGCGGTGGCGGCCAGGGCGAGCGAGGTGACGGCGGCGAGGGCCGCGCAGGTGCGGCGGATGGATGCCTTGCGCATGGTGGGTTCCTTAGAGGACGAGAAGGGCTCAGGAGGTGGGAGTGGGGGTCTTGGAGACCGGTGGTGACGCGGTCGCCCGGCGTCCGGCCCTCGCGACGGCGATCTGCCGGGCGACGCGCGGTCCCAGCACGGACAGCACCAGGAGCACACCGGTGACGACGATCTGCGACTGCGCGGAGACGTCCTGGAGGCTCATCACGTTCTGCAGCGCGCCGAGCAGGAACACACCGGCGATCGCGCCGCCGAGCGTCCCCTTGCCGCCGTCGAAGTCGATGCCGCCGAGCAGCACGGCCGCCACGACGGAGAGTTCGAGGCCGGTGGCGTTGTCGTAGCGGGCGCTGGCGTAGTGCAGGGCCCAGAAGACGCCGGTGAGGGAGGCCATCAGACCGGTCAGGGTGAACAGGATCAGCTTCTGCCGCCTGACGCGGATGCCGGCGAACCGGGCCGCCTCCTCGCTCGCGCCGACCGCGAACAGCGACCGGCCGAACGGGGTGGCGTGCAGGGCGACGACGGCGATGGCGAGCAGCACCAGGAAGGGCAGGAGGGCGTACGGAATGAACGTGTCGCCGATGCGTCCGGCGGCGAAGTCCAGGTACGGGGTGGGGAAGTCGGTCACCGCGTCGGAGCCGAGCACGATCTGCGCGATGCCCCGGTAGGCGGCCAGCGTGCCGATGGTGACGGCGAGGGACGGCAGCCCGAGGCGGGTCACCAGCAGGCCGTTGACCAGACCGCAGACGACGCCGATCACGAGGCAGATCGGGATGATCGTCTCGATGGTCATGCCCTGGTTCCACAGGGCGCCCATCACCGCGCCGGACAGGCCGGCCGTGGAGGCCACGGACAGGTCGATCTCGCCGGAGACCACGAGCAGGGTCATGGGCAGGGCGATCAGCGCGATCGGCAGGGTGTTGCCGATGAGGAACGACAGGTTGAGCGCGTTGCCGAAGCCGTCGACGGTGGTGAAGGACAGCAGCAGGACGACGACGAGCAGGGCGCCGACGACCGTGTCCCAGCGGACCGCGCGCGTGAGGGACTCAGGCATGGCAGGCGTTCCTCTTCTTCAGGGCCAAGGCCACGCGCAGCGCGACGATCCGGTCGACCGCGATGGCGAGGATGAGCAGGATGCCGTTGATGGCGAGCACCCACACGGAGCTGACGCCGAGGGCGGGCAGCACGCTGTTGATGGAGGTCAGCAGCAGCGCGCCGAGGGCCGCGCCGTAGACGCTGCCGGAGCCGCCGGTGAAGACCACGCCGCCGACCACGACCGCGCTGACGACGGTGAGTTCGTAGCCGTTGCCGGTACTGGAGTCGACGTTGCCGAACCGGGCCAGGTACAGGGCGCCGGCGAGTCCTGCGAGGGCGCCGCAGAAGGTGTACGCGGCGAGGATCCGCTTGCGCACGGGGATGCCGGCGAGCCGGGCGGCCTCGGGGTTGGAGCCGAGCGCGTACAGCTCGCGTCCGCTGCCGAAGTGCTTGAGGTAGTACGCCGTCGCCACGAGCACCGCGAGCGCGATGAGCGCCAGGTAGGGCACGGCCGAGATGCCGCCGGAGCCGAAGTCGACGAAGGAGCCGGGGAGGTCGGCGGCGGTGATCTGGCGGGAGCCGACCCAGATGGAGTCGATGCCGCGGATGATGTAGAGCGTGCCGAGGGTGACGACGAGGGCGGGGACCTGGCCGAGGCTGACGAGCAGGCCGTTGAGCAGTCCGAAGCCGATGCCGAGCAGCACGGCGAGGGCGACGGCTACGACCGGGTTCCCGCCGTCCTGGAGGTAGGTGCCGGCGGCGAAGGCGCTGATGCCGAGGGTGGAGCCGACGGACAGGTCGACGTTGCGGGTGATGACGACCAGGGACTGGCCGGTGGCGACCAGGACCAGGATGGTCGCGTTCAGCAGCAGGTCCTTGATGCCCTGTTCGGACAGGAACTCGCTGTTGCCGGCCTGGGTGACGGCGATCATCACCAGGAAGACGACCAGGATGGCGAGTTCGCGCATCTTGAAGACGCGGTCCACCAGCCGGGTGGCGCCGGCCTTGGGCACCTCGGCGACGGGGGCTTCTTCGGGAGCGGCGACCGTCATGCGGCGGCCCTCCCCGTGGCTGCGGCCATCACGGTTTCCTCGGTGGCGTCGGTGCGGGGGATCTCGGCGGTGAGCCGGCCCTCGTGCATCACCAGCACGCGGTCGGCCATGCCGAGGATCTCGGGCAGGTCGGAGGAGATCATCAGGACGGCGACGCCGTCGGCGGCGAGCTGGGAGAGCAGCCTGTGCACCTCGGCCTTGGTGCCGACGTCGATGCCGCGCGTGGGCTCGTCGACGATCAGCACCTTCGGGCCGGTGGCGAGCCACTTGGCGAGGACGACCTTCTGCTGGTTGCCGCCGGACAGGGTGTTCACCGTGTCGGCGATCCGGGCGTACTTGACCTGGAGCTTGACGGCCCAGTCGAGGGAGCGGCTGCGTTCGGCGCCGCGGTCCATCAGGCCGGCCCTCACGGTCGTACGGAGTCCGGTGAGGCCGATGTTGCGCTCGATGGACATGTCCATCACCAGGCCCTGGGCGCGCCGGTCCTCGGGGACCAGGGCGAGGCCCGCGGCCATGGCCGTGGACGGGGCTCCGTTGGTCAGTTTCCGTCCGTCGACCTCGACCTCGCCGGCGTCCCAGCGGTCGACGCCGAAGACGGCGCGGGCCACCTCGGTGCGCCCGGCGCCGACGAGTCCGGCCAGGCCGACGATCTCACCGCGCCGCACGTCGAAGGAGACGTCGGTGAAGACGCCCTCGCGGGTCAGCCGGCGCACGCTCAGGGCGATCTCGCCCGGCGTGACGTCCTGCTTGGGGTAGAGCTCCTCGAGGTCGCGGCCGACCATGCGGCGGACCAGGTCGTCCTCGGTCATGCCGGCCAGCGGCTCGCTGGAGATCCAGGCGCCGTCGCGGAGCGTGGTGACCCGCCGGCAGATCTCGAAGATCTCCTCCAGGCGGTGGGAGATGAACAGCACCGCGGCACCCTGCTCGCGCAGCGTGCGCACGACGCCGAAGAGGCGGGCGACCTCGCTGCCGGTGAGGGCGGCGGTGGGCTCGTCCATGATCAGGACGCGGGCGTCGAAGGAGAGCGCCTTGGCGATCTCGACGATCTGCTGGTCGGCGATGGACAGGCCGCGGGCCGGACGGTCCGGGTCGAGGTCGACGCCGAGCCGCTTCATCAGGGCGGCGGTCGCGTCGTGGGTGGCGCGGTGGTCGATCCGGCCGAGCGCCTTCCGGGGCTGCCGGCCCATGAAGATGTTCTCGGCGATCGACAGGTCGGGGAAGAGCGTGGGCTCCTGGTAGATCACGGCGATGCCGGCGTCGCGGGCGTCACCGGGGCCGTGGAAGACGACGGGGGCACCGTCGAGCAGCACCTGGCCGGTGTCCGGACGGTGCACTCCGGCGAGCGTCTTGATGAGGGTCGACTTGCCGGCTCCGTTCTCGCCGGCGAGGGCGTGCACCTCCCCGGGGAACAGCTCCAGGGAGACGTCCCGCAGGGCGCGGACCGCACCGAAGGACTTGGAGATGCCCTTCAGCGCGAGAACCGGGGCCGGACCCGTGTCGGACGGGTGGGTCATGAGGGCTCCTCGACGACGCCGACGGGAGGCCCCACGGCGTCGTGAAAGGTTTCAACTGGGTTGCCGGGACGTTAGGCGCGCGACGCATGTCACGTCAATGGGTCCCGGCCGAAAAACTTTCGACACCTTCAGGTCTCGGCCTGGTCACGGAGGATCGTCTGCGCCGAAGGGGTTGACACCCCTTCGGGAGACCCATAGCTTCCCGTTCTGAATCGTTTCACTCAGTGGTCGTTACGACCCGATGTCACAGGAGCCCTGACGTGACCGAGCTCGCCGCGGTGAAAGCCGCTCTCAAGACACAGGCCGTGGAGACGCCGTCCTGGGCGTACGGGAACTCGGGGACCCGGTTCAAGGTGTTCGCGCAACAGGGCGTCCCCCGCACCCCGCAGGAGAAGCTGGACGACGCCGCCCAGGTGCACGCGTTCACCGGTGTCGCACCGACCGTGGCGCTGCACATCCCGTGGGACAAGGTCGAGGACTACGCGGCGCTGGCCGAGCACGCCGAGGACCGCGGGGTGAGGCTCGGCGCGATCAACTCCAACACCTTCCAGGACGACGACTACAAGCTCGGCAGCATCTGCGCCCCCGACGCGGCGGTGCGCAGGAAGGCCGTCGACCACCTGCTGGAGTGCGTCGACATCATGGACGCGACCGGCTCCAAGGACCTGAAGCTGTGGTTCGCCGACGGGACGAACTACCCCGGGCAGGACGACATCCGGGCCCGCCAGGACCGGCTCGCCGAAGGGCTCGCCGAGGTGTACGAGCGGCTCGGGGACGACCAGCGGATGCTGCTGGAGTACAAGTTCTTCGAGCCGGCGTTCTACACGACGGACGTGCCGGACTGGGGCACCGCCTACGCGCACTGCCTGAAGCTGGGCGAGAAGGCGCAGGTCGTGGTCGACACCGGTCACCACGCCCCGGGCACCAACATCGAGTTCATCGTGGCGACGCTGCTGCGGGAGGGGAAGCTCGGCGGGTTCGACTTCAACTCGCGGTTCTACGCCGACGACGACCTGATGGTCGGCGCCGCCGACCCGTTCCAGCTGTTCCGGATCATGTACGAGGTGATCCGTGGGGGCGGGTTCACTCCCGAGGTGGCGTTCATGCTGGATCAGTGCCACAACATCGAGGCGAAGATCCCGGCGATCATCCGTTCCGTCATGAACGTCCAGGAGGCGACGGCGAAAGCGCTGCTGGTCGACCGGGCGGCGTTGGGCGAGGCACAGGCCTCGGGGGATGTGCTCGAGGCGAACGCCGTGCTGATGGACGCGTACAACACGGACGTGCGTCCGCTGCTGCGTGAGGTGCGGGAGGAGATGGGGTTGGACCCCGAGCCCCTGGTCGCCTATCGGCGGTCCGGGTGGGCCGAGAAGATCGTCGCCGAGCGGGTTGGCGGAGAGCAGGCCGGGTGGGGGGCGTAGGCGTCTGCCGGGTTTCTGTTTGTCGCGGGCTGCGGGCCGTTTGTGGCTGGTCACGCAGTTCCCCGCGCCCCTAGGTATGTGCACTCACCCCCTCAAGTAAGGACTGGATGTCATGGCGCCCCACACCGAAGCTGCCGCTCTGCTCGCTCGATCGCACCGGCTCGGTGCCGACCCCCGCAACACCAACTACGCCGGCGGCAACACCTCCGCCAAGGGCACCGGGACCGACCCCGTCACCGGGGGTGACGTCGAGCTGATGTGGGTCAAGGGGTCCGGGGGCGACCTCGGGACGCTGACCGAGACGGGGCTGGCCGCGCTGCGGCTGGACCGGCTGCGGGCGCTGACCGGTGTCTACCCGGGTGTCGAGCGCGAGGACGAGATGGTCGCCGCGTTCGACTACTGCCTGCACGGCAAGGGCGGTGCGGCCCCGTCGATCGACACCGCGATGCACGGGCTCGTCGACGCCGCGCACGTGGACCACCTCCACCCCGACTCCGGGATCGCGCTCGCCTGCGCGGCCGACGGGGAGAAGCTGACCGCCGAGTGCTTCGGCGACACCGTGGTGTGGGTGCCGTGGCGGCGGCCCGGTTTCCAGCTCGGGCTGGACATCGCCGCCGTGAAGGAGGCCAACCCGCAGGCCATCGGCTGTGTGCTCGGCGGGCACGGCATCACCGCGTGGGGCGACACCTCCGAGGAGTGCGAGCGCAACTCGCTGCACATCATCCGCACCGCCGAGGAGTTCCTCGCCGAGCGCGGCCGGCCGGAGCCGTTCGGCCCCGTGATCGAGGGGTACGAGGCGCTGTCCGGGCAGGAGCGGCGGGAGCGGGCCGCCGCGCTGGCGCCGTACGTCCGCGCCGTCGCCTCGCAGGACCGGCCGCAGGTCGGCCACTTCGACGACTCCGACGCCGTACTGGACTTCCTGGCCCGTGCCGAGCACCCGCGGCTGGCCGCGCTGGGCACCTCCTGCCCGGACCACTTCCTGCGCACCAAGGTCCGCCCGCTCGTCCTCGACCTGCCGCCGTCCGCCCCGCTGGACGAGGCGGTCGCCCGGCTGAAGGAGCTGCACGCGGCCTACCGCGAGGAGTACGCCGCCTACTACGCGCGGCACGCGCAGCCCGATTCTCCCGCGATGCGCGGCGCCGACCCGGCGATCGTGCTGGTGCCGGGCGTGGGCATGTTCAGCTTCGGCAAGGACAAGCAGACCGCGCGGGTGGCCGGCGAGTTCTACCTCAACGCGATCAACGTGATGCGCGGGGCCGAGGCGGTCTCCACGTACGCGCCGATCGAGGAGTCGGAGAAGTTCCGCATCGAGTACTGGGCGCTGGAGGAGGCCAAGCTCCAGCGGATGCCGAAGCCCAAGCCGCTCGCCACCCGGGTGGCGCTGGTGACGGGTGCGGGCAGCGGGATCGGCAGGGCGATCGCCCAGCGGCTGGTGGCCGAGGGCGCGTGCGTCGTCGTGGCCGACCTGAACGGGGAGAACGCCGAGCGGGTCGCCGAGGAGCTGGGCGGGTCCGACAAGGCCGTCGCCGTGACCGTCGACGTGACGTCGGAGGAGCAGATCGCGGATGCCTTCAAGGCCGCCGTGCTCGCCTTCGGCGGGGTCGACCTGGTGGTGAACAACGCCGGTGTCTCGATCTCCAAGCCGCTCCTGGAGACGACCGCGAAGGACTGGGACCTCCAGCACGACATCATGGCCCGCGGTTCCTTCCTCGTCTCGCGCGAGGCGGCCCGGGTGATGACCGCGCAGGAGCTGGGCGGCGACATCGTCTACATCGCGTCGAAGAACGCGGTGTTCGCCGGCCCGAACAACATCGCCTACTCGGCCACCAAGGCCGACCAGGCGCACCAGGTGCGCCTCCTCGCCGCCGAGCTGGGTGAGCACGGCATCCGCGTCAACGGCGTCAACCCGGACGGCGTGGTGCGCGGCTCCGGGATCTTCGCGGGCGGCTGGGGTGCCAAGCGCGCCGCCGTGTACGGGGTGCCGGAGGAGAAGCTGGGCGAGTTCTACGCCCAGCGGACGCTGCTGAAGCGCGAGGTGCTGCCCGAGCACGTGGCGAACGCCGTGTTCGCGCTGACCGGCGGCGACCTCACCCACACCACCGGACTGCACGTCCCGGTCGACGCCGGCGTCGCCGCCGCGTTCCTGCGATGAGTGCCGTGAAGTCCTACGCCGCGGTCGACCTCGGTGCGTCCAGCGGACGCGTCATGGTCGGCCGCGTCGGCCCCGACAGCCTGGAGCTGACCGAGGTCAACCGCTTCCCCAACCGGCCGGTGCGCGTGCCCGAGGGGCTGCGCTGGGACGTCCTGGCGCTGTACGCCGGGGTGCTGGACGGGCTGAGGGCGACCGGCGCGGTGGACTCCGTCGGCATCGACAGCTGGGCCGTGGACTACGGGCTGCTGGACGCGGACGGGGCGCTGCTCGGCAACCCGGTGCACTACCGCGACGGCCGTACCGACGGGATCGCGGAGAAGGTGTGGGCGACCCTGCCCGCCGGGGAGCTGTACGCGGCGACCGGTCTGCAGTACGCGCCGTTCAACACGCTGTACCAGTTGACGGCGGCCCGCGGCTCGGTCCAACTGGCGCAGGCCCGGCGGCTGTTGCTGATTCCGGATCTGCTGACGTACTGGCTGACCGGCGAGCAGGGCACGGAGCTGACCAACGCCTCGACCACCCAGCTGATCGACCCGCGCACCCGCGACTGGGCGCACGGGGTCGCGGAGCGCCTCGGCATCGACCTCTCGCTGTTCGCGCCGCTGCGCCGGCCCGGGGACGCGGCCGGGGTGCTGCGGCCCGAGGTCCTGGAGGAGACCGGGCTGACCGGGCCGGTCCCGGTGACGGCGGTCGGCTCGCACGACACCGCGTCCGCGGTGGCCGCCGTCCCGGCGGACGGCGAGCGGTTCGCGTACATCTGCACCGGCACCTGGTCGCTGGCCGGTCTCGAACTGGACGCGCCGGTGCTCACCGAGGAGAGCCGGGCCGCCAACTTCACCAATGAGCTGGGGCTGGACGGCACGGTCCGCTATCTGCGCAACATCATGGGCCTGTGGCTGCTCCAGGAGTGCCTGCGGGCCTGGGGGCAGCCGGATCTGGGCGCGCTGCTGCTCGACGCGGCCAAGGTGCCGGCGCTGCGGTCGGTGGTGGACGCCGGGGACGCGGCGTTCCTCGCGCCCGGGCGGATGCCGGAACGGATCGCCGAGGCCTGCCGGGACTCGGGACAGCCCGTGCCGGCCACCCCCGCCGAGATCACCCGGTGCATCCTCGACTCGCTCGCCCTGGCCCACCGCAAGGCCGTCACCGACGCGCAGCGGCTCGCCGGGCAGTCGGCCGACGTGGTGCACATCGTGGGCGGCGGTACCCGCAACGCCCTGCTGTGCCAGCTGACCGCCGACGCCTGCGGGCTGCCGGTGGTGTCCGGGCCGACGGAGGCGGCGGCCCTGGGCAACGTGCTGGTGCAGGCCCGTGCCCACGGACTGGTCGGCGACCTGGCCGGGATGCGGCGGCTGCTCACCCGTACGCAACCGCTGACGCGGTACGAACCGCGCGGCGGTACGCAGCGGTGGCAGGCGGCGCAGGCCCGGCTCGCCCGGGGCTGACGCGGTCTCCCCCGGGCCCCCGCTCCCCCACTACCCTGCATTCACCCGATGATCGATCTCACTAGGAGCCGCGATGCGTGTCGCACTGTTCCTGACCTGTGTCAACGACACGCTCTATCCGGACACCGGGCGCGCCGTGGTGAAACTCCTGACCAGGCTGGGCGTCGACGTCGACTTCCCGATGGCGCAGACGTGTTGTGGCCAGGCGCACTACAACACGGGCTACCGGCACGAGGCCGAGCCACTCGCCCGGCACTTCTCCGATGTCTTCAAGGACTACGAGGCGATCGTGACGCCGTCCGGGTCGTGCGGGGCGATGGTGCGGGAGCTGTATCCGCGGATGGGTGAGCGGGCCCGGGCGGAGGGCCGCGGGGACACCCTCGCGGCGACGCTGGCGCCGGTGGTGCCGAAGACGTACGAGCTGACGGAGTTCCTGGTGGACGTGCTGGGGGTGACGGACGTCGGGGCGTACTACCCGCACAAGGTGACCTACCACCCCACCTGTCACGGGCTGCGCGGTCTCGGTCTCGGCGAGCGGCCCCTGCGGCTGCTGCGGGCGGTGAAGGGGCTGGAGCTGGCCGAGCTGCCGGGCGCCGAGGAGTGCTGTGGCTTCGGCGGCACCTTCGCGCTGAAGAACTCCGACGTCTCGGCGGCGATGGGCACCGACAAGGTGCGCAACGCCGAGTCGACGGGCGCCGAGGTGCTGTGCGCGGCGGACAACTCCTGTCTGATGCACATCGGCGGAACGATGACCAGGCTGCGGACCGGCATGCGCCCGGTGCACATCGCGGAGATCCTGGCGAGCACGGAGGAGGAACCGGCCGTATGAGCGGGACGTATCTCGGGATGCCGGCGTTTCCCGAGGCCGCCCACGAGGCGGTCGGCAACGCGACGCTGCGCGGCAATCTGCGGCACGCCACGCACACCATCCGCGCCAAACGCGCCACCGCGGTCGCCGAGGTGTCCGACTGGACCGAGCTGCGCGAGGCCGGCAAACGGATCAAGGACCACACGCTCCGTCATCTCGACCGGTACCTCGAGCAGTTGGAGGAGTCGGTGACGGCGGCGGGCGGCACCGTGCACTGGGCCACGGACGCCGACGAGGCCAACCGGATCGTCGCCGGACTGGTGAAGGCGACCGGTGAGTCGGAGGTCGTCAAGGTCAAGTCGATGGCCACACAGGAGATCGGCCTCAACGAGGCCCTGGAGGCGGAGGGCATCGCCGCCTACGAGACCGATCTGGCCGAGCTGATCGTGCAGTTGGGCAAGGACCGGCCCTCGCACATCCTGGTGCCGGCGATCCACCGCAACCGCGGGGAGATCCGGGAGATCTTCGCCCGCGAGATGAGCGAGTGGGGCCGCCCCGCCCCCGAGGGGCTGACGGACACGCCCGCCGAACTCGCCGAGGCGGCCCGGCTGCACCTGCGGGAGAAGTTCCTGCGCGCCAAGGTGGGCGTCTCCGGCGCCAACTTCATGGTCGCCGAGACCGGCACGCTGGTGGTGGTGGAGTCCGAGGGCAACGGGCGGATGTGCCTGACCCTGCCCGAGACGCTGATCTCGGTCGTCGGCATCGAGAAGATCGTGCCGACCTGGCAGGACCTGGAGGTGTTCCTGCAGACCCTCCCCCGTTCCTCGACCGCCGAGCGGATGAACCCGTACACGAGCACCTGGACCGGCACCACCGACGAGGACGGCCCGCGCGACTTCCACCTGGTCCTGCTGGACAACGGCCGCACCGACACGCTCGCCGACGAGGTGGGCCGGCAGGCACTGCGCTGCATCCGCTGCTCGGCCTGTCTGAACGTGTGCCCGGTGTACGAGCGGGCCGGCGGCCACGCCTACGGCTCGGTCTACCCGGGCCCGATCGGCGCCATCCTCAGCCCTCAACTCCGGGGAACGGGGAGCGAGATCGACGCCTCCCTGCCGTACGCCTCGTCGCTGTGCGGGGCCTGCTACGAGGTGTGCCCGGTCGCCATCGACATCCCCGAGGTGCTGGTGCACCTGCGGGAGCGGGTGGCGCAGGGCGGGGAGGTGACCCGGGGCGGCAACAAGGTGGTGCTCAAGCCGGCCAAGGGGCACGCCGCCGAGCGTGCCGCGATGCGCGCCGCCCGCTGGGCGTTCACGTACCCCGGAGCCCTGCGCACCGGCCAGCGCCTCGCCTCGCGCACCCGCCGCCTCCATCCGCGCACCCTGCCGGGCCCCGGCCGGGCGTGGAGCGGGACCCGGGACCTGCCGCCGGTGCCGGCGGAACCGTTCCGGGACTGGTGGCAGCGTACGCGGAGCGGGAAGGGAGCGGCCAAGTGAGCAGCAGGGAACGGATCCTGGGCCGGGTACGGCGTGCCCTCGCCGACGTGCCGAAGGACGACACCCCGTACGAGCGGGCGGTCGTCCGTGACTACCTGCGCGAGCACGGTGAGCGCACCGTCGAGGAGACGGTGGACCTGCTCGCGGAGAACCTGGCCGACTACCGGGCCGTCGTGCACCGTACGGACGCGGCCGGGCTGGCCGGGGTGGTCGCCGGGCTGCTCGCGGCGCGCGGCGCGTCGTCGGTGCTGGTTCCGCCCGGCCTCGACGAGGGCTGGCTCGCCTCGACGGAGGTGACACGGGTGGCGGACCGGGCGGAGAGCACCCCGCAGGAGCTGGACCGGGTCGACAGCGTGGTCACCGCCTGCGCGATCGCCGTCGCCGAGACGGGCACGATCGTGCTGGACGGCTCCCCCGACCAGGGCCGGCGCCGGATCACCCTGATCCCCGACCACCACATCTGTGTGGTCCGGGTCCCGGACCAGGTCGTCTCCTCCGTCCCCCAGGCCCTCGAACGCCTCGACCCGGCCCGTCCGCTCACCTGGATCTCCGGCCCCTCGGCGACCAGCGACATCGAACTCGACCGGGTGGAGGGCGTGCACGGACCGCGCACGCTGGAGGTCGTGCTGGTCGGGTGAACCCCTCCGGGGGGTGTCCCTGACTACACCCCCCGATACGGGCTCTGCGCCCAGTGTGGTGCGGCCGTCTCCTCCGTAGCGTCTTCGACAGGGCACAGGACGTGCCGGACGGAGGAGATGACGATGTTTCGCAACGGGTCACGACGCGACCACGACACGGGACCCGCCCCCGAGGCGCTGCGGCTGGTGAAGGTCAGCAAGTCCTACGGGACGGCGGACAGCGCCGTGACCGCCCTCGACGAGGTGACGCTCGGCCTGGCGCGGGGCACGTTCACCGCGGTGATGGGGCCGTCCGGCTCGGGCAAGTCGACGCTGCTGCAGTGCGCGGCGGGTCTGGACCGTCCGGACAGCGGGATCGTGCGGGTCGACGGGACCGAGCTGACGGGCGGCGGCGAGGCGGAGCTGACGAGGTTCCGGCGCGGGCGGATCGGGTTCGTGTTCCAGCAGTACAACCTGCTGGAGACGCTGACCGTCGCGCAGAACACGGTGCTGCCGCTGAAGCTGGCCGGCAGGCGCGTGGACCGGAGGCGGGCCCGGGAGATCCTCACCGCCGTCGGCCTCGGCGACCGGCTCGGGCACCGGCCCGACCAGCTCTCCGGTGGTCAGCGGCAGCGCGTCGCGATCGCGCGGGCGCTGGTCACCGAACCCCGGGTGATCTTCGCGGACGAGCCGACCGGCGCCCTGGACACGCGCAGCGCGCGGGAGGTGCTGGCGCTGCTCCAGCGGGCGGTGCGGGTGCACGGGCGGACCGTGGTGATGGTGACGCACGACCCGGTCGCCGCCTCCTACGCCGACAGCGTGCTGTTCCTCGCCGACGGCCGGCTCGCCGGCCGGCTGGACGCGCCGACGGCGGACGCGGTGGCCGAGCGGCTGGCACACCTGGGCGACGACACGATGGCGGGGGTGTGAGCCGTGTTCGTACTGGCCCTGCGGTCGGTCCGGCATCGTCCCGGACGGTTCCTCGCGACGCTGCTGTCCGCCTTCCTGGGCGCGGCGATCATCATGGTGTTCCACTCGATGCACGACACGGCCGGGCAGCCGGGCGTGGACCCGGTGAGCTCCGACACCCTGGGCACGGCGGCCGGCGTCGTCGGCGGGTACGGCACGCTGCTGGTGTTCTTCGCCGTCGCCTCGACGCTGACGGTGAACGTGCGGCAGCGGACGGCCGAGCTGGAACTGCTGCGCTGCTCGGGGGCGACCCCGGCGCAGATCAAGCGGATGGTCGTGGGTGAGGCGGCGGCCGTGGCCCTGGTGGGCGCGGCGCTGGCGATCGGCCCGGCGATGCTCGGCGGGCGGGCGCTGCTGGACATGTTCCAGGACGGCGGCCAGGTCGCGCGGTCGGTCGAGTACTCCTTCGGGCCGATCGCGCTGCTGAGCGGCGTGGACATCACGCTGCTCGCGGCGGCGGGCGCCGCGTTCCTCGCCGTGCGGCGGGTGACGCGGCGCGGTAGGGAACGAGCGGGGGCACGGCGGCTCCTGACGTACGCCGCGCTGGCCACCGGCGCCGCGGGGGCCTGCGCCACCTTCTTCCTCTCCGCGACGGACGAGATGCTGATGGCGCCGGCCGCATACGGGGCGATCCTGCTGTCGGTCGGTCTCGCGCTGCTGTCGCCGCGGCTGCTGAGGGGCGTGCTCCACCGGCTGCCGCTGAGCGGTGCGAGCGGCTGGCTGGCCGTGCGCAACCTTCGTGAGCGGTCCGGGGAACTCGCCGGGATCCTGGTGCCGCTGATCATGTTCACGGCGGTGTCCACGGCGACGATCACCATGCAGGCGGTGGAGAGCGACGCCGTCGCGGCCTCGGGCCTGGTGAAGTCGGTCGACGCGAAGAACCTGGAGACGCTCAACCTCACGGTCGTCGGCATCATCGCCGTCTTCGTCTGCGTCATGCTGGTCAACTCGCTGTACGCGGCGACGACCTACCGCTCCCGTGAGTTCGGGCAGCAGCGCCTGGCGGGGGCGACTCCGGGGCAGGTGCTCGGTGTGGTGGGTACCGAGGGGGTGATCCTCACGGTCACGGGGGTGCTGCTCGGCACGTCGGCCGCGCTGGCCGGGGTCGTACCGTTCACGGTCGTCCGCACGGACGGGGTGCTGCCGGACCAGTTCCTCGGGACGTGGCTCGCCATGGTGTCGGTGACGGCGGTGGCGACCTTCGGGACGAGCCTGTCCACGGCCCGGCGCGTGCTGCGCACACCGGCGGTGCGGGCGGTCGCGCCGGCCGCGTGACTGGTCGGCCCCGGAGCGCCGGGGACCGCTCACCTCACCACCGGAGCAGGGAACTCACCGGGACGGCAGGTCCGAGCGCTCGGAGCGTGTGTCCTTCGCCGGAGAAGCCGTGACCGAGGGGATCGATCCGACAGAAGGGGCGGGCGATGTCCAGCTCGCGGGGGCCCTATTGGTTTCGTCAACCTGTTGCGGCGGGTTGACGAAACCAATGGAGGCACCCCCGGGAAAGAACGGGCCTGCCGAGATCGGGCTGCGGCCTGGAACGACGACTACGGCTTCGGCCGGGTGAACGCCTCTCAGGCCATCGCAATGGCCGTCCGGATGGGGCCGTGAACGACGCGGCACGTACGGTGTCGGCGTCCACGAGCTCACGGGGATCATCCACGGCACCGTCCGCCGCACCGACACCATCACCGAACTCGACCACGGCGGCCGGGCCGTCCCCGGCGGCTCCGGGAACCGCACCGGTTCGGCTGTCCCGCTCCACCATGTAGAACGGCAGGTCGAGAAGGAACTGCTTTTCGTCGGAGTCAGGGGTGTCGTCGAACGCCTTGAGCGCCTCCGCGTGGGCCTCGTCGGTCAGTGACCTGGCCCGCGCCCGTACGGTTTCGACGCATCCCGAGGCCGGCAGCTCACCGTGCATCCTCTGTGCTTCCTCCTCTGTGCGCTCGGCCCGGGTCTTACCCAGGAAGCGCTCCACCTGTGCCCGCTGCACGGCGGTACGGCTGCGCATGTATTCGATGAGGACGAGCGTGCGCTTGCCTTCCCACAGGCCCCCGGAGATCTCCTTGCCGTACCGCGAACAGGAGAACCGCCCACGCCGGGTTCGGACCGAGCGCCCACCGGCCGGCCATCAAGTGCCGCAGTGCCGGCAGGTTGGTCGCACCGCCGAAGGTTTTCCGGACCGGAGGTGTCCGGGCAGGTTCCGTTCCGGCGGGTCGAGCACGCTCTTCCTGCCGTCGCCGGCGAGGAGAGGGACGGGAAGCGTGCCGCGCACAGTCGGCCGAGTGATCAGGGATGGTGGCCGCCGCCCGGCGTCCGGGATCGGCAGTCGGCAGTCGGCAGTCGGCAGTCGGCAGTCGGCAGTCGGCAGAAGACTGACGCCGCTCGACCGTCGGTGCCGAGAGGAAACCCGAGGAAAGATGAATTCAAGATCCGTCCACCATGTTCCACGAGGCATTCACCGGTTCCGGTGTCCGCGTAAGATGGAAGGAGATCTGCGATTCGATGGCAACCGTGGTGAACATTACGGGTCCGACGCAGAGGGCAACCACTCCAGATTCGAGGCACTCCGGGAAAGCCGCGCGTTTCCTCCCCGTCCGACGCACCGGAATGACACGGCGCCGCGCGCGATCTCAGCAGACGGAAGGAGGCGGCGATGGCCAGGTACCGCGAAGCCACATGGCTCCCCATACCCGAAACCACCACCCAACCCCGCATCACCCCGACCCAGCTCATTCTGCACAGCACCGCCGCACCGTGGTCACCGAAGCGCCTGCGGGATTTCTGGAACGAGAGGGGCGTCACCACCGAGAGCCACTTCGGGGTCGGGTACGACGGGAAAGTCGGACAGTTCATGGACACCGGCGTCCGCGCCGATGCCAACGCGTCCGCGAACAACCGCGCCATCTCGGTCGAGACCGCAGCCGACACCGAGAACAGCGATCCCTGGACTCCCGACCAGATCGAGGCCCTGGTCGAGATCATGGTCTGGGCGCACCGGACGCACAGAATTCCGGCGCACGTCTGTCATTCCGACACCGATCCCGGATTCGGTATCCACCGCATGTTCAGGAAGTGGTCCCTCGACGGGACGGAATGCCCTGGAAACGCGCGTGCCAGGCAGTTCACCGACACGGTGTTCCCCAGGTTCCTGGAATCCCTCGGGGACGCCCCGGCACCGGCCGGCCCCATCGTGGAACTGGAGAACCTGAGGTACGGAAAGACCAATGGAGACGTCACCGACCTCCAAAGGGCCCTCATCAGGCGCGGAGAGAAGATACCCGCCGGAGCGACCGGGTACTACGGGGACCAGACCAGGGCCGCCGTCGCGTCCTTCCAGAGGAAACAGGGCTGGACCGGCGCCGACGCGGACGGCATTCCGGGAACCGAGACCTGCGCACTCCTCGACCTCAGGGTGGCGTAGTCATGGCAACCACGATCAACTACTCGCACGTCGCGTTCGGCAGGAAGGATTCCTGTGTCCAGGCCTTCCAGAAAGCCCTGATCGCCAAAGGATACAAGATCGCGAACGGGGCGACCGGGTACTACGGGGACCAGACCAGGGCCGCCGTCGCGTCCTTCCAGAGGAAACAGGGCTGGACCGGCGCCGACGCGGACGGTCTGCCCGGACCCCAGACCTTCACCAAGCTGGGTCTCGCCAACAGTTCCCAGCACCCCGGAGGCGGAGGGGGTGGACGAGTGCCCTCCCCCGTCCCCCGATACTCCGTCAGTTACCCCTACGGTGTTCCCAACCCCCGGTACATAGCCGGCTACCACACGGGGAACGACTACGCGGCTCCCCGTGGCACCAAGGTCGTGGCGGTCCGGGACGGGACCATAGAGTGGTCCAACGACAACGGCGGCGCGTACGGTCGGTGGGTGGGCCTGCGCGTCGGCAACGGCCGTACGTACGTCTACTGTCACCTGTCCGATCGCTCGGTGCGGGCCGGGAACAAGGTCAGGGCGGGCCAGGAGATCGGCGCGGTGGGCTCCTCGGGCAAGACCAACGGCCCCCATCTGCACTTCGAGGACCGGCCTCACGGCGGAGGCTACGGAGCGGTCCGCAAACCCACCTGGTGACCTTGGCAGACCGGGCCCCCGGCCACCGGGGGGCCGGCCGCCGGTGTGCTTCAGGCGACGCGGGAGGACCGGCGGGAGAGGGCGGGCCTCGGGTCGAGGAAGTCACCGTAGGCCGAGAAGGCTTCCGCGGTGAACGCCTCCTCGGGCACGTCGGCCCGGCGGAACTCCACGCAGGAGGTCTGGGGTTCCGCCGTGCTCGCGCCGAAACGGCAGGCGATCCCGGTGAGCCTGATGGTGATGAAGTCCGCGATCTGGGAACCGAACCGGATGGGCCTGCCGGCGATGGTGATGTCCCCGACGCCGAAACCCTTCTCCGGTGGCACCTGGTAGACGGCCCTGACGCGGTGCTCCGCGTCCCCCCTGAGATAGGTCCAGTAGCTCTTGGGATCGGACCCGTCGGGCGTCTCCCAGCCGTCGGTGGACAGGTCGTCGAAGTACAGGCCGACGGGATCGGCGAGGGTGATGTCGGCTCTCCGGCGGGCGAGGGCGTTGACGCCGGCACCGATGTGGGGGTCGCTGTTGCGGTCGGGGGCTCCGTACTTGCCGCAGGCGATGAGCTCCTGTTCGGTGGTCAGCTCCGTACCGTCGACGACGCGCCGGATGGTGGCCGCGGCGGCCAGCTCGATCTCGGCGCCGAGGGTGTTGTTGCGCTGGATGAGGTGCATGGCGCCGTGGCTCGTGGAGTCGTTCCACTTGTTGCGTGGCCGGTATCGGCCGGTGGGGGAGAACAGGTCCTCCGGACGGACGTCAGGACTGATGTGGTGCCGGTAGAGCTCGATGAGCTTCTGCGGGTTGGTCTCCGCGAGCACCTCCCAGTACTCGGGGCCTTCACAGGTGAACGTGACCTGTGTGATCTTGTTCGTGCTGTCGCGCGTGACGCTCCATTCGCAGTACTCGTCCTGGACGTCGCGGCTGGCGTCGGCGCGTTCCCACCGCTGGACGTCGGAGTTTGACGTGATCTTGACGGTACGGGGGAACGCGGTCCAGCTGATGGTCGCCAGGGTGGCGTCCTCGGCTGTGTCCGTGCTGGTCAGGTTGTAGAACTGGGGTCTCGGACTGTTGTGCAGCACCTCGTGGGGGTCGGGTCCGGTGATGGACGTGTCCACCGTGTCCGAGATGAAGGCGTTCCACGCCTTGCGGCCGAAGTCGTCGAGGTCGTCGAGGTTTCCCGGAGGGGCGTAGGCATCGAGTTTCGTCATGGTCCGTTCCTTCCTTCCGTACGAAGCGGACGGCGTGGTGGCCGAGCGCATGGGCGGTGGTTCAGGGCAGGGGGACGGTGGTGGCGTCCTCGCGCATCGCCAGCGGCGGCACGTCGGCGGAGATGTCGGTGACCGGCAGGGTCAGCTGGAACTCGTTCAGCCTCATGGCCCGGAACCGCCGACGGCGGGATTCGGCGAGGCGGACGCAGTCGTCGAAACCGTCTTCGGTGCGGACCCGCGCTGCGGCCGTGCGCAGGTAGGCGTCCACGCGTTGTCCGAACACCGCCCGCCAGGCGTCGTCGGGCACCTGCCAGTGCGCGGCGAAGCGGCCCTCGGGGCTGTCGGCGGGCAGGTCGCGTGCGGCATCCGTGATGGCCAGGGCCATCCGGTCGCACAGCGCCGAGGGCTCGGTCGCCACGGTGGGCGCGTAGCGCATGAGATGTGCGCGGGGCAGGCTGAAGACCGGATTGGGGAAATCGACCATCAGCACGCAGGCGGCGAACTTCGCCGAGAGCAGCCCGTTGCGGATCATCTGCCGTACCACTTCGTTGTCCTCGTGAGCGGCCTCGGGCACCACGAAGGCGAAGAAGGTGTCGCCGGGCCGGCGGAAGGCGATACCGCCGTCCTCGGCCCGCTCCTCCAGCCGGAAGCCGAACCGGGTCAGGCTCGCGCGGTACCGGGCGGCGGGTACCGCGGGCGGTGCGGCCCGCGTCGTCAGGCCGAGGTCGTCCAGGAGGACATCCTGATTGAGCCAGAACCCCATGGGGAGCACCAGGTCGGACGACTCCGGGGTGATGACGCTGCTCTGTCTGTCCGTGCTGGCGAGGTTGACGGTGGTGGTGGTGAACAGGTGGCGGAGCAGGCGGTCGGGATGTTCGACGACGCCGTTCGCGGTGACCGCGGCGAGTCGCGCGGCCGTCCATCTGGTGACCAGCGACCTGACGGTCAGCTCCAGCTTCTGGGCACCTGTGACCTGCTGGTAGAGAGGATCACGGCGCAGCGGGTCGTCGTCGGCCAGCCGGATCGTGGCCCTCTCGGACTGCCAGTTGATCCAGGGGATCCTGAGTTCCTTCATCACGGCGCTTCCGTTGACATGGCTGTCGAAACAGCCCTTGCCGCGGGAGTCCGGCTCCAGGGCGTCCCAGGAGTTGCCCGCCCACACCCAGGCCGGGCCGAGGCGCATATAGAAGTTGAAGACCTTCGCCTCAGGGTCCCAGGCCGCGACCTGGAGGAACGCCGCGGCCTGGTCGCCGCCGGCCTGGGTGCTGATCAGCAGGTCCGGCTGGCCGGCCCGCACGGCCACGGTGATGGCGAAGCGCAGGTCGCGGTGGAGTCCGGGAGCGGTGTCCGGCGCGATCTGCCCGGCTTCACCGACCAGGTACACCCGCCGAGAGGCGGCGACCGTCCCCGGCAGTCCGGACAACAGCTCATGCACCGTCATCGGGAACACGCTCTTGTGGAAGAACTCGGTGGCCATCGGGTCGTTCAGGCCGGCGAGCTCTTCCGCGCTCACCGGTCGTGCCTGCTCGTCCCTGCCGCTGACCCTGCGGTACAGCTGCCCTGCCACCAGCGCGGAGGGGTCGGTTCCGCAGGCCTCGTCGGCCCCGTCGTGTCCCGTCTCAGCCGCTTCCGGAAGTGCCGTCTCAGCGGCCCTGCGGTCACTCTCGAGCGTGCCGTCGGCGGTCGGCCGGCGCCACGCGGTCGTCCGCCGCACCTGGCTGCGCTCGTGGTGCACGACGATCCTCCCGCCGAATGCCTTTGACACGAAAATCCTTGTTCATCCCGCTTCAGGAATTCTCATGGCCGCACGGGCCGATGGCCACCGCGGTGCTCCGAGCTGATGACCTCGCTCTCGTCCCGCAGGCCACTCCCGCCGTGCCGACGGCGGCCCCGGCATCCCGCTCCGGGGACCGGGCGGGCCGCCCGCGCGGGTTCCGGCCGATACCGCGTGCGGGCACGGGGCCTCCCGCCGCGCGGCGGGAGGCCCCGTGCCCGCGGTCCCCCGGGAATTCGCTCGGCCGCGGCGGACGGTACCGGTGGTCCGGCGCGGACCGCCTCCGCCGCGGGACGTCTCTCCCGGACGCCGGGCGCTCCGGGGTGCGCGCTCATGGGCTCGTCCCGGGAGTCCTCCGAAAGCCCCTGACGGGTCCGCCGGAGCGTCGAGGCCGTGCCGGCGTATCGGTCATGACCTGCCGGCGGCGCCCGACGGCCTGGAACGAGGCCGGGGTGCGGGGAAGACGCATCAGGTGCCGCTGATGAGGCTGCGGTCGGCGAAACGACCGGACTGGTCGCGGGCGGTGATCGGCTCTTCCCACGTGCGGGCGGCCCGGCGCGGCCCAGAAGCGGTCCCAGCCCGGTCGACCGCGCCCGGCCGGGCAGTAAGCGCCACGTCCTCACCGACGGCCGGGGCATCCCGCTCGCGGTGTCGCTGACCGGCGGAAACCGCAGGCGACGTCACCCAGCTCCTGCCCCTGCCGGACGAGGTCCCACCGGTCGCCGGCGTCGTCGGCAGGCCACGGCGAAGGCCGGACATGCTCTTCGCGGACCGCGACCACGACACGTACCGACGGCTGCTGCCGAAACGCGGTATCCGGCCCGTGATCGCCGAAGGTGGCCAGCCGCACGACTCCGGCCTGGGCGTCTTCCGCCAGGTCGTGGAGCGCACCATCTCCTGAGCCGCACGGCTTCCGCCGCCTGCGGATCCGCTGGGAGAGGCGCGACGACATCCACGGGGCCTTCCTCGGCCTTGTCACCCGCCTCATCACCCATCGACACGTCCAACGCCTTTATCAGGACCTCTCAGTCGGCCTTGGCGTATTCCTGGGCCATGCCGCCCGCGAAGTCGTGCACCACGACCTGGTCGTCGCCGACGACCCACGCGTCGTGGCCCGGTGCGCAGACGAAGACGTCGCCGGGGCCGACCTCCTGCTCCGCGCCGTCGTCCATGCGGATGTGCATGCGGCCCCGGACGACATAGCCGTTGTGGTGGATCCGGCAGCTCTCCGTCCCCGCGATGGGACCGACGGACTCGGACCAGCGCCACCCGGGCTCGAAGGTGGCCACGGCGAAGTCCAGCCCTGTCATGTGGACGGCTTCCAGGTGTCCCCTGGGGAAGTCGCGCCTCTCGTCCGGCTTGTCCATCGTCTTGATCTCGAGCATGACCCTGTTCCCTTCCGACCGTCTCCCTGCACGGCCGGGTCCGGTCTCCGTCCGCCTCGCACGGCACCGGCGGGGGCCGGGCCCCACCACTCCATCGTCCGCCTGTCCACTCGGGGCCGCCATTCGGGTGAAGCCGGTCCGTCAGTCGCCCGGACCGCAGAGCCGGGCGAAGCGGCCGGCGTCGATGTTGCCGCCGGACAGGATCAGGCCGACGCGGGGCGGGAGGGGGCCCGCGCGGCCGGTGAGCAGTGCGGCGAGCGGGGTGGCGCCGCTCGGCTCCAGGACGATCTTCAGCCGCTCGAAGGCGAACCGCATCGCGTCCCTGATCTCGTCGTCGCCGACCAGCACGATCCCGTCCAGGAGCCGCCGGTTGAGGGAGAACGTCAGCTCGCCCGGGGTGTGCAGGGCCTGGCCGTCGGCGATGGTGCGCGGGACCGGGATGCTGACGCGCCGGCCCGCCTCCAGGGACCTCTTGGTGTCGTCGCCGGCCTCCGGCTCCACGCCGATCACCCGGGTCGCGGGGTGCAGGCCCTTGACGGCGGTGGCGCTTCCGGCGATCAGCCCCCCGCCCCCGACCGGCGCGAGCAGAGCCCCCAACTCCCCTGTTTCTTCGACGAGTTCGAGGGCCGCCGTGCCCTGCCCCGCGATGACGTGCGGGTGCTCGTAGGGCGGGATGAGGGTCAGGCCCCGCTCGGCGGCGAGGGCCTCGGCGACGGCGACACGGTCGCCGCTGTAGCGGTCGTAGGTGACGATCTCGGCGCCGTACCCCTCGGTGGCCGCCCGCTTCGACGGCGGGGCGTCCTCGGGCATGACGATGACGGCGGTGGTGCCCAGCTCCCGGGCGGCCAGGGCGATGGCCTGGGCGTGGTTCCCGGAGGAGTAGGCGGCGACGCCCCGGGAGAGCCGGTCGGGGGTGAGCCGGGAGGCCGCGTTGTAGGCGCCGCGGAACTTGAAGGCGCCCACCCGCTGGAAGTTCTCGCACTTGAGGTGGACCTCGGCGCCGACGAGCGCGTCCAGGGTGCGGGAGCGCAGCACGGGCGTGCGGTGGGCGACGCCCTTGAGGCGTTCGGCGGCGGAGAGGACGTCGTCGAGGGTGACCGGCGGGGTGGTGGTCGTCACGGGGTGCCTCCAGCGGGGGTCGGGTCGGTCGTCGTCCGGGACTGGGAGAGGTAGCTGTACGCGGAGGCACGGGAGATGCCGAGCCGGCCGGCGACCTGCTCGACCGCGCGCCGTACGGCGAAGACACCCCGGGCGTCCAGGTCCCGGAACAGCCGCAGCCGTTCCTCGCGGTCCAGCTGGGCCCAGCCCCGCTGCCGCAGCGGCTGGTGGTCGTCGACGATGGCCTCGACCACGGAGTCGATGTCGTCGCCGAAGGTGGTCGTCGGCGGTTCGGCCGGGCCGCCGACGAGGCCGGCGAGCGCACCGAGCAGGGTGTGCGCCTGACTCACGGCGGTGACGTCGACGTTGACGCACAGGGCGCCGAACACCGCTCCCGTGGAGTCCCGCAACGCCATGGTGGAGGACTTCACGAGGGTGCCGGTCGCGGTCCGGGTGAGGTAGTTGAGCTCGTCGGCGGCCTCGTCGCCGCGGGCGAGCATCCGCATGCCGATCTCGCTCATCGCTCCGCCGACCGTCCGCCCGGTCACGGAGCCGGCCACGGCGACCACCGATTCCTCCGGGCGCCGGTAGTCGTGCAGCACCACCTCGCAGACCGGCCCGAACGTCGCGGCGATCCCGTCGACGACCGGTGCCAGCGCGGCGAGGATCGCCTCCCGTCCGGCGTCCAGGTCTTCCGCGGCCGCCATGGCCCACCTCCTGTCGGCGTCACCATTCTTCGTCAGACTACACGTCCAGACGTTGGACTGTCAGTCCAGGCGTGTGTCGGGTACGGCCGTGCCCGCCTCCTCGGCCTCGGCGATGAGGGCGGTGAGCGTCATCCGCGCGCGGGCCACGCGGGAGCGGACCGTGCCGACCGGGCAGTCGCCGAGCGCCGCCGCCTCGGTGTACGGCAGTCCGAGGAGCTGTGTGAGGACGAACGCCTCGCGGCGCTCCTCCGGGAGGCGGTCCAGCAGGTCGAGCAGCACGATGCCGTCGTCGAATCCGGGCAGCCCGCGCGGCTGGGCCCGTTCGACGGTCAGCTGCCAGTCGGACACCTCGGCCTTCCGGGGCCGTACGGCCGTGTACCGGTGACTGTCGGCGACCGCGCGGCGGGCGATGGCCAGCAGCCAGGTGCGGGCCGAGGAGCGTCCCTCGAACCGGTGCAGGCTGCCGAGTGCCCTCAGGAACGTGTCCTGGGTCAGATCGTCCACCGCCTGCGGGTCGGCGCACAGATGGGCGACGTAGCGGATGACGTCACGGTGCAGGGCGCGGACGAAGCGGTCGACGGCGTCGGAGTCACCGCCGCGCGCGGCCAGCGCCCAGGCCGTCGCCGCGTCGTCGGTGGGTCTTCCGGCAGGGGTGGGCAGGGTGGAAGTGATCACCTGAGGTCCTTCGCGGGAGAACCGGGAACCACGGGCGTGCGCGGACCCGGTCGGCGGGGATGCGGCCGCGGGCGGTACGCGGAGCAGGGCTGTACCGGCACACGGCCGGAGCCCGGGGCGCGCAGGGGCGGCCCGGGGTGTCACCGGCTGCCGTCAGACGGCAGCGGCCCCGGCGGGCGGACCGCGCGAGGTGATCGCGTGGACGAGGAGGAGGAGACGCGGCGCGCGGTCCGAGCGGCGGCGCCGGCGGACGCGGGGGGACGGACGGCTCGGCGGCACCGGCGCGAGGAACAGCGGCCGCACCGGGGCGGCCAGCCATCCGCCGACGGTCCGCAGCACCCGGAACACCGCCCGCTCGCCGTACCCGAGCCACAGGCCGCACAGCAGCGCGGCCAGCAGGTGGGCGGCGAGCATGCCGGCGGAGGAGTCACCGGAGGGCGCCATGTGCCCCTCCATGCCCGTACCGGTCCCCATGGGCATGG
This sequence comes from Streptomyces sp. NPDC014676, assembly GCF_043084105.1. Classification (NCBI taxonomy): domain Bacteria; kingdom Bacillati; phylum Actinomycetota; class Actinomycetes; order Kitasatosporales; family Streptomycetaceae; genus Streptomyces; species Streptomyces sp. NPDC014676. The sequence continues at coordinate 25,066 of NZ_JBIBZI010000012.1, read as the reverse complement.
GCATGGAGTGCATGCCGTGCGGCACCGCGCTCCCGTCCATGGGGTCGGCGTGGGCGGGCTCCACCAGGGAGAAGGCCGTGTGCAGAATCGTCTGGGCGGCGACGGCGACGGCGGTGATCAACGGCAGTCCGCGCTCACGCCCCGCGAGTCCCCAGCCCAGGGCACCGGTCACGGCCCAGCCGGCCGCCAGCGTCCGGAGGGGAACGTGGTCGCCGGACATCATGACGTGCCCCAGGGCGGCGAGCACGACACAGACGGCCGCGAACACCGCGGCCCGTCCCGTGCGAGCACCCCACCCAGCAGTCATGGCCCCTCATCGTCGCATCCGGGCGCCCACCGGCCACCCGTGGATACGGTCCCTCCCACGCCCGCAACTCATTCCCCGGCATGTGATCCAGAACACCTTTGCCGGGCACCGGAGTCGGCCCGTGACCACGTCCGTCCCCCGAGCGAGCTACGGGCAAGTGTCCACTGCACGGTGACGATTCCCGGCCGCCGGATCCGTAGCGTCCGTTGCGACACGCGGCACCGGGCCGTGGATCCGACGAAGGAGTCATCGATGAGAGTGGTCTGGCAGATCCTGGCCGTGGCGGCGATCTCCGCCATAGGGGGACAGAGCGTGAACGCGGTGCGGGACAACCCGTGGCTCACGCTCGCCCTCGGAACGCTGACCGCCGTGCTCTCGGTGCCGGTCTACCGGTGGGTGGTGGGGCGGACCGAGCGCCGGCCGGTCACGGAGCTGGACCCGGCCGGTGCCGCGCCGGCGTTCGGCCGGGGGACGCTGATCGGCGTCGTGATGTTCGGCATGGTCATCACGAACCTCTTCACCTCCGGGAACTACGAGGTGCACGGCCTGGGTTCGCTGAGCGGCACGGCCGGACTGTTCGGCTTCATGGCCGCCGCCGCCGTCACCGAGGAACTGCTGTTCCGCGGGGTGCTGTTCCGGATCGTCGAGGAGTATCTGGGCACCTGGATCGCGCTGACGCTGACCGCGCTGCTGTTCGGCCTGGCGCACCTGCCCAACCCGGACGCCACGGTGTGGGGCGCCTTCGCCATCGCGATCGAGGCCGGTGGCATGCTCGCCGCCGCGTACGTCGCCACCCGCAACCTGTGGGTACCGATCGGCGTGCACTTCGGCTGGAACTTCGCCGCGGGCGGCATCTTCAGCACCGTGGTCTCGGGCAACGACACCGAGCAGGGACTGCTGGACTCCACGGTGTCGGGCAACAAGTGGATCACCGGTGGTGACTTCGGCCCGGAGGGGAGCGTGTACTCGGTGCTGTTCGGTGTGCTGCTGACGATCGGGTTCCTGTGGCTGGCCCACCGGCGCGGCAATCTGGTGCCCCGCCGCCGACGCGCGGAGCGGATCGACGCCACCGCTAGACTGCCCCGGTGACCGCTCCTCACCGGCTCCGGGAACGGTGGCACCGGCTGGACGTCACCGTCAGGGATCTTCTGCTCGGGCTGCTCGTCCTCTCGTTGTCGCTGTGGCCGGACTTCCAGAACCACGGGACGCTCCTCGGCGGCGTTCCGGAGCGTCCCTTCGACGCCCTCGCCTTCGTGGCGGTGGCCCTCCAGGCCCTTCCGCTCGCCGTGCGCCGGCGGTGGCCGGCCGTCTGTCTCGCCCTGGTGGTGGCCGGGTTCGCCCTCGACCAGCTCCGCGGCTACCACTCCCCCGCGGGCATCGCGCTGCCCATCGCGCTGCTGAGCACCGGGGCGTACCTGGAGCGGTACCGGCGCACCACCGCGGTCCTGTGCACCGTCGCCTACGTGGCGCTGACGGTCACGTTCCACCGGCTGGGTCCGGGCGAGCCGGCGAGCGAGTTCGTGACGTTCTACCTGGCGGTGGCCCTCGCCTGGGGCATCGGGGCGTGGCTGCGCTCCACCCGGATCGCTGAGGCCGAGCGCCGGCGCCGTGTCGCCGAGGACTCCCGGACCGCCGAACGCGCCCGGATCGCCCGCGAGTTGCACGACGTGGTGACCCATCATGTGACGGCCATGGTCGTGCAGGCCGAGGCGGCCCGCTATCTGACCGCCGCGCCCGACCGGCTGGACCGGACACTGACCGCCGTGACCGACACCGGCCGTCGGGCCATCACCGACCTGCGGCACCTGCTCGACCTGCTCAACCCCGACCACGGCCCCGGGGCCAGGACACCGCCGGCCGGCCGGCTCCTCACGCTGGTGGAGCAGACCCGCCGGGCCGGGCAGCCGGTGGAGTTCACCGAGGAGGGCACGCCGGCGGCGTCGACCGGCAGCGCCGATCTCGTCGCCTACCGGGTCGTGCAGGAGGCCCTGACGAACGCCCTCAAGTACGCCCACGGCGGCGCCACCCGGGTCGTGGTGCGGCACAGCGAACGGCAGATCACCGTGGAGGTCGGCACGGACGGTTCCGGCACCCCGGTGTCCTCCTCCCCCGGCGGGAGCGGCCGGGGCCTGGCGGGTCTGCGGGAGCGCGTCGACGTCCTGGGCGGCGACTTCAGCGCGGGACCGGAGGCGGGTGGCGGCTTCGTCGTACGGGCCCGCATACCGACGGGGAACACGGTGACGGCGGGGGCGACGGCGGAGAACACGGTACCGACGGGGAACACGGCATGACCGCACCGATCCGGGTCCTGGTCTGCGACGACCAGATGCTGATCCGCACCGGCCTGGTGACCATCATCGACGCCCAGCCCGACCTGGAGGTGGCCGGCGAGTGCGGTGACGGGCAGGCCGCCGTCGACCTCGCCGGCCGGCTCCGTCCGGACGTCGTGGTGATGGACGTACGCATGCCGGTGCTCGACGGCATCGAGGCCACCCGTCTGCTGGCCGGCGCGGGGGTGCCGCATCCGGTGAAGGTGCTCGTGGTGACGACGTTCAACCTGGACGAGTACGTCTACGAGGCGCTGCGCGCGGGGGCGAGCGGGTTCCTGCTCAAGGACGCGCCGCCGGACCGGCTGCTCCACGGCATCCGGACCGTGGCCATGGGCGCGGCGCTGCTGGACCCGGAGGTGACCCGCCAACTCGTGGGCCGGTACGCCGCCCGGATCCGCCCCGCCGAGGGCGGGGCGCCGCGGGACCTCCCCCTGACCCCCCGCGAACTGGAGGTTCTCCGCCTCATCGCGGACGGCCTGTCCAACAGCGAGATCGCCGCGGCCCTGCTGATCAGTCAGGAGACCGTGAAGACCTTCGTCTCCCGCATCCTCGCCAAACTCGGCCTGCGCGACCGCGTCCAGGCCGTGGTCTACGCCTACCGCCAGGGCCTGGCGACCTGACCGGCCGGTGCGTGGAATACGGGGCCGTCCGGGCCCGTTGTCGGCCTCGAAGGAGGCCAGAAGTGGACACCACGTACTACGACCACGGGACGCCGGCCGAGCGCTGGGAGCGCGCCGGGATGTTCTTCGACGCCAAGGACTACGCCGCCGCCGCGCGCGTTCTCGGCGGGCTGGTCGAGGAGGTGCCGGAGCAGACCGGGCCGCGGCTGCTGCTGGCGCGCGCCTACTACCACTCGGCGCAACTGCGGCGCGCGGAGGCGGAGCTGAGGGTCGTCGTGGAGCGTGACCCGGTGGAGCACTACGCCCGGCTGATGCTGGGGCGCACCCTCCAGCGGCAGGGACGGGACGACGAGGCCCGGCCGCACCTGCGGATCGCCGCCGCGCTGGGCGGCTCCTTCGACGAGGAGTGAGGGCGGGCCGGTGCCCGGTTCCCCGCGACGGGGAGCCGGGCACCGTGCGTCAGCGCGCCGCCGTGCCGCTCGTGTACGTCCGCCGGCCCCGGCGGTGGGCCACCTCCCCGAGCACGATGTCGACGGCGAGGAACACCGCCAGGGGGATGCCGAGGAGCGGGACGAAGTAGCCCAGGACGGCGATCGCCGCCAGCAGGGGGACGAGTACGTACGGCGGCACCTGCTGCCAGGCCCCGCGCGGGACCGGCCGGCCGAAGGCGGAGCCGCGGCCCCGCTGCCACCACATGCGGTAGCCCCACAGGATCAGCAGGATCAGGGTGAGGGCCAGGGCCATCAGGGCGATCTGGTTCACCAGACCGAACAGGTTGCCGGTGTGCAGGTCGATGCCCCAGCGGGTGAGTTTCGCGAGGACCGGGTAGTCGTCGAACCGCAGGACGTCGGTGACCTCGCCGGAGGCGGGGTCGACGGCGACCGAGTCCTGCTTCTCGGGCCAGCTGCGCTGGATCTGCCGTACGACGTACGCGGACTTCTCGTCGGCGGGCGGCACGATCTCCACCGGGTCGCCCAGGCCCTCGGCCCGTGCCGCCCCGAGGACCTTGTCCAGGCCGACCCCGTGCGCCGCGTCGCCCGCCGTACCGCCGGCCGCGTCGTGGCCCGCGTGTTCGCCGGCCGCCTCGGCCGACACCGAGGGGGTCTCCTGGCCGAGGGAGGTGCGCAGCTCGCCGATGTTCGCGCCGGCGTAGGTGGACCAGGTCAGGCCGGTCGCCGAGAGGAAGACGAAGCCGGCCGCGGCCCACACGCCCACCCCGCCGTGCAGGGCCAGCGTGCGGCGCCGCCCACTGGTGCCGCGCAGCTTGCGCAGGGCGCGGCGCCGGGAGAACCACAGCACCAGTCCGCCGCCCGCGATCACCCACAGCCAGCTGGCGGCGAACTCACTGTAGAGGCGGCCCGGTTCGCCCAGGTGCAGATCGCGGTGGAACTCGTCGATCCAGGTGCGCAGGGGCAGCGCACCCGTGGAACCGTACTGTTCCAGTTCGCCGCGCACCTTCGCGGTGTACGGGTCGACGAACACGGCCAGGGTGTGGTCGGGGTCCACACCCGGTGTGCCGGACAGCATCACCCTGGTGGTGGCGTCCGCCTCGGGTGAGGGGCGTACGGCGGAGACCGTGCCCTCGGGGTGGGCCTCGCGGGCGGCGGCCACCTGCTCGGACACGGGCAGCTTCCGGTCGCCGACGGGAACGGTCAGCTCGTGGTCGTAGACGATCTTCTCGGCCTGGAAGGAGGCGGCGTACAGCAGGCCGGTGAGGGCGGCGACGAGGAGGAACGGCGCGACCAGGACGCCCGCGTAGAAGTGCAGGCGCAGGACGAGGGGGCGCAGGCCGGTCCGGGCGCTCTTCGCGGGTGCGGGTTCGGGGGCGGGGGGTTTCGGTGCCTCGTCCGTGGGGGTCGAGGGAGCGGTGGTCATCGGTGGGGTTCTCCCGGGGGCGTCTCGGCGGGCGGGGTGGTGGTGCAGTAGTCGGGGCGGCGGGGCGTCCGGTTCCCGGGAGTTGCATGTGACCTGCGCCACACGCGGGAGGCGTGCGATCCTGACGGGATGGGAACTCCGGACGATCGCGCGCCCCTGGCCGAGCGGGTCGAGCAACTGCTCGCCGTGAAAGGGCCGTTGCCCATAGTCGCGGCCGGTGACCCGGTGCTGCGCGGTGGTACCGAGCCGTACGACGGGCAGTTGGGGCCCGAGCTGCTGGCCCGGTTCGTGGCGGCGCTGCGGGTCACCATGCGCGCGGCGCCGGGCGTCGGGCTGGCCGCGCCGCAGGTCGGGGTGGGGCTGCGGATCGCGGTGATCGAGGATCCGGCACCGGTCCCGGAGGAGGTGCGCCTCGCGCGCGGGCGGGTGCCGCAGCCGTTCCGGGTGCTGGTCAATCCGGTGTACGAGCCGGTCGGCACCCGGCGGGCCGGGTTCTTCGAGGGGTGCCTGAGCGTGCCGGGGTACCAGGCGGTGGTGGCACGGCCCGCCGAGGTGCGGCTGCGGGGGCAGGACGAGCACGGGCGGGCGCTGGACGAGGTGTTCACCGGCTGGCCCGCGCGGATCGTGCAGCACGAGACGGACCACCTCGACGGCACGTTGTACCTCGACCGGTCCGAGCCGCGCTCACTGTCGTCCAACCGGTTCGTGATGGAACGCTGGTCGCAGCCGACGCCGGAGCGGGCGGCCCGGGAGCTCGGCTTCGAGCTGCCGTGACCGCGTCCCGGTCGGCGTCGGCGTCGGCGTCGGCGTCGGCCCAAGGGTGGTTCGCCCCCGCCGCCCCTTCCCTTCCCGTCCCTGGGGGCTTCGCCCCCAGCTCCCCATCGGCCCTGAACGGGCCTCGTCCTCAAACTCCCCCAGAGGGGGTACCCCCGGACGGGCTGGTTGTGGTCAGGCGTCCCGGTAGGCCTCCAGGAGGCGGAGCCAGACCTCGCTGATCGTCGGGTAGGACGGGACCGCGTGCCACAGGCGGGCGACCGGGACCTGGGCGGCGACGGCGATGGTCGCGGAGTGGATGAGTTCGCCGACGCCGGGGCCGACGAGGGTGAGGCCGCGCAGGATCTCCTCCTCGAGGTCGACGATCATGCGGGCGCGGCCCTTGTAGCCGTCGGCGTACAGGGCGGCGCCGGCGACCGAGGACAGGTCGACGTCGACGGCGCGGACGCGGTGGCCCGCCCGCTGCGCCTCGGACAGGGTGAGGCCGACGGAGGCCGCCTCCGGGTCGGTGAAGACGACCTGGGGGACGGCGGCGTGGTCGGCGGTGGCGGCGTGCGCGCCCCAGTCCTCCGCGGATACGGGCTCCCCGGCGGCCCGGGTGACGATGGCGGCGCCCGCGATCCGGGCCTGGTACTTGCCCTGGTGGGTGAGGAGGGCCCGGTGGTTGACGTCGCCGACGGCGTACAGCCAGTCATGGCCGGTGACACGGAGGCTGTCGTCCACGGTGAGCCAGGAGCCGGGCTCCAGGCCGATCGTCTCCAGGCCGATGTCGTCGGTGCGGGGGGCCCGGCCGGTGGCGAAGAGGATCTCGTCGGCCTCGATCCGGTCACCGTCGTCGGTGACGACCAGGACCGTGCCGTTCTCCCTGGTCACCGACTTCACGGAGGTACCGGTGCGGATCTGCGCGCCGGCCTCGGTGAGCGCCTCGGCGACCATCTCGCCGGCGAACGGCTCCATGCGGTTCAGCAGGCTCTCGCCGCGGACGAGGACGGTGACCCGCGAGCCGAGGGCCTGCCAGGCGCAGGCCATCTCGGTGGCGACGACCCCGCCGCCGACCACGACCAGCCGGCCGGGCACGGACTGCGCGCCGGTGGCCTCGCGGCTGGTCCAGGGCCGGACCCCGTCGAGTCCGGGCAGGTCGGGCAGCCGGGCGCGGCTGCCGGTGCAGACGGCGACGGCGTGCCGGGCGGTGAGGACCCGCCTGCCGCCGCCGGCGTCCGTGACGGTGACGGTGCGCGGGCCGGTGAGCCGTCCCCGGCCGCGGTACAGGTCGGCTCCGGTGCCCTCCAGCCACCGGACCTGGCCGTCGTCCTTCCAGTCGGAGGTGAAGGAGTTCCGGCGGGCGAGTACGGCGTCGGCGTCCAGGGGCCCCTGGACGGACCGGCTCAGGCCGGGGAGGCGCAGGGCGTCGGCCCGGGCGATGACCGGGCGCAGCAGGGCCTTGCTGGGCATGCACGCCCAGTAGGAGCACTCGCCGCCGACCAGTTCGCTCTCCACGACCGCGGTGGTGAGTCCGGCGGCGCGGGTGCGGTCGGCGACGTTCTCGCCCACGGGTCCGGCGCCGAGCACCACGACGTCGTAGGCGGTTGATTCCGGTTGCGTCGATTGCGTTTCCGTCATGGCGTCAGTCTGGTGGGTGGTGTGCGCTGTGGCCACATGGGTAGGGGCGCGGAATACGTGACCGCCCGGCCGTGTTGTGCCGACGGCCCGACCCGACCCCAGGAAGAGGGAACGCGCGATGAGCAGCACCGTGGAGCTCACCAAGGAGAACTTCGACCGGACGGTCACGGACAACGAGTTCGTACTGATCGACTTCTGGGCGGCCTGGTGCGGTCCGTGCCGCCAGTTCGCGCCGGTGTACGAGAAGGCGGCGGAGGAGAACCCGGACCTGGTGTTCGGCAAGGTGGACACCGAGGCGCAGCCGGAGCTGGCCGCGGCCTTCGGCATCCAGTCGATCCCGACGCTGATGATCGTGCGTGACCAGGTCGCCGTGTTCGCCCAGCCGGGTGCGCTGCCCGAGGCCGCTCTGACGGACGTCATCGGGCAGGCCCGCAAGCTGGACATGGACGACGTCCGCAAGCAGATCGCCGAGCAGCAGGCGCAGCAGGGGGAGGCGCCGGGCGCCTGAGACGGCCTCGGCGGCGGTGAGGGGGCGGTGGGGCGGGTTCTCGCCCCCGCCGCCCCTTCCCGTCCCTGGGGGCTCCGCCCCCAGATCCCCGTTCGCGCCCACGCGGCGGAGCCGCACATCAGCACAGCCCCGCGCCCCTTCAGTCAGCTGGACTCGCGTCGGACCACCGACGCCCCCAGCACCTTGTGGGCCTCGGGGGCCGTGGCCGGGTCGCGTACCGCTCGGTCGACCAGTCCGGCCAGTTCGCGGCCGGACGGCAGTTCCAGGTGGACGGTGCTCAGGCGGGGGCGCAGCAGTCGGCCCAGCATCAGGTTGTCGGCGCCGATGACGGCGGTCTCCTCCGGGATGCGGACGCCCTCGTCCTGGAGCGCTCGCATCAGCAGCATCGCGTACTCGTCGTTGTACGTGAATACGGCGTCGAGGCCGAGCTCGCGCCAGCGGGCGGCCAGCCGGGCGGCGGCGCCCTCGTCGTGCGCCAGGGGCAGCTCGGTGACCGTGGCGTCGGTGCCGCGCAGGGCGGCGCGCACGCCGGCCAGGCGGGGCGCGGAGAACGCCTCCAGGCCGGGCTCCCTCGGGACGACCACGCCGATCCGGCGGCGGCCCCGGTCGAAGAGGTGGGCGCCGGCGCTGTGCCCGACGACGTCGTGGTCCATGAGCAGGGCGTGCGCACCCTCGACGGGCTCGGGACCGAGGGTGACGACGGCCCGCGCCCCGGAGCGTTTGAGCACCTCGACGCCGCGCGGGCCGAGCCCGGAGCCGGGTACCAGGACCGCCACGGGCCGCAGCTCGGCCCAGGCGCGGGCGGCCTCGTCGTCGTGCAGGCCGACGGTGCCGTACTGCACGACCGTGTAGTCGAGGCCGGCGAGGGAGCTCTGGAGATCGTTGATGAACTGGCTGTAGAGCGGTCCGACGGGGAAGGCGGGCGCGGGCATCAGGACCGTACGACTGTGTCCGGCGCGCAGGCTGCGGGCCGCCGCGTGCGGCACGTACCCGAGTTCCTTCGCGGCCTCGCGGACCCGGCGGCGGGTGGGCTCGCTGATCCGGACGGCACCGGCGTTGTTCAGGACGTAGGAGACGGTCGCGCGCGAGACGCCGGCCAGGCGGGCCACATCGGCACTCGTGGGTACGGAGCGCGTCGGTGCGGGGGACGCGGGCGCGGGCGTGTTCGTTATCTGCACCATGACGTACGGCATCCTTGCAGAAGCCGTAACCGGGCATTCAGGCGGGTGAGTTGATACACCGTCAGCGGCCGGGCGCCTGGCCCGTCACCCGGTCGACCAGGTCCAGCCACGCGGACTCCAGCCGCTCCGGCGGCATGCCGCACTGACGTATCAGGTGGTGGATCAGGGCGGGGTCGAGCTGGGCCATCAGCGTGTGGGCGAGGAGCTCGCAGTCCGCGCCCGGGACCGCCTCACGCAGCAGCAGGGCCACGTGGTGGCGCAGGACGCGGCGGGGCGGGCTGGTGAAGCGGCGGCCGGCTTCCGGTTCGGCCGCCAGTTGCAGTTCCAGCTCCTCGGCGGTGCGGCGGAGCATCGCGAGGCCGAAGGCGCGCAGCCGTTCGACCGGGGGCGCGCCCGGCCCGAGCGGCGGGGGTCCGGTGAGGAAGGCGGCCTGGAACTTCTTCTCGGAGTGGTCGAGGAGGGCGGTGAGCAGACCGGTGCGGTCGCCGAAGCGGCGGAAGACCGTCCCCTTGCCCACGCGGGCCGCCGCCGCGACCTCCTCCATGGTGATGCCGTCGGCCCCGCGCTCGGCCACGAGCAGCGCGGCCGCCTCCAGCAGGCGGGCCCGGTTGCGCGCGGCGTCGGCGCGCAGGCAGGGCTCGTCGGGGTCGGTGCCGAGTTGCGGCAACTCCTGCGGCTGTACGGGGTCCTGGGATGCCGGGACGGGCGGCGGCGCGGCGGACATGAAGCCAGCGTAAAGCATCGGGAAGAAACTGGACCGCGGTCCGGTTAGGATGCTACAAAGAAGAAACGGACCCCGGTCCGGATTGTTTCGGCAATATTTCAGCGCCCCCCCCTGGAGTTTCCCCATGTCTGTTCGCATCCTCGCCCTCGTCGGCAGCCTCCGCGCCGGTTCGCACAACCGTCAGCTCGCCGAGGCCGCCGTCAAGCTCGCCCCCGCGGGCGCCGAGGTGGCGCTCTACGAAGGGCTCGCGGAGATCCCCTTCTACAACGAGGACATCGACGTCGAGGGCACCGTGCCGGCCGCCGCCGTCACGCTGCGCGAGGCCGCCGCCGGCGCCGACGCGCTGCTGCTCTTCACGCCCGAGTACAACGGCACGATGCCGGCCGTCCTGAAGAACGCCATCGACTGGCTGTCCCGCCCCTACGGCGCCGGCGCCATCAGCGGCAAGCCGGTCGTCGTGATCGGTACCGCCTTCGGCCAGTACGGCGGTGTCTGGGCCCACGACGACGCCCGCAAGTCCGTGGGCATCGCGGGTGGCAAGGTGATCGAGGACATCAAGCTCTCCATCCCCGGCTCGGTGACCCGCTTCGCCGAGACCCACCCGGCCGACGACGACGAGGTCGCCGCCCAGCTGACCGAGGTCATCACCCGCCTCCACGGCCTCGCCGGCGAGCCGGCCGCGGCCTGAACCACCCCGAAGGGGCCGGAGCACTCGCTCCGGCCCCTTCACCGTTTCCGCCCCGCCGCTCGCACCCCCGGAGAGGCTGGACATCAGCCCCTCCGGGGGTGCCTCCTCCGGGGGAGGTCGAGCAGCGGGGTCCGGGGCGGAGCCCCGGGTTCGGGACGGGAAGGGGCGGCGGGGGCGAAAAACCCCTCACCCGACGGGAACCGGCCCCGTGTCCGAGAAACTCAGGCAGCCGCCGACGCGGACCGCCCGTCACGGTGGATCGGCGTTCGCGAGCCCGTCAGGGGAACCCCCGTACCACCCCGACGGCTGGCGACGATCTCCGCCGCGATGGACAGAGCCGTCTCCTCCGGAGTACGCGCACCGAGGTCGAGGCCGATCGGAGAGCGCAGCCGGGTCAGCTCCCGCTCCCCCACCCCCGCCTCCCGCAGCCGCCGCTCCCGGTCGGCGTGGGTGCGCCGGGAACCCATCGCGCCGACGAACGCCACCGGCAGCCCCAGAGCCACCTCCAGCAGCGGTACGTCGAACTTCGCGTCGTGGGTGAGGACGCACAGCACCGTGCGCGCGTCGGTCTCCGTGCCCCTCAGATAGCGGTGCGGCCAGTCGACCACGATCTCGTCGGCCTCCGGGAAACGGGCCCCGGTCGCGAACACGGGCCGCGCGTCGCACACCGTGACGTGGTAGCCGAGGAACTTGCCCACCCGCACCAGCGCCGCCGCGAAGTCGATCGCCCCGAAGACGATCATGCGGGGCGGCGGCACCGAGGACTCCACGAGCAGGGTCAGCCCGCCGGGGCAGTACGACCCGTCCTCCTGGACGCGGACCGTGCCGGTGCGGCCGGCCTCCAGCAGGGCCCCGGCCTCCCCGGCCGCCGCCCGGTCCAGTTCGGGAACCCCGCCGAGGCCTCCCTCGTACGCCCCGTCCGGATGGACGAACAGGGCCCTGCCGAGGAGCTCCGCCGGGCCTTCGACGACCCGGGCGAGCGCCCCCGGCCCGCCCCGCAGGACGGTCGACAGCGCCACCCCGAGCGCCTGCCGGGCGGGGGCCCGCCGGCCGACCGGGGTCACCATGATGTCGATGACCCCGCCGCAGGTCAGGCCGACGGCGAAGGCGTCCTCGTCGCTGTAGCCGAACCGTTCGACACGGGTCTCGCCGTCCGCGAGCGCCCGGGCGCACAGTTCGTACACCGCGCCCTCCACGCACCCGCCGGACACCGAGCCGATCGCCGTGCCCTCGCGGTCGACGGCGAGGGCGGCACCGGGGCCGCGCGGCGCGCTGCCGCCCACGGACACCACCGTGGCCACGGCGAACTCCCTGTCCTCGGTCAGCCAGCGGTGCAGCTCGCCGGCGATGTCAAGCACGTGGTCCTCCCGCCTCCAGTACCCGGTCCGGACGGATGGGCAGGTTCCGGTGCCGTACGCCGGTCGCGTGCCAGACCGCGTTGGCGACGGCCGCCGCCGCGCCCACGATGCCGACCTCGCCGATGCCCTTGATGCCGACGGGGTCGTCGGGGTCCGGGTCGTCGACCCAGTCCGCCTCGACCGCCGGCACGTCGGCGTGGGTGGCGACGTGATAGCCGGCCAGGTCGGCGCCGTAGAGGCCGCCGAAGGCCCGGTCCCGGACCGCCTCCTCGTGCAAGGCCATCGAGATGCCCCAGGTCATGCCGCCCACGAGCTGACCGCGCGCGGTGAGCGGGTTGACGATCCGGCCCGCCGCGAAGATGCCGAGCATCCGGCGCACCCGCACCTCGCCGGTGGTGACGTCCACGGCCACCTCGGCGAACTGCGCCCCGAAGGAGTGCCGCTCCTTCTGGGCGAGGCCGGCGAGGGCGGCGGTGGTGTCGGACCGTACGGTGATGCCCTCCGGCGGCACGACGCCTCCCGGAACGAGCCTCTCCCGCAGTTCCCCGGCGGCGGCCGTGATCGCCCAGGCCCAGGAGCGGGTGCCCATGGAGCCGCCCGCGATCCCCGCCGGGCCGAAGTCGCTGTCGCCGATGCGCACCCGGACCCGGCCGGTGGGCACCCGCAGCGCGTCGGCGGCGACCAGGGTCAGCGCCGTGCGCGCCCCGGTGCCGATGTCGGCCGCGGCGATCCGCACGGTGAAGGTGCCGTCCGCCTCCGCGGTCACCGCGGCCGTCGACGGAAGGGCGCCCGAGGGGAAGGAGGCCGCGGCCGTGCCCGTGCCGAGCAGCCAGCGCCCCTCGCGGCGCGTCCCCGGGCGCGGGTCGCGGCCGGCCCAGCCGAAGCGGCGGGCGCCCTCGCGGAAGCAGGCGGCGAGGTTGCGGCCGGCGAACGGCAGCCCGGAGACCGGGCCGCGCTCGGGATCGTTGCGCAGCCGCAGCTCGATGGGGTCGACCCCGCACCGCTCGGCCAGTTCGTCGAGCGCCGACTCCAGGGCGAACGATCCGGGCGCCTCGCCCGGCCCGCGCATCCATGTCGGGGACGGCACGTCCAGCCGTACGACCTCGTTCGAGGTGCGGTGGGCGTCGGCGTCGTACATCACGCGCGCCACACCGGCGCTCGGCTCGACGAACTCCCAGACCGTGGACGTCTGGTTCAGTGAGCGGTGCTCCAGGGCGCGCAGCCGGCCGTCGGCGTCGGCGCCGAGCCGGACCCGCTGGACGGTGGGGCTGCGGTAGCCGGTGAGCGAGAACATCTGGCGGCGCGTCAGCACGACGCGGACCGGCCGCTGCAGGACGGTCGCGGCCATCACGGCGGACACCTGGTGGGCCCGTACGCCCTTGCTGCCGAAGCCGCCGCCGATGTGCTCGGAACGCACCCGTACCGCGGACGCGTCCAGTGAGAACATCCGCGCGAGCTCGTCGGCGACCCAGGTGGTGCCCTGGTTGGAGTCGACGACCTCGAGCCGGCCGCCGTCCCAGAGGGCGGTCGCCGCGTGCGGTTCCATCATGCCGTGGTGTTCTTCGGGCGTGGTGTACTCGGCGTCCACCACATGGGCCGAGGCGGCGAGTCCGGCCTCCAGGTCGCCCTTCTCCGTCACCGCGGGCATGTGCCCGTCCGCCGCGTAGGCGTCCGGGCGGTCGCCGGAGAGCGCGACGTCGTGCGGCTCCTGCTCGTAGGTGACGACGAGCCGCTCGGCGGCCTCCCGGGCCTGCTCGGACGTCTCGGCGACGACCAGCGCGACGGGCCAGCCGGCGTGCGGGACCCGGTCGTTCTGGAAGACGGCGGCCGTCGGGTCCGGCGGAACGCCCAGCATCCCGATGTAGTCGATGTCGAGGCGCGGGGCGTTCCCGTGGTGCAGGACGGTGAGCACGCCCGGCATGCCGAGCACCGGCTCGGTCTCCACCGACAGGATCCGGCCGCGGGCGACGGTGGACAGCACCAGCCAGCCGTGGGCGAGATCGGCGAAGGGTATCTCGCCGGCGTACCGGGCGGCGCCGGTGACCTTGTCGCGGCCCTCGACGCGGGTGTGCGCGGTGCCGACGGCTCCCGCCGTCGTGGCGCCGGTCGTGGCGGTGGTCATCGGGCGGCCTCCTCGGCGAGTTCGGAGAGCACGGCCACCACGAGGTTGCGCATGAGGGTCACCTTGTATCCGTTGTCGGGCAGCGGCCTGGCGGCCGCGAGTTCGGCGTCCGCCGCCGCCGCGAAGTACTCCGCGGTGGCCGGGGCGCCGTTCAGTACGCGCTCGGCGGCGCGGGCCCGCCAGGGCCGGGACGCCACGGCCCCGAGGGCGAGGCGTGCCTCGCGCACGACTCCCCCGCTGACGTCGAGGGCGGCGGCGACCGAGCCGATCGCGAAGGCGTACGAGGCGCGTTCGCGGACCTTGCGGTAGCGCGAGCGGGCGGCGACCGGCACGGGCGGCAGGGTGACGTGGGTGATGAGCGCGCCGGGCGGCAGGGCGGTCTCCCGGTGCGGGGTGTCACCCACCGGGAGGTAGAGGTCGGCCAGCGGCAACTCCCCCGGCCCGTCGGCGGTCTCGTAGGAGACGACCGCGTCGAAGGCGGTCAGTGCCACACCCATGTCGGAGGGGTGGATCGCCACGCAGTGGTCGGAGGCGCCCAGGACGGCGTGGTTGTGGTGTTCGCCCTCGACGGCGGGGCAACCGCTGCCGGGCGCCCGCTTGTTGCAAGGCTTGGTCACATCGGTGAAGTAGCCGCAGCGGGTGCGCTGGAGCAGATTGCCGCCGACGGTGGCCATGTTGCGCAATTGCCCGGAGGCACCGGCGAGCACGGCCTGGGTGAGGGCGGGGTAGCCGGTGCGGATGCCGGGGTGCGCGGCGAGGTCGCTGTTGGTGACGGTGGCGCCTATGCGCAGTCCGCCGCCGTCGGCCGGTTCGATCCGGTCCAGCGGGAGGGCGCGGACGTCGACGAGCCGGGCCGGGCGCTCGACGCCGTTCTTCATCAGGTCGACGAGGTTGGTGCCGCCGCCGAGGTAGCGGGCGTCGGGGTCGGCGTCGAGCAGCGCCACCGCGCCGGAGACGTCGTCGGCGCGCCGGTAGTCGAACTCCCTCATGCCGCGGCCTCCTCGGTCTCGTTCCGGCTCTCGGCGGCCGCGCGGGCGACCGCCTCGACGATCTGCACGTACGCGCTGCAGCGGCACAGGTTGCCGCTCATGCGTTCCCTGATCTCCTCGGGGGTCAGGGGCGGCGGTCCCGCCTCGGGACGCACGTCCCCGGTGACGGCGCTGGGCCAGCCCGCCGCGTGCTCCTCGATGACGGCGACGGCCGAACAGATCTGGCCGGGGGTGCAGTAGCCGCACTGGAAGCCGTCCAGGTCGAGGAAGGCCTGCTGCACCGGGTGCAGCCGGTCCCCGTCGGCCAGGCCCTCCACGGTGGTGATCTCGCGTCCGTCGGACGCGACGGCCAGTTGCAGGCAGGACACGGTACGGCGGCCGTCGACCAGGACCGTGCAGGCGCCGCACTGTCCCTGGTCGCAGCCCTTCTTGGTACCGGTCAGGTCGAGGCGCTCGCGCAGCGCGTCGAGCAGGGTGGTGCGGTGGTCGACGGACAGCGTGTGCTTCTCGCCGTTGATGTTCAGGGTGACGCTGCTGGACGTCGAGGGGGCCATGAGCAGCCTTCTTTCACGGATCTGGAAGGCGGAACGAGTCGATGACATGGGGCTGTACGGAAGGCGGGGTGTCCGGGACCATGCGGAAGAGGGGAAGGGCCGGGAACACACCGGTCGTCGGGGGCATGCCACCGGGTGTCCCGCCGTCCGTGTCCGCCGATACGATGGACCCGAAACGGACAGCTGTCCGCTACCCCTGAAAACGTAATGGACAGTTGTCCGGTTAGCAAGGACGGGTTTCGGTCACGACCCGGGAGGAGGGCCAGTGGGACACAAGGAGGAAGCGTCCCCGTGCGCGCGGACACCGCGGAGCGCGGCGGCGCCCCTGCGCTCGGACGCGCAGCGCAACCGCGAGCGCATCCTGGAGGTGGCCCTCGTCGAACTCACGCGCTCGGCGGACACCCCGCTGAGCGTGATCGCCAAGAAGGCGGGCGTCGGACAGGGCACGTTCTACCGGAACTTCCCCAGCCGCGAGGCACTCGTCCTGGAGATCTACCGGTACGAGATGCGGCAGGTGGCGGACAGCGCGGCGCAGTTGCTGAGCATGCTGGAGCCCGCCTGCGCGCTGCGCGAGTGGATGGACGGGCTGGCCCGCTTCGCCATGGCCAAGGCCGGGCTGGCCGACGCCATCCGGCAGGCCACCAGCGGGCCGGGGAGCCCGGCGAAGCCGGGACACAGCCCGGTGACCGAGGCGGCGGAACTGCTGCTGCGCAGCTGCGAGGAGGCCGGATCCATCCGCCCCGGCGTCACCGCGGACGACCTCATCCTCGCCATCGGCGGCCTCTGGCAGCTCGACCCGGCCGAGGACTGGCAGCCGCGCGCCACCCGGCTGCTGGACCTGGTCATGGACGGGCTGCGGGCGGGGGCACCGGGGCGGTGATCCGCCGGCCCGACGCGCCGGCCGGAACGCCGGCCCGCCGGTGGACGGCCCCCTGCCGGCGCCTCCCCGGCGGGCCCCGCACGGACACCCGCGCGGCATGGACGCCGTCCGCTCCCGGGCGACCGCCGCGGGGCGTGGCCGTGAGGCGGAGGAGTACGCCGGCGCGCCGGGTCTCCCCCTCGCGAGCGTGGTCGAACACGGCGGCCGGCGACGGCGCCGCGGCCGGTCGTGCCGGATCCCGCGGTCCCGCGTGGTCCGCCGGACCGGCCCTACCGGGGCTGTCGGGGCTGCCGCTGGTGCAGCGCGTCCAGGACGTCGTCGTCCGTCAACTGGTCGAACTCCTCGTACCACTGACCCACGGCCATGAACGCGGCCGGCTCGTGCAGGCACACCACCTCGTCGGCCTCGGAGCGCATCAGCGCGACGCCCTCCGCCGCGCCGACCGGAACGGCCAGCACGAGGTGCCCGGGGTCCTGTGCCCGCAGGGCGCGCAGCGCGGCGCGGGCGGTGGAGCCGGTCGCCAGCCCGTCGTCGACGACGACGACGGTCCGTCCGCGCAGCCCGGGGGCGGGGCGGCCCTGGCGGTAGCGCTGTTCGCGGCGGCGCAGCTCGGTGCGCTCGCGCTCGACGACGGGCGCCAGGTCGGCCTCGTCGATGCCCAGCCGCCGCAGGGCGTCCTCGTCGAAGAGCGGAACCCCGTCGCCGGCCATCGCGCCGACGCCGAACTCCTCGTGGAAGGGGGCGCCGATCTTCCGTACGACGAGGACGTCGAGCGGGGCGTCCAGTGCCCCGGCGACCTCGACGGCCACGGCGGCACCGCCGCGGGGCAGGGCCAGCACGACGGGGTCGGGCAGGGCCCCCTCGTCCTGCCTCTCCCGCAGCCGTGCGGCCAGTTCGCGGCCGGCCTGCCGGCGGTCACGGAACCGCATGACGGATGCCCTCCCTCCGTACCGGAGACGGCACCTGAAGCACCTGGTCCGCACCCGTGTACCCCGCTCTCCGGCACTCGAAGCGCACGGCGCCCGGCATGGGTGCGCGGTCGTCGGGCAGGCGGATTCCATGGTCGGTGACACGAGCGACTACGGGCAGGCGCGGCGGCCGGACGAGAGCGGGCACCGGGCGGTGGCGCAGGAGGACGAGTTCCGGATCGAGGCGTGGGCGACGAGCCGGGAGAACTGTCTGGCGGAGGCGGTGGCGGCGATGGTGGAGTGCTTCGCCGACGTCTCCGGGGTGCGGCCGACGGACGTGGGCCGCGTCCGGCTGGCCGGGGCCGGTGACGACGATCTGCTGGCGGCGCTGCTGGACGAGATCCTGTACCGGCTGGAGGAGTACGGCCAGGTACCGGTCGACGTGGAGGCGGACGAGACCGACGACGGCCTCGACATACGCCTGGCGGTGGCCGCCCTGGCCGACGTACGGGTCACCGGACGGATGCCGACGGCCGTGGCCTGGGAGGAACTACGGATCCACCCGGGCCCGTACGGCTGGACGTGCGCGCTCACGGTGGACGGGTGACAGCGGAACCAGCCCCTCCGGCGTTCGAGGAGCGGGGTCCCGGGGCGGAGCCCCCGGGACGGGGCGGCGGGGCGAAAAACCCGCGCTCAGTGCGTGGGCGCCGCCGCGCTGATGTCCGCCAGGGCGGAGTGCGGATCCTCCGTCGTGGCGAGATCCCCGAGACTCACCACCCCCACCGGACAGCCACCGCGTTCCACCACCGGGAGCCGCCGGACGGCGTGCCGCCGCATCAGCTCCACGGCGTGATCGGTGGTGTCCTCGGGGTCGAGGGTCACCAGGGGCGGGCGCGTGCAGAGGGAACCGACCGTCGTGGCCTCCGGGTCGCACCCCTCGGCGACGCCCCTCAGCACGATGTCGCGGTCGGTGAGCACACCGAACAGATCACAGTCGTACGCGACGAGGACATCGCCGATGTCCTGCTCGCGCATCAGGCGCGCGGCCCGCGCCACCGTCGTCATGGGTTCGACGGACGCGGTGTCCGTGGACATCACGTCCCGTATCCGCGTGGTCATGGGCACCTCCCGGTACGTGGCCGGCCTGGACTCCCCGTGTCCGTCGCGTAGCCCGCCGCGCGGCGCGTAAACCGGCCGGCCGGGGGCGGGCGTGCGGAACACGCCCGCCCCCGGTCCGGCTACACGGTTACACGGCCCCGGGAACCTCCTCGGTGACGCCGTTCAGCGGCGAGGCCGGGTCGGTGCCGTACGGGAGGGTGATGGCCTCGAGGCCGTGGCCCGCCGGGTCCCGGAAGTAGACGCCGCGACCGCCGTCGTTGCGGTTGATGCGGCGGGGGTGCCTGCCGTGCGGATCGGCCTGGAGGGGGATCCTGGCGTTCACGAGCCGGGTGAGGATCGCGTCGAACTCGTCCTCGGAGACGAGGAACGCGTAGTGCTGCGCCGGGATGTCGATGTCGACGGTCGCGAAGTCCAGGGTGACTCCGTTGGCGGTCGTCACCGGCAGGAACATTCCGGCCGGTTCCCCGACCTCCAGGCCGAGGACGTGGGCGAGGAAACGGGCGGACTTCTCCCGGTCACGGGTGAGAACGATGGTGTGGTTGAACTCGACTGACACGAGGGCAATGCCTCCACGGGCATCCGCGGCGCCTCCATGCCTCACCCGGCCGGTGACCGGCACGCGATGCCGCGCCGAGGAGCCTAGACGGCACATCCGGCGGCTGTCGAGCCGTCGACCGGGGGCGCCGGTACGCAAGGCGCGGGTCAGGCCGGGGCGCCGTGCCCGCCCTGGGCCGCGGTGGCCTCGTCCACGCGGCCGGCCACCCAGTCCAGGAAGTCCCCGACCGCCTCCCCGGGCAGCGCGGGCGCGGACTCGCGGGGGCGTTCGAAGCTGCGCAGCGCGTCCGTGATCAGGGGCCGGAAGTCCGCCTCCGCGTCGGCGACGATCCCGGCCGCCGCGCGTTTGGCGAACCAGTGGCCGGTGCGGCACCACACCACGGAGCGGCAGCCGTTGAGCACCCGGTTGTCGGCCGTGTGCCCCTCCCCCTCGGCGTGTTCCCGCACGGAGGCGCGGAGCGCGGCGAGCACGTCGGCCCGCTCCGGTGCGGCGATCACGTCCCGTACCGGCCCGCCGAACAGCGACAGACCGGCCTGGTGGGCGAGGGAACGGTCGAGGACGTACCAGAACGCGGGCCCCTCCCCGGGGTCGTGGCTGACCCGCTCGGGCAGGGACGGTCCGGTGTTGAGGTCCATGAGGTACCCCGCGCCGCCGGACGGACGGCAGGCGAAATCGGCCGGGTAGACGACCAGTTCCAGTCCGGCCGCGGGACAGGCCAGGGCGGGGTGGGCGAGCGCCCCGGCCAGTTCGGGCAGGGCGCGCCGGGGAAGCGAGCGGTCCACCACGACGGTCACGTCGACGTCGCTGCGTCCGTGCCGGTAGTCGCCGAGCGCGAGGGATCCGACGGCGAGGACGCTCACCAGGCGGGGGCCGCAGACGGCGCGCGTGCGGTGGACCAGCTCGTCGAGGTAGGGGCGGACCTCACGGGGCGGGACGGGGGTACGGCTCATGGGACCAGTGTCGGCCCGCGGGTCCGCGGCGCGTCAGTTCCACAGTTCGTCGCTGCCGCACACCCGCGCGCCCATGTTGCGTTCCATCATCCGCAGGGCGGCGTCCGCGAGGTCGGCGTGGATGTGGGCGACGGCGTCACGGGGGACGGTCACGTCGAAGTGGCGGATGTGCGCGTCGAGCGACGAGTACAGGACGCACTGCTCCGTGACCTGGCCGCACAGCACGAGCCGGTCGATGCCCTGCTGGTTGAGCAGGTAGCCCAGCGGGGTCTCGAAGAAGACCGAGTGCCGTGCCTTGACGACGAAGAGCGAGGAGTCGTCCGGCAGCAGCGGTTCCACGAGGCGCGCGTGCGGCCCCGACAGGGCCTTGTCGAGCAGCTCGCCGTGGTGGGAGCGCCATTCGCCGAAGTTGTCGTTGACGTAGATCACCGGCACGTCCCGGCGCCGCGCCCGTCCCAGCAGGGCGGAGACGACCGGTACGACCGACTCGGCGGACGGGATCAGGCGGTCGGCGTCCGCATGGTCGTAGGTGTTGATCATGTCGATGACGATCAGCGCGGTCTTGCTCATGTCCCCCGGGTTCCACCCGCGCGGGAGGGTCAGACATGTTTGCTCGCGCGACCGTGACGGCTGGGGGCGGAGGCGTACGACGGCCGGCCCCGCAGGTCCGCCCGCGGGGCCTCGTGTGCCGGGTCCTGAGAGTCATCAGGGCCGTCCGGCCCTAGCCCGGCAGGGGTCCGCCGCCGACGATGGGGGAATGATTCACAGCGATGGTTTCCGGCCGCTCGACCGCCAGGAGTGTCTGCGCCTGCTGGCCAAGGTGCCGGTCGGTCGCGTCGTCTACACCCGGCAGGCACTGCCCGCCGTCCTCCCCGTCAACTTCGCCCTGGACGCGGACGCCTCCGTGGTGCTGTGCACCTCCGCCGCGTCCGATCTGGTCCGGGCGGTCGACGGCGTCGTGGTCGCCTTCGAGGCCGACGACTTCGACGCCGGGAGCCGGTCCGGCTGGAGCGTGGTGGTCACGGGCCGGGCGGCCGTGGTGACCGACCCGGCCGGGCACGAACGTCTGCTGCGGACCGGTCCCCGCTCGTGGATGCCGATGCACGACGGGGTGTTCGTCCGGATCGAGGCCGAGATGGTCACGGGCCGGGAACTCACGGGGCGGCCCGGGCCGGGCTGAACCGGTGCCCGTGTGAGCGGCCCGCGACGGGCCCGTCGATGCCGGGTCCCGCGATCCGCGCGGGCGGCCGGACGGTCCCGGGGCCGGCGCCCGCGCGCCGGCCGCCGGGAAGGCGACCTCGCGGGCATTCGTCGAGCGGCCCCCGGGACGGCTCGGGACGGTCCGGCCCTCCCCGCACGCCTTCCGGCCCACACGGAGGCGGCCGACGTCGTAGGCCGTGTGAGGGGTGCCGTACGGTACGCCTGTGACCGCCTTCAGCCCTGAGAACGCCCCGGGCCGCCACGGCCCTTACGCCACCGTCGAGGCCGCGCCCCGTGAGGTGGGCCGGGTGCGTACCGAGTACTCGCCCGCGCACGACGGCGACCCCGACCCCGGGGAGATCGTCTGGACCTGGGTGCCCTACGAGGAGAACGACGGCCGGGGCAAGGACCGTCCGGTGCTCGTCGTCGCCCGGGAGGCGGCCGGGAGTTTCCTCGCCGTGCAGTTGTCGAGCAGGCGGCACGACGGGGACCGGGAGTGGGTGCCGATCGGCAGCGGGCCGTGGGACCGGTCGGGCCGCGACTCGTGGGTCGACGTGGACCGGGTGCTGCGGCTGCACGAGGAGGGCATGCGCCGGGAGGCGTGCGCGCTGGACCGGATGCGGTTCAACCTCGTGCGTCAGCGGCTGCGGGAGCGGTACGGCTGGAGCTGATCCCCGCCGGGCCGGGCAGCAGGTCCGCGAAGGTCCGCTCGAACGCGGCGCGGACCGCGCTGTCGCGGGTGCGGTCCAGGATGCCGAACACCACGTGCGCGAAGGCGCCCGCGAAGCGTCCGCCCGGCTCCAGGTGCGACCGGAACGCCGCCGCCACCTGGGCGGGGTCGTTGCGGAACACCCCGCAGCCCCAGGCGCCCAGCACGAGCCGCCGGTAGCCGTGGGCGGCCGCGGTCTCCAGCACCCGCCCGGCCCGTACCACCAGGGCGCGGGGCACCTCGTCCGCCCGCTCCGGCGCCGTGCGCAGGATCACTCCCGCGTTGGGCGCGGGCGAGGTGAGGAAACCGGCCGTGAACGGCTCGTCCAGGAGGCGTCCGCGGTCGTCGCGGAAGACCGGCACGGCGGGTGAGTGGATCACCCGGTCCGTGTAGAACGGGTCGCGGTGGGCGCGGTGGTGGTCGTAGAAGCCCGGGGCCCGCAGCAGGCAGGTGTACAGCGCGGAGGCGCGGCACAGGGCCTCCTCCTGGGCCTGGGCGCCGTTGAGGTATCCGCCGCCCGGATTGCGGGCGGAGGCGAAGTTCAGCACGGCCACACCGTCCGCGAGCCGCCGGGCGGCCTCCAGGCTGCTCTCGCCGGTGACCTCGAACCGGGTGCCGGCCGGCCGGAACGCCGGGAACGGGACCGGCCGCGGCCCGTACGTCCGCGTTCCGCGGGCCGCGGCCTCGACCGCCGCCCCGATGGACACCTCGTGGCCGCCGGGTGCGCGGTAGACGCCGGCCGCCACGATCTGTTCGGTCTCCCGGGCGATGCCGCGCAGGCGCGCGCTCACGGCGCCACCCCCGTAGCCGCCGTGACCACGCGCCGCGCGGTCTCGCTCGTCGTGCTCATGCAGGCATCCTGAGCGATGCTGGTGAGGCGGCGCAACGGAGTTTCCGCCTCCCGAGAAGGCCCGGGAAACGGGCGGGAAACCGCCCGGGAACAGGCCGGACGAAAGGATGACCGAACCGGAACGCCCCGCCAGGCGCCCTTGTGCCCGCCGACGCGAAGGTTTTGGCTGGACGGGTTGACGCCGGCCGGGAGCGGCGAAGCTCCGGGCCGGCGACATGGTGGAATCTCAGGAGGATCCCGACATGTCCGATTCGGCAGGCGGCTGTGTGGAGCCGCGTACCGCCGTCACAGAAGCCGAGGTGGAAGCCCTGGTGCGGGGCATCTGCTTCAAGACCGGACCGCCGCGCCGCCTCGGGATCGAGGTGGAATGGCTCGTCCACGAGCTGCGGGACCCGCGGCTCCCCGTGTCACCCGAACGACTCGAAGCGGCCTACGCCGCTCTGCGGACCGTGCCCCTGAGGTCGGCGCTCACCGTCGAGCCCGGCGGCCAGCTGGAGCTGAGCTCGCCGCCCGCCGCCTCCCTGATGGAGTGCGTCGGTACCGTCTCCGCCGACCTGGACGCCGTCCGCGCGGTGCTGCGCGAGGACGGTCTGGTCCTCGTCGGCCTCGGCCACGACCCCTGGCACACCCCCCGCCGGTTCCTGCGCGAACCGCGGTACGACGCCATGGAGGCCTGTCTCGACCGCACCGGACCCGCCGGCCGGGCCATGATGTGCGCCTCCGCCTCCGTGCAGGTGTGCGTGGATGCCGGGTACGAGGAGCCCGGCCCGCTCGGCCATGTGCGGCGCTGGTGGCTGGCGCACCAGTTGGGCGCGGTCCTGGTCGCCGTGTTCGCCAACTCCCCGGTCGCCGGCGGCCGGCCGACCGGCTGGCTGTCCACGCGACAGCTCCGCTGGACGCAGATCGGCACCGGCCGGGCGGGCGGCCCCGTCCTGGACGCCGACCCGCGCGGCGCCTGGGCCCGGCACGTCCTGGACGCGCCGGTGATGTGCGTACGGCGTGACAGCGGGCCCTGGCACGTGCCGGACGGGCTCTCCTTCCGGGAGTGGACCAGGTCCGGCACACCCGGACCGCCGACCCGGGACGACCTCGACTACCACGTCACGACCCTGTTCCCGCCGGTGCGGCCGCGCGGCCACCTGGAACTGCGCATGATCGACGCGCAGCCCGGTGACGACGGCTGGATCGTGCCTCTGGCCGTGGTCGCGGCGCTGTTCGACGACCCGGAGGCCGCCGAGACCGCCTACCGGACGGTGAAACCGCTGGCCGAGCGGGCGCACGGCATGCCCGCGCCGCACAATCCGCTCTGGCGGGACGCGGCCCGCGTCGGCCTGGCCGACCCGGAGCTGCGCGAGGTGGCCGCCATCTGTTTCGCGGCGGCGCTGCGCGCCCTGCCCCGGCTCGGTGCCGGCGCCGAGGTGGTCGACGCGGTCGCGGCGTACCGGGACCGGTACGTCGCCCGGGGCCGCTGCCCGGCCGACGACTCGCTCGACGAGCTGCGGGCGACGGCCCGCAGCACGCGCCCCCGCCCCACGCACCCGCACGGGAAGGACACCCCCTCATGACCGACCCCGCCCTCGACGCCGAAGCCCTGCGCGAGCGCGCGGTCGCCTCGCTGGTCACCGCACGGGACCGCACCACGCTGCTCACCAGCTGCGTCGACGGTCCCGACCTGACCGCCCAGCACTCACCGCTGATGTCGCCGCTGGTGTGGGACCTCGCCCACATCGGCAACCAGGAGGAGCAGTGGCTGCTGCGGGCCGTCGCCGGCCACGAGGCGATACGGCCCGAGATCGACACCCTGTACGACGCCTTCGAGCACCCGCGCTCCGAACGCCCGAAGCTGCCGCTGCTGCCGCCGGAGGAGGCCCGCCGGTACGCGGCCGACGTACGCGCCCGGGCGCTGGACGTGCTGGAGCGGGCCGCGTTCCACGGGACGCGGCTGACCGAGGCGGGCTTCGCCTTCGGGATGATCGCCCAGCACGAGCAGCAGCACGACGAGACCATGCTGATCACCCATCAGCTCCGCAAGGGGCCGCCGGCGCTGACCGCCCCGGACCCGGAGCCGGTGCCGCTGTTCACGGGCCCGGCCGAAGTCCTGGTCCCGGGCGGTCCGTTCACCATGGGCACCTCGGACGAGCCATGGGCGCTGGACAACGAACGGCCCGCGCACCGGCGCGAGGTGGCGCCGTTCTTCATCGACACCACGCCGGTGACGAACGCCGCCTACCAGGCGTTCATCGA